>CAKTEM010000037.1 GCA_934548045.1 uncultured Faecalibacterium sp. | reverse complement strand
AGTGGCGAGAATCGAACTCACGGCCTCTTGAACCCCATTCAAGCGCGCTACCAAAACTGCGCTACACCCGGATATCGCGTCCGCCTCCCTACCGAAGCGTGGCGACATGAAATATTATACGCAGATGAAGACATTTTGTCAACAGGTTTTTTGAAAAATCTTCAAAAAACTTTGCAAAAATCTTGCTTTTGACGATAATGCGCCTGAAATGGGAGAAAATTATTTGCTCTGAATGTACTCGTCAATGGCCTTGGCGGCTGCTTTGCCTGCGCCCATTGCCTTGATGACGGTTGCGGCACCGGTGACAGCGTCGCCGCCGGCATAAACGCCCTCGCGGCTGGTCTTGCCCTCGTCACCCTCGGTGACGATGCAACCGTGCTTGTTGGTCTCCAGACCCGGGGTGGTGGAGCGGATCAGGGGGTTGGGGCTGGTGCCAAGGCTCATGATGACGGTGTCGACGTCCATCGTGAACTCGCTGCCCTTTTTCTCAATGGGGCGGCGGCGGCCGGAAGCGTCCGGCTCACCCAGTTCCATCTCGACGCAGGTGATGGCCTTTACAAAGCCGTCATCGTCGGACAGGATCTCGACCGGGTTGCACAGGGTCTTGAAGATGATGCCCTCTTCCTCGGCGTGTTCGACCTCTTCCTTACGGGCAGGCAGCTCAGCCATGCCGCGGCGGTAGACAATGTAGACCGTCTCAGCACCCAGACGCAGTGCGCTGCGTGCGGCGTCCATTGCGACGTTGCCGCCGCCGACGACAGCGACCTTTTTGCCGGTGCGGATGGGGGTCTTGCTGGTGGGCAGATAAGCCTTCATCAGGTTGGAACGGGTCAGGAACTCGTTTGCGGAGTAGACACCCTTCAGACTCTCGCCGGGGATGCCCATGAAACGGGGCAGACCTGCGCCGGAACCGACGAACACAGCTTCATAGCCGTACTCACCCATCAGCTCGTCGATGGTGAGGACTTTGCCGATGACCATGTTGCACTCGAAGTCGACGCCCATCTTCTTCAGGCCGTCGATTTCCTGCTGGACAATGGCTTTCGGCAGACGGAACTCGGGGATGCCGTACATCAAAACGCCGCCTGCAACGTGCAGAGCCTCGTAGACGGTAACTTTGTAGCCCAGCTTTGCCAGATCGCCGGCGGCGGTCAGGCCGGCAGGGCCTGCGCCGATGATGGCAACTTTGTGGCCGTTGGACTCGGGAACGATGGGTGCGGTGTGGACGTTCTCACGGTGCCAGTCGGCGACAAAACGCTCCAGACGGCCGATGCCGACCGGCTCGTTCTTGATGCCGCGCGTGCATTTGCCTTCGCACTGGCTCTCCTGCGGACAGACACGGCCACAGACAGCAGGCAGGGAAGAGGAGCGGTTGATGACCTGATAAGCGGCCTCGAAATCGCCTTCTGCGACATGGCCGATGAACTCGGGGATGTCGATGCCGACCGGGCAGCCGGTCTGGCAGGGCTTGTTCTTGCAGTGGACGCAGCGTTTTGCCTCGTTGACAGCCATCTCTGCGGTGTAACCCAGAGCGACTTCCTCAAAGTTCTTGTTGCGAACATTGGGGTCCTGGGTCGGCATGGGGCATTTTTTAGGATCCATATTGAAAGCCATCTTATTTTACCTCCTGATTGAGCAGATTGCAGGCTGCTTCACGGGCATGTGCCTCAAACGGGCGGTACATCGTGCCGCGTGCCATTGCCTCGTCGAAATCGACAAGGTCACCGTCGAAGTCCGGGCCGTCAACACAGGCAAACTTAGTCTGGCCGCCAACGGTCAGGCGGCAGCCGCCGCACATGCCGGTGCCGTCAATCATGATGGGGTTCATGGAGACGATGCTCTTCAGGCCGTGCTTCTGGCAGGTCTTGACGACGAACTTCATCATGATGAGCGGACCGATGGTGATGACGAGGTCGTACTGGTTGCCAGCCTCGACCAGCTCATCCAGAGCAGCGGTGACGACGCCCTTGGTGCCGTAGCTGCCGTCGTCGGTCATGATGCGCAGCTCGTCGCTGCAGGCTTTGAACTCGTCCTCGAGGATGAGCAGGTCTTTGTTGCGGAAGCCGATGACGCTGTGGACGACACAGCCCTGCTCGTGCAGCTCACGGGCAATGGGCAGAGCGATGGCGCAGCCAACACCGCCGCCGACGACGCAGACCTTCTTCAGGCCCTCGGTCTTGGTAGCGCGGCCCAGAGGACCGACGAAGTCATGGACGCTCTCGCCGACTTTCAGGCTGTTCAGCTCCATGGTGGTGCCGCCGACGATCTGGAAGATGATGTCGACAGTGCCTTTCTCGCAGTCGTAACCGGCCACGGTCAGGGGGATGCGCTCGCTGTCCTCGAACGGGCGCACAATGATAAACTGGCCCGGCTTTGCTTTTTTGGCGATCAGGGGGGCTTCAATGACCATCTTTGTCACGGTGGGGTTCAGCGCGACTTTTTCAGTGATCTTGTACATTGCGTTTGCTCCTTTTTTGGCGAAATCCTATCTCTATGCACGAAGATGCGCCGGGAACGCTCTATATAATACTTATTATAGTTTATAGTAGAAGCACCGGCACACACGCGACAGCTTGACAGTTTCATTATACAATTTTATAACGAACTTTTCAATTAAAATTTCTTCGTGTCAGCTGTGTCGAACTTGAAGAGAAAACAGAATGAAAAAATCTGGAAGAAATTGGACGCAGACAGGCGGTTTTGCGCGGATAAGACCGACTAAATCCAATTTTTTGAATATTTTTTTGATTTTTCTGTTGACAAGAAGGGCCTTCTGCGCTATAATAACCAACGTCGCCGGGAGACAAGCCCGGGACGCCACAAAGGATATGCGGCCGTAGCTCATCTGGTAGAGCGCCACCTTGCCAAGGTGGAGGTAGCGAGTTCGAGCCTCGTCGGCCGC
>CAKTEM010000036.1 GCA_934548045.1 uncultured Faecalibacterium sp. | reverse complement strand
GCTGGAAACGGCGCGTGAAAATAGGTAGTCGCCGACTTAAATGAAAGCCCTCGAGGATTTTCCTCGGGGGTTTTGTTTTGCCGCTCTGAAAATTTTCTCGGGGCGGCTTTTTGGTTATTGCGAATTGTGATTTTGAAAATTTTCAATAGAATCTTTATCGAAAGCTTTATACAGCATCAAAAAGAATTTGATTAAGTAAATTAAGAAAATTTTATGGACGTAAATCCTCAAATCTGTTGCTTTTTATCTGCACGAAGAGTATAATTTTTAGGCATCTTATTTGTTAAGGAAAGTGCAGAGAGTTGGCACTCTGCGCTGCTGCGTAATTTTTGATAAGGAGGGTCGGGAGCCTGTTGGTATAAGGAAAAGGCTCCTAAAAATCATGGAACAACTTTTGATTTGTCTTTCTGTTGCATTGATCGCCGGATTGCTGATGTCGCGTCTCGCAAAGGCCATCAATCTGCCTGCGGTCACGTCGTATCTGGTGGCTGGATTGCTGCTTGGCCCGTTCTTTCTGGGCCGGCTGGGTCTGAGCGGATTCGGCATCGGCTTCGGAACTATGGAGCAGGTGGACAGCTATTCTATCATCACACAGGTCGCGCTGGGGTTTATCGCCTTTGTCATCGGCAATGAGTTCCGTCTCAGCTCGCTGGAGAGCATGGGCAAGCAGGCCATCACGGTCGGCATTTTGCAGGCAGTTGTCACGACTGCAATGGTCGACATTGTGCTGGTGATTTTGCATCTGATTCGGCCAGACGTTATTTCGATGGCGTCGGCCATCACACTGGGCGCAATCGCAGCGGCAACGGCACCTGCAGCGACCCTGATGGTCGTCAAGCAGTACAAGGCAGACGGCCCTCTGACCCATCTGCTTTTGATGGTCGTTGCAATTGACGACGCTGTGGGTCTGGTGCTGTTCTCGGCCTCCTTCGGTATCGCAAACGCGCTGGAACAGGGCCGTGTCGACCTCATCAGCGTTCTGGTCGAGCCCATCGTCGAGATCGTCTTCTCGCTGGGTCTGGGCGCGATTGCAGGCTTCTGCCTGAATCAGCTGGAGGTTTACTTCCACTCTCGTTCCAAGCGTATGAGCCTGTCCGTAGCGTTCGTCCTGTTGACAGTCGGTCTGTCGATGGTGACCTTTGACATCGGCCCTGTCCACTGCGGCTTCTCGCTGCTGCTGGTCTGCATGATGACCGGTACCGTCTTCTGCAACATCTGCTCTACTTCGGACGAGCTGATGGACCGTCTTGACCGCTGGGTGTCGCCCATCAACATCCTGTTCTTTGTCCTGTCCGGCGCAGAGCTTGACCTGAAGATCCTGTCCAACCCGATGGTTCTGCTCATCGGTGTGGTGTACATCGCCGCTCGCTCGCTTGGTAAGATCACGGGTTCTTATACGAGCTGCCGTCTGACCAAGTGCAGCCCGAGCATCCAGAAGTATCTGGGCATCACCCTGCTGCCGCAGGCCGGCGTCGCACTGGGTATGGCCGCAGAGGCCGCAGAGCTGTCCGACGGCCACATGGTGCGAAACGTTGTCCTCTTCTCGGTGCTGGTCTATGAGCTGGTCGGCCCGACCCTCACCAAGATGTCACTGACTGCGGCTGGTGAGATCCGTCCGGAGGGCAAGACCAACGCCCGTACCGCCAATAAGCCGGAACAGCCGGTCTCCCTGAACTAAAAATCCATCTCGAGCACACCGAAGCTGAAAGGCAGAGGTGTGCTTTTTTGCACAAAAATCACCCGGATTTTCTGGTGAAACCGTCGTTGCGCAGGAAAGGTGAAGAACGATATAATAAGGTCGATATCATCCCCTTGGAAGGAGCAAAAAGATGAAACAGTATCTGGTACTTGATTTTGGCGGAACCTACACGAAATACGCCCTGATGGACAAGGGCGGTGCGTTTCTGGAACAGGGCAAGGTGCCGTCGCAGCGCGAAGACCTCGAACACATGATGACGAGTGTCGCGCCGCTGAAAGAAAAATTTGCAGGGCGATTTGAAGGCGTAGCAGTGTCGATGCCGGGCCGTATCGACACGGAAAAGGGAATCGCGCACACGGGCGGAATGTTCCTGTTCATCGAGCATACGCCGGTCGGAGAAGAGCTGGAAAAGCTGTTTGAGGTGCCGGTGACGATCGCCAACGACGGCAAGTGTGCGGCCAGCGCAGAGGCATGGAACGGCGCACTGGCGGACGTCAAAGATGGCGTTGTTATCGTGCTGGGAACCGGCACCGGCGGCGGTGTCGTGCTGAACCACGAAGTCCGGATGGGGCATACCTTCGGGTCGGGAGAATTCTCGATGTTCGGCTCAAGCCTTGAAAAGCTATCCGGAGGGATAGAGGGCGGTTTAAACAACGATCTCTTTCTGGCGAGTTACTTGTCAACGACCGGCTTACTGCGGCTGTACGGCCTCCAGAAGGGTGCGTCCGACGCACTCCCGGGTGTGGACGGGATGAAGTTCTTTGAATCATACGATAAGGGAGAGCCGGAAGCAGTCAAGGCTCTGGAAGAGTTCGGACGGTACGGTGCGGCAGCCATCTACTCCATCCAGTCGGTGCTGGATGTGCAGCGGTTCGCCGTCGGCGGTGGAATCAGCGCACGCCCAGAGGTCACCGAGACGCTCCGGAAGGCAGTAGACCATCAGTTTGATTCGCTGCCCTTTACCCCGTTCGGAAAGCCGGAGATCGTATCGTGCAAGTACGGCAATGACGCAAACCTCATCCAAGTACGGCAATGACGCAAACCTCATCGGTGCGCTGTCGTTTCATCTGAAGCGAACGGACAAATAACGGACAAACAAACAGAACCCCCGGAATGACTTGGTAAAATCGTTCCGGGGGTTTTTATCATGCAAAAGAAAAATAAAAAAGCATCTTGAAATTTTCAAGATGCTTGGTGGTTGCGGGGGCCGGATTTGAACCAACGACCTTCGGGTTATGAGCCCGACGAGCTACCAGACTGCTCCACCCCGCGATATTTGCTTTTCACTCATCAGCTGTTTGCTGACTGCTCAAATATAATACCATACTACGGAGTGGATGTCAAGGCTTTTTTGAAAAATTATTTGCGGTTGGTTGTAGGATTACAATAGATGTGTTACAAAGTCGAATAAAAAGAAAGACGAATGAGTAGTCCTGTGGTACAGTTAAGCT
>CAKTEM010000035.1 GCA_934548045.1 uncultured Faecalibacterium sp. | reverse complement strand
TGGTGCGCTCGAGGGAACTCGAATCCCTGGCCCTCTGATTAAAAGTCAGATGCTCTACCGGCTGAGCTACGAGCGCAAATCATAATAAAGACACAGTATCACGATACTGCCGAATAATATTACCATATTTAAAGACAAAAAGCAAGGCCCTTGAGCAAAATTTCTGCAAAACGGGCGGCAGGAGCGGCGTCTGGTGGGAACTTCCTCTTTACAAATGGAGTGAGAACCAGTACAATCAAGGCAGTTCCTTTTATTGGGAGCGGCGGCAAAAACGCAATGAGGAGCCGGGCGTCGGCTGTGCAAAGATACGGCGGCAGGCTTTCGAGATATTGGAGGTTTTTCAGATGAAAATTTCGCGTCGCAATGTTCTTCGCGTTTCGGGCCTGACGGCTGCGCTGCTGGCACTGACCGGCTGCGCCGGCACGGGCAGCAGCATTATCGGCGGCAACCTGAGCAGCTGGTTTCAGGGTCTGCTGGGGCAGTCGTCGTCCGCTTCGTCTTCCACGGCGGCAAGTTCCGCTGCTGCAAGCTCGGCAGCGGCCAGCTCCGAGGCAGCTGCTTCGTCTGCCGCAAGCTCTGCGGCGTCGGATTCGATCGTGGTGTCTCCCCTGCCGGAGGGCGAACAGCTCGATCCGGGCTTTGGCATCATGCCCAACTACGACGCGGACGTTCTGACCGGCGAGGTACGCCGCGGCAATGACCGAATCGTTGGCGTTATGGTCAACAACATTAGCGCGTCGGAGAAGCAGAACGCCCGTCCGCAGCGCGGCCTGAGTTCGGCAGACTTGCTCATCGAGAGCAAGGTCGAGGGCGGCATCACCCGTTTCTGTGCTGTGTTCCACAAGGGCTCGGAGATCCCCGAGGTCGGCCCCATTCGTTCCGGCCGCGACCAGTTCCTTCAGCTGCTGATGCCGTGGCAGGCCGTGTATTACCACGACGGCGAGAGCATCTTCTGCACCCAGTTCGTCAGCGTGTATGACTATTCCGACCTGAACATCGGCGGTAAAAACTACTTCAACACTCCGGTGCATCCCTTCATTGCGCACCGCGACAGCCGCGGCCGGAATGTCGCCTACGAGCATACCGAGTTCACCTCCGGCAAGGAGATCTGTCAGGCGGCGGCAAATGCCGGCATCAGCATGAACTATCCGTATGAGGATACCTTCTTCCGGTTTGCCGATTACCGCACCGACGAGGTCAACAAGCTCGAGAAATGCCCGACGGCGACAAGCATCAACATCGTTCACTCCAACAGCTACAAGACGTCCTTTACTTATAGCAACCGCACCAAGAACTACAAAATGCGGATGTACAGCCAGTTTGCTAAGAAGTTCGAGGACACCGTGGATGAGCTGACGAACAAACAGTTGACCTTTGACAACGTGGTGGTCTGCTTTGCGTCCATCGCGGCCTATGCAGGCGATTCCCACGATGTGCAGGAAGTCAATTACGTTGTGGGCGGCGAAGCATATCTGTTCACCTACGGCGGTGTACAGGTCGGCCGCTGGGAGAAACCCCACCCGACCCAGCCGCTGAAGCTCTACGCGGACAACGGCGAAGAAATGAAACTCAACCGTGGCAAGACCTATCTTGCCCTCGTGGATGACGATGAGTGGTCGAATTTCAACTATCAGTAAAGAACAGTCCGGTCAAAACAAACGGAAAGAGGGAACCTGCATGAAACGTCATTGTCTCCGAACGGCACTCTGCCTTGTCCTCTGCGCGGTGCTGCTGACCGGCTGTGCTGCCTTCCCGTTTCTTCCGGAGACCGACAAGGCCGAGAGCGTCGCGGCTGACCCTTTGACCGGGCAGGAACTGGTCTGGCCGGGCCAGCGGCCGACAGCAGTCGTGATTGAAAACGCCACAGGCAGCACGACCCAGTGGGGCATCGGGTCGGCGTCGGTCGTTCTGGAAGCACTCACTGAGGAAGATAGCGCGACCAGTCTTTGCTTGGTGTATCCGTCGGTCGGCTCGATGCCGCAGGTCGGCCCGGTGACAGCCGGACAGGACCTCTATTGGCGGATCTTGGCCGGACAACAGGTCATTCCCGTCCAGCTGGGCGGCGGACAGTTCGACCAGAACTATCTTGACTATTACTCCATCCGGGCGGTAGACGCGCTGGAAGCAGGCCGCAACGCCTTTTCCTGCATGGATACCTGGAGCAACTCACCGCTCTGGTACACCAGCGGAGAGGCTGTCTCAGGCGTTCTGAGCAGCCTGAGCATCTCACCGTCGCTGACCGAATCCCGTGTGACGAGCGGTGTGTCCTCTTCGGCGGAAAGTTCCAGCGAGACGGTCGAAGTCCTCAAGGTTCCTGCTCTCCTGCCGCAGGCGGTGGAAAGCCGTCTCCCGGATGCTTCGGCGCACGATGCGGCGAAGGTCTGGGTGACCTTTGATGAGAACAACGCGACCGGCTTCACCTACGACGAGACGGGCGGCCAGTATAAAATGCTGCACGCGGACGGAAACGCGCAGCTGGATGCCAGCAGCAACAAGCAGGCGTCGTTCGATAACCTGCTGATTCTGTTCAGCGGCTCAAGCCTCCGGGATGACGGCAAAACGCTCGACTATGACCTGACGATGGGCGGCGGTGTCTGGCTGAACGGCGGGCATCTCTGGACGCTGACATGGACGCAGGGCAGCGACAGCACCTTTGCGTTCTACGATGCCGATGGCAGACCGCTGACGATCGAGGCAGGCCGCAGCTACATTGCCCTCGTTCCCAGCCTGACCGGGCAGGAATTGCAGGTCACGGACTCCAATGGAGATAGTTTGCTGGCAGCACTGGAAGACTGAAATACAAGAAACCCTGAGTTCTCGCGATGTGATGCGGAAAACTCAGGGTTTCATTTTTATATTTATTGCTTTTTACAGGTCAACGACCGTGCCGACCTCGGCAGGGGTGGTGGGAACCGCACCGAGCTGGACTTCATCCTCTGTCCGGCGGATGGCGAAACTGACCGACTGCCCGGCGGCAAAGTCCGGGTGATAGCTCAGGACGAGGTTTTCCCAGTTCTCTGGAACGGCGCAGAAGCAGTGGAGCAACGCTCCCTTGCCGCCTGCGAGGTTCAGGGTGAAGATGGATGCGTCGGCGGCGTTCTCGCCGTAGAGCGGAGCTGCAAAGCTGCCGACAGCGACGGCCTGACCGTTGCAGGAGGCGGAAACGCCGGTGCCGAGGCGGTACAGCTCCGGCAGTGTCTCGATCTCCCGGCTCTGGAGGTAACTCGTGCCGACCGGCAGGGTCTGCGCCGAGAGGTTCTCCACCGACAGATAGACCAGCACGCCGTTCAGCTCTGGCGCAGGCGCATAGCCCAGCAGTTCGACAGCGGCTTTGCCGTCCAGCAGCGCAGGCTCACCTGCATAATTGACTTCCTGTGTCGCTGCCGAAACGCCGGTGAGCAGGGCAGCGGCCAGACTGACCGCGCCTGAACCGGCATATTTCAGGAACGAACGGCGAGACAGGGATTGAGACATCGGGGATTCCTCCTTGCATCGGGAAATTTCGCAGTACAACTCCTTATACAATATAAAATTCCGGTCGTCCTGTCAAGGGTTTTGACCGGAATTTTACCCTGCGTTATGTAGGATTACAATAGATGTGTTACAAAGTCGAATAAAAAGAAAGACGAATGAGTAGTCCTGTGGTACAGTTAAGCT
>CAKTEM010000034.1 GCA_934548045.1 uncultured Faecalibacterium sp. | reverse complement strand
ACGGAAAGCCAGACGGCCAATACGACCAAAACCATTGATAGCAACTCTAACAGCCATGTTAATAGTACCTCCTAATTTTCTTACCCTTAAATCGGATAATTCACGGTACCTTTATTGTAGACCAAATCCGCGAAAGTTTCAAGTGCCTGCCAAAAAATTAACAACTCATTTTCACACTTTTTTGATTTTGTACGATTTTCTCTGACCTTTTGGATTTCTTTTCGGCAATTCAGCCAACAGAGTGCCGACCTGTTTCCCGTGCGGTCTGTTTTGCCGCACTTTTTGTGCAGTTCAGGGCGCAGATACCGCCCAGCGCGCCGATGCCGCACAGCCCCAGACCGAACAACAGCTCCGGCAGCTGGGTCAGCCGCATCCCGTCCAGCATCAGTTCCAGCACCTGCGGCACTTCCCAGCAAAAGCAGAGCGCGAAGGCCGCCATTGCCGAGGCCACAAAGTTTTTGCCATTCGCGGATTCCGGCAGGTAGAGTGCGCGGATGAGCAGCGACAGGAAGACCAGTGCGGCCAGTGCCTGCCAGACGGCAGCCGTCGGCGCGACACGGTGCCAGCTGGAGCTGTTCTCCATGAACCGGGAGAGGACGCACCAATAAAAGATGATGCTGCCAGCCACCGCCGGGTAAAGGCTCCGGGTCGGGCGGTGCCACGGGCCTTTGCGGAGCCAGTTGCGCGCCAGAAGCGACAGCCAGACCCAGCAGAAGAGTTCCAGCAGTGCGCGGACGATCGCACCCACACCGTCCAGCGCAAACAGCAGCCGGGTGACGCCGGTCAGCACAAAGCAGGCCGCCGCAAAGCCGGAAGCATAGCCAGCAGCCTGGCTGTGACCATGCAGGGCGGTGACATCCGGCTTTGCTTTGCGTCCAGCCACAACAGCGACGAGAACGGCCACGGCCAGCAGCGCGTACCGCAGCCAAACCGAACCCACCATGCACAGGCCGGTCGCCGAATTGGTAAAGAAGACGAGGTCGATCCCTCGCAGAACACCGAGTACCAGACTCAGGATAAACGAAATCAAAATCAATTGCTCCATATTGTTCCTCATTTTTTGATTCAATAGAATACGCTAATCATATCGCGTTTGGCGGACAAATTCAAGCCAAAAGATGTTTTTTCCCGATTGCGTGCTTTTTTGGGTTCCACTCCTGCTATGCTGAGGAAAAAGCCGGGAGGAACCTTCCATGAAAAAAGCCTTTTGTCTGCTCTGCGCCGTGCTGCTCATCTTCGGCAGTCTTCTGCCCTTTGTGGGGTATCGTCTGGCTCAGGCAGTCCTTGCCCCTTCGCTTTCCGAGTCTGACGCTCCCCGTCCGGAATCCACCGTCTCACAGCCCGAGGCAGAGCCTGTACAACATTCCAGCGCGGAAGTCGATGCGGATGTCTTCCTCATCAAAGACCAGTCCAGCGGCGAGGTACAGGCCGTTCCCAAGCGTGACTATCTCATCGGGGCCGTTGCCGCCGAAACGCCGGTCAGCTGGCCGGACGAAGCCCTCAAAGCGCAGGCTGTTGCCGCCCACAGCTACGCACTCTACTGCCGCGACCATGCCGCCTCGCCGGAAGAAGGCTGGCTCTCCGCCGACCCGACCCGGCGTCAGGGCTATCTGACCAACCCCGTTCTTCGGAGTTACTGGGGCGTCGACTACGAGGCCAATTATACCCGGTTATCAACTCTGGTGGATTCCGTCTTGAACGAAGTCGTCTGCTATGAGGATTCCCCGGCCGGAACCAGTTATTTTGCCATCTCCAACGGCATGACCGAGGCCAGCGAGAATGTCTGGGGTTCTCCCCTGCCCTATCTGGTTCCGGTGGACAGCAGTTCTGATTTTTCCGCCGACAACTACGAGTACACCGTCAGTCTTTCGACCCAGCAGGTCAGCAGTCAGCTCGCCGCCGGGCTGGGCATCCTCACGTCCGGCTCTTCTCCCGAGAACTGGTTCGGCACGCCGGAACTGACGGCCTCGGGTTATATTGCCACTCTGCCGGTCTGCGGCCAGACCATCACCGGCCCGGCACTCCGGCGCGTGCTGGGCCTGCGGAGTGCCTGTTTCACCATCCAGTATCAGGCGGACAGCTTTTCCATCACGACGCGCGGATACGGCCACGGGGTTGGGATGAGCCAGTGGGGAGCCAAGGCAATGGCCGAACAGGGTGCGTCTTACGCCGACATTCTGGCGCATTATTTCCCGGGTACGGAAATCTGGCACTGAAAAAGGCCCCCGTTTCCGGGAGCCTTGCAAGATTTGATTTAGCCGAACAGCCCAGTCCACCAGGTCAGGGCGTCCATCTTTGCTTCGGTGGTCGTGGTGGTCGTCTCTGCGGCCTGTTCCTCTGCCGCAATCTCCTCGTCCACTTCGTCCAGAGCAGCGATGGCGGCTTCGGTCAGAGCTTCGTCGACCTGCGTTGTCGCGTTCTTGTCCGAAACGATGTACCAGTAGCAGGACGCACTGCTGATGGAAACGCTTGCCTTTGAGATTGGCACACGGCCTGCGGAGATGTTGCCGGCCGGGTCGGAGCAGTAGAAGACGCCATCGGTGTAGTCGGTCAGGAGGACTGCATGGGGCTGGCTGCGGTCATAGAGGACGATGCCCTCCGGATGTTCCGCCAGCAGTTGAATGAGGGTCGCCGTCTTTTCCGACTTGCTTGCCGGGAGAGTACCATAACCGACCTGCATTGACTTGTATGTAAAGCTGTGGGAGAGGCCGCCTGACCATGCGGTGGAGCGGACACTGTTTTCGGTCACGTCCACCCAGTCGTTCAGGCCATCAAGATAGGCGCGCCGCCGGAGCATCATCGCCGCCGAAGCCAATGTGCAGGTTCCGCCGCGGCTCTGCTTGAAGTAGAAGCCGGCGTCAACACTCAGGTCGACAGCCAATGCTCCCGGCAGAAAAGCTGCCATCATCACCAGCGACAGAATAAAAGCCATCAGTTTCTTGCGGATCGAGTGCTGTGCGGTTTCCAATTTTTGATTCCTCCCAACTTATCTACGGTCATTCACTGCTGTAAAGTATATCAGTTTGTTACTCTTTTGTAAACCTTTTGAAGACTTTTTTCTCAAGATTTACACGTTTTGGAGAAAATCAGGGTGCAATTTGCACAAAAATGAAAAACCCTCCCGGACGAGCCGCTGTTTCACGGCCTGCATCCGGGAGGTTTTCTTCTATTTACAGCTTCTTACCATTCGAGGCAATGACATCGCGGTACCAGTAATAACTGTCCTTGATATACCGCTTCATGGTGCCGTTGCCGTAATCGTCCTGATCCACATAGATGAAGCCATAACGCTTGGTCATCTCGCTGGTGGAGGAGGAGATCATGTCGATGGGACCCCACATCGTGTAGCCGATCACGTCCACACCGTCTTCCTCGACGGCCTGCATCATGGTCTTGATATGCTCACGCAGGAACTCCACACGGTAGGGGTCGTGGACGGTGCCGTCCTCTTCCAGCTTGTCCACGAAGCCGGAGCTGTTTTCGAGGATGAAAACAGGCTTGTGATACCGGTCATAGACATGGTTCAGGGTGTACCGCAGGCCCACCGGGTCGATCTGCCAGCCCCATGCGTTGGCCGGCAGGTTCGGATTCTTGTAGGCGTTGGAGACGTTGCCGCTGGTGAGTTCCAGCTGAGAGTCGTCCGCCGCGCTCACCATGCTGTTATAGTAGCTCATGCCGACAAAGTCCGCCTGATACTGCTTGATGAGTTCGAGGTCGCCGTCCTCAACGTTGATGTGGATGCCCTTCTTTGCGAAGTACGCCTGTGCGTAATACGGCAGAGCCATACCGTTGAGGCTGTCGAGGAAGTAGAGGTTCCGCATGTTGTCGTCGTACTGTGCGGCAAGGCTGTCCTCGGGCTTGCAGGTGTAGGGATAGGTAGCAAAGTAGGCGACCATGCAGCCGATCTTGTTTTCCGGGTCGATCTCGTGGGCCATCTTGGTGACCTTTGCCGCCGCCACGAACTGATGATGCAATGCCTGAAACAGCATTTCCTCATAGTTGGGCTGACCCTGATCCACAACACCCATCGTCTTGGGGCCGGCCTTGATGCTCATGTTGATCTCGTTGAAGGTGACCCAGTACTTCACTTTGCCCTTGTACCGCTCGAGCAGCACTTTGCAATACCGCTCGTACATCTCGATGAGCTTGCGGTTATACCAGCCGCCGTACTTCTCGACCAGATAGACCGGGAAATCAAAGTGGCTGATGGTCATCAGCGGCTCCATGCCGTAGCTGCGGATGGTGTCGATAAGGTCATCGTAGAAGGCCAAAGCCTTTTTGTTGGGCTTCTCGGCGTCGCCATAGGGAAAGACGCGCGCCCACGAGAAGGAATACCGGAAGCACTTGAAGCCCATACCGGCCAGCAGCTTGATGTCCTCTTTATAGGTATGATAGAAGTCGATGCCCCGGCGTTTCGGGTACTTGACGAGGTCGGGGTCGTTCTCGGCCTCATGAATAGTGTCCATCGTGATCTTGAGCTGACGGGTCACTTTGTGGTCGACCTTGCCGAACTTCATGCACTCGGGGATGGTGAGGGTCTTGCCGTCCTCAAGGTAGGCACCTTCGGCCTGACAGCCGGCCAGCGCACCGCCCCAGAGGAAATTTTCAGGCATGGTTTTGAACATGGGGAAACCTCCTTGGAAGTCAACAGAATGTGATTACTTCTCGTCGAAACCGACAACGTAGGTGAAGACACAGGCCATGATGAAGGAAGCCGCCACCATGATGGGAACCCAGATGAAACCTGCGTTGGTGTTGAAGACAGGGATGGACAGGATGCCGGGCAGGACGATGGAAGTTGCGTAGCCGCCCAGCAGGCCGAGGATACCGCCGGAGATGGCAGCAGCGGTGCAAGCGCAGAAGAAGGGCTTCTTATAGCGCAGGTTAACGCCGTAGATGGCCGGCTCGGTGATGCCGAACAGTGCGGACAGAGAAGAAGAGAAGCCAGCGGTGCGCATGGTGGGGTTCTTGGTCTTGAGAGCGACGCCCAGAGCTGCACCGGACTGAGCAATGTTTGCGCAGAGAGAAGAGATGAACATGGTACTCATGCCAGTCTCGGCGACCTGCTGGATCTGGATGGGCATCAGTGAATAGTGCATACCGAACATGACGAGGATGGGACGGAAGAAGCCCAGCAGCGCACCAGCAAACAGGCCGCTGACCGAGAACAGCCAGTCAAATGCCTTTGCAAGATAGGTACCGATGTATGCGCCGATGGGGCCGAGAACTGCCAGCTGCAGAGGGATCATGATGAGCAGAACCAGCATCGGAACCAGAATGACGCGCAGCATCTCGGGGATGAGTTTGTTGATGAAGTCATAGACATACTTCAGCACGACGACCGACAGCAGGATGGGGATAACGGTGGAGGTGTAGGTCATGGAGCGGAACGGAATTCCGAGGAAGCTGACCGGGTCATCACCGACCAGCTTGGTGCTGAAGTAGATGTAGCCGCCAGCCAGCAGCATGGCCATCGCGCGATTGGTCTTGAGCTTATCAGCCGCAGTGACTGCCAGCAGGAAGGGCAGGAAGTAGAACACCAGCTGACCCATCATGTTCAGGACAGCATAGGTGGAGGTGGAAGAATCCAGACCGAACAGAACCGCAATGTTCAGGATGCACTGGATCATGCCGCAGGCAGTCAGCGCAGGCAGGAACGGGGTGAACATGCTTGCGATGGTCTCGGCCAGCGCACCGATGGGATTGCGCTTCTCCTTTTTGCCGTTGTCTGCGGCACCATCCTCGCCGACTTCGCCGCCGGCAGTGATGTTGAAGTCCTTGACGATCTGATTGTAGAACGATTCGACCTTTGCGCCGATGACGACCTGCGTCTGTCCGGCCTTGATCTGAGCGGTCAGAACACCTTCGACACTGCCGAGGCGGTCCATATCGACCTTGCTGTTGTCCTTGAGCATAAAGCGAAGACGAGTCAGGCAATGGGTCAGCTGGGAAACATTTTCTTCACCGCCGACGTACTTCACGATCTCAGCGGCACTTTTTTTGATGTCCATGTCAGTTCTCCTTTTCTGAGTTGTTTTCCTGCGTCTCAAGCACCACGTTCATGATGTGGTAGATGAGATACCCCTGCTCAGCGTTCGAGACATGACGCCCATAGTCCTTTTCGACCATCTGGGCGATGGCTTTGACACAGAGGAACGCGTCCGGGAACTCCCGACGTCCCATGTTGTACATCAGGAGATTGGTCTCCTGTACACTGGCAGGGTCTAAGATACGACGTGCGAAAAATTGCAGATGCCGGATGAACCGCTCGTACCGCAGAGAGTTCTCGTTCAGCTGGATGCCGAACTGCTCTTCGGTGATGGCGAGGATCTTCTGGATGATGTGGGTGATCTCGAGCAGGTTATCAAAGCCGCCGTCGCTGCTGGCACTGACGATGTGCAGGGTGATGAAGCCGATCTCATCTTTTGATACCGTTACGCCGGTGTGCTTTTTGATGATCTCGGCGGCCTGCTTTGCCAGCTGGTATTGGTGGTGATAGAGCTGCCGGATGTCGGCCAGAAGCGGATTTTCAAGGATGACGCCCTGACGCTCCCGTTCGACCGAAGTCGCGATGTGGTCGGTAAGGGTCAGCAGCAGGCTTTCCCGTACCTGACAGCCCTCGGCCCGGAGGAACGCGAAGATCTCCTCCGAAATTTCGAGGTAGATGTCGGCGTCCTCGATGCCATCCAGCACAGATGCCAGACGGCCGGACACATCGGTGTCTTCCAGCAGATAGAGCTTTTCGACCTGCGCTCCATCCAGTTCGTCGCCGGCCTTTTTGCCAAACGTGATGCCGCGGCCAATGGCGACCATGTCCTGCCCGGCCTCGTCGGTCACGGAGGCGCAGCTGTTGTTATAGATTCTTACGATTTTCATGGGGTCGTTCTCCTCCGTATCCCGGTCTGCAAATTTCGCTTTCTGTTCCTCTGCCTGCACCTCCCTGCCGTTGGATGCCTGCCCCGGAAACAGAAAAAAGCAGGCAACCACAGATTTGCAAAATAGATACACTGCCGGTCGTGTTCGACCAGCAAACCGATTTTGCAAGACCTTGGTTAAGCCCGCTTCCGCAGTAACCTTCCTCGTTTCTTGTGACATAAGGATAACCGTTTATTCATAAAATGTCAATATGTTTTTCTCTTCTTGGCGTCTTTTTGTGAAAGCACACAAAGAAAGTCTTCCGTTTTTGTGCAACACAACCCTAATCATTCCGATTCATGGCATGGTTTTGGCCATTTGAAAGTTGAATTTCTTCTATGTATGGCTCAAAGCACCGTGACGATCAGGGCTGTCAGCGCGGCAATTGCGGCAAAACAAAAAGCCGGAGGCAGCAAAAATCACTGACAAAGCGATTTTTGCTGCCTCCGGTTGATGAATGTAGAACTGTTCCCTTTTCAGTCCACAAGGGCCGTCTCGCCCTGAAAGATTTCTACCGCCGGGCCGGTCATGAAGACATGGCCCATTCACTGTTTCTGCATCATGATTTTGACGATCTCCTTATCGGTCTCGCGCATACCGTCGCGGCCAAGCTGTCCAATATTGCGGATGGTATTCTCGACACCCTTGCTCACGATGCCGTCGCCGCCGCGGAACTGCTGGCCGTTCTGATACATGTGATAACCCAGAATACCGGCCTCGACGCTGGACGCGATTTTCGCCGCACAGCTGGGTTTTGCACCGTCGCAAATGATGCCGGACACGATAGCAAGCGAGTTTACCAGCGTATGAGAGACCGCCTTGAGGTCTGCGCCCTGCAAGTACGCAATGGCACAGCCAGCGGCGCATCCGGCACTCACCGCGCCGCAGTAAGCGGACAGGCGGCCGATGCCGGTCTTTTCATGGATGGCGATAAGGTTGGAGAGAACGAGCGCACGATAGAGCTTTTCTTTGGAGCTGCCCAGTGCCTTGGCGTACTCGATGACCGGAACCGACACGGTGATCCCCTGATTGCCGCTGCCGGAGTTGATGACGACCGGCAATTCACAGCCGCTCATCCGGGCGTCGGAGCCTGCCGCCGCCTTTGCGATGGCGCGGTTCCGGACGTCACCGCCATAGAACTTGAGATAAGTGGAGCCGACATTGGCACCGTAGTCTCCCAGCAGGCCCTCTTCGGAAATCTGGGTGTTGTACAAGATCTGGGTATCCAGCACCGAGCGGACATCGTCCAAATCGCAGGTGTCGGCAAATTCATAGATGTCCTCCATGTTCAGCAGGCTGCGGTCGGTCAGGCCGCTCTCAAACGGAGCAGAACTTCCGCAGGATACCGGAATCTGGCCGCCCGTGTTGTCCAGCAGAACGGTATCGTTTTTCTTGATGTAGACGATATTGGTATGATACTGGCTGATGCGAACCACAGCGGAATCGGTGCCATGGTAAAGCGCGATGATGATATCAAAAATAATGCCGTTGTCGATGGCCTCCACCGAGATGGGAACATTGGACAGGAAGCGGCGCATGGCGGCCTTCTGCTTTGCCGAGACTTCCGAGATGACTTCCAGCTCCTTGGCCGCATTTCCGCCCTCGATGCCGGCCACGGCAGCCGCCTCGATGCCCTTCATGCCGTCGGTATTAGGAACGACGACGCTCTTGACGTTCTTGATGATATTGTTGCTGACGCCGATTTTCACAAGGTCCGGCTCACTGCCCAAAACCTCCCGTGCCTTGGCTGCGGCATAGGCGATAGCGATGGGTTCGGTGCAGCCCATTGCAGGGATCAGCTCTTCTTTCAGGGTCTGAACATAGGTCTGGTAAATTTTTCCGCTCTTATCCATAGGGCGTTTCTCCTTAGTATACAAAAAATCCGAACTTTTCTCCGCTTTCACGGCTTCCCCGAAAGCGACCATTTCTGTACCTTCCTTATAATTAAAGGTAATAAGTACCTTATCATCATAGAGATAGATGGCATTGATGAAGGTATCCACCAGTGCCTGCCGCTGCTCCGGCTGGCTCATATCCAGCTTGCGGAAACGGAGCAGCCAGAACCGGACGAATTCTTCCTTCATCTTCGGCTTGGCCAGCCGCTCCTCTGCAATGTGGGCTTGCAGTTCCTTCCGCTGTTCTTCCAGAGTCTCCAACCGCTCCTTGGTGGAGCTGGTCAGAATACCCATCTGGATAGCGTTCAGCATATTGGTAATGCCGACTTCCGTTTCTTTCAACTGCTTTTCGTAGATTGGCAAATCCGTGCTTTCCTGATTTTGCAGCTCCATGACCTTGGCGATGATAGATTCCATAGCGGCATCATCTTCCACCAGCTTCATGGTTTCGGCTACCACCAAATCTTCCAGCCATTGCTTCCGCACCGTCTTTTTATCATAGGTCTTTTTCTTCTTGGCGGTAGCGCACTTATAATAATGGTGTGCTTTTCCGGTGTGGCTGACACCGCTTTCCCCGAACATCAGCGCACCGCACTTGCCACAGTACAGCTTGGTGGTGAGCAGATAGCTTTCCTCTGCCTTATGACGGGCAGGGGCCTTTTTATTTTTCGCCAGCTTTTCCTGCACCTTGTTGAACAGGTTCGCGTTTGCGCAGCGGAGCGGAGCAATGAAAGCCCCAGTGGGGCTTTTAAGCGACAGAACGGTCTTGCGCAGCAAGATGGAGGGGTCTCACCCCGACAAGTTCGCCTGACACCAACGCCGGAATCGCATTGGGCTGTACCACATCCCGCAAACGCAATTCGCCGATGTACCGGCGGCTACTCAGCATTCGCTGAATGGTATTATAGGACATTTCACCGCCAGACGGATTTTTGATACCCTTCTGATTCAGCCAATCCCGAATATCCGTCATTGTCGCACCGTCTGCGTATTTCTGAAAAATCTTCTCTACATACGGCCCAGTCAAAGGGTCGGCCTGATAATGGCGCGTATCATCAATCATATAGCCGAACGGCACTTTGCCACCATTGTATACGCCCTTGAGAGCGTTTTCGGTCATGCCGCGCACGACCTTTTCAGACAGGTCAGCCGAGTAGTGTTCGGCGTAACCTTCCAGAACGGATCCAGAATGATACCCTCCGGGCCAGCCGAAATGACTTCCGTCGCCGACACCAGTTTCACGCCGTTCCGCTTCAGTTGGGTCTTGTACCGGGCACTGTCGTAGCGGTTCCGGGCAAATCGATCCAGCTTCCAGACGATGATGACATCAAAGATGCCACGCTCACTGTCTTTGATCATCTGCTGGAACTGTGGGCGGTTGTCCGTTTTTGCGGAGACGGCACGGTCGATGTAGTGCTTCACCACCGTGAAGCCATTCTTCTCTGCGTAGGCGGTGCACTCCCGAATCTGGCCTTCGATGGATTCTTCGCGCTGGCTGTCAGTAGAATAGCGAGCATAGATCACGGCGGTCATGGCAGGCACCTCCCATTTATACATCATTGAACGGTGGAGCATTCTTTCAAAGCAATGTTTCGTATAATGTATATACCACATTTTACAGATGATTGCAAGCATTTTATACGCTTTTCACGAGATTCAGCAAAAAACATGAACTCCCATAAAGGCAAAATATTCACATCCATGGTTCT
>CAKTEM010000033.1 GCA_934548045.1 uncultured Faecalibacterium sp. | reverse complement strand
CCGTCCACCAGCTGGCTGTCGGTCCAGAAGCTCTCGCAGGGCTTGCAGTAGTGGCCGATGTACTCGCCCTTGTAGATATCGCCCTGCTCGTACAGCTTGGTGAAGATCTTCTGGCAGGTCTCCATGTGATAGTCGTCAGTGGTGCGGATGAAGCGGTCGTAGCTGACATCCAGCAGCTTCCACAGGTCCTTGACGGTGGCGACGATCTTATCGACGTACTCCTTCGGGGTGACGCCTGCGTCCGCAGCCTTGTCCTGAATTTTCTGGCCGTGTTCATCGGTGCCGGTCAGGAACATGACGTCATATCCCTGCATCCGCTTGAAGCGTGCCAGCGCGTCGCAGGCGACGGTGGTGTAGCTGTGGCCGATGTGCAGCTTATCGCTGGGGTAGTAGATCGGGGTCGTGATATAGAATGTTTTGTGTTCACTCATGGGATTTCTCTTCCTTTCTATTTGGTACGGCAATGAAAAAGCTCCCGTTCCTGACAGGCATCCTGCCTGACAAGGACGAGAGCTGAAACTTCCGTGGTACCACCTTGTTTTGCCATACCCTCGCGGATACAGCCTTGTGCTGGCGCAAAACCAGCCCGGCGCGATAACGGACGCTGACCGTCACGGGCTAACTGTTCACCCATGCAGGCTCCGAGGCCATCTTCGGCATTGCGCGGCCTGCCCGGTTCCATCCTTCGGGCTTTCTGTCAGGCGCAGACAGTGCGTACTCTTCTCTTCTCAGCCAATTTGCATTATCACTTCTATAATACGCAAAAACGGTGGGTTTGTCAACTCTACTTGTAAAATTACTTTTGAAACGTTAAAATCAAATAAAAGGAGAGGAAATGAGAAAATGAATGTACAAGCATTTTTGAACAATATCAGCTTTCCAAAGAGTCTGGATGAATTGGAACTTTTTGCTGACAAATTTAATGTAGAAGAAATTCTGACGGTGAATGAAACAGAATGGACAGCACCTAAATGGGCGGTGAAAGGAGATGTAGTGTTTTTCTTTCATGCAAAAACTGCAATTCAGTGGATTACAAAGCTGGAAACGCAGTTGAAAAATGAAAAAGTGTGGATATCAAAAGAAAAAGTACAAATCTTTGAAAATGCGTTGAAACGGGCGAGAAGTCTCTATAAAAATTATGGCGGAAAGATTTTTGCAATTGGACGAGTGTCCGGAAGACCTTTTTACGATAGGCAGGAAGGCGATGAAATCTATCATTGGAACAGCAGACTTTATGTGGCAATAAACGAAATCTGGGTTTTGCAGGAACCGGTCGATATTTCGGAATTTTCAAACTTTATCTTTGTCTCACGGCAAAGTGCAATTACGCCGGTCGTAGGAAATGATTTTGAACAGTTAAAAACGCTCATTGAGAGAAAAAATGAAATCCCACAATACTTAAAAGATAGCAAGGCAGTTCCACTTCCATTACAAAAAATCAATGAAAAAAACTGGCTGGAGATAACACAGACATATCGCAGACTTTTTATGCTGGAAATTCAATTTAGACGATTTTATGTGGATTACTTTTTGCGTGTACTCGGAGATCAGAAAAAATTCTTATCAGAATGTGAGTGCTATCAAGGTGGGAAAAGAACAGGCTTTGCGGATAATGCAGTTAAAATTGACGGCAAATGGTGTTTCGTTGAAGTTAAGCTAAACATAAAAACAGAAGCGCATCTCTGCAAACAAGTGAAAAAGTATTGCTTGGCAGAGAAAGTAACACTAAAAGGAGAAAGAGTGCTAGACCGGGATGAAATTTGGCAAAACAACGTTTTGGTTATTGATACTGAAGATATTTATGTGTACCATTTGTCGACTGACCAGCTGACGGTTGTAAAGTCTTTAGATGAAATATCGGAAGAGAAGGATATTAAAGCTCTTCGAGAAAATATTATTCCGTTACTTCAGTAAAAAATACTGTACAAAACTTTAGATGAAAATTCTTCAAAGCAATTAAAAAGAAAAAACATCTGCAAAAAGCTCACCAGAGAAAATCGTAGAGGCTTTGTTGCAGATGTTTTCTTGTCCGGGATTAAACTTGAGTTAATTGCGGCCAAAAATCAAACCTCGTAATCCAGACAGACGCGATTCTTATAGTAGGGGCGGACTTTGCTGTTGGCGACAGCGACATGAGCCGGATGGGTGGAGTAGCCCTTGAGAGCTTCGGCAGTCTCGAAGGTGGTGTCCAGCATCAGGTCGGCGTTGGAAGAGGGAAGACCGTTGGTGTGGACTTTGATCTCGACCAGACCGGGGATCTGGCCGGTCAGCCCTTCCAGACCAGCCTTGATGCCTGCCTTGATCTCGACTTTTTCGGCGTCGGACAGCTCGTCCTTCAGCTGCCAGAGAATGATGTGTTTGACCATAATAAAAAATCCTCCTGTCGTTTTTCCTCATTGTAACATGAGCAGACAGGAGGTGCAAGAAGAAAGCGGAGATTTTAGAAAATAAATAATGATTGTTATTTTGTAAGAAGTGTGCTACACTAAAACTGCTGTTGAAAGACAGCAGCTAAGGTGCTGACCCAAACGCAGGCGGCTAGAAGCTTTACCGGCATGAGCTTGTTCTACATCCATGGAACGAACGGTATGCCGGGAGGCGAGCTTTTGAAGTTGTACCTCCCACTCGTGCATAACGAGAAGGGAGGGATGTCGAGTGACTCTGTCGGAAACTTACATGATGCTCACGTTTTTCGTGGCATTACTCGCACTTTTGGTTCAAGTGGCAGGAACTGCCTTTGACATTGCGTGGAAGATTTCTCACGACGAACGTCATAAAAATGACAACAAAAAAAGCAAGTAACCGCCACACGTTCCCCAACGTCCGGTTATTTGCTTTTTGCAAGTGATTGCCGGTAAGGTGAACTAGCCGTTTGCAGGTCAGCACCTTTTCTGCTTGTAGTATAGTTGTTTTTTGTGGATTTGTCAAGCCTTAGTCGTTGCTGTGTTCCCATGATTCGTAGGCGATGATGTAAATGGCGTCGATGACGACCATTGCAATGAGGATTCCGGAGCGGATAGTCGGGAAATTGAACAAAAGGAGACAAAGACTGCCTGCGATACCGTTAGCGATTTCCCAGATACCATTTTTCTTTTGCCACATGGCGCGGTATTCCGGGTCACGGTCATATTTGTTGCACGGCAGATGGATGAGGGGGTCTTTTCCCATCAGATCCCAGATGCCTTCGATGAACCATAACACAACAATGATAATGGGAACGATAAGTGCGCTGAACATGGACTGCACCTCCTGCTTTTTTCTCAATTATAACATAGGGCGGTGAAAAAACAAGGACGAAAGATAAGCAGGAGAGGGAAGAACAACAAACAAAAAACCAGCCGGATGAGGCGGTTGCAAGCCCTCAATCCGGCTGGATACTTACTTCTTCGGAGTCATAAGCCTCTTCTCCTCGGTCCATCATTTTTCGGTCTGTACCAGACGTTTCATAGAAATCGCTCCTTGAAACGATGAAGAACTGGGATATTCTTAAAAACTCTATGCGTTGTACATTGGACTGACCCTTCTCTTAACTGTTGGACTGCGGCACACGAATCATGAGGATGAATTTCATATTACCACATTCTTTCGAGTTAGATTTGCCAGGAGAGTCATTGCTTAGTACATTGGAGTATCTCCTTTTTGGTTATTCAAATATCTTTCTCCGTGCAAAAGCTTTCATCATAGGAATCACCTTCGGCGGATCTATTTGAATTGCCAGAGGATTTATATTTGACAGACTATCTGTTTTCGCATTATTTGATGCTCAAGAACGGCTCAAATGGTTTTGTGTTTTTATACGAGGGAAACATCCCGTTTGTGGTGAGCCTCTGTTTTGCTTCTCAGCGATCCCCGACAGTCTGTCCACACTGTGCGGGTTCCATATCAACCATCGGTCTTCGCTCCTTCCTTCTTAAAGTCAGCTAGGATTAGATCTCTTTTGATCTTCTGCTGTACTTGTCTGGTTTCTGACTTTATTATACCCGGCAAAAGCGGTTTTGTCTATTCGCAGACTGCACAAAGAAATAGACAGTCTTTTTCAAGATATCACTAAAAAAACTGTGAAAATATCTCAAACCGCCCTGAGATATCCGAGAAAACATCCGGAAAGCTGCTCAGAAAGCAGGGCGGAACTGCCCAGAAATTTCGGGTCGTGCGTGAATGATTTCTGGAAAAATGTGAGAAAATGCCCGTCGGTACTTACGAGCGGCGAAACCATGTGATATAATCCGGAGCAATCAATGGTAGTCGCAGCAAGAAGATCGGCGAGACGAAAGTTCGCGCTGGTCTTCTTTTTTGTGCGATGAAAGTTCTGAATCACACAAAATAAAGGAGTACACTTCAAATGCCCAAAACATTACTGGAAAAAATCGTCTTTACCGTTGTCATGGCGACCATCATGGTCTATGGCATGATCGTCTACAATGTCGCTCTGAACACCGGCGGCGTTACCAACGCGACCTTTGTGATGGCTCTGCACGAAATGCCCATTATGGTGCCGGCAGCGTTCATCCTCGAGTTCTTCGTGGTCGAAAAGCTGGCGACCAAGCTGGCGTTTACCTTCATGCGTCCGACCGACCGTCCGCAGTTCATCACTTATGCCATCTCGCTGATGATCGTCTGCATCATGTGCCCGGTCATGAGTCTCATTGCAACGGTGCTGTTCAAAGAACCAAGCTTCGGCACATGGGTGCATACCTTCGGCTGCAACTTCCCGATGGCTCTGTGTTGGCAGATGTTCTACTGTGGCCCTCTGTCCCGGTTCATTTTCCGCCTGCTGTTCCGCCGCGGCGAAAAGGCCGAATGAGCCGGACAGATAGCAAAACTGCTATATAAAATAGGTATGAAAGCTATCGAAGCCGGATATGCTGAACGAAAATTAAGCCGTATGACAGGCGATTTGCCTATATAAATTTTATATGGCCGGTATACAGATGGTGTATACTTCAGGGAAAATAAGCTGGTTTTATTTCACGAAACGGCCTAAAAACGGAACTGACAGCTAAAAATCGGCAAAGAAATTGTGCAAAGCGTACAGCTTAAACGGCTGATTTTGCACAAAATGCACAACATTTTTGATATATCAGCGGAATTGAATATAACAAAAAGTAGAATGTTGAAAAATGGTCTATCCAAGTCGAAAGATTAGTGCTATGATAGCACCCGAAAAAGACAACATCCGACTGGACAAAGAGGAGGGCGCAAGATGAAAATCAACCGCCTTCCTTGCTTTTTTCAACGCTGAGATGTCTTTTTGGTAAGAATGAAAAAAACGAAAGGAGAGCGAGTGAAACGGTATATTCACCTGTATTTCCAAACACGAGAGAGGGGGCGGAACGATGAACGCATTGACTGCGGCTTTGAAAGAAGAGCTGAACGTTGAGATGGTCTCCATTGGCGGATTGCAGATCCCGGAGTCCGTCGTCGTCAGCTGGGGCATCATGCTCTTCCTCGTCATCGGTTCTATCCTGCTGACCCGGAATCTCAAGGTCGACCACATCAGCAAGCGTCAGGCGGTGCTGGAGATGGTCGTGACGACCATCAATGACTTCTTCGTGGGTCTGCTGGGCGAGAGCGGCAAGCGGTATGTTCCGTACCTGATGTCGGTCGCGCTGTACATCGGTTGTTCCAACCTCATCGGTGTGTTTGGCATCAAACCTCCCACCAAAGACCTGAACGTGACGGCGGCTCTGGCTCTGATGAGCATCGTCCTCATTGAGTATTCTGGCATCCGTGCGCGCGGCGGCGTCGGCTTCCTCAAGAGTCTGACTGCTCCCACGCCCATCATGACGCCCATGAATATTCTGGAGATCGCCATCCGGCCCACCAGTTTGTGTATGCGACTGTTCGGCAACGTGCTGGGCGCGTTCGTCATCATGGAACTGATCAAGCTGGTCGTTCCGGTCTTTGTTCCGGCAGTTTTCAGCCTGTATTTTGATTTGTTCGATGGTCTGATCCAGACCTATGTGTTCGTGTTCCTGACGTCCCTGTTCATGAAAGAGAGCATCGGCGACGAGGAATAACTTAAGTAAAATAACAAAGGAGATATAACTATGAACGGATTGGTAGCTCTGGGTGCTGGCATTGCAGCACTGACTGGTATTGGCGGCGGCATCGGCATCGGTATCGCAACGGGCAAGGCAACGGAGGCCATCAGCCGCCAGCCTGAGGCATCCGGTAAGATCCAGACCAACCTGCTGCTGGGCGCAGCTCTGGCTGAAGGTACTGCAATTTTCGGCTTCGTCGTTGCTCTGCTGATCATCCTGTTCCTGGGTTGATAACGGAGGCATGACGAATGCTGACACTGAACATCAATCTGCTGTGGACAGTCCTGAACGTTCTGATTCTGTTCCTGCTGCTGCGTAAGTTCCTGTACAAACCCGTCATGGACATCATCGCACAGCGTCAGAAGCAGGTGGACGACGCCATGGCAGCCGCCGAGACCTCCAAGAACGAGGCGAAGACGGCTCTGAACGCAGCACAGGACAAGCTGCGCAATGTCGACACTGAGGCTGCTCAGCGTCGCGAGGCCTACGAGAAGCAGGCTGAAAAAGAAAAGGAACAGCTCCTTGCGGACGCACAGCGTCAGGCTGATGCCATCGTTGCCGAGGGCAAGGCTGCGGCCGAGGCCGAACGCCAGCACAAGCTGCGTGAAGCCGACGCCCAGACCACCGCACTGGCACGGGCAATGTGCGAAAAGCTGCTGGCTCGGAATCTGACCCAGCAGGATGACGCTCGTTTGCTGGATGACCTGTTGCAGAAAGCGGGTGTTGGCGATGGTGAGTGAGTTCAGCAACGAGTTTTTCTCTGCCAACCGGATCGTCAAGGCAGACCTGCGCGCGGCTCGTCAGCCCCGTGAGGAAGACATCACCCGGATCAAGAACGAGATCAAAAAGCTCTATGATGCGACCGAAGTTCTGCTGGATGTCAAAGTAGATGAAAGCCTGCTGTCCGGCTATGTGCTTCAGGTGGGCGACCGTGTGTTTGATAACTCCGGCCGTCACACCCTCGACCAGATGATGGACGGTAAGCCCTCTCTGGCGACCCTCAAGACTCGCATCGAGGATTATAAACCGGCTGCGACCAGCGCAGAGGGCGGTGTCGTCATCGCTTCTGCGGATGGCATCGTGCAGGTAGAGGGCATGGACCGTGCCGTCTACGGCGAAATTGTCACGTTTGAGAACGGTGCCAAGGGCATGGTCGAGAGCGTCGAGCCGGGCCGTCTCGGTATCATGCTGTTCGACGGTGCTGAGACTGTCGGCGTCGGCACGATGGTGACCCGGAGCGGCAAGCGCGCCGGCATCCCGGTCGGCGATGGCTTCCTTGGCCGCGTTATTGACCCTCTGGGCGAGCCCATCGACGGCAAGGGTGCCATCGAGGCAGTTGGTTACAACCCCATCGAGAAGCAGGCTCCCGGTATTCTGGAGCGTCAGAGCGTTGATACGCCGCTTCACACCGGCATCCTCGCCATCGACTCGATGTTCCCGATTGGCCGTGGTCAGCGTGAGCTGATCATCGGCGACCGTCAGACCGGTAAGACCTCTATCGCAACGGATGCTATCCTGAATCAGAAGGATACCGGCGTTCTCTGCATCTATGTCGCCATCGGCCAGAAGGCTTCTTCCATCGCCCGTGTCGCTGAAGACCTCAAGAAGCACGGCGCAATGGATTACACCACCATCGTGGCAGCAACGGCCAGCGACAGCGCACCGCTGCAGTACATTGCTCCCTATGCAGGTACGGCTCTGGCGGAGTATTTCATGGCACAGGGCAAGAGTGTCCTGATCGTCTATGATGACCTGTCCAAGCACGCAGTTGCATATCGTGCAATTTCTCTGCTGCTCCGTCGTTCTCCGGGCCGTGAGGCATATCCCGGCGATGTCTTCTATCTGCACTCCCGTCTGTTGGAGCGTTCCTGCCGGATGCGCGATGACCTCGGCGGCGGTTCCATCACTGCTCTGCCCATCGTTGAGACCCAGGCAGGCGACGTTTCGGCTTATATCCCCACCAACGTCATCTCCATCACCGACGGTCAGATCTTCCTCGAGAGCGCACTGTTCAACGCAGGCAACCGCCCGGCTGTCAACGTCGGTCTGTCGGTCTCCCGTGTCGGCGGTGCTGCTCAGACCAAGGCTATGAAAAAGGCCAATGCAAACCTCCGTATCGAGCTGGCACAGTACAAGGACATGGAGTCCTTCGCACAGTTCAGCTCTGATCTGGACGCGGAGACTCGCCGCCAGCTGGAACACGGCAAGGCTTTGATGGAAATGCTCAAGCAGCCGCTGTACCAGCCCAAGTCCGACGCCGAGCAAGTCGTCATCCTGACCCTTGCTTCTCACGGTGCGCTGGACGAGATCCCCACCGCTGAACAGCGTGCGAAAACCTCCGCATTTGTGCGTCAGTTCCGCGCGGATGTGTCCGGTACCATGGACGAGATCCAGAAGACCGGAAAACTTGCTCCCGAGCAGGTCGACACCATCCTGAACGCCTGGAAAGCATTTGCAGGAGGCGACAGCCATGCCGTCCAGTAAGCTGCTGAAAGAGCGCATCGAGAGTATTCAGGACACCCAGAAGATCACGAACGCCATGTATCTGATCTCCTCGTCCAAGCTCCGCAAGGCTCGCCAGAATTACCAGAACGTCCAGCCGTATTTTACCCGTATGCGCGACACCATCTCCCGTGTCGTGCCGCATCTGCCCGATGAGCCGGTGCATCCTTACTTCCATGAGCGGAACGTTGAGAATCCCAAACGGGCCTACATCGTGCTGACTGCCGACAAAGGTATGGCTGGCGCATATAACCAGAATCTGCTCAAGTTCCTGAAAGCCCAGTGCGGCGATGACCCGAACGCAAAGTTCTATGTCATCGGTCAGACCGGCTACCGTGCGCTGCTCCACAAAGACCCCCGTCTGGTGGAGGAGTTCCAGTACGGCGCGACCGCTCCGACGCTGCAGCGCGCCCGTGATATCACGGTGGACGCTATTGACGACTTCAAAGCTGGCAATCTGGATGAGATTTATCTTATCTATACCAAGATCCAGAACGCGCTGACGAGTGAGCCGGTCATGGTGCGGCTGCTGCCGCTTGACCGTGCGCATTTACAGCCTGCCCCGAAGGGTCTGGGCGATCCGAGAGGCGAGGTCGAGATGGTGCCGGACGCATGGACGGTGTTCGAGCAGACGGCTCCTATCTATATGCACGGTATGATCTTCGGTGCAATGACCGAGAGCTACTGTGCCGAGCAGAGTGCGCGTATGACTGCGATGGACTCCGCGACCAAGAGCGCGAACGACATGATCCGCGACTTGCAGCTGGAGTACAACCGCACCCGTCAGGGTTCCATCACGCAGGAGATCACCGAGATCATCGGCGGTGCCGCTGCGGTGCAGAATCAGGAATAACAACCATTAACATAGAAGAGGCAATTGTATGATACAGGGAACAATTATTCGCGTAGCGGGCCCTGTGGTGGACGTCAAGTTCGCCGATGGCAAGCTGCCTGCCCTTCAGGAAGCGTTGACGGTGACCGCCGAAGGCACCGAGCGCACCATGGAAGTGGCACAGCATGTCAATGAGAGTACCGTGCGCTGCATCATGCTTTCTGCCAGCGAAGGTCTGGGCAAGGGCATGGTCGTGACCGCTACCGGTCATGGCCTGACCGCACCTGTGGGCGAGGCAACGCTGGGTCGTATGTTCGATCCGCTGGGCCGCCCCATCGACGGCAAGGGTTCTGTGGACGATGTACCCCACTGGCCCATCCACCGCAAGGCTCCCAGCTTCGCTGAGCAGAAACCTGCAACGGAAATTCTGGAGACCGGCATCAAGGTCATCGACCTGCTGGCTCCTTACGCAAAGGGCGGCAAGATCGGTCTGTTCGGCGGCGCAGGCGTCGGCAAGACCGTTCTGATCCAGGAGCTGATCCACAACGTCGCCACCGAGCATGGCGGCTACTCCATCTTCACCGGTGTCGGCGAGCGTTCCCGTGAGGGCTGTGACCTCTGGGGCGAGATGAACGCTTCGGGCGTTCTGAACAAGACCGCGCTGGTCTTCGGTCAGATGAACGAGCCTCCAGGAGCCCGTATGCGTGTCGCTGAGACCGGTCTGACCATGGCAGAGTATTTCCGTGAGGAGACCCACAAGGACGTCCTGCTCTTCATCGACAACATCTTCCGTTTCGTGCAGGCAGGTTCCGAGGTCTCCGCTCTGATGGGCCGTATGCCCTCCGCCGTCGGTTATCAGCCGACTCTGGCAAATGAGCTGGGCGCACTGCAGGAGCGCATCACTTCTACCCGTGATGGTTCCATCACCTCGGTTCAGGCCGTTTATGTTCCTGCTGATGACCTGACCGACCCGGCTCCTGCAACGACTTTCGCACACTTGGATGCGACCACCGTTCTGAGCCGTAAGATCGTCGAGCAGGGCATTTACCCGGCTGTCGATCCGCTGGCATCTACTTCCCGTATTCTGGAAGCAGATATCGTCGGTGAGGAGCATTACCGTGTTGCCCGGAAGGTTCAGGCAACGCTGCAGCGTTATCAGGAGCTGCAGGACATCATCGCCATTCTGGGCATGGACGAGCTGAGCGAGGACGACAAGCTGACCGTCACGCGCGCTCGTAAGCTGCAGAAGTTCCTGTCCCAGCCGTTCGCGGTCGCTGAGAACTTCACCGGTCTGGAAGGCAAGTATGTGCCGCTGGCCGAGACCGTCAAGGGCTTTGCAGCCATTGTCGACGGCCAGTGCGACGATATGCCGGAGTGGGCGTTCTTCAACGTCGGTACGCTGGAAGATGCACGCAAGAAGTACGCCGATAAGATGGCGGAGGAAAAGGGCGGTGCCGTCTGATGGACAAGTTCATGCTGAACATTACCGCGTCAAGCGGTGAGTTCTATCAGGGCGACTGCGAGAGCCTCGTTCTCCCGACCGGTGACGGCGTGTACGGCGTGCAGGCAGGCCACAGCCCGGTGCTGGTGGCTCTGCACATGGGTATGCTGCATTTCACCGTCAACGGTGAGACCCGGGATATTCTGATCGGCGACGGCATTGCCGAGGTGACACCGACCTTCACGCTGCTCCTTGTGGACAGTGCGGAGCGTCCGGAGGACATCGACCGCAACCGTGCCGAGGCTGCCCGTATCCGCGCCGAGGAACGTCTCCAGCACAAGCAGAGTATGCACGAATACTATCAGAGCAAGATCGCTCTTGACCGCGCGATGCAGCGTCTGCAGACCGCAGCCAAGTATAAGCGGTAAAAAATAATACAGTCAATACAGCAAAACACCCACATCCCGGAGAAGAACAGCCTCCGAAATGATATGTACCCCCAATACTGGACACCCAGTATAGGGGGTATTTTTATGCGATACAGCTACGAGTATAAAAAG
>CAKTEM010000032.1 GCA_934548045.1 uncultured Faecalibacterium sp. | reverse complement strand
CCCTGCATCTTGAAATCCGGGTTCCGGTCGATGACCTGACACTCCATCTTGAGCATCAGGATCGTGACGGCCTTGTGCATGACGGCACAGCGGTGGAGCATCCCTTTGGTGTAGGGGCCGCGCGCCGCGTCGGTGTGGGGCATCCAGATGCTCAGGTCGTCCTCGCCGTAGAACTGTTCCGCCATCCGCTGCAAATGGCGCAGGTTGATGCCGTAGCAGTCCTCGAGCATCCCGTGGTTGTGGTAGGCCAGCGTGGTCTTCAACACGGTGCAGATACAGATGGGGCTGCCTGCCGCCGCACCCATCCAGACCACATCGTGGTTGCCCCACTGGATATCAACATTGTGGTGCCGCATCAGCAGGTCAAGGATGATGTCCGGACGGGGGCCGCGGTCGAACAAATCGCCGACGATGTGCAACTTATCGACGGCCAGACGTTTAATAAGCTCGCACAGTCGGACGATAAACCGGTCGGCACGGCCATTCTCGATGATGCTGCCGACGATCTGGCCATAGTAGAGGTCTTTGTCGTGGTCCTCAAAGTGGGCGTGGAGCAGCTCGTCCAGAATATAACCGCAGCTGGACGGCAGGCAGGCACGCACATGCTCCCGGGTGTGCTTGGAAGAGACCAGTCGGCAGATGTCGATGAGCCGGAGCAGCGTCTCGCTGTACCACTGCTCGAGGGCTTCCTCATCGGCACAGCGGTCTTTCAGCTGGGGCAGCTTCTCGTTCGGGTAATAAATCAACGTTGCCAGCTCGGCACGGGTCGCCTCGGGAATTTCGGTTCCCAACACGATATCGACCTTCTCCCGGATGACGCCGGAAGCAGAGTTGAGGATGTGGACGAAGGCTTCGTTCTCGCCGTGCAGGTCGCTCATAAAGTGTTCGGTGCCTTTGGGCAGTTTGAGCAGTGCCTGAGTGCTGATGATCTCACTGGCCGCAGACGCCTGCGACGGGTAATCCCGTGCAAGCAGAGACAGATATTTCAGATTATCCCGGATCTCGTCGGTTTCAGTGCGCATGATTTCCTCCTGCAATATGTAGTATTTGTGCATCACATGCAATATTCACCCATAGTATACCATTTTCGGGGTGAAAAATGGTATACTTATCCCAGAAATCATTCATGAAACTTTTTCAAAGGACTTGGACAATATGCCGAAACTTATTCCTGTCACGCCTCCTTCCTCCTGCGAGCTCTGCCCTCGCCGGTGCCACGCCGACCGCGCCGCCGGCAGGATCGGCTTCTGCGGTGCAGGCTCCACCCTGAAAGCTGCCCGTGCCGCCCTCCACTTCTGGGAGGAACCCTGCATCAGCGGCACCCGGGGGAGCGGAACCGTGTTTTTCTCGGGCTGCACCCTGAAATGCTGCTTCTGCCAGAACTACCCCATCAGTGCCGAGGGGCTGGGCAAAGAGATCACCGTCGAGCATCTGGCGGAGATTTTTCTCGATTTGCAACGGCAGGGCGCACACAACATCAACCTTGTCACCCCCGGCCAGTGGCGGCCGTGGATCATCACTGCTCTGGACGAGGCCCGGGCGCAGGGGCTGGATCTCCCCATCGTCTGCAACACCGGCGGATATGAGACGGTCGAGAGCGTCCGCGCATGGAAGGGCTACATCGACATCTGGCTTGCCGATCTAAAATATGTATCCTCTTCCCTGTCGGCCGACCTTTCCGCTGCGCCGGATTACTTTGCGATGGCAAAACCGGCCATTGAAGAGATGATGGCGCAGGCCGGGCATCCGGTCTTTGATGCAGACGGCATCCTGCAAAGGGGCGTCATCCTGCGCCACCTCGCCCTGCCCGGCCATATCGACGACAGTTTTGCCGTCCTCGACCAGATGGCCGCATGGAACGACGCCGACCCGGGCTGTTTCCTGCCCAGCGTCATGAGCCAGTACACACCGTTCTATAAAGCGGCAGAACACGGCATCGGACGCCGCATCACCACCTACGAATACCGCCGGGTCGTCAACTACGCGATGGACAAGGGGCTTTCGGACGGGTACATGCAGCAGAAAAGCAGCGCAAAAGAGGAATACACGCCCAGTTTTGACCTCACCGGCGTGTGATTTCTCGCGTGTTTGGACAAGTTGTACAAAATTTCAGCCTTATTTTCTCTCGCGACCGTTGGCAATCCCTTGCAATCCTTCCAGAAAAGCACTATAATGGATACAACAATGTGCGCACAGTGAGCTTCCCGTGAACAGGCTCACCCTTTACACGAAGCGCGCAGGATTCCGAACCGTCTTTAGGAGGATCGTTATGGAACATTTCAACCCCATCCTTGGCAACGAGAACCCCGGGCAGAAATTCATCACCTGCGGTGAGATCATGCTCCGCCTGACTCCGCCGAACTACGAAAAGATCCGCATGGCATCGGGCTTTGAGGCAAGCTACGGCGGCAGCGAGGCAAATATTGCCCTCGCGCTGGCAAACCTCGGCGTCGACAGCACCTTCTTCAGCGTCGTGCCAAACAACAGTCTGGGCAAGAGCGCGGTGCGCTGGCTGCGCTCCAACGATGTCCACTGCACCCCGATGATTCTGACCGAGCCGGACGAGACCCCGTCCAACCGTCTGGGTACTTATTATCTGGAGACCGGCTACGGCATCCGTCCGTCCAAGGTCATCTACGACCGCAAGCACAGTGCCATCACCGAGTACGACTTCTCGCAGGTCGACCTCGACGAGCTGCTGGAAGGCTTCGACTGGCTCCACCTGAGCGGCATCACCCCGGCCCTCGGCCCCAACTGCCGAGGCCTCGTCCTCGATATGCTCAAGGTCGCCAAGAAGAAGGGCCTGACCGTCAGCTTTGACGGCAACTTCCGCAGCACCCTGTGGACCTGGGAGGAAGCACGCGACTTCTGCACCGAGTGCCTGCCTTACGTCGACGTTCTGCTGGGCATCGAGCCGTATCACCTGTGGAAGGACGAGTCCGACCACTCCAAGGGCGACTGGAAGGACGGCGTTCCCCTGCAGCCCAGCTACGAGCAGCAGGACGAGATCTTCCAGCACTTCATCGAGCGTTATCCCAATATCAAGTGCATCGCCCGTCATGTCCGCTACGCCCACAGCGGCAGCGAGAACAGCCTGAAAGCCTTTATGTGGTACGAAGGCCACACCTTCGAGAGCAAGCTGTTCACCTTCAACATCCTTGACCGTGTCGGCGGCGGCGACGCTTTTGCCAGCGGTCTGATCTATGCGATGCTCCACAATTACAAGGCAATGGACATGGTGAACTTTGCCGTCGCAAGCAGTGCCATCAAGCACACCATCCACGGCGACGCAAACATCACCGACGATGTCAGCAGCATCCGCAACCTGATGAACATGAACTACGATATCAAGCGGTAAAACTCCTTCAGTCGCTTCGCGACAGCTCCCTCAGCGAGGGAGCCAAAAAGCCGCCCTCCATGAGGGAGGTGGCATTGCGAAGCAATGACGGAGGGAGTAAACAAACGGCCAGCCCCCACAGGAAAGCAAGAACCTGTGGGGGCTGGCTGTCTTTTTATCCTCTTACTTCCACAGCTGTGCCAGCCACGTCCAGAAATTCGGTTTGGCCGGTAACGTCGTGATCTGCGCTTCTTCTGCCGTTTCCGGCCGCGTCTCCACCGATGCAGGCACCTCGAACTGGATGCCGGCCTTTTCTTTCAGGGTCAGGATACGGCGGACGCTCTCGTTCAGGCGTTCCTCCGAGACTCTGCCCGTCTCGACTGCGCTCACCACGCCGTCAAAGGCTTCTTTCAGGTCAGCTGGCATCAGCAGGATGTCCGCACCAGCGTTCAGGGCGGTCACTGCCGCATCCGCCGGGGAGTAACGGCTGCTGATGGCTTTCATTTCCAGCGCGTCGGTCGAGATGACACCGGTGTAGCCCAGCTCGCCGCGCAGACGCTCGGTCAGCATGGTATAGGACAGCGACGCAGGCAGGCCGTCGGTGGTCGCGTTGGGCGTCGTGATGTGGGCGGTCATAATGACGTCGGCACCAGCCGCAATGCCTGCTTCAAAGGGCAGCATCTCAACGGCCTTCATCTGCTCCCATGTCTTCGTCGTGGTCGCCGTTCCGTAATGGCTGTCCTCGCCGGTGTCGCCATGTCCCGGGAAATGTTTCAGGGTGCAGAGCATCCCGGATTCGTGGAAGCCCTCCACCGCCGCCGAGACCATCGCCGCCGCAACGTTCGGGTCGGACGAAAACGCCCGTTTGCCAATGACCGGGTTCTTCGGGTTCGAGTTCACGTCCGCCACCGGTGCAAAGTCGAGGTTGAAGCCGTAGGGTTTCAGGTAGCCGCCGATGGTTCGCCCCATCGCCTTTGCCTGCTCCGTATCCCCTGTCGCGCCAACTGCCGCCGCGTTTGTGTATTTCGGCAGATTAAACGCGCTGTGGTTCGCCAGCCGCGCGACCGTGCCGCCCTCTTCGTCCACCGCAACCAGCAGGCCAATGTCCGAGGCGTCCTGATAATCCTGAATCAGCTTCGTCATCTGCCCGGCGTCGGTGATGTTCTGCTTGAACAGCACGATACCGCCGATGGGATACTCTTTCAGATGCTCCTTCATCGCGTCCGTCACGATTTTGCCGTCCGACGTCTGTTCAAGATCCAGCGTCTCCGGCCGCACGACGAAGAGCTGGCCGACCTTCTCGCGCAGGGTCATCGACGCAATTTTTGCTTTCACGCCGTCGGATGCCGCACTCGCCGCCGGGAACATGCCGCCCACCAAAGCCAGACTGACCGCGGCCGCCGCCGCTCTTTTTAAAAATCGCTTCATTTGCCTTCCTCCTGTATTTTCCTTGGTTTGGTTTTATTATACAGGAGTCTCGGGAAGAGTGCAATAACCCTCTCAGTCTGCTTGCGCAGACAGCTCCCCCAAAGGGGGAGCCACTGGCGTATCGGAACAGTTCACGCAAATTGAACAAAGCTTGATTTTAACGTAAAATACCGGGCCTTGCAGTCTGGATCCACGGAATCAAACCAGTGAACCAAGACAACAGGGCCCGGCATTTACTGTTTTATGCAGAAAGTAGACCGGTCTGCCAAGGGCTCTCCCTCTGACAGACTCCCTCCGGCCGGAGGGAGATGTCGCAAAGCGACAGAGGGTGGACAAGCTGGCAATGCGGAGCATTGACTGAGAGGGCTATCAGGACAAAATCATCCGATCATTTGCGAACTCGCCGCCGCTGGCGATCTGGAACTTTGCCAACAGGTCGGAGACATGCAGGTTCTTCTTCTCCTCGCCGGAAACATCATAGATGATATGGCCTTCGTGCATCATGATCAGGCGGTTGCCATACTTGATGGCGTCCTTCATGTTGTGGGTGATCATCATGGTCGTCAGGTGGTTCTCCTCGACGATCTTCGCCGAGAGGGTCAGGACTTTCAGCGCGGTCTTGGGGTCGAGCGCGGCGGTATGCTCGTCCAGAAGCAGGAGCTTCGGCTTGTTCATGGTCGCCATCAGCAGGGTCAGAGCCTGACGCTGGCCGCCGGACAGCAGGCCCACACGGGCGGTCAGACGGTCTTCCAGACCCAGATCCAGCGATTTAAGCAGTTCCCGGTACTGTTCCCGTTCTGCCTTGGTGATGCCGACCCGGAGGGTGCGGCGTTTGCCGCGGCGTGCGGCCAGCGCAAGATTTTCCTCGATCTGCATGGTCGCGGCGGTACCGGTCATGGGGTCCTGAAAAACACGGCCAATGTAGGCGGCACGCTGATGCTCTCCCAGACGGGTAACGTCTATACCGTCAATAATGATTTTACCGGAATCGACCGGCCAGACACCGGCGACTGCGTTCAGCATGGTGGACTTGCCTGCGCCGTTGCCGCCGATAACGGTGACGAAATCGCCCTCGTTCAGCTTCAGGTTCAGGCCGTTCAACGCGGTCTTTTCGTTGACGGTACCGGCGTTGAAGGTCTTGGAAACATTTTGGATCTCAAGCATTTTTTGCATCCTCCTTAGCCTTTTTTGCGGTGGGTTTTGCGAAATACTTGCCCTTCCAGTACGGCACCGCAAGGAAGATCGCAACCACGGACGCGCTGAGCAGTTTCAGGAGGTTTGCGTCGAAACCGAGGGTCAGGACCAGCTGAATGACAATGTAATAGATGATGGCACCCAGCGAGACGGACACCAGCTTGAGCGCGAAGTTATGGAAGATGCGGCCGAACACAGCCTCGCCGATAATGACAGCTGCCAGACCGATGACGATGGCACCACGGCCCATGCTGACATCTGCAAAGCCCTGATACTGGCTCAGCAGCGCGCCGGACAGTGCGACCAGACCATTGGAAACGGCCAGACCCAGCACGATGTTCAGGTTGGTGTTGATGCCCTGCGCACGCGACATGTTGGGGTTAGAACCGGTCGCACGGATGGAACAGCCCAGCTCGGTACCGAAGAACCAGTACAGCACGCCGACCAGCACCGCCGTGACGATGACGACCATAATGATGGGGTTGTGGAGTGCGAACTCCTTGACCCAGCGCAGGGAGATGAGCAGGTCATACTTGTCCACATTGATGGACTGGTTGGCCTTGCCCATGATCTTCAGGTTGATGGAGTACAGAGCCAGCTGGGTCAGGATGCCGGCCAGGATCGCCGGGATACCCATAAAGGTGTGGAGCAGGCCGGTGACAAAGCCGGTCGCCAGACCTGCCAGCAGGGCGATGAACAGAGAGACCCAGACGTTCTGGCCCGACAGCAGGCACATGACGCAGACCGCGCCGCCGGTGCCGAACGAACCATCAACGGTCAGGTCGGCCACATCGAGGATGCGGTAGGTCAGGTAGACACCAATCGCCATGATGCCCCAGATAAGACCCTGCGCGCAGGCACCGGGCAGTGCGCCCGGCAGGTTCGCCAATCTTGCAAACAGTTCCAAAATAAACCCTCCTAAAACCAATACACTTTTTTGTCCCGTTTAACACGGGAAAAGCGGAGAAGCGCGTTTTTGGCTCTTCTCCGCTATTTTTTATAGTAGAATCTTCCCATTACAGCGGAGTCATCGCTCTGCTGTTTTACGCACTCTCAAAACCGGCCTGCCAATGGCTCGCCCTCTGACAGACTCCCTCCGGCCGGAGGGAGATGTCGCAAAGCGACAGAGGGTGGACAAGCTGGCAATGCGGAGCATTGACTGAGAGGGCTATTATGCTTCAATTTCCTCGTAACCATCCGGAGCGGTCAGGCCCAGATCATCGCAGATGGCCTTGTTGTACTTCTTGGTGACGGTGGTGTACTCGATGGGCATGGTAGCGATGTCTGCCTCACCCTTCAGGATCTTGACTGCCATCTCGCCGGTGGTGTAGCCAAGGTCATAGTAGCTGATGGACAGGGTCGCGACGCCACAGCCGGCGCAGATGCCCTCCTCGCCTGCGAAGACCGGCTTCTTTGCCGGGCGGCAGATGCCGTCCACGATGCCGGTGTTTGCAGCAACGGTGTTATCGGTGGGAACATACAGCACGTCGTTCTCGTCAGCGGCCTTCTGGCAGACAGAAGCCAGATCGTTGGAATCGGAGAAAGCATACTGGGTAACGGTCAGGCCCTTGTCCTCGAGGTACTTCTGCACCTCATCGACCTGATACTGGCTGTTTGCCTCAGCGGAACAGTAGAGCAGGCCAGCCTTCTTTGCATCGGGCAGCCACTCAACGATCATGTCAGCCTGCTGATCCAGCGGAGCCAGATCGGAAGTACCGGAGACATTGCCGCCGACGGTACCGTCGAAATCGGTCAGACCCAGTGCAACGCCGTACTCGGTGACGGAGGTGCCGAGGATGGGGATCTCATTGGTAGCAGCCTGTGCAGCCTGCAGAGCAGGAGTGGCGTTTGCCATGATGAGGTCGACCTTGGAAGAAACGAAGCCGTTTGCGATGGTAGCGCAGGTAGCGGAATCGTTCTGAGCGTTCTGGAAATCGAAAGTGACGCTGTCGCCGAACTCTGCGGTCAGAGCATCCTCAAAGCCCTGCGTTGCAGCATCCAGAGCGGCGTGCTCGACCAGCTGGCAGATGCCGACGGTGTAGCTTGCGCCATCCGCAGCAGCCGAGGACGCCACGGAAGAAGCGGTAGAAGAAGCAGAGCCGCCGCAAGCGGACAGTGCAGCAGCCGCGCCGCAGGCAACGGCAGCGGTCAGGAACGAACGACGAGTGATCTTACGCATAATGATATCTCCCTCTCATATCATTTCTCGCGGCAACAGGACGCCGCGCAGAAAAACATTTTTATCAGCAGGCTGTGTGGACTCTGCTTTACACTCGTGAAGTATAGCACAATCTCCGGGAGAAAACAATGCGTGGACGTCCTCAATTATCAATTGCAATGAATTTATCTATCACTTTTTTCGATAGGTTAATTTCTGCTGATACTCCCGTAATTTGTCCAGTTCCCCATCCAGCCAATGGAGATTCGCCTCGAACTGGGGCAAAAACTCACCTTCCAGCGTGTATTGATAGTAAAGTGCCTGCCAGAGCTTCGCCTCGACCCGGCGCATCAGCACCGGACTGAGCTGCGTTTCCAGCTCTTCCACCACATCTTCCAACTCCATGCAGGTCACGGCCCATTTTGCATCAGTCTTCTCCCGTGCAGGCACATCATAGCGGTTCAGGTAATCCCCGACCTTGGCCTCGATGACCCGGCCGCCGCAGTCGGTCGGCTGCAAAAAGTAAGAGATGTTCCCCTCTTTATCAATTTCCTGCGCCAGTGGATAGAGCGCGCAGACCAGCGGCTCGGCGTCGTGGATAGCACAGTGGTTTTTGGTCAGGAACGGGCAGTTGTTCCGGTTCTCCTTCACGGGGGCCAGCCGCAGCACCGGCAGGCGGCTGACCGCGCCGATGCTTTCCCGGCAGAATCCCCGTGCCACGATTTGGGGCGGCAGACGCAGACGCACCGCGATGCGCCACAGGTCAAACCCGGACAGCACGATGTCTTCCCGGCCGCGGCAGCAGTTGCCGCACCCTCTGCACGCAAACGAGAACGCCGCATCCCGTTCAAGGAGCGGTGTTTCGCGCGTAAAATCGACCCGGCCGCAGAGGTCGACCTGCGTGTTTTTCAGCATAAAAATCCTCCTGTACGCAAAAAAGAGGAGCATGCTGCGTCCTCTTTGGGAATGATATTTTTCCTGCGCAGATAAACAAACGCGAGCACGCAGATAATCACCGACAGCAGCGAGCCGGTCGCCGTTGCGAGGCCCATCGGGAGCAGTGACTCCGGAAACAGCTTCGAGGTCAGGTACACGCCCGGCACACGCACCAGCAGGATCGCGATGATGTTGTGCAGGAACGAGACGCCAGACTTGCCGTAGGCGCAGAAATAGCCGCTGAAGCTGAAATGGATGCCTGCGAAAATGCAGTCCAGCACATAGCCGCGCAGGTAAGCCGCACCAGCAACTGCCACCGCCATGTCCGTCGTGAACAGGCCGACCAGCGGCTGGGCCACGAACTGCACCAGAATCGAAACCGTTACGCCAAACCCGACAGCGATGCAAATCGCATACCGGAGTGTCTGCGCCGCGCGGCTGTGCTTGCCTGCGCCGATGTTCTGCGCACCCAATGCCGAGACGGTCGACAGCATCGACGACGGCACCAGAAACAGGAAGCTGATGATTTTTTCGACGATACCCACCGCCGCCGCATCGGTCAGGCCACGCTGGTTCGCAATAATAGTAATAATGATAAACGCCACCTGAATGAAGCCATCCTGAAACGCCACCGGCAGACCAATGCTCAAAATCTGACCCAATACGCTCCGCTCCGGTTTAAAATCCATCTTGGACAGTCGGATGCCGGTCTTCCGCTTCAGGATCACGACCAGCGAGATGATGACACTGATTCCCTGCGAGAGGGTCGTACCCAGTGCCGCGCCAGCTGGCCCGAGATGCAGCGCACCCATAAAGAAGTAATCCAATGTGATATTTGCAACGCAGGCCACCGCAATGAAATACATCGGGCTTTTCGAGTCGCCCATCCCCCGGAAAATCGAGGCAATGACATTATATGCCGTGATGCACGGGATGCCGATGAAGCAGATCATCAGATACATCCGGGTGCCTGCAATGGCCTCTTCCGGTGTCGAGATGATTTTTACGATGGGGTTCACCAGCCCAAACAGGACTGCCGCCAGCACGACCGACCCCAGCATAAAAAGCGTGACGGTGTTGCCGATGACCTTTGCAGCCTCCCGGTTGTTTTTCGCGCCGATGGCCCGGCCAATGCTGACCGTCGTTCCCATCGCAAGGCCCACCAGCATGACCGTGATCATGTGCATCACCTGACTGCCGATGGAGACCGCCGTTGTGCTTGCAACGCCCTCGAACTGCCCGATGATGAACAAATCGGCCATGCCGTAGAGCGTCTGCAAAAAATATGAGAGCAGATAGGGCAGTGAAAAATAGAAGATGTTTTTCAGCACACTGCCCGTCGTCAGATTTTTTTCCATGTTCTTCCCTCGCCCATCGCCTTTGCTTTTGCCAAGTTCCCCGGCATCTCCCGATGGGCTTCCCTTTCCTCCACAAATAGTAAACCCTATAACGGTTGTAGAGTCAAGGTTTTGCATGTAAAAAACTGAGGCCGGGCTTTTCCCCCGACCTCAGTTTCATTTATAAGAACAACCCCTTAAATGTTATTTTTCCCGATAATAGCAAACCAGATCCGTCGGCCCACGCTCCGCATGGCGCATCGCTTTGTGTTCCGTTCCCTCATAAGTAAAGCCGCATTTTTTCAGCAGTTCACCCGATGCCCCATTGTAGGCGTAGTGTCCGCCGGTAAACATCACGACATCCGTCTTTTCAAAGTATGCCTGAACGACGGCTTCCAATGCTTCTTGTGCAAAGCCTCTTCTCCGGACGTCCGGCGCGATTTCAATACCAAGTTCCAGACATGGAACCGCACGTTCCGCGTCCATCATCGAGATCATGCCAATCACACGGCCCGTTTCTTTCAAAACGATGCTGTACCGTGTCTGTCCTGCGAATTTCTGCATCAGGCGGCCATATTCTTCGTCCATCTCATCGAACGCATGGTATCCGCCACAGTCCAGTGTCGTCTGTTCATCGGACAAAATCGCAAAAACATCCTTCGCGTCGTCCGCACTGAACTGCCGAAGCGTCAGCCGTTTTGTTTCGATCGGTAAAACTTCCATAGATTCTCCTTTGTGTCGGTTGGATTTTCAAGCCTGTTCTGAGATCATCGTATCTCACTTCATTTGATTTGCCACTCTTACTATACTCACTTTTTGTATCGTAACATCTATGTAATTCTTCCGATACCATTCATCCACCGTTATTCTCCTCTCTCCTGTTTTTATTTATGTACAACAAAACCCCCGAGGAAAATCCTCGAGGGCTTTCATTCAAGTCGGCGACTACCTATTTTCACGCGCCGTTTCCAGCGAACTATCTTGGGCACGAGTGAGCTTAACTTCTGTGTTCGGAATGGGAACAGGTGGAACCTCACCGTCATCGTCACCGACCAATATGACTGGTTCAGTATAACATATCTGTTTTACTTTGTCCAGTGTTTTTAGAAGGACGTGCCTTCAAAACTGAATAATCACTGCTAA
>CAKTEM010000031.1 GCA_934548045.1 uncultured Faecalibacterium sp. | reverse complement strand
CGGAACGCGCAGCACTCAGGCTGCGAGCAACTGATAATTATTGTTGTCAGTTAATTTTTTGGAGGAGTTTAGAGCAGTTCCCCCACTGCTACCCGCTGCCCAGGCCTCGCTCCCCCCGTCGAAACCTTTACGCCCCCATAAAAGCACATCTTGCGATGTGCTGTATCGCGTTGTGGTTTTGCCGGAAAAGCTGCCCGGAAAATCAATAGAACTTGCCGTTGGACTTCACAGCCCGGTCGATGGAGCGTTTTGCGTCACGCTTTGCGGCGTCAGCGCGCTTGTCATAGAGCTTTTTGCCCTTGCACAGGCCCACTTCCATCTTGACGCGGCCATGCTTGAAATAAAGCGAGAGCGGCACCAGCGTGTAACCCTGCAGTTTGCACTGTTGATGCAGACGCCGGATCTCACTCTTGTGCGCCAGAAGCCGCCGGACACGAAGTGGATCCTGATTGAAGATGTTGCCGTGGTCATAGGGGGTGATGTGCATCCCCTTTACCAGCAGTTCGCCATCCTCGATGTCGACCCAGCTGTCTTTCAGGTTGACGCCGCCGGCACGCAGGCTTTTGACTTCGGTGCCTTTCAGCTCAACGCCGGTCTCTAAGGCTTCCAGAACAAAGTATTCGTGACGCGCCTCCCGGTTGGTGGCAATCGTTTTTGTTGCCGGACGTTCTTTCGTCGGTGCCATTGGACGCGCCTCCTTTCTTTGTCTGGCTTTGTTTTGTTAGTATATCATATTTTTGCGGTTTTTCAAGGGCGATTTTTGAAGAAAGTGTAACACTTTTCCAAAATTTCCCCATTTACAGCTCGCCGCGGCCCGAAAGTGCGCGGTAAAGGGTGCTTTCGTCGGCATATTCGAGGCTGGAACCGATGGGCAGGCCGTAGGCCAGACGGGTTGTTTTGATGCCCAGCGGCTTGATGAGCTTTGCCAGATACATGGCCGTTGCGTCACCCTCGACGGTGGGATTCATCGCCATGATGACCTCTTTCACCGTGTCGTCGCCCAGCCGTGCCAGCAGTTCCTTGACGGTCAGCTGCTCGGCGGTGATGCCGTCCAGCGGATTGAGCAGGCCGTACAGGACATGATACATGCCGTTGTACTCCCGTGTCCGCTCGATGGCCTGCACATCCCGGGGATGTTCCACCACGCAGATGATGGATTTATCCCGTTTGGCGTTTGAACAGATGTTGCAGACGTCGGCGTCGGTGTAGTTCTGGCAGACCCGGCAACGGTGCAGTTTGATGTGGGCGTTCTGGATGGCACCGGCCAAAGATGCGGCGTCTTCATCCGACATGCTCATGATCTGATACGCCATCCGGGTCGCACTCTTGCGGCCAATACCCGAAAATTTGCTCAGTTCTTCGATGAGTTTTTCGAGTGGGGCAGCAGTGTATTCCATTGCGGACCCTCCGTTCGGCTTAGAGGCCGGGGATGTTCATGCCGCCGGTCAGCTTGCCCATCTCGGCCTCGGCAGTCTCATCGACCTTCTTGACGGTGGCGTTGATGGCAGCAGCGACCAGATCTTCCAGCATCTCGATATCGTCGGGGTCAACGGCCTCGGGTTTGATGTTGATGGACAGGACTTCGTGCTTGCCGTTCATCTTGACGGTGACCATCTCGCCGGATGCGCTGCCGGTGTATTCAGCGGCTTCCAGTTCGGCCTGCTTTGCCTTCATGTCTTCCTGCATCTTCTGAGCCTGACGCATCAGGGCGTTCATGTCGGGGCGGCCAAAGCCTGCGGGCATTCTTGCTTTCATAGTGGGTGTTCTCCTTTAAATTGATTTATTTTTTCGCTTCGCCGTATCTTCGATCGTCACCTCAAGCCCCAGTTTTTCGAGGGCGTGGAGTGACTGCTCGGCGTTGCTGGTGTGCTTCTGAGCGGTCTTCGGCTCATACGGGCCGATGGGAACTTTCACGCCGGACACCTGCGCGATGAGCTGCTTGATGAGCCGCTGGCTGTCCTTGTTGGCGCGGATGAAATCCCGGAAGGTCTTTCCGCCGTCGATGAGGACGCGCGTGCCGTCGAAGTAAGCCTTCGACTTCCGCAGATAGGAATAGAGCATCGGGTCTTTTTCCTGCAGCAGCTTGATGACCTCCGGCCACTGGGGGAAGGGATTGACGCCCTCTGCCGCCACAGTACGGGGCTTGTTCAGCACCGGGTCGGCCTTGTGTTCCACAACAGGCTGAGGGGCAGGTTCCGGAATGACTGGCGCGGCGGCGATGCTGGCCGGTTCATCCCACGGCAGCGCACCCGAAGGCTGCACTGGCGGTTCTTCCGGCAGCGGCGGCTCGTCCGGAATGGGCGGAACGTCGTTTGTCTCGGGAGCTTCCGGAATCGGCGCAGGCGGCTCCGCAACAGGCGCGGAGACTTCCGGCTGTGTGGGCTGAGCCTGCGGAGCAGGGGCTACGGGTTCCGATACGGGTGTTGCCGGCGCGCTCACAAAAGGCTGTACCGGTGCGGCCGTGAAGGGCTGCACAGCAGGCGCAGGCTGAGGAGCCGCAGAACGTGCCGGAGCAGCTGCCATAATGACTTGTTGCTGGGGCGGTTCTGACAGGCTGAACAGCGCGAGTTCCAGCTCGATGCGCTGGTCGCTGCCACGGGTCATGTGTTCGAGTGCGTTCCCGAGGGTGCGGATGGCACGGATGGCCTCCCGTTGACCCAGCTTTGGGCCTTTTTCGAGGTACTGTGCCTCTTCCTCGGGCGAAACACCCGACAACAGTGACTGACCGCCCGGCAGGGCTGCCAGCATCAGGGCGCGGTAGTGGGCGATCAGCTCTTCGGTCAGACGCTTGACGTCCACCGATTGCTGCCGCAATGCCGCCAGTTGAGCCAGAGCGGACGCGCCATCCTGTGCTTCGATGGCGTCCGAGATGCGGAACAGATAGCTCCGGTCGGTGACACCGGCCATCCGGCGGACAACGTCGGCGTCGATTTTTGCCGTGACACCGGCGCAGGTGTCCAGAATAGACAGCGCGTCACGAAGCGCACCGTCGGCAAGACGGGCAATCAGCTCGGCACCTTCTGAGGTCAGTTCCAGCTTCTCCTCACCGGCAATGTACTCGACACGCCGGGCGATGTCCTCGGGGCCGATACGGGTGAAATCATACCGCTGGCAGCGCGAGAGGATGGTGGCCGGAACTTTCTGGATCTCCGTCGTGGCGAGGATGAAAATGACATGGGCAGGCGGCTCTTCCAGCGTTTTCAGCAGGGCGTTGAACGCCGCCGTCGAGAGCATGTGGACCTCGTCGATGATATAGACTTTGTACCGGCAGGCACTGGGCGTGTAGGCCGTCTCATCGCGCAGGTCGCGGATGTCGTCAACGCCATTGTTAGACGCCGCGTCCATCTCGACCACGTCGAGGATGCTGCCGTTGTCGATGCCCTTGCAGATCTCACATTCGCCGCAGGGGTCACCGTTCTGGGGATGCAGGCAGTTGACTGCCTTTGCGAAGATTTTGGCGCAGGTGGTCTTGCCGGTGCCGCGCACGCCGGTAAACAGGTAGGCGTGGCCAACACGCCCGGCGGTGATCTGGTTCTTGAGCGCGGTCACGATGGCGCGTTGGCCGACCACATCCTCAAACCGCTGCGGACGCCATTTGCGGTAAAGCGCACGATACATCTGCGGTTCCCCTTTCTCAGACAAATAAAAAACGGACAGCGCAGGAAAAACTCCCGGCTGCGTTCCTCGGCATACGGATGCAGGCTGACTGAAACGCACGAGCCACGCCGCTTAAGGCTGCTTGGTTCCCCACCTGACCTGGTTCACAGCGGTCCCATCGTACAGGGCCCGCATCCGTATGCCGAACCACGCAGCAAACGCTGTCCGACAAGGCATACCTTTCGTATGCCTGAGTATTATACCATGTTCTTGTACAAAATGCAAGTGCAGGGAAACAAAAAGACCCTCGCCGGTCACCCGGTGAGGGTCAAAAGGTTCAGATGTCGTTCAGAGAACGCTCAGACTCAGGACTGGCAGGCAGTGATGAGGCTCATCTTGTAGACCTCGTCTGCGTTGCAGCCGCGAGACAGGTCGTTGATGGGAGCATTCAGGCCCTGCAGGATGGGGCCGTAAGCAGCATAGCCGCCCAAACGCTGAGCGATCTTATAGCCGATGTTGCCAGCCTCGATGCAGGGGAAGACGAAGGTGTTGGCCTGGCCTGCGACCTTGCTGCCCTTGCACTTGGTCTTTGCGACCTCGGGAGAAACAGCAGCGTCGAACTGCAGCTCGCCGTCAACTGCCAGCTCGGGATCCATCTCCTGAGCCTTGATGACTGCGTCGTGGCTCAGAGCGACGGTGCCGCCCTTGCCGGAACCCTTGGTGGAGAAGCTCAGGACAGCGACCTTTGGGTCGATGCCGAACAGCTTTGCGGTCTTAGCGGTCTCAACAGCGACCTCTGCCAGCTTGGAAGCAGCAGCGACCTTGACCTCGCCGGTAGCCTTATCGACGGTATCGGTGTAATCAATGTTGACGGCGCAGTCGCCCATAGCGATGCGCTTCAGACCCTCTTCGCCGAAGTCACGGTCCAGAATGAAGCAGGAGCTTACCAGATGTGCGCCCTTCTTGGTCTTGACCAGCTGCAGAGCCGGACGGATGGTGTCAGCGGTGGAGTAGGTTGCGCCACCCAGCAGGCAGTCAGCCTTGCCCATCTTGACCAGCATGGTGCCGAAGTAGTTGGACTTCTTCAGCAGAGCGGTGCATTCCTCAGCGGTCTGCTTGCCCTTGCGCAGCTCGACCATAGTGTTGACCATCTCATCGAAACCGGCGTAGTTCTCCGGGTCGATGATCTCAGCAGCGGAAATATCAAAGTTGCCGGCAGCGGCAGCAGCCTTGCACTCTGCCTCATTGCCGACCATAACGACCTTCAGCACGCCCTCAGCCAGCAGCTTGCTTGCGGCCTCCAGGATGCGAGGGTCATTGCCCTCGGTAAAAACGATCGTCTTGGGGTTCGCCTTCAGCTGTGCTACCAGCGGCGCAAACATATCAGCCATTGTGATTACCTCCGAAATTACTTTGCAATTCTTCCGGACACCACAGATGTGTCCTTCTTTTTTATTCTAGCACAGAGTTTGAAAACTTCAAGACAAAACCGCAATTTTGTGGTATATTTTGTGGTAGAAATCTTTCGTATGATTGTGAAGAATTTGTCATTTTATTTGTGAGAGGATTAACAAAGTGATGAACTGGGAAACACTGCGTGCCGAGTGCCTTGCCTGCACCCGGTGTCCGCTGCACGAGATGCGGACGAATGTGGTCTTCGGACAGGGCGTAGAAACTGCCGAAGTCCTGTTTGTGGGCGAAGGCCCGGGCCAGAACGAGGACGAACAGGGCCTTCCGTTCGTGGGCCGGAGCGGTCAGCTGCTGGATAAGTATCTTTTCGCTATCGACCTTGACCGGAAAAAGAATTGCTATATCGCGAATATTGTCAAGTGCCGTCCGCCGAAGAACCGCGACCCTCTGCCGGCGGAGAGCGAAGCCTGTATGCCGTGGCTGCGCGAGCAGTTCCGGCTGATGCGCCCGAAGATCGTGGTCTGCCTTGGCCGCATCGCCGCCCAGCGGATGATCCGCTCGGATTTCTCGGTCACCAAGGAGCATGGCACCTTTATCGAGAAGAACGGCATCCTCTTCATGGGTACCTTCCACCCGGCGGCCCTCCTCCGCCAGCCGCAGAATAAACCGGAGACCTTCGCGGATTTTGTGGCATTGCGAGATAAGATCAATGAGGTTTGCGAGAGAACGTATTGACTCCTTCTGTCATCGCTAACGCGATGCCACCTCCCTCAGAGAGGGAGGCTTTTATAGCTTGCCGCAACGTCAAAGGTCCCCTCCCAGAGGGGGCTGTCGCGTAAGCGACTGAGGGAGTTTTCTTGGAAAGTATCAATCCCCCTCACTTTTGCATACTCTAAAGCAAAAGCGAGGTGTTTTGTATGGAATCCAGAACGACCGATTTCTTCCTCGGTGCGACCACACCGGCAGGATTCAAAGGCTATTTTGAAGCTCTCCGCAAAGAACCCGGCATCCGGATGTACCTCATCAAGAGCGGCCCGGGCTGCGGAAAATCCACCATGATGAAGCGGCTTGCACAGCAGGCCGAAGCGAACGGTGAACCCATCGAGCGCGTCCACTGCGCTTCCGACCCGGACAGTCTGGACGGCGTCATCTTCTTAGATAAGAAGGCGGCCATCGTGGACGCCACCGCGCCCCATGTGGTCGAGCCGGACGCACCGGGAGCAGATGAAGTGGTCGTCAGCCTGTACCACACCATCAACGCCGGGGCCATCCATCCGCACTGCGGCGAGGTCAAGGAGCTGTTCCGGAAAAACGCCGTCCTCCGCAGCCGGGCATCCCGGTATGTGGCTTCTGCCGGAAGCCTGCTGCTGGACAGCCGGAGAGCCGAAGCATGCAGTGCGAATTTCGAGAAAGTCCGCCGGTATGTCAAGCGTCTCTGCGCCCGGGTCCTGCCAAGAACAGACGGCACGCCCAGCGAAGAGCTTCGCCTGCTGTCCGCCATCACGCCGAAGGGTATCGTCTTTTATAAGAATACGGTGGAGGCTTTGGCCGACCGGACGGTGGTCTTCCACGACGATTACGGGGCGATTTCCCGGCTGCTGTTGGAACTCATCCGGGCCGAAGCACTGGCACGAGGCTATCACATCATCACCTGCCCGTGCGCCATGCACCCGGAAGATAAGATCGACCATATCATCATCCCGTCGCTCCGGCTGGCGTTTTTGACGGATAACCGCTGGCATCCGGTGCAGATCCCGGGCGTGCAGGCTGTCCGCTGTACCCGGTTCGTCGACCGGGAAAACCTGTCGGGCTACCGCGCCCGTCTCCGGTTCAATGAGCGTGCCGCCGCCGAACTGCTGGAACAGGCCATCGCACTGATGGCGCAGGCCAAGAGCTGCCACGACGAGCTGGAGACCTACTATCGTGCCGCCGTGGACTTTGCGCAGGTGGAGCAGGTGACACAGGAATGTAAAGCAATGCTGGAAATTGATTAGAAGGGAAGTTGAACTATGGCACAGCTCCGTCTGCCCATCCGCCAGCTGGTGGAATTTCTTCTCCGCACCGGCAGCATCGACAGCCGCTTTACCGGATTCGACCGCGCCAACGAGGGCGCACGGCTCCACCGCAAGCTTCAGAAAGCCGCCGGTGAGAGCTATGAAGCCGAAGTCTTCCTCTCAGCAGAACGGACGGTGGAGGATATCACTTTTACCATCGAGGGAAGGGCAGACGGCATTTTTACAGAAAATGGCCTTGTCACCATCGACGAAATTAAAACGACGGCTATCCCGACCGACGAAATAACAGAAGATATGAATCCCTGCCACTGGGCGCAGGGGATGCTCTACGCCGCCATCTACGGCCAGCAGAATGGGCTGGAACGGCTGGCCGTCCGGCTGACCTACTATCAAATCGACACGGATGAGATTGTCCGATTCACCCGGAAATTTTCTATCGACGAGCTGGAAGCGTTTTTTCTGGACTTGCTGCGGCAATATCTGCCCTGGGCGAGAAGACAGCTGGACTGGAACACCCGGCGGAACCAGAGCCTGCGCGAGTTGAAATTCCCGTTCGCGACCTACCGGCCCGGGCAACGGGCATTGGCTGGTGAAATCTACCGTGCCTGTGCCGCCGGGAAGACGTCCGACCGGAAGGGTGGAACCCGGCTCTTCTGTCAGGCACCGACCGGCATCGGCAAGACCATGAGCGCGATTTTTCCGGCCCTGAAGGCCATCGGCGAGGGAAAGGGTGAAAAGCTATTCTACCTCACCGCGCGCAACACGACCCAGACCGCCGCCGAAGACGCCGTTGCCCGTCTGCGGAGTGCGTCGCCGGAACTGTCGCTCCGGAGTGTGACCCTGACGGCCAAAGAGAAAGCCTGCCTGTGCAAGGATGAAGAAGGGCATCCGTCCTGCCTGCCGGAAGCCTGCCCCTACGCCAACGGCTACTATGAGCGCATCAAGGATGCGCTGGCGGCACTGCTGGACGGCGACGGCAGTTTTTCCCGAAGCACCCTGACCGGGGCAGCAAAGCGGTTCAAGGTCTGCCCGTTTGAGATGGGGCTTGACCTGAGCGAATGGTGCGATGTTGTCATCGGCGACTACAATTATCTGTTTGACCCGGTCGTCCATCTCCGTCGATTCTTCGACGGGGCAGGCGACTGGCTTTTTCTCGTGGACGAGGCGCACAACCTGCCCGACCGGGCGAGGGCGATGTACTCGGCATCTTTCCGCAAAAGCAGTCTCACCGAGGCAAAGCGTGCCTTAGGTCGGGGAAAGGGGAGCCTGAAAACCGCTCTGACAAAGGCGGACAAAGCCTTTCTGGAAGTGCGGAAGACGGTTGCGAAACTGGCACCTCGGCACCAGCCGGTGACGGTGCAGGAAGAGCCGGTCACCGAACAGACCAGCCTGCTGGACACGCCCGAAACGAGTGTGACCCTTCCGGAACCGATTTTTGCCGAGAATGGCACCGTCTTTTTGAAGGAACTGCCGGACATCCTCCGGAAACCGCTGGGTGCAGTACAGGCCCCGTTGCAGGCGTGGCTGGAAGATAACCCCGACGACCCGGCACACGCACAGCTGCTGGAACTCTATTTTGCGGTGCAGGATATGACCCGTTCTGCCGAGCGGTACGACGAGCATTTTGTGACCCAGCTGACCGCCTACGGGAGCGATCTGGAACTTTCCATCCTCTGCCTTGACCCGTCACCCTTTGTGGACGCAAGCCTTGCTTGCGGCCGTGCGGCGGCGATGTTCAGCGCGACCCTGACGCCGCCGGGCTATTATAAGAATGTACTGGGCTGTCCGGAAGCCCGGGCAGTGGCCCTCGAAAGCCCTTTCCCGGCGGAACACGTCGGCCTGTACTGCCTGCCCGTCTCGACCCGTTACCGTGATCGGGAAAAGAGCGTTTCGGCGATTTCGGACGCTCTGGCGGTGCTGGCAAACGGAAAAGTCGGGAACTATCTGGCCTTTTTCCCGAGCTATGCCTACATGAAACAGGTCTGGGAGGACTTTTCGGCACGCTATCCGGATATTGAGACGCTGGTGCAGGAGAGCGGTCTGGACGATGCCGGACGCGCCGCCTTTCTCGAAAAATTTGCACCTGACCCGGAAAAGACGCTTCTCGGGTTCGGTGTCATGGGAGGCATCTTCGGCGAGGGTGTCGATCTGGTGGGAGACCGGCTTATCGGGTGCGCTGTCGTCGGCGTCGGCCTGCCGCAGGTCAACCCACGGCAGGAAATTTTAAAACGGTATTACGATGAACTGTCCGGAACTGGCTTCGAGTACGCCTATCGCTACCCGGGCATGAACAAGGTCTTGCAGGCGGCAGGCCGGGTCATCCGGACACAGGAGGACAAGGGCGTGGTGCTGCTGTTGGACGACCGCTTTGCCCGGAACGAGTATGCCCGTCTGCTCCCGAAGCACTGGGCGCACCTGCGCTATCTGCGGACGGCGAAAGAGCTGGAAGAGCAGCTGAACCGCTTCTGGAAACAGTTTTTATAAAATAAGTGCATTGAATGGTGAAATGTTTTCAATTGTGAACGCAGAAAGGTTGTGCTAAAATTAAGTGTAAAAATGGCTTGTCTGCTGGGAAAATCTGCCCGAATGACCGGCTGGAAAACCAATAAAAGGTTGCTGATGAAACATGGCGGACAAAACAAACGTGGGAAACGCGCTTCTCTATTCCATGGAGGGGGCGGCCTGCATCAGTGTGATCTTCATCCACTGTATGCTTCCTTCCTGGCCGGGCATCTTGATGTGTGGGCTGGCACGGTTCGCGGTTCCACTCTTTTGAAGAAAAACACCGGCAGGCTGGCGGCAGCCCTGCTGTTTGTCCATGTTGCCGGGCGGTTCATCTGCGCCCTTCTCTCGGTGGACAGGCTGTTCGGCATCCCGGTCTACATCTGGTTCCGGAATTGGCTGTTCATGGGTCTGCCCTTCTTTCTGCTGGGCGACTGGTTCCGTCAGAATCAGGAAACGCTGGTGCAGAAATTCAGCACGAAGACCCTGCTTGCGGCGTTCTCGCTGGGCGTGGTGCTGACGGTGGCAGAAACGGTTCTGGTTGCGGCGAGGACTGGCGATGACCGGGAACTCTACCTCGGCATCTTTCTGATGCTCTTCGCGCTCTTCCTTCTGGCATGGAAAAAGCCGCAGCAGGATCGCGAGGGCATCCTCGCCAGAATCGGCAGGAACTACCTGCTGGAAATTTACCTCCTCCACCTCTGGGTCATGGAAGCTCTGGATCTTCTCCTGTCCAAGACAGGTCTACATATCCCGGGAATCGGCTGGACGAAGCCGTTTCTGGTCTTGCTTGTGTCGGCGGCACTCGGTGTCGTCTGGAAAAAAAGACGGAATGTATCATGAACGAGAAAGAGGATTGGAATCATGGAAAAACTGTATATCGTTATTCCTGCGTATAACGAACAGGAAAATGTCCGGAACGTCATCGGCCACCGGTGGGAACGGGAAGACGGCCTTTCCCGTGTCATCATCACCAAGGTGCTGAAAGGGGTCATTCGGGTCTGCTTTGGCGTCCATGTGACGGACGCGAACACGCCTTACCGCCTGATGGAGGTCGGAGTGTTACAGGAAAAAATGTTCCCAAGATCATCAAAATTGGGGAAAAGGCCCTGCACGATTTCCGGGTCATTGACCGAAACCTGAAAGCGCATGGCATCTGAGGGGAGGAAAGCAAATGAACGCAATCGCGAAAAAACGCTGTACGCCCCTGAAGGTCTTTCTCGGGTTCAGCCTGCTGAATCTTGCCCTGTTCCTGCTCCTGATACCCTTTCTGGGGCAGAGGGGCTTTGACTGGGTCGTATTCAGTCTGGCAGTTCTGGTACAGGCGTTCCTGACCGACGATATGAAGACGATTCCACGCTTTCTGGGATTTTCCTGCTGGGATTCTGTATCGTCCTCGCGCCGATTTTCCTGTATCTGAGCGTGAAAGGCATCATCCCGGGTTTTATCCAGACCTATTTCCTCTTCAACTTCGCGTATTCGGGCGATGCCGGTGCAAAGGCGTCGATTTGGACAGCGATTCGCTTTATGGCGCACGAGTGGATGTTCCCGAGCCTTGTTGCGGCGTTTTTGTGGGCCGTGCAGGAGAAGAGAAAGGGGAACATCTACTGGAAAGCGATGGTTGTTTTTCCTTATCCTGTCGCTGCTCATGTCTGCCATGAGCAGCGACAATTATCCCTATTACCGCATCTCGATGATCCCCTGCTATGCGGCACCGCTGGCGAAGGCTCTGGATATCGAGTACGACCGTCGGCATACCTATTCGCTTCAGCTTCTGGTGGTCGCGATGGCGGCAGTCTTCGCGACGAACTGGTATACGCCGCTTCTCACGGCGGCAAGCCGGCTGCACCACGCCACCCGGGAAATCGACCTCGGCGATGAACATCACCGCGCGATTTTCCAGCTCATTGAGGAGCGAACCACCCCGGAGGAGAACATCATCGTCTATGGCAACGAGGATTCGTTCTATTTCTACGGCCACCGCTTCGCTGCCTCGAAATATTCGTTCCAGTACCCCATCGTCCTGATGGACGAAGATATCCGGGCGGAGTTCTTCGGCGATTTAGACAAGAACCACCCGAAGCTCATCATCGTACAGAGCCTCTGGTGCAGCGATGAGTATATTCAGGCATTTCTGGACAGCCACCCGGAGTATGAGCTGATCACCGATTTTGATGATTACGCCGTGTATGAATATCGCGGAAAATAAAAACGATAAAGCCGCCTATCCCTCCCAACCTTGTTTCAATAGTTCCAGTGCGTGTGTTTCCAGACGGGAGACATAGCTCCGGCTGATTTGTAATAATTTTGCGGTCTCGAGCTGGGTCAGCGGCGGCTGACCGGCCAGACCATACCGAAGCAGGATGAGTTTGCGTTCCCGTGCAGGCAGGCCCTCGATGAGCTGCCGCAGCCGGGCGGACTCATCCTGTTTTTCGCAGTTGTCCTCCATGCAAAAACTGTCCTGCAAAACGTCCGATAAGGTCAGCGCGGTGTCATCCTTTCCGGCTTCCAGCGTTTCCTGTAAGGAGACAGTCGTGCCGCTCTTTCTGCCGTGCCGGAAGTACATGCGGAGTTCGTTTACTATCCTCACCCCAGCGAACGCCGGATTGAGAATCGGAACCATCTCCACCGCCTTCGGGGTCGTTGTCGTCCTCTTCCGGGTCTACCGGGAAGGTGGTCCAGTCGATTTCGTCTTCCGGTGAGCCGAACAGCACCACATGGGCAACCTTGCCGTCCCACACCACCTTGCGCACGACCGTGCGGATGGCGGCGCGCTTCTGGGTCACGGTCATGTCGTCGATGTTGTCGTGGAACACGGTCAGCAGCTGCCGCATCACGTCAAACTCGATGCCGCCCAGAACACCGTTGTCGGTGAGGCTTTCCAATTCCCGGATGCGGGAACTCAGGGCGGCATCCTGTGCATTCAGTTCCTCGATGCGCTTTTTCAGGTGGACAGCAGCGGTGCTGTCGCTGAAGTCAGCCAGCGAATCGATCAGTGCATTGATCTTCCGCTGCGTCTCGGCCTGCTCTTTGCGCAGGGTGGAAAGCTTGGTCTCAAACTCGGAGCGGTTGCCTGCGTGGGCGGACTTTGCCTTTTCCAACTGCTTCATAAAGTCGCTGGAATGGTCGGCAAGGTGCTTGACCTGCTCGCAGATGGCAGCATCCAGCAAATTGCCGTTGGCATTCCGGACATTACATAACTCTCTCCGGCTGCGCTCCTTCAGTTTGCACATATAGGGAAAGACCACCTGCCCGTCGGCAGTTTTGCGTCCGGTGACCTTGGGGTACATCCGGCTGCCGCAGGAGCACCACAGCAGGCCGGTGAGCAGGGCTTCGTTGCCGCGGGACTTGTGGTAGGACTTGAATTTGTTCCGTTCCAGCGACTCCTGCACCCGAATCCACCGGTTCGAGGAGATGATGCCGGGATGCTCGCCCACCGAAACGATCCATTCGCTGATGGGATTGTAGACCGTAGCACGGCCTTTTTCCTGGTCGCTGCGGTTGTAGGCCAGCACGCCGCGCACACCGTCGAAATCGGACTCCGGGGCGAACAGTTCTGCCTCATTGTCCACAAAATACTGATAGGCGTCCTTGTCTGCAATCAGGTAGACAGGATTCTGCAAAATCGACTTGATGGAAAACCGGGTGAACGAACGCCCGGTTTTTGTTTTGATGCCCTGCCGCAGCAGCTCGGTCTCGGTCATGGTCAGGGAATCGTACTGCTCGTAGAGGTCGAAAATTTTGTAGATGATCTCTGCTTCGTCCGGCAGCAGCTTGAGCTTGCAGGCCTTTTTGGTCTTGCCGTCCACCGTGATGCTCTTGACGCTCTCGGAAGCGTAGCCCGTGGGGGTCGTGCCGCCCAGCCAGCGCCCGGTCTTTGCCAATTCGTGCATGTTGTCCCGGATGCGCTCCGCGATGGTCTCGCGTTCTAGCTGACTGAACACCGACGCGATGTACATCATCGCGCGGCCCATGGGGCTGGACGTGTCAAAACTTTCACGGATGGACACAAAGTCGATGCCCAGCCGTCCCAGTTCTTCAATCAGGCTGGAAAAGTCGCTGATGTTGCGGCTGATGCGGTCCAGACGGTAGACCACAATGGCCTTGAATTTCCGGTCCTTGGCCGCAGTCATCATCTTTTTGAAATCCGGGCGGTTCAGGTTGCCGCCGGAAAAGCCCTCGTCCTCAAAGACAACGGCATGTTCCGCGGCGGCATCTCCGTAGTGGGTGCGGATATATTCGCGGCAGAGGTCGATCTGATTTCCGATACTTTCGCCCTTGCCGGTATAGCGGGATTTGCGGGAATAGATGGCAATGGTGTCGGCAGTTTTGGCCATGAGATACTCCTTTCCTGTTGTCCGGTGGCCGTAGATGCGGCTATTGTAGCATGGCAGGCCATCTTTGTAAAGAAAAATAACGATAGTCATACATATTTCATCATACTACGAACGGAGGTGTCAAGGATGTGACAAGGCAGAACAAGCGAGGAAGTCAGGATGTTTGACTATTTCTATGGGCAGTCGGGCGAGATGTTCTCGTATTTCCGGGTGCCCAAAATTTTATTCCGGGACATAAAATTCAAGGACCTGTCCACTGATGCCAAAACGCTGTACGGCATCCTGTTGGACCGCATGGGGCTGTCGGTGAAAAACGGATGGCTGGATGAGCAGGGACGGGTGTATATCATTTTTCCTGTGCAGGAAGTGATGGATGCACTGGGCTGCGCAGACAACAAGGCAACCAAACTGTTCCGGGAATTGGAAAAGTTTGGACTGATTGAGCGCAAACGGCGCGGGCTGGGAAAACCCAATCTGATTTACGTCAAAAACTTTGCAGACCCGCGTTTCCGGAATCGTGAAAAGAACGGTTCCGGTGCCGCGGATTCAGCGCAGCAGGAAACGGCAAAATCACGAGGAAATAAGACTGAGTGGAATAAAACCGAGGGGAGTGAACCTGATCCTTTCTCTTCCGATGCGGAGGACGAACCGGATGAGCGCACACGGCTGGAAGCGTATTTTATGCAGTCGTTGGAGGTGGACTTGCTGCTCCGGGTCTGCCCGGATGAGGAGGACACCATCCATCAAATCGTGGACTTGCTTGTGGACACCTGTTCCACGAAACGCAAGCTGCTGCGGGTGGCAGGGGACGACAAGCCTGCGGAGGTCGTGCGCAGCCGATTCATGAAGCTGAATGCAGA
>CAKTEM010000030.1 GCA_934548045.1 uncultured Faecalibacterium sp. | reverse complement strand
TAGGGCATCAGGTTGTTGGGGATGCCGTTGGGGTCCTCGCCGATGAGGCCGGACTTGTGGGCACCGATGGGGTTGAAGTAGCGCAGCAGGGCCACGTTCAGGCTGGGATCAGCCTTGCAGACATCCTGCAGGATGCGCTCAGTGAAAGCCTTGGTGGTGCCGTAGGGGTTGGTGGTGGCACCCACGGGGAAGTCCTCGGTGATGGGCACGCTGGCGGGGTCGCCGTAGACGGTGGCCGAAGAGCTGAACACGAAGTTCTTGCAGTTGTGGCGGCGCATCACGTCCAGGATGACCAGAGTGCAGTTGAGGTTATTATAGTAGTATTCGATGGGCTTGGACACGCTCTCGCCCACCGCCTTGTAAGCGGCAAACTGGATGACGGCGGTGATGTCCGGGCACTCGGTGAAGATCTTCTCCACGTCCTCGTGCTTGGTCATGTCCGCATTGTAGAAGCGGAAGTCCTTGCCGGTGATCTGCTTGACCCGGTCGAGGACGACGGGAGAAGCATTGTAGTAGTTATCTGCCACGACGACGTCGTAGCCAGCGTTCAGAAGCTCGATGCAGGTGTGGCTGCCGATGTAGCCGGCACCGCCGGAAACCAGAATTGCCATATTGAAGTACCTCACTTATCACCAAATGTTGCTTTTCGTTCGAGGCGTTCCCCTCATTGCCTAAAGAATACCGCTTTTGCGCCGCAGAATCAAGTACCGGTATTTTTCTTTTGCTGTATTTTTGTTGCATCTATCTATTTCCAACGGATGATTTGCAGAAGCTTTTCGCACTTTTCACATGGATAGATTTCCCGTTTTGTGCAAATGGGAGAAACCATAAAACAAAAACCTCTCCCGAAAGGGAGAGGCGCATCCACAAAACGGGAATCTCAAAGTAAAAGTTACAGGCTGCCGCATTGCTTGCCGGTAAAGAAGCGCAGGGTGGTGTTGGCACGGAAGACTTTTCCGGCGCGGAGGATGGTCGAGGGGAACTCCGGATGCGACGGACTGCAGGGGAAGTGCTGGGTCTCGAGCGCGAAGCCGCCGTATTTCTGCATCGGCACGCCGCCCTTGCCCGGCGACGGACAATCCTGCAAAAAGTTTGCGGTGTAGAGCTGGATGCCCGGCTGGGTGGTGTACATCTTCATGCTAATGCCGCTCTTATCGCTGGAAGCCCATGCGCAGAGGCTCTGGCTGGAACCACGGTCACGGTCGATGACAAAGCAGTGGTCGAAGCCGCCGCCCACCATCGTGGTCTGCGAGAAGCCGGTGTCGATATCGCGGCCCAGCAGTTTGCCGGCCCGGAAATCCATCGGCGTACCGGCAACGGGCAGAATGTTGCCGGTCGGACAGGTATTGTTGTTGCCTTCCAGATACCGGGAGGCGTAGATGCGGAGCTTCTGGTTCAGCACATCGCCGCCGCCATCCAGATTGAAGTAAGTATGATTCGTCAGGTTGATGATGGTATCGGCATCCGACGAGACCCGGTAATCCATCCGGAGGGCATTGTCTGCCGTCAGGATATACCGGACGGAAATTTTCAGATTTCCCGGGAAGCCGTCCTCACCGTCCGGGCTTTCGGCCTCCATCAGCAGGGTGTCGCCGAACATTTTGACATCGTAGATCTTCTTCGGGAAGGTTCCGTGCAGATGGTTCGGCCCACTGTTGGCCTCCAGATGATAGGCACGGCCTCCCACACTGAATACCGCGTTCTCGATACGGTTCGCATACCGCCCGACAAATGCGCCGCAGCAGGTGCTGCTGGGCGAGTTGAAGTCCTTCTCGTAATCGGCAAGCGTATCGTGGCCTACCACCACATCTACCATGCCTTTTTTGGTCGGAACCAGAATGTTTTTAATTACACAGCCGTAGTTCAGCACACTGACCTCAAGTCCGCCGGGGTTGAAGATCGTATACTCATTGACCTTCTCGCCATTTTGGGTCACACCAAACGGCCTGGAACGAAACTGTGCCACAGGGCTCGCCTCCTTATCCTTCTTTGCTCGATACACACTCTCGAGCATATCATAGATTATTATGATTATATCACAGTTTTCCCGTCTTGTGTGCGGTTCGTTTTAGAATGATACGCCAAATTTTCGAGATATTTTTTGTCAGTTTTGCAAAGAAATTTAGGAACAGTACGCAGATAGACAAAAGGAGCCGCCCCAGATTCTGCAAACTTGCAAAACCTGCGGCGGCTCCTGCCATTTATGGGTTTTTATGCCTGCGGCTGAGCGTTCGACTGTGCGAGGAACTCGGCGGCATCATCGGGGATATCATCGAAGCTGGACTCATCGCCGATATCGACGTTGAGCGGCGGCTTCTTGAAGAGGATATCGTACATGATAGGAACGATGTACAGGGTCATCAGGGTCGCATAGGACAGACCGCAGATGATGACGATCGCCATGCCGCTCATCAGCTGGCTTGCCATATCGTCGCTGAGGAGCATCTGGAGCATTGCCAGAACGGTCGTCAGGGTCGTCATCAAAATCGGGCGCATACGGGTCTTGCCGGTAGCGATCAGAGCCGCGCGGCGGTCCATGCCGCCCATACGGAGCTGATTGGTATAGTCAACGAAAACGATACCGTTGTTGACGACGGTACCCATCAGGACGATGAAGCCCATCAGGGAAATCATGGTCAGCTGCTGGCCGGCCGCCAGCAGACCCAGCAGGCCGCCGGTGAAGGCCAGAGGAACGGTGAACAGGACGATGAACGGAGAGAGCAGGCTCTGGAACTGCGCCACCATAACGAGGTAAACGAAGGGGAGAGCCAGACCCATCCACTGGACCATTTCCTGCACCATGTAGTTGACGATATCGGACTCGCCGCCCATCGAGAAGGAGCAGCCCTCGGGCATCTCACTGCTTGCAGCATACTCATCCAGCTTGCTCTGCAGCGCACGGGCCTGAACGGTGGTGTTGTAGCCGTCGAGGGTGTCTGCCGTGACCGTGATGTACTGGGTCTGGTTCTCGCTGGTGATGGAGTCCGGAGCGGTGCCGGTGACCCAAGTCGCGATATCAGCCAGCGTGCAGGTTCCGGTGGTTGTGGTTCCATCCGCCGACATCACGCTCGTCTCGAAGGTCATATCCATCATGTTTTCCTTGGTGACCGGGTCGAGGTTATCGGAGATCTGAACATTCATGGTGGTGCCGTCGATGGTGACAGGAGTCTGTGCGGTGGTGGTCGTCGTCAGTTTGGCGGCGATCTGCTGATAGACCTGTGCAACGGTCAGACCGGCTGCGCGGACTTTATCGCGGTCAATGTGGAGGTTGATGGTGGAATCGCCGTTGCCAAGGCCGGTGGTCGCATTTGCGAAGCCCTCGGTGCTGTTGACGATCTCGACGACCTTCTCACCCAGCTGATTCAGGGTCTCCGTATCGGTGCCATAAATTTTAACACTCAGGCCGCTTGCCAGCTGGCTGGTCAGCTCCTGCATACCGCTGATCTCGACCGACGCGGTGCAGTTCTCAATGTTGCTGGTCGCATCGACCAGAGCCTGACGCACCGTCTCGATCTCCGAAGAGGACAGGCTCTCGTTCAGCATGACGTTCAGCTTATAAGTGCCGTAGCTGTTGGCGGCGTTCAGCAGGTCGGTGATGGCACTGGGCAGACCCAGCTGACCGATATCAATGCCTGCCACACTGGTATCGGTAGTGATGCCGACCTCCTCGACATTCTCGACATTCATGACAGCCTCGACGACCTCACCAGCCAGCTTGTAGGACTCGTCTTTCGTCAGGCTGTCGTCGGTGGTGAGGGTAATAGAAGCTTCGTTGCTGGTGATGGTCGGCAGCAGCTCGACGCCCATCGAGAAAACACGCCAGCCGCAGAAGACCAGCAGCGCGATAGCCGCCACCAGCGGAAGGGCGCGGTGCTTAAGGCACCACTCGAGGCTCTTGCCGTAGCCGTTCTGGATCTTCTCGAACCACTTCAGCTGCTTGGGCTCAGACTTCTTCAGGACGGTCGCAGATGCCGCCGGAACGACGGTCATTGCGACGATGAGGGAAGCCATCAGGCAGTAACCGATACACAGCGACATGGGCTGCATCAGGCTGCGGACGATGCTGGAGGAGAAGATGACCGGCAGGAAGACGCAGACCGAGGTCAAGGTAGAGGCCACGATGGACATGCCGACCTGTTTGGTACCCTGCACAGCGGCACGGGCTGCCGGAACGCCGCGGCCGCGCAGACGATAGATGTTCTCAATGACGACGACCGAGTTATCGACCAGCATACCGATGCCGAGCGACAGGCCAGCCAACGTCATAACGTTCATATCAAGGCCGGTGAAGTACATCAGAACGACGGCGAAGACCACCGACAGAGGGATACTGATACCGACGACGAGGGTCGGCTTGAGATCTTTCAGGAAGATTGCCAGAACGATGATGGCCAGAGCTGCACCGATGCCCATGCTGCTGAGGATGCTCTTGATGATGATGGTGATGTAGTTGCCCTGGTTGGACAGGACGACGACATGCAGGTCATCGTATTTTGCTTCCAGCTCATTGAACGCCTCAAGGCAGTTGTTCGAGACGGTGCCTGCGCTGGACGTAGAACTCTTGAAAATTTTCAGGACGGCCGCACGCTCGCCATTCAGACGGGTGTAGCTTGCGTCCGCGTTATCAATGATAGCGACATCGGCAACATCAGACAGACGGACATCACCGAAGCCGTCGACGTGCAGGAGCAGTGCGCCCTCGATGTCCTCTACGCTGTCGTACTCTTCGCCGACTTTCAGCAGCCAGGACTGGCCGTCCTTATCCTCGACGTAACCGGCCGGCATCGAGAAGTTCTGGGCATAGATGAGCTGAGACAGAACATCGATGCTGAGCATCTTGGTGACGTCCGCATTTTCCTGCGCCTTGACCTTTGCGGCCTCGTACTGCTGGACAGCGTCCTTGTACTGGCTCTCGTAGTCCTTCAGCATATCACGGGCTTCTGCAAACTGCATATAAGCCTGCAGCTGCTGATAGGAGTAGCTGCCCAGTGCCTGCGAGAAAGAGTTCATCAGACCCGGAACATTGTCCATCGCCTTGATGGTATCTTCCAGTGTATTGTAAATGGTACTGAGGCTCTGCTGTACCTGCAGGTCATCCACCAGATCGCTGGCGGTGCTGCCCTCGGTGCCGGTCTCAATGTTCAGACGGGCCTGCAGCCGCTGCAAAGCCATCGTCAGCTTATCGGTGATATCGCGCAGCTCGGCAATAATTTCAATCAGGGAGTCGATATCACGCATACCGGTCTCGTTGAACTGGTCCATAACATGCTGCAGGCCGTCACGGACTTCGATCAGAGCCTGCTGGATCTCCGGTTCCTGCACCACGCCGATGAGCTGATTGACGCTCTCGAGCAGGGCCTGCGCCTGATCCCGGACGATGGTAACAGCATCTGCGACTTCGCCGCCCATTTCGGCCATGATGGTATCCGAAACGACATTGCCGTAGTTTTTTAGCTGCTTGTCATATTCCTTCTGGCCGGCGTCGATCTGCGCACGGGCGGAATCCAGCTGGGCCTTGGCATCTGCCAGCTGGGCGTCGATGACTTCCAGCAGCTTTTCGTTGATGGCGTCGATCTTGGACTGGTTCAGCTGCACCTGCACCAGCTTCTCAATGAGGCCGTTGGTGGAGACACTGGACACGCCGCCCTTGCGCTCGACGTAAGGGACCAGCGTATCGCTGACAAAGTCCGACAGCTCGTAGACATCGCTGTTCTCACGGCTGACGGCCACGGTCATGAAAGCATTCATGTTCAGGCTGTACTCGATGATCGAGGGCGTCAGACAGCTGCTGGGCAGGCTGGACGTCGTCTGGTCGATCTTATTCGACACCTTGACCAGCGCGCTGTTCATATCCGTGCCTTCGTTGAACTGCATCAGCAGAAGGTTATAGTTTTCTGCCGATGTCGACGTAATGGTTTCAACGCCCGATATCGTACCAAGCGCGTTTTCCATCACGTCGGAGACTTCGCTCTCCACACGCTCCGGGCTTGCGCCGGGATAGACCGTTACCACCATCAGATACGGTGTACTGACATCCGGCAAGAGGTTCGTCTGCATCTTTGTCAGCGCGACAAAGCCCAGCATCAGAACCATGATGACCGCAACCAGCACCGTAAACGGTTTTTTAACACTGAATTTTTCCATTTTTCTACCGTTTCCTTGTCCGTCGTGTTTCCTTCACGACCAGCTTTTTCCGCTCGAGAAGCGGATTTTCCGAGTTGCTTTAACACTCCTATTATACACGAGGGAAGAGGGGTTTCAATAGAGGAATCGGATTCTTTCCCAAAACTTTTTTTATTCTTATGGTTTTCTTAAGGATTTTTAGCTGTATAGTTTTAATTTTTGAGGGAGTTTCACTTTAAATTCTTCTTTAGTCGTGGAAAAGCAGCTATGATTATGGTATACTGTTTTTCAGAATGGATTATTAGGCTCATCTGAGCCTGACCGATAGAACTCAAATGAGGAATACTATGAAAAAAGTCATCTCTGTCCGTTTTAAAGAGAACGGAAAAAGCTATTATTTTGACCCGGCCGACGCCGACATCAAGACCGGCGATTACGTCATCGTCGAGACGGCGCGCGGCATCGAGTGCGGTGAGGTCGTGCAGGGCGTGAAAGAGATCGCCGACGCGGCCGTTCCCAAGGCGTTGAAGCCCATCACCCGGATGGCCGACAGCGTGGACATCCGCCGGATGAACCAGAACCGCGAGGACGAAAAGCGCGCCTACCACACCTGTCAGGAGTGCATCGCCCGGCACGGCCTGGAAATGAAGCTGGTCGAGGCCGAGTACACCCTTGACCGCTCCAAAATCATGTTCTATTTCACGGCAGACGGCCGTGTGGACTTCCGCGAACTGGTCAAAGATTTGGCCGGCATCTTCCACACGCGCATCGAGCTGCGCCAGATCGGCGTCCGCGACGAGAGCAAGATGATCGGCGGCCTTGGCATCTGCGGTCAGCCCTTCTGCTGCTCTCGGTTCCTGAAGGACTTCCAGCCCGTGTCCATCAAGATGGCAAAGGAGCAGGGTCTTTCCCTGAACCCGACGAAAATCAGCGGTGCCTGCGGCCGCCTGATGTGCTGCCTCGCCTACGAGGAGAGTGCGTACGAGTACCTGAACAGCATCATGCCGATGGTCGGCAGCACCGTCCGGACGCCGGACGGTCTGGGTACCGTTCTCGAGGTCAACCCGGTATCGGGCTATCTCCGTGTCCGCTGCGGCACCGAGGCCCTGACCCCCCGGTACTACAAAGTCGGCGTCTGCGAGTATGTCAGCGGCGGCAAGCGTCCGCCGCGCCGCCCCGACCCGGACGACGATTATTCCGGCGTGCGCAACCCGGCTCCAGTGGTCGCCTCGGCCAACGCCGACGGCAGCACTTCCGGCTGCCCGAACTGCGCCCGGAAGGAAAAACCGAGCAAATAACTATGAAATAATTTTTCAGAGAATTTGTTTGGTTAGTCTGTTAAAACTAACTTTTCTTCGTGATTTTTGCCAAAAAACTCCTTCAATTTTCCCCAGAAGTTAGCCCATGCTTTTGTGCAACCCAACAAAAAATGAAAAATCCCATTCTGTACGATACGGTTAGTCTTGCCTTTTCATTTTGGCTTTGCTAGAATTCAATCAAGGATATGAATTCCGGGGGAGTTGGCTGGAATCGTGCAGTGGCTTGCTTCTACCTAAAAAAGACGCACGAGAGATAAAGGAGAGTTTTATTATGGCACACAAGGTTTCTGACGCATGTGTTGGCTGTGGTGCTTGCGAGGGCGCATGCCCCGTTGGTGCTGTCACCGTTGATGGTGGCGTTGCAGTTGTGAACGCTGATAGCTGCATCGATTGCGGTGCTTGCGAAGGCGCATGCCCCACTGGTGCAATCACCGCTGAATAATCAGCTGGCGATTCTCACAAATACGCACATAAGAGCAGCAGACCTGTCAAAAACGGGTCTGCTGCTTTTCTTTCATGCACAATTTTCGACAAATTCTACCCCTAATATTTTATAAGAGGATTCGGCTCTCGGATATGGAACATTCTACGGAGATTTTGTATAATAAAACAGAAGTCTATTGTTCGTCCGTTCATCGGTTCGGCTCGGACGCGCTGCTGCTGGCCCGGTTCTCGGAACCCAAACGGGCGCAGAAAGCGGCCGACCTGTGTTCCGGCTGCGGCATCGTCTCGCTCGAATGGCACGACCGGGGGCATCGCGGCCCCTGCGCCGCTGTAGAATTGCAGACCGAAGCGAGCGCGCTGCTGGCCGAGGCGGTCGCGGCGCAGCAGCTCGACCACATCACGCCCTTCTGCGCCGACCTGCGCACCTTCCGGGAAGGAGAGGGGCAGTTCGACCTGTGCGCCTGCAATCCGCCCTATTTCACCGCCGGGCCGCAGAGCAGCACCGCCGCCCGTGCCACGGCACGGCACGAGACGGACTGCTCCCTTGATGACGTCTGTTCCTGCGCGTTCCGTCTGCTGAAAGACGGTGGGCGTCTTTCGCTCTGCCATCGCCCGGAACGGCTGGCCGAGGTGCTGAGCGTTCTGCGCGCGCACCGGCTGGAACCCAAGCGGCTGGCTTTCGTCAAAAACAGACCGGACTCCGCACCGTGGCTCTTCCTCGTGGAAGCGCAGAAGAACCGGAAGATCGGCCTGAAGGTCGAGCCGGACATCCTCATCTCCGCCGGTGCGGCGATGTACGGAAATAATACAAAGTAAACCTCTCAGCCGCTTTGCGGCAGCTCCCCTGACAAGGGAGCCTTTCCGATGTTGATTTAAGTTTAGGAGGCATTTTATGGCCGGAACTCTCTATATCGTAGCGACTCCCATCGGCAACCTCGAGGACATGCCGCCCCGTGTTGCGGCGACCTTCGGTGCGGCTGACTTCATCGCCGCCGAGGACACCCGGGTGACGATGAAGCTGCTGAATTTTCTCGGCCTGAAAAAGCCGATGGTGAGCTACTATGAACACGCCCTGCAGAAGGGCGAAGGCATCCTGCGCCGCATCGAGGCCGGCGAGAACTGCGCCCTCTGCTCCGACGCCGGGATGCCCTGTGTCTCCGACCCGGGCGAGGTCATCGTCCGCGACGCATTGGCACGCGGCATCAAGGTCGTTCCGGTTCCGGCGGCGTCCGCCTGCGTGACGGCCCTTGCTGTCTCGGGTCAGGATACCTCGCGCTGGGTGTTCGAGGGATTTCTGCCCGTCAACAAAAAGCAGAAACGGGAGCGTCTGGCTGAACTGCTGGGCGAGAAGCGCACCATCATCTTCTACGAGGCTCCCCACAAGCTCCGGACGACGCTGGACGACCTGACCGGTGCGTTCGGCGAGGAGCGGAGCATCACCCTCTGTCGGGAGCTGACGAAGCTCCACGAGGAGATCTGGAAAACCACCCTCGGCGAAGCCGTCGCCCACTACAAGGAGAACGAACCGCGCGGCGAATATGTCCTCGTCATGGCCGGTGCATCCGTGGACGAGAGCGCAGGGGAGGAGCTGACCCTCGAGCAGGCGGCGCAGCGCGCGCTGGAGCTGACGCAGGAAGGGTTCGGCCCTTCGGCTGCGGCCAAGGCGGCGGCGCAGGGTACGCCTTATTCCAAGAGTGAAGTTTACAAACAGCTGCTGCTCTTACAGCAGGAAGTTTAATTTATCAGTTGAGGAGGAGCCCTTTCGTGACCAGACTTTTGATCCTGAGTGACAGCCACAACAGCCGGGAAGCCATTGAACGCATCCTGAAAGCCGAGGCTGCAACCATTGACGCTTTGATTTTTTTGGGCGACGGCTTGCGCGACCTTGAACTCGCGCTGACCCGTTACCCAAAGCTACGCGCTTATGCCGTAGCCGGAAACTGCGATTACGGCGCGTTGGAGCCGCTGGATGGTCTGGTCGCCTTCGACCAGTGTGTCATCTTCTACACCCACGGCCACATGTACGGGGTCAAGTACGACCTCGACACCTTGACCGATGCCGCATCCGCACGGGGTGCGGAGATCGCGCTGTTCGGCCACACCCATATTCCGCTGGCTGAGCAGCGTGGGAAGGTGTTCCTGTTCAATCCCGGCTCCTGCGGCCGCTCCTACACTGGCCCGAACACCTACGGCATCCTGACGCTGGACAGCGGCAAGGTCGTCAGCCACGAACACAAAGAGGTACCACGCGTATGAGCATCAATGAGGTGCGCTATCTGCCCGAATGTGGCAGCACCAACGCCTATGTGAAAGAACATTTTGAAGAGTTCGGCCCGGTTGGTGCGGTCTATACCACCAACCAGACCGCAGGCCGCGGTCGTCTGGGCCGCACCTGGGTCAACGCCGAGGGCCGGGCGTTGTACTACACGGTCGCCATCCGGGAGCCGCTGGCACAGCCGTCCACCCTGCCGCTTCTGGCAAGTCTGGCCGTCAAAAAGCAGCTGGCCCTCCGCTACGGCGTCGAGTGCCAGATCAAATGGCCGAACGACCTGCTGCTGAACGGCAAGAAGATCGTCGGCATCCTCTGCGAGGGCGTCTCCTACGGCTACGAGCAGCAGGGCCGGGGCATCCTCTGCGGCATCGGCATCAACCTCGCACAGCCCCAGAGCTATTTTGACGCCGCCGACCTGCCCCACGGCACCTCTCTTGAATTGCAGGGTGCAAATGTCGACCTCGAGACCGACCCTCAGTGGCTGGCCGAGGCTCTGACCGACTTCGGCTTTGACCGCCCGATGTACACCTTCGCACGGGAAGGCTTCGCGCCCTTCCGGGAGGAGTACAAGGCCGCCTGCGTCAATCTGGGCCGCCGGGTCACGTTCGACCTGCCGAACGGTGAAAAGGGTGCAGGCGAGGCCATCGACGTTGACGAAGAAGGTCGTCTCGTCGTCCGCACCGACACCGGCGAAGAGCATGTCTTCACCGGTGAAGTCTCGGTTCACGGCATCTACGGAGCCGTCTGAATTCCGATAAACAAATAAACAAGAACCCCCTCCGACGCTTGCGGTACATCGGAGGGGGTTCTTGTTTGGGGTATTGCTTTGGTGTGAGGAGGAATCATGTGCAAGGGGAGTGGTTGCGGCCCCACCGCCCTTGTGTTTTATAGTATACCCGATTTTGAGACAAAAGTCATTACTTTCTTGTGAAAATTATGTTAATGAGCGAAAAAAATCATTTCACTTTTCTTTTAAAGCTTCTACATGTTCCTGACCGTGTTTAACATACGCTTTGGCGTTGTTTCGGTTCGCTTCGGCCTGTACCTCGCTGACCTGCTTGATGACCCGGGCCGGCACACCGACCGCCACAGAGTTGTCCGGGATGACCATCCCTTCGGGAACCAGCGCACCTGCGCCGATGATGCAGTTTTTGCCGATGACGCAGTGATTCAATAATGTTGCGTGCATCCCGATCAGGGTGCCGTCGCCGACGGTACAGCCATGCACGATGGCACTGTGGCCCACTGTGACATCCTTTCCCAGCGTCACGCCGCCGCCTGCATCACAGTGAAGCACGGCGTTGTCCTGCACGTTGCTGCCCTCGCCGACGACCAACGTTCCATCGTCGCCGCGCAGAACGGCACCATACCAGACGGTCGAACCCGGTTTCAGCACCACGTCGCCGAGGACGGTCGCATTGGGCGCAACAAAGGCTGCACCCTCATCCCGGGGCATTTTTCCACCAAAGGACAGGATCATTGTTGAAAAACCACCTTTCTCTTTTCGCGTTTTTATGGTATTCTTTTAGTAAGGCTCCTTTTTCAGGAGAATCTGTCACCGCCGGAGCGCGATGACCGATGGAGGATACGACTCATGCAAACAAAATCTCTTTTCTGCCGCGCCGCAGCCCTTCTTCTGACCGTCGCGCTGGCAGTGACGGCGGCTCTGCCGGGCTTCGCCGTCTACGAAATGCCCATCCAGACCGCGAACGAGGCCGAATCGGTCTACTTATTCAATCTGGACACCGGCAAGCCGATTCTCGAGCAGAACGCCGAACAGCCCCGGTACATCGCCAGTCTGACCAAGATGATGACCGCCCTGCTCTTCCTCGAGAGCGGCAAAGACCTCAACGAGAGCATCACCATCCCGGCGACCCTGACGCAGGAGTTCAAGGATATCCAGAACGCCAACGGCAGCACCATGAACCTCCGCATCGGCGAGACGATCCGGCGCATCGACCTGCTGTATGGTCTGCTGGTCGCCAGTGCCAACGACGCCGCCAGCGTCATCGCGATGGATGTTTCGGACGGCAACCTGCCGGCCTTCGTCAACCGGATGAATGAGCGTGCACGGGAGCTGGGCTGTACCAGCACCTCGTTCACCTGCGTCCACGGCCTTTACGATTACGGCAATGTCTCCTCGGCGGAAGACCTTGCCAAAATCGCCGCCGCCTGCCACGCGAATGAGACGTACATGCAGGTCGCGAACACCCTGACCTACACTCTGCCTGCAACGAATCTGCATCAGAACGAGCGGCAGATCACCTCGACCAACCTGATGCTGAACCCCGAGTACGCCTACTACCGGGATTACATCCGGGGCATGAAGACCGGCTTCACCACGCTGGCTGGCCGGTGCTACACGACCTTTGCGGAAAAGGACGGCCACACCTACGGCCTTGTTGTGCTGGGCTCCGACCTCGACAACATCTACCGCGAGTGTTCGGAGATGCTGGACTGGGCGTTTGCAAGCTTTTCTGACCGTCAGCTGGTGGATACCGACACTGTTCTGACGACGGTTCCGTTGAAAAAATGCCGCTCGGAAGAAGCCGTTGAACTGTACGCCGCCGAGCCGGTCAGCGGCTACGGCCATGCAGACGACAACGTGACTTACACCTTCAATCTTCCTGAAAGTGTTCCGGCCACCGTCAAAGATGGTGCCGTCATCGGTGAGGCGACCGTCTATCTGGACGGCTACGAGGTCGGCACGGTGAATCTCGTCACCCACCGGGAATACGTCTCTGACTTTCGCACAGATACGAAGGCTACTTTATTTCTGATGGCGGCATTGGTCGCCATCTTAATTGTTCTGGGCTTCATCACGATGGTCATCGGCGGCGGTTCGCTGAACCTTGGCCGGAGAAGACGAATGAGCCGCTCAGGTAAAGCAAGAAGAAGATATTATTAAAATTGAGAAGGGCTTTCCCGAAAGGGAAGGCTCTTTTTTGTTAGGCCCCCTCCCAGAGGGGGCTGGCACAGCGAAGCTGTGACTGAGGGAGTTTTTTCAGATCCCCCTCAGCTTCGCCGAGAAGACCGCCAGCGTAATTTTAGGGTTGACCTGTGCGGTCAGCCGCTGGATCGCCATATCCGCCAGAGAGAGGGCTTTCTGCGCCTTTTCGCCCTGTACCGGGGCGTGTGGACTGCCCTGCAGTCCGGCCGCTGCTACGGCCCGGAAATCGGTCAGGAGCGCGATGGCCCCGGCCTTATCCTTTTCGTAGGCAGACAGCAGGACCCCGGCGGCGTAGCTGTCCTGATTCTGTGCCGCCTTCGCAAGGACAAGAGCCTGCTCGACCTGTTTTCGACGGTCTTCGTCTTTTGCCACCGTGAGGACAGTGCCGATATGCCCATCGAACAGTTCACTGTACAGTGCGGCATCCTTTTTGTCCACACCCTGCGCAATGCAGTAATAGGCGCACTCCTCCGGCGAGACTGGCGCGACCGCAAAGCTGACACACCGGCTCCGGATGGTCGGAAGGACGCTTGCCAGCGAATCCGCGGTCAAAAGGAACAGCACGCCCTCCGGCGGCTCTTCCATGACCTTCAGCAGGGCATTGGCCGACTCCTCATTCATCCGCTCGACGTGATAGAGCAGGACGGCGCGGCCCTCCGCCGAAAGGCTGGTATTGAAAATCTCGCTCCGCATGGCCTTGACCTGACTGACGAGATAGCGGCCATTGGAACCCATACCGGTCACCGAGATAGCTTCCCGGACGATGCCGGTCTCGACCCGGCCGCTGTCACGGTCACCGGCCTTACCGACGGCACGGCAGCACTCGCCGCGCAGTAGTGCTTCGGCTGGTGCGCCGCCTGCCGGATAGAGGTAATCCGCCGCCATGCACCGGGCCGCAAAGCCTGCACCCAGCCCCTCTTCGCCCACCAGCAGTACACTGTGGGTCAAGCGGCGGCTCTCGAGCATCAGGCGGACGCTGGCCTTTAGCTCCGCATTTCCCTCGAGACGATCGATCATCATCATAACTACCCCTTATCTCCGGTTTTTCCGCTTCCACTGCTCCCGGCGCACCCATGCGCGGACGCTCCGCGCTGCCTGCGGCCCAAAGAAAGCAATGAAGTTGAGCATACAGAGCAGGTAATAGACTTTTCCCGTCAGGCTGGTCGTCAGGAAGCTGAACGCCCAGAGTGCCGCCGCGAACAGGCCGAAATACTTGACCCGGACCGGGATAACGAAGAAGAGCAGAACCTGCACCTCCGGATAGAGCATCGCGAACGCCAGCAGGAGCGACAGCGACAGGCAGTAGGTATCCGCGCTCACGCCAGTGACAAGGCAGGCAAGGATGGTACCCAACATCCCCAGAAAGAAGTAGACATTGAACCGGAAATCGCCCCACTCTTTTTCAAGAGCCGTTCCGACGAACCATGTGAAGTAGATGCCCAGGATCACACTGATGGGGCCGCCGCCCGAGAAAGGAATGAACACAAAGGTGATGAGCCGCCAGACCTGACCTGCAAAGAGCAGGAAGCGGTTCAGCCCGAGATAACCTGTGATAAACTGATTCACGAACAGCTCGATGGCGTAGACCAGGATCTGCCCGGCCACCAGAACCGTGGTGAGGTTCGGGATATAGTATTTTCCGTATTTGCGTTCCAATCTGGACAACCAGTTCATAGGCGGATGCCTCCATCAAAAATAAATTTTCGGCTCGTTTCCGAGAGCCATTTCTGTTTTTCATTGTATCATGTTTATCCGCCCCATTCAAGAAATTCCCTGTGAACAACGCAAAGCGGATATTCCGGCTTTGAAGGCAAAATCGGAGGTTGTCGCCTGTTTTCAGGCGAACTTTAAACTTTTTCCACCGGATTTTCAACCGAATTTGTGAAAAAGAGGGCCAGTTTCTCACAGTGTTTTCCACTTTTTCCACCGAGTTTTCAACATTTCCAGTTTTCTCAAATTATACGCGATGTATTCTTTTTTCCAGATCGCTGGAAGTTTCTGGTGAGAAAAGGGGAGGTTTTTTCTTTTTTACAAAAGAAAGTCGAGGTTTGAGATTTATTTTCTGTGGTTTTTGGATTTGCCAAAATTTTCCTATCTCCGCACTGGAATCAAATCCTCCCCAGTTTTCCACATCTTTTCCGCTCAAAATCCCCGTGTGGAAAACCGTTGAAAAGCTTTGGTTTTCCACAAAAAAAGACCCCCGTTGAAAACGGGAGCCAAAGCGCAAAATCTTACATCATATTGCGGAAAACCAGCATTGCGATCTGGAAATACAGGATCAGGCTGCAGGCATCGACGATGGTGGTGATAAACGGTGTTGCCATGATGGCCGGGTCCGCGCCCAGCTTCTTGGCTGCCAGCGGAAGCATACCGCCGACCAGCTTTGCCAGAATGACGCTCAGGAACAGTGACACGCTGACGACAAGGGCATAGCCGATGACGTTCTCATACTGACCGGCATAGATGAAGGTGTACATCAGATAGATGCGCAGGCCGTTGACGATGCCCAACACCGCACCCACGATACAGGAAACACGGAGTTCTTTTCCGAGAACTTTCAGGAAATCGGACGGCTCAACTTCGCCCAGCGCAAGGCCTCGAACCATCAGGGTGCTGATCTGGTTGCCGCAGTTACCGGCGGTGTCCATCAGCATCGGCATGAAGGAGACCAGCAGGGGCAGGCTGACAAATGCTTCCTCGTAGTGGGTCGTCACCATGCCGGTGAAAGTCGCCGACAGCATCAGGATGAGCAGCCAAGGGATACGCTGTTTTGCGTGGGTCCAGACGCTCGTGCCGAAATAGGTCGTTGCTTCGTCGGCCGGCAGAATTGCCGCCATCTTCTGCATATCCTCGGTGGACTCGTCGGTCAGGACGTCGATTGCGTCGTCGATGGTGATGATACCGACGAACATGCCCTCGTTGTCCACGACCGGCATTGCGGTAAAGTCGTAACGCTGCATCTCACGGGCGACATATTCCTGGTCGTCGGTGACTTTCACCGCAACAACATTGTCGTCCATGATGTCCGTAATCGGCGCATCCGGCTCTGCCAACAGCAGATTTCTCGCCGAAACAACGCCCAGCAGACGGTTCCTCTCGACAACATAACAGGTGTAGACTGTCTCGGCGTTCTCGCCCTGCGTCCGGATGGCAGCGAACGCATCGCGAACCTTCATGTCCTTGCGCAGGCGGACATATTCGGGAGTCATCAGGCTGCCGGCCGAGCTTTCGGGGTAGTTCAGCAGCTTGTTCAGGCTCTCACGGGTCTGACGGGAAGACTTTTCCAATACCCGTTTGACGACACCGGCCGGCATATCTTCCAGCAGGTCGGCTGCATCGTCAAGGCTCATCTCCTCGATAGCACTGACCAGCTCGACATCCGAGAATGCGTTCACCAGGTCGTCACGGGCTTCGTCCGACATATAGGCGAAAGCTTCCGTTGCGACGTCCTTTTTCAGCAGACGGAACACGACCAGACGGTTGTTCTCATCCAGTTCTTCCAGCAGCTCTGCAAGGTCGGCAGGCTGCTCTTCTTCGGTGACTTCACGCAGTTTGACATACTGCTTTTTCACCAGCAGCTTGAGCAGGCGGCTCTTGGTCAGCATCTCAGGGTCGGCCTTGACCTCGGCATCGTTGGCTTCTTCGGCTTCAGCTTCCCGGATATCCTGCTTCAGGTCCTCAGTCGCTTCCTCGTTCAGGTCTTTTGCCAGTTTCTGGCGCACCTCAGCCGGGATATCATCCGGCAGCTCCTGCACCGGGAGTGCCACCTCGTTTTCCGGCATTGCTGCCAGCTTCTTTTCTTCGTTCATTTGTTGCTCCTCCTTTTCCATGGGAGGATACAGCAAGCCGCAATTCAAAAATCCTGTACCGCAGCGCGAATTTTTACGCGCAAAGACACGCCCTTTTTACGTTGTCTGCTTTTCAGCGCGCAAAAAAGGCGAACGCAGCCGTTTTTGTCGTCCGGTCTGCCGCATCATTCCATCGTCTTCGACTATGATCCGGGTCCATTGTCCTGCGTTCACCTCCTAAAAATCTTAGTTTAAGTTTATTATATCGCCGTAAAAAACACCGGTCAAGACCAAAGAGTGTTTTTCCCAGAAAAACGCAGAACGCCCTCTCCGGTCTTGCGGCTTACCGGAAAGGGCGTTCTGTTTGGATATTGCCTTGGTGTGAGGAGGAATCATGTACAAGGAATCGGTTGCGGCCCCGGTTCCTTATGACAGCAGTATACCAGCTTTCACAATTGATTTCATGAAAAACCTATGAAGAAACTGTAAAAGGACATCCGGAAAAAGTGAAAATTTCTGGAGGCATTTTTGCACAAAAAACCGCCCCAGACACTGTTGCCAGTGAGTGGGGCGGAAAAAACAATATTCTGTTTTTAGCTGAGGCAAGATTCCTGCAAGACAGGTCTTATGCCGCAGGCGGAACAAGGTATCCGCAAGCAGACCTTATGCTCCTGACACACGCGAGATGTGCTTTCAAGGACCCTCACGGGTGCTTTGGTATTTCAATGAACCCCACTCTGCACTGTCGCGAACAGGACAGAGCAGGGAAATGAAATCAATCGTTGCGCGTTTGCGCAGAACCGTTCGGTTTGTACGGGAATCTCGTTCTGTTTCACCTTGGACGCTCCACAGTTTCGCACTGCTGCGTTACGCAGTAATCGCCAGTACGGAGCAGCTGCCTTTCGGACTCGGTGCCGCTGCAGAAAATGTCCGCGTTGAATCAGATGGAAAGATTACTTGTACAGCTCGACCAGACGAGTCAGATGCTCGTAACGGTCGTTTGCAACCTGCTGGTTGCGCTCGAACAGGGTCTTTGCACGCTCGGGGAATGCACGAGTCAGACGGCTGTAACGGGTCTCGTTTGCCAGCAGAGCCTGATACTTCTCGTTGTCCACAGCCTTGGAGGTCAGGGT
>CAKTEM010000029.1 GCA_934548045.1 uncultured Faecalibacterium sp. | reverse complement strand
TTCCGCTTCTACAATGCGGACATGACCAAGCACGAGGACGTGGAGAAGATCTTCACCGAGTGCCCGGACATCACCGCAGTCATCCAGTTTGCGGCTTACAAGGCCGTCGGTGAGAGCGTCTCCAAGCCCATCGAGTATTACTACAACAACCTGAACTGCACGCTGGTCATTCTGGACGTCATGCGCCGCCACAACTGCAAGAACTTCGTGTTCAGCTCCTCCGCTACTGTCTACGGCGACCCGGCAAGCGTGCCGATCACCGAGGATTTCCCGGTCGGCAACACCACCAACCCCTACGGTACCACCAAAGTCTTCACCGAGCGCATCCTGACCGACGTCTGCAAGGCTGACCCCAGCCTGAATGTCGCTCTGCTGCGCTACTTCAACCCCATCGGTGCGCACAAGTCCGGCCTCATCGGCGAGGACCCCAACGGCATCCCCAACAACCTGATGCCCTACATCGCAAAGGTCGCTGTCGGCAAGCTGGAAAAAGTCCACGTCTTCGGCAACGATTACCCCACCCCGGACGGCACCGGTGTGCGTGACTACATCCACGTCGTCGACCTCGCACGCGGCCATGTCTGCGCTATCAAGAAGCTGGAGACCAACTGCGGCCTCTTCATCTGCAACCTCGGCACCGGCCATGGTTACAGCGTTCTGGACGTCATCCACGCCTTCGAGAAGGCCTGTGGCAAAGAGATCCCCTACGTCATCGACCCTCGCCGCCCCGGTGATATCGCCGAGTGCTACGCCGACCCCTCCAAGGCAAAGCGTGAGCTGGGCTGGGTCGCTGAGTATGGCATCGAGGATATGTGCGCTGACAGCTGGAATTGGCAGAGCAAAAACCCGGATGGCTATCATACGGCACAGTAAAATCAATAACGGGTAATACAGAGAGCCTACACTGCATTTTGAGTGTAGGCTCTTATTGTTTGCTCTTTTTTTGGAACTCTAAAAAAGAAACATATTCCTGAACTTTTTCGATATCAGTCTGAGAGAAATCTGGTGGGCAGTAAACTGTGTGGTCAGACCGTTCATACGGTAGAGGTTCACGGATGAGGCCGAGCAGATAATCCAGAGAAACATTGAAGATTTTAGCGATTTTGACCTTTGTTGCATCATCCGGTACACTGCGGCCACATTCATAAGCAGAGATGGTAAGAGGTGAAAGAGACAGCAATTTTCCTAAGTCGGCTTGTGTCATCTTAAAATCTTTTCGGAGTTCGCGCAAAAGATCTCCAAACATACTGAAACACTCATCTCCTTTTGTTAATTTGCTAAAGTATAGCGATGAATAATAGTCAAAAAGGAGAAAATGTTGCTGATTTTATAGAATGACTTGGTAAACTATTGTTATTTATATAGTTTTGTGGTAAATACTATAATAACAACAATAGTGGAGAAGGCGAATGAAAGAGGAACACAGAGAAAAGACTTATTGGAATTTTGAGAGGGAAGGAACAAAATGAGAAAAATCAATCGAAGAAATTTTATGAAAGCAATGGGAAAAACGGTGTTACTGGTCACTGCTGCAGGGACACTTGGAGCCTGCGGCGCAAAAATACCGGTTCGTGATAAGGAACAAATCAAAGAAGATGTTCTTCAAAAGGACAGCACATATTCAAGATATGACCACCCTGAAATGCCGTTTACGATTACGTCGTATGAAATTTTGAATAGAGAAACAAGTCAGTCTGAAATGACGGATAATGTGACGTTCCAGATGGCGGCAGAAAACGAGTACTTTTCCTATGAAGGAACTTATGACATTACCTATATTTTGAATGAAAAGTCTTGGTCAATGGGAAGCTTTGACCTTCGGGAAAGTCAGTTTACGCCGCTGAGATTCCCGACGGAAGATGATGCGCAGGAAATAGTTGAACAGGAAAACCGCCAATGTATCAGTCTTGGGCAAACCGGCGGTGATGGATTGAAGGAGTTTGTATATTCTTTTCAGTGTATAGACCAAACGTATCCTTCACTCAGAATCGTATCACAGGTGGATGTTCAGTTTCAATTTGGACCGAATGATGAAACGATTTGGGAGACAAATGTAAGCAGTGAAAAAATTGGATATCAGTTTGACTTGGCCGGAGACTGGTATTTTAAAGATAGCGACCATGATATTCATATCAATGTTGCAGAGTCATCGGTGACATTGTTCTATGACACACCGACGCTTACCATCAATTCCGATAAAATCTGGTTCCGCCGGAAAGAATGGAATATGAGCCAAAGCGAGGAAAGGCATTATGAGAGAAATGAACCGGTGGAACTTTCGGGTTCAATAGGTTCACCGTACGATATACGGTATTCCGTGGAACGAGACGCCATAGATGAACTGTTCTGGCTGTTTGAACTGGATGGCGAGAGCTGTAAAGTAGCCTACGACTATAAACAGGGAGATTTTGCTCTGATGTATGAAGGAAATTACTATCAGACGTTGTCGAGAAATAACGGATGAGGAGATTTGTATGGAAAGAATGAAAAAGAACCAACTAGCATTGATGCTGGCCGCGGCTGTTCTGGCGATAGGTACAGTATTCTTTATCTGGTACAGCTCAAATACGAAGTTTTCAGGCACTTATGTCGCAGAGGATTCGGTATATCCATTTCCGGATGCCATACAGTTTACAAAAGACGGACAATGCTATTATGATGGATTCCCGGCAACCTATGTTTATGACAAGGGAAAAATCACGTTTTATTGGCTGGGTTCGCCGACAGACGAATTTGACTGTGCCATCAATGGAAAGAAAATGATACTGTCTTTAAGAAACGGCGAATACATGGTAACATACCTGAAAAAGTAAATTATCCCCGGAACGCAAATCTCCCGTCTGTACTCTGGTGCGGACGGGAGATTTTTTGTCGGTTTTTGTCTTGACAATGCCGAAGAGTTAGCCTATATTACTATTGTTTATACGGACTAACAACCGGCCGGAAGAAAGGCGGAAAACATGACATTAAAGGACTTGAACATCGGCGAAAGTGCCGTGATCGATACGGTAGGCGGCGAAGGTGCGCTGCGGCAGCATTTTCTGGATATGGGTCTGATCCCGGGCGAGGAAGTCACCCTCGTCAAGTTTGCTCCGATGGGTGACCCGATGGAGCTGCAGATCCACGGCTATGAGCTGACCCTGCGTCTGGATGACGCAAAGCAGATCCAGATCACACCGACCACAAAGAAGCCGGGCAAAGCGCAGCTGCCCCGGGATGAAAAACCGGTCGAACATCCGGGCCTTGGCGAGGGCGGACGCTACCACACAAAAAAGGGCGAGAACCCGGTCCCGGAGGGAACGACCCTGACCTTTGCGCTGGCAGGCAACCAGAACTGCGGCAAGACGACCCTTTTCAACCAGCTGACCGGCTCGAACCAGCATGTCGGCAATTTCCCGGGCGTTACAGTCGACCGGAAGAGCGGCATGATAAAAGGCCACCCGGATACCGAGGTCACTGACCTGCCCGGCATCTACTCGATGTCGCCCTATTCCAGTGAGGAGATCGTGACCAGGCAGTTCATCATTGGCGAGAAGCCCACCGGTATCATCAACATTGTGGATGCGACCAACATCGAGAGAAACCTCTATCTGACGATGCAGCTGATGGAACTGGATACCCCGATGGTACTTGCCCTCAACATGATGGACGAGATGCGCGGCAACGGCGGCACGGTGCGGATCAACAAAATGGAAGCGATGCTGGGGATCCCGGTGGTTCCCATCTCGGCGGCCAAAAATGAGGGCGTCGATGAACTCATCGACCACGCCATCCATGTGGCAAAGTATCAGGAGCGTCCGGGCCGGATGGACTTCTGCGGCGAGAACGATCACGGCGGTGCAGTCCATCGCTGCATCCATGCCATCATCCATCTCATCGAAGATCACGCCAAAGCAGCAGGTATCCCGGTGCGTTTTGCTGCGACCAAACTGGTCGAGGGGGATGCCCGGATCGAGGAAGCTCTGAAACTCGACCAGAACGAGAAAGAGATGATCGAGCATATCATTCTGCAGATGGAACAGGAGCGTGGACTTGACCGTGCCGCCGCCATCGCGGATATGCGGTTCCATTTCATTCATGAGCTGGTGAACGAAAGCGTTGTGAAGCCCCATCAGAGCAAAGAACAGATCCGCAGCAGTAAAATCGACAAGGTCCTGACCGGAAAATATACGGCTATCCCGGCCTTTATCGGCATTATGGCACTGGTGTTCTATCTGACCTTCGGTGTTATCGGCGCAGGTCTGCAGGACTTGCTGGCGTCCGGTATCGACTGGCTGACCGTGGTCGTGGACGATGCCCTTACGTACTGGAACGTCAACGAAGCAGTCCAATCCCTTGTGATAGACGGCATCTTTACCGGCGTCGGAAGCGTGCTGAGCTTTTTGCCCATCATCGTGACGTTGTTCTTCTTCCTGTCTCTGCTGGAAGATACCGGCTACATGGCACGAGTGGCTTTTGTCATGGACAAACTGCTCCGGCGTATCGGTCTGTCCGGTCGAAGCATTGTGCCGATGCTGATCGGTTTCGGCTGTACAGTTCCGGGCGTTATGGCAAGCCGGACCCTGCCCTCCGAGCGTGACCGCAAGATGACCATTCTGCTCACGCCCTTCATGAGCTGCTCGGCAAAGCTGCCGATTTACAGTCTGTTCGCAGTCTCCTTCTTCCCAGATCATGCCGCGCTCGTTATGGTTAGCCTGTACTTCCTCGGTATCCTTGTGGGCGTCGGAATGGCGTTCCTGCTCAAGGGAACGGTGTTCAAGGGCGAGGCGGTGCCGTTCGTCATGGAACTGCCCAACTACCGTCTGCCCGGCTTGAAAAACGTTGCACAGCTCCTTTGGGAAAAGGCAAGGGATTTCCTCGAGCGTGCCTTTACGGTCATCTTTATGGCGACCATCATCATCTGGTTTTTGCAGAACTTTGATCTTCAGTTCAGCCTTGTTGCGGACACGCAGGACAGCATCCTCGCTGTTCTGGCTGGATTTATCACACCTGTTTTCGCTCCGCTGGGCTTTGCCGACTGGCGCATCTCGACTGCGCTTATCACTGGATTCATGGCGAAGGAGAGCGTCGTTTCGACCCTGACCATCCTCTATGGTTCCTCGGCAGCGTTTGCATCCGCTCTGACCCCGGCAGCGGCCGCACCGCTTCTGGTTTTCTGCCTGCTGTACACCCCCTGTATCGCGGCAGTCGCTTCGGTCAAACGGGAGCTTGGCAGTAAGTGGGCGGCGGTCATGGTCGTTAACCAGTGCCTTGTTGCATGGCTCTGCGCATTTGTGGCGCACCTCATTGCAGTGGTGCTGTAAAATGCTGAACAGCTTACAATATGTCGCAATTGCAAACTTTTTTGCGAAGAGCTTGACTTTTTTTCTTTTTGGCATATACTAAAGGTGCAAGGAAGTTTGCGAGGTTCCAAGCTACTCACGCAAAAAAAGCGACCCCCGGAGAGGTGCCACTCTCCGGGGGTCTGTGCTTACTTGCTCTTGCGTTTGGTGTCCGGGTCAGGCCACTTGCACAGGAAGTATCCGGCGACCTGTGCTACGACCGAGACAATAAAGTTTGCGAGGTATTCCAAGCTGCTCACCTCCTTCCTGCTGCGCAGGATGGAAAAAAGGGCAGCAAAGAGAGTATAACACAGAAGTCAGCGTGAAGCAATTGTCGAAACAGAACGAGCCTGCACCCGGGAAATTCCCATGGTGCAGGCTCGTTTTCTGTATTATTGTAGCAAATTACTTGCTCTTTTTATTGCTGGTCTTGGTGACAGCAGTGGTCGGCTTGACAGCCGGAGAGAGGTTCGGCTTGAGGGTGACGGCTTTGGTATCCGGCTCACCCAGAGCGAGGACTTCGGACAGCTGCTTCTGGGCATCGGCGTTGTTCTCGTCGGTGACGGCCAGCGTGTCGGCGTAGAACTGCTCCATCTCCTCACGGGTGGAGAAGTTTGCGACGTACATCTGGTTGCCCATTGCACCGGACAGAGCATTCGGGATGCGGTCGACCATCTTCATGTTGGTCTGGTACTTCTGCATCAGCTGCTCGTGGCTGTACACGAAGTGCTTGCCGTCACGGCGGCCTGCAAACGCGCAGTAATAATGCTCACCCACCGGCATGTCGGTGCCGCCGAAGGCAATCATGTCCGCCCAGATTTTATAGACATTGGTCGAGCGTGCAAAGTTGATCATATCCGGGGTGAAACCGCCGCACGGACGCATGTTGACCTCGAGGGCGACGATCTGGCCCTTCTTGCCCATGCTTTCCTGATCCTCGGTCATCCGGAAGAACTCAAAGTGGATGAAGCGGCTCTTGACGCCGAAGCTCTTGACGGCGGCGCGGCCTGCGGCACGGGTGTCGTCGGGCAGGTCTTTGATGATGTAATAGATGGAGTTGTCGTCGTTGTTCACGATGTCCATGATGGAGACCGGGCTGACGTTGCCGGCCTCAAAAATGGGGTTGCCGTGGGCGTCGATGATGGCGTCGTAGCTGTTGACTTCGGCGTGGACGAACTCCTCCATGATGTAGCTGATATCGGGATGCTCAGCCGCCTTGTAGGTGAGGAAGGTCTTCAGCTCCTCGTCGTTTGCCAGCTTGTGGGTGTCGGATGCGCCGACGCCGTTGTCCGGCTTGACGACGACCGGATAACCGACCGTCTCGATGAACTTCTTGCAGCCCTCGAAGTCGTCCACCATGTGATACCGGGCAGTTGCGATGCCGGCCTTCTGGTAATACTCCTTCATCTTGCTCTTGTACTTGATCCGGGGCATATCCTCGGTCTGGAAGCCGGAGGTGATGTGGAAATCAGTGCGCAGAGCGGCGTCACGCTCCAGCCAGTATTCGTTATTGGACTCCAGCCAGTCGATGCGGCCATACTTGAAGGTGAAGAACGCGACAGCGCGGTAAACCTCGTCGTAATTCTCAAGGGTGCTGACCTTGTAATACTCGTTCAGGCTGGCTTTCAGCTCGGGTTTCAGCTCGTCGTAGGGCTGGTCGCCGATGCCGAGAACGTTCATGCCGTTGTTTTTCAGCTCGCGACAGAACTGCCAGTAGTTTGTCGGGAAATTCGGAGAGATAAAGATAAAGTTTTGCATAGACATATTCCTCTTTTATTAACATCCTCGCCCTCTCAGGCTGCTTCGCATCCAGCTCTCCCAAAAAGGGAGAGCCTTTGGCAAAAAGATTCCGCATAAGCCTCTCCCTTTGGGAGAGGTGGCATCGCAAAGCGATGACGGAGAGGGCGAGCAATTGATTACCCCATCAGATACGGCATGAAATAAGTGACCTGCTGGTACCACCAGTTCCAGTCATGGGCGACGTCGGTACCCCACAGGTCGACCCAAATGGGGATATCCTTTTCCGCAAAGATCTGTTTCAGGCGTTCGGTCGTGTCGGGCTGCTCCCACGGGCCGCGGCCACAGCAGATGACCGCTTTCTTCTGGCGGTAAAGGTTCATGAAGGGGTGGTCGTAGGGCATGTTCGGCATGTAGTCCACCGGCGAATTCATGTAAACGACATCGTCCATGTAATCGCCAAAGCCGTAACGGGTGGTGTAGATGCCGCTCAGGGCCAGACAGCCGTCGAACATGTCCGGGTGGCGGAGATACAGGTTGACGGCGTGGGTCGCGCCAAGGCTGCATCCGAACGCAATGACGCCCGGGTTGCTGTCCCAGCCGTTCCGCTCACAGGCGATGTGCTGGATTTTCGGAACCGCTTCGTCGGTGATGTACCGCTGCCACTGCTCATACCGGCGGATGCGCCAATAGGGGTCAGCGTTGGTGTCCGACCAGGTCTCTTTGTCCAGCGTGTCGATGGAGATGACCATCAGCTGGCCGGACTCGATCCACTGGGCCAGCGTGTCGGCCATGTGGAAGTCCTCGAAATCGAAGAACCGTCCGTCCTGACACGGGATGAACAGCATGGGTCGGCCGGCGTGGCCGTACACCTTACATTCCATCTCCCGGCCCAGAGCCGGGCTGTAATCCTTGAAATACTGTGTTTCCATATACTTTCTCCTCCTCTAAAATGGAGTCTCTCAGCGGCCCTCGAGCCCGTACATCAGGGTATGGAACACGAAGGGCAGCTGCTTTTCCCAGCTTGCTTCGCTGTGGGTGCCGGCTGGTACGACCCGGGCGGTCAGGTTGATTCCGCGCGCGAAGATCTTGTTGCACATCTCGCCGAAGCCCTTTCGCATCCCTTCGTGGTTGCCCATCTCACGGGAACCGTAGTCCATGTAGAGGACAGTTCCGGCGGCGAGCTTGGTGCGAGCGGTCAGCTGCATCAGGGCTTCCGGAGCGACCCAGATGGACGGCGAAAGGGCGGCGGCACGGCCGAACACGTCGTTGTATTGCAACAGCGCGTACAGGCTCATCAGGCCGCCCATCGAGCTGCCGCCGATGAAGGTGTGGTTCCGGTCGGGGATGGTGCGGAAGTTCGCGTCGATGAAGGGCTTGAACTCATGGATGTACCAGTTCAGGGTGTCCTTGCCCTTGCCGTCAAAGTGGCCGAATTGCTTGTCGTCGAATCGGTAGGGCGAATACTCCACCAGCCGCTCGTTGTTTGCGCCCGAGTTGCACTCGACTGCCGCCACGATGATAGGTGTATCGGTGTAGTCCAGATAGTTTGCCATGCCCCAGCTCTTGCCGAAGGTGGCATCCTCGTCGTAAAAGACGTTCTGCCCGTCGAACATGTACAGCACCGGATACCGGCGGTCAGGCTCCCTCTCGTACATAGTGGGGAGATAGACATAGGCCCTGCGCTCTTCCATGCCGCCCACAGCCGGATAATTTATAGTCCATTTTTCGATCATGCTTCTAATCCCTCTCGTTTCCTGCGCAGCTCCCCAAATCGTCAGGAGCTGTCCTGCAAATCTAGTTTAACACCGTAAAGCATCAAATGCAATTCCAAGCGCAAATTTGCAGATGACAACTTTTTTACAGGTTTGGGAAACCGGCAGGGTCCGGATACAGCAAACGCCGCCTGGTGTCTGCCCGGCGGCGTTTGCAAGTATTCTGAACAATGACGAGAATACGGAGAGATCAGTTCTTCTTCTCGACCGGAACGATCCAGCCCTTGGTATCGGGGATCTTGCCCCACTGCATACCGGTCATGGTGTCATACAGCTTCTGGGTGACAGGGCCGATCTTGCCGTCGCCGATGTAAGCATGCTCACCCTTCCAGACCAGCTCCTTGACCGGAGAAACGACAGCGGCGGTGCCGGTACCGAAGACCTCTTCCAGCTTGCCCTCACGAGCAGCCTTCATGATGTCAGCGATTGCCAGCTTGCCCTCGATGACCTCATAGCCCCAGTCCTTCAGCAGCTCGATGCAGCTGCGGCGAGTGACGCCGGGCAGAACGGTGCCGACGGTAGCGGCGGTGTAGACCTTGCCGTCGATCTTGAACATGATGTTCATGCTGCCGACTTCCTCGACGTACTTCTTCTCGACGCCGTCCAGCCACAGGACCTGTGCATAACCCTGCTCCTCAGCCAGCTCGCCGGCCTTGATGGAAGCAGCGTAGTTGCCGCCGCACTTGGTGAAACCGGTCAGGCCGGGAGCGGCACGAATGTAATCATCTTCGACATAGATACGGACGGGGTTGATGCCCTCGGCGTAGTATGCGCCCGACGGAGCGCAGATGATGCAGAAGATGTAGTTCTTGGAAGCATGGACACCCAGGCCGACATCGTTTGCGAAGACGAAGGGGCGGATGTACAGGGAAGCACCGTCAGCGTGCGGAACCCAGTCACGGTCAACGTCGACCAGAGTCTCGACAGCCTGAATGTAATCCTCGACCGGGATCGGGGGGATGCACAGACGGTCAGCGGAATCCTGCATACGCTTTGCGTTGCAGTCCGGGCGGAACAGCTGAATGGTATCGTCAGCGGTGCGATAAGCCTTCATGCCCTCGAAGATCTCCTGTGCGTAGTGGAAGACCACCGTTGCAGGGTCGAGTTCAAACGGAGCATAGGGTACGATGCGAGGGTTATACCAGCCCTTGCCCTCCGTATAGTCCATAACGAACATGTGGTCGGTGAACTTCTTGCCGAAGCCGAGCTTCGTCTCGTCCTGCGGTTTCTCCTTGGGAGAAGTGGTACGAGTGATCTTGATATCCAACATGATAAATTTTCCCTCTTTTCTGATCTCACACAGGCGGAACGCACGGCCACACAAGCCTGCGTTCCCAATGCCGAATGTTAGTATCTATTATAATAGGCTGGCCGGGATTTGCAAGGAATCGAAAAATCTTTCATCTTTGCCGGGTGTAAGTTGTTGCAAATTGTGATAGAATAAATAGGCGGTGACATAAAGTCACCATCTGACAAATGACGAAGAAAGGATTTCTTTTATGATAAACGGCGTTATTTTTGACATGGACGGCCTGATGTTCGACACCGAGCGGATGTGGGCGACCTTCTGGAAACCGGCACTGGCAAAGCTGGGTCTGGAATACAAAGAGGGTCTGGACGAGGCCGCACGCGGCACAGCTGGCGAAACAATGCGCAATATCCTGCGTAAATTCTACGGCGAGGACTGCGATGCGGAGGCCATCGTCGAGAGCTTACATGAAGTTGCGGATAAAGAATTCGAGAAACCGGTGCCGAAAAAGCCCGGTCTGGACGAACTGCTGGCATGGCTGGACGAAAATCATATCCCGATGGCCGTCGCCTCTTCCAGCCGGGAAAAGATGATCCGCCACCACCTCGACAACTGGAACCTGACCCATTACTTCAAGGTCATCGCGTCCGGCCAGCAGGTCACCCACTCGAAGCCCGACCCCGAGATCTTCCTCCTCGCCGCCGAAAAGCTGGGCGTTGAGCCGAACCACTGCCTTGTCCTCGAGGACAGCTATAACGGTGTCCGTGCCGGTGCCGCAGGCGGCTTTGTCACCGTCATGGTTCCCGACCTCATGCAGCCCGACGACGAGATGCACAGTCTCTATACCGCCGAGTGCAAGAGCCTGCTGGAAGTTCTGGATAAACTGAAAAAGAATGAACTGTAAGTAAAAAAGCTGCTGTGCGAAATCAATCGCATAGCAGCTTTTTGCGTAAATGAGATTCAGAGATTGCCGTACTTCCTCAGCACATCCGAAACCTCTTCCTCCGTCAGCTTATGGACGGGTTCGGGTTTATCATTGCTCTTCCGGAGGGCGAGCCACCAAGTCGAAAGGCCGAGCCAGCCGTTTTTATAGGCGGTGTGGGGTGTGCGGCCAACACAGGTGAAACCGAGCTTCTCGTGGAAACGTTCGCTGGCCGGGTTGGGGTCGGCAACAAGGGCGTAAACATTCCAGTAACCCATCTTTTCCAGTAGCTCCAACAGAGCGTTATAGAGAACATCGCCGATGCCCAAACCGCGCGCATCCTGCGCACAGTAGATGGTGCTTTCCACCGCCCAATCGTAGGCTTCGCGTTCGTGCCAGCGGTGGGCGCAGGCGTAACCCAGAAGCTTGCCGTCCGCATCCCGTGCCAGCAGGAGCGGAGCAACTTTCAGGGTGTTCTCGACCCAAGCCTCGTATTCCTCAAGGGTCGAGGGCGTGATCTGAAAGGTCGCCGTGTGGTTCAGGACATACCAGTTGTAGACCTCGAGGATGTCTGCGGCATCCGCTTTCGTTGCGACCGAGAGACGTGGCAGGTTCTTCTCGCGCCACGCGGTACAGAGAGCTTCTTTCTCGGCCTTAGAGAGCTTTTTCAGAGTGGCTTCCCGGCGCATGGCGTCCGATTTGTCCGCACAGCGTTCGAGATACGCGAACTGCTTTGCGCCCAGCGCACGGGTGCATTTCGCTCCCTTGCCCGTCTTGTGCGCATGGAGCCGGGATGCCGGGTCATTCGTCCAGCCGGTGTAGAGCTGGCCGCCTTCGCAGCGGACCATATAAACGAACGCCTGTGCTTCGGTTTCTACTTTCCCTTCCTCAGACATGGTTACAGCCTCCCGTTATTTTTCAGGACCTGACGGCAGGCGGCAAGTGCCGTTTCCTTGTCCTTTGCGGTGATGAGGAACCGGCTTGCATGACAGAAGCTGATGCCCTCGATGCCGCTCTTCTGCTCGATGACTTCCTGCGGCTGGCCGGCCCACGACTGAGGGAACGGCAGCTTGGGCTTTTTGGTCTTGTGGTCGGTGACGCACTGCGCACTCCAGCCGCCGCGCTGGCTGGGATAGACGACAAAAAGCGCGTCGGTCTTGTACAGGCCGTTTTTCCACGGCAGATAGCAGGGCAGCACAACGATGCCGTCACGGGAATTCTTGTACGCCTGCTGGACTTTTTCGTCGGCGCGGTTGACGGCGTTCGCACTCTCGATCTGGTTCTCGAGGATCTGCTTTGCGACGGCGACCGCCTTGAAGAAACAGGTGTCCTGATCTTCCTTGGAATCCCACACCGGGTTGAAGAAGCCGATGGCGTCGCACAAGCTGTTCTGCTCGCCGGTGTTGTCGTTCAGGTCGAGGGGCTGGATGAAGTTCTCGTCGATGAGCCGGGCCTGACGCTCGCCGACAAGGCCCGGGCCAAGCACGCGCCACAGCAGGCCGAACGCGGCGTACGGAACGCCGTTCGCGCGGTATTCACGGGGCTCCTGATGGTGGTCGAACATGCCGAAACCAATGTCATATACGATGCCGTCAAAATCGTCCGGCACGACAAAGCCGCGCGTGATCTTGATATCCGGGCGGAGAATTTGGAGCAGTGCGGTTGCAAACACGTCGTCTGCGTGGAATTTGCCTGCGTGCGTAAAGCCATTTGCTGGAATTTTCATGGGTCATTACCTCGTTCTAATGTGTGTGGGTTCAGTATATCACATTCCCGGCTGAGGTACAAATAAAACCACGGGAAAGAACACGCTTGACAGAGGAAAAGCGTTGTGCTAAAATTACTTCAAATTTGAACAATGCAAATTTGGAATTCACAAGGAGTGGAATGATTTGAACCCAAGTATGGAATTTGCCATGAAGACTTCGCTGGCATACAGCGCGGTCTGCAAGCCGCTCTGTCAGGAATTGAAAATTCCGCAGACGGCGTTTGATATCCTGCTGTTTCTCGCAAACAACCCCGATTACAAGACCGCCAGCGACATCGTAGAGGTGCGCAAGATCAAGGCGAATCTTGTCTCGGTCAACGTGGACCGACTGGTGCAGGAGGGCTATCTGACCCGGAAAACCGTCGCAGGCGACCGCCGGAAAACGCATCTGACCTGTACCGAAAAAGCAAAGCCCATCATCGCACGCGGACAGGCGTTGCAGAGCGAATTTGCGGAAAAGCTTCTGGGAAACATCGACGAGCCGACCCGGGAGGCGTTTTTCCGGGCGATCGACATGATAAACCAGAACCTCGACCAGATGCTGGAAGGAGAACGTTAAAATGCAGATACTTTATACGATCCTTGTCACCTTTTTTGCTGGTATGGGTGCCGGCCTTGGCACCGGTTTTGCCGGTATGAGCGCGGCGGCCGTCATCAGCCCGATGCTCATTACCTTCCTCGGAATGGACCCGTACATGGCGGTCGGCATCGCACTTTCGTCCGATGTTCTCGCCAGCGCAGTGTCCGCCTATACTTACCATAAAAACAAGAACCTCGACATTAAGAACGGCCTTATCATGATGGCAAGTGTCCTGCTGTTCACCGTTGTTGGCAGCTATATCGCAAGCTTGGTTCCCTCCACGACGATGGGAAGCTTCTCGGTGTTCATGACCTTCCTGTTGGGCATCAAGTTTATCGTCAAACCGGTCATGACGACTAAAGAGGCGATGCAGGGAGTTTCCGCGAAGAAACGCGCGATTCAGTCCGTTGTCTGCGGTGTGATAATTGGCTTCATTTGTGGCTTCATTGGTGCGGGCGGCGGCATGATGATGCTCCTGATTCTGACCAGCGTTCTGGGCTACGAGCTGAAGACCGCCGTCGGTACCAGCGTCTTCATCATGACCTTTACCGCGCTGACCGGTGCCGTCTCTCATTTCGCCATCGGCGGCGCACCGAATTGGACGGTCTGGTTCCTCTGTGTCCTCTTTACCCTCATCTGGGCGAGAATTGCGGCGGTCTTCGCCAATAAAGCAGACGCAAGGACACTCAACCGCGCTACCGGTGTTGTCCTCGTCGTGCTGGGCGTCGTCATTATGGGATTCAAGCTTCTCACCTGACAAGCTTCTCACCTGATTTGTTTGAAAAATGATGCAAAAAGAGCCTGTACCCGGGAAATCCCCACGGTGCAGGCTCTTATAATTTCAAGACTTACTTCTCTTCAATGGTAGAATGTTCAATGACGTAATCAGCGGCACGGCGGATGCCCTCATTGCGGCGCATTGCCTCGACGTTGGTGTTGGCTTTGATCTCGTCGAGAGTCTTCTTGGTGCGGTCAGCACGCTCCTGAAGCTTCTTGTCGATTTCCTCTTCGGTGGGAACCAGATTCTCGGCCTGAGCGATCTGGAGCAGAGCCATCCGTGCGCGCGTGTTCTTCTCGGCTGCGGTGCGGACGGCGGAGGTGAAGCTCTCACGGGTCTGGTGGATCTGGCTCAGATAACGGTCAAGGCTCATCCGCTGCATCTGGAGCTGCTGCTGAACGCGCTCCATCTCCTGCTGATAGGTCGTCTCGATGAGAACGCTGGGCAGGTCGCCCTCAGCGGCGTTGGCGAGCTGGGTCAGGATCTGATCCTTTGCGCGGTTCATCGCGCTGGCATGCTTGCCGTCGTAGAGCTGCTGCTTGATCTGTGCGCGGAACTCGTCCATCGTGTCGACCTTGCCGATCTTCTTTGCGAAGTCGCTGTTCAGCGCAGGCAGCTGACGGACGCAGACGTCGATCAGGTTGATTTTAAAAACAGCAGGCTTTCCGGCCAGATCTTTGACGTGGTAGTTTGCCGGGAAGGTCACGTTGATGTCAAAGCTCTCGCCGCCCTTGTGGCCGAGGATGCCGTCCTCGAAACCGGGGATCATCCGGCCGCTGCCAAGCTGCAGGGTCTGGTTCTTTGCGGAACCGCCGGCGAAGACCTTGCCGTCGATGGAACCCTCGTAATCCATGTGGACGATGTTGCCCTTGACAGCAGGGCCCTTGTGCGGCACCAGCTCTGCGGCGGCTTGACGACGACGCTCGAGAATATTGTCGATCTCCTTATCGGTGACAGCCGGAGTGACGCACTCGGTCTTGAAACCAGTGGTCTGGGTCAGGTTCAGCTCGGGCTGCAGAGCAGTGGTAGCCGTCGCGACAAAGCCCTCGTCCTTCTTGACGCTGACGAGGTCATAGACCGGGTCGTCCACAGCCTTGAAACCGTGTTCTGCCATTGCGGCGTCGTACAGAGCCGGAACATCTTTGTCCATCAGGTCGTTGATGGCGTCATACCAGAAGGTATGTTCGCCGCGGTCCGCCTCGATCTGAGCGCGGTCCGCCTCGCCCTTTGCAAAGCCCCGGATCGTGTAGGAAGCGCGGGTGCGCTCGTACACTGCATTGGATGCAGTTTCCAGTTCCTCAGCCGATGCGCTGAAGGTCATCTTGCAGACACTCTTTTCGGGAGTTTCCACGCTTACCAGTTTCATAGGATTTACCCTCCGTGATACCCTGAACAGGGCGATTTCAAACATTAGTAAAGTTATTATAGCACAAGTGGACCAAAAGCGGTATAATAAAAACCATAAAAATGGGGAAAACCCGAAAGGATGTGCAGAGGATGCGCTTGTTCGACGTTCTCGGGCCGGTCATGATCGGCCCTTCGTCCAGCCATACCGCAGGTGCGGCAAAAATCGGATATACCGCACAAAAACTGTTGGGAGATATTCCCGCGGAAGCAGATATTGGATTATATGGAAGCTTTGCGACGACCGGAAAAGGCCACGGTACCGACCGCGCGCTGGTGGCCGGACTGCTGGGTCTTCGCCCGGATGACCCTCGCCTGCCGGACAGCTTCGCGCTGGCAAAAGAGCAGGGCATGAAGTTCAACATTCACCCGGTCGAGCTGCGCTCCGCACATCCCAACACCACCGTTCTTACTTTAAAAAGTAAGGCCGGACGGGTGCTGTCCATGCAGGCGGCTTCGGTCGGCGGTGGACGCATCCGGGTGACCGAGATCGACGGTGTGCCTGCCGACTTTGGCGGCGACAGCAATACGCTGATTATTCATAATGAAGATACACCCGGCTGCATCGCCGAAGTCACCATGTCGCTGGCACAGCGTCGGATCAATATCGCCTCGATGCAGGTGTTCCGGGCGGCATCGGGCGGTTACGCCGTAATGGTGCTGGAATGTGATTCCCATATTCCGCGTGTGCTGGAACAGCAGATGGCGCAGATGCCAGGCATCCGGAAGGTCACCTGCCTGAACGTCGATGAGCCGGAAGAGAACGCGGAGGATTGAGCGATGTCATTTTTATCCTGTGAAGAGATGCTGGCTGCGGCGCGCAGTCAGAATATTTCGCTGTCCGAGGCCATCCTGCGGAGCGATCTGGCCGAAAGCCGCTTGACCGAGGAGCGGAGCCGGGAGTCGATGCGCCACCTGTGGCATGTGATGCAGGCGACCAGCCGGGATTACGACCCGAACCAGCGGAGCCGGAGCGGACTGTCTGGCGGCGATGCAGCCAAGGTCGAGCAGGCGTATCAGGAAGGTAAGCTGCTGGGTGGCGGATACCTCTCGGCAGTGACCGCTGAGGCTCTGAAAACAGCGGAGTGTAATGCCTGCATGAAGCGGATCGTTGCGGCCCCGACCGCAGGCAGCTGCGGTGTTCTGCCGGCCGTCCTTCTGCCGCTGGCACGGGCCGGTGAAGCCGACGAAGACGCCATCTGCGACGCGCTGTATGTCGCCGCAGGCTTCGGTCAGGTCATTGCGGCCCGTGCGACCCTCGCCGGTGCCGAGGGCGGCTGTCAGGCCGAGGTCGGCGCGGCCAGCGCAATGGCGGCGGCGGCACTTTGCCACCTCAAGGGAGGCTCGCCGGAGCAGTGTGCCTCCGCTGCGGCGATGGCTCTGGGAAATCTGCTGGGTCTGGTCTGCGACCCGGTGGCCGGTCTGGTCGAGGTTCCCTGCGTCAAGCGAAATGTCGTGGGCGCGGTCAACGCCGTCTCCTGCGCGAATATGGCTCTGGCAGGTGTGGATTACGCCATCCCCTGCGATGAGGTCATCGACACGATGGGCCGTGTCGGCAGTCTCCTCTCCCCTGACCTGCGTGAGACCGGACAGGGCGGCCTTGCCGCAACGCCGACCGGTGTCCGCATCGCAAAACAGCTGATGGCAGAGCAGTGAGAAGCATCAAAAAGAGCAAATGCCGCCTTTCTCAAAAGAAATTTGTGAAAACTCAGACGAAAAGACGTTCTTTTTGAGAAAAATCAAAAATATTTTGAAAAAACAGTTGACAAACCGGCCTCTGAGTGATAAACTATGTCATGTTCCGAACGGAACGTATGCGTTGGTAGCTCAGCTGGATAGAGTGACTGACTACGAATCAGTAGGCCGGGGGTTCGAGTCCCTTCCATCGCACCAGAAAATGCCGTGAAATCGAAAGATTTCATGGCTTTTTTGTTTTTCTGGCAGAGTCTGCACACTTTTGCACATCTCCTGCACACTTTACAAAAAAGCCATGAACTCTTTGCATCGCTTGCACAGCGTGTATTTCGCTGCACAAAAAAGAAGATTTTACGCGAAGAGCACCCGCGTCAGCTCGCGGCGTTCCTCTGCGTCCATCTGCCGGATGGCTTCAAGAATCATTTTACCCGTGATTTTTGTTGCCACCGGCATTTTGTTTTCCGGGCTTCCCTGCGGCTTTGCGCCTGCTACATCCTGCGAATAGAAGTCAGCTTCGATCTTCTCCGTCAGCTCCAAGCGGGGCTTGTCCTGCGTGTGAGCATAGGTGTCCATTAGGACGGCAGCAGTTGCGTGGCCGGTGTTGCCCTGCACCGATTTGAAGTCGCCGCCAGATTGCAGCAGCTGGTAGGTGGCACTGGAATGGCGCAGACCGTGGAACACGATCTTCTCAAACTCCGGGTGCTCTGCCCGCCACATACGGTACCACTTGGTCAGAACGTCCGGGGCAATGGGTAAGCCGTCTGGTAAGCGGAACAGCTGACCGCAGTTGCTGTACTTTTCCGGGGCGTTCTGCTCGTCCTGCTTCATCTTTTCCAGCCATGCCAGAAGCTCCTCTTTCAAGGGCTTGGTCATGTACAGGATGCGGTTGGACTTTTTGGTCTTAGTCCGCTTGAGGATCAGCGAGGACTTACTCCCCTCCCGTCTGTCCGGGAAGGTGTGGTAGATCTGGGTAGGGTCGATCTTGGACAAGGCGACCTTGTCGGCACGCTGCATGGCTTTGTTCACCGAGATGGTTCCCCGTCCATCCGCTGCATCAAAGTCGAGGTCTCCCGGCTGCAAGCCGAGGATCTCACCCTCACGGAGCGAGAGAATCATGCTCATGTGTACAGCCAGATGCAGGGCGGGGTTCTCGATGGTCTGTAGCGCCGCCAACATGGTGCGCTCATCCCAGATGGTGCGTTCTTCAGTGTTGATCTTGGGGGCTTCACGGGGAGTAGGCGACTTGTGGATCAGATCCCAGTCAACGGCATACGAAAAGGCTGTTTTCAGAAGCGTGTGGACTTCATGAATGGACGTGCTGGACAACAGCCGTTTCTTCTGATTTTCCGTCAGCTCCTGCTTCTCGCCGTGAACGTACTGGCCGCAAGGGGTCTGGCTCAGGGTGGCGTA
>CAKTEM010000028.1 GCA_934548045.1 uncultured Faecalibacterium sp. | reverse complement strand
TAAAATAACGCCGTGCTTCGCAGATGTTTTTCTTGAAGGATGAACAGCTGCGGAGCATTTTTGGTAAACAGACCATAAATATAATCAAAAAACGGGAGCATCGTTCTATGATGAAAAACTCAGTGCTTTACCCCATAACGAACCGTTATCGCATGGCTCTGTCACTGGATGGAATGTGGCAGTTCCAGTTTGACCCGAAGTCCTGCGGTCTCGCGGAAAACTGGAAGAACGGCCTGCCTGCACCTATCTCGATGCCGGTGCCGGCCAGCTTCTCCGATTTCTTCACCAATGGCCCCGACCGGGATTACTGCGGCGATTTCTGGTATCAGAAGGATTTCTTCGTGCCGGAAGCCGCACGGGGAAAAGTCCAGCTCCGTTTCGGCAGCATCACCCATCGCGCCATCGTATTCTGCAACGGTGTTGAAATCACCCGGCACGAGGGCGGCTTCCTCCCGGTTATCGCCGATATCACGGATGTCGTCCGTCTGGGCGAGGAAAACCGTGTCTGCGTCTGGGTGAACAACGACCTGAACGAAAGCACTCTGCCCTGCGGTACCCACAATATCCTGTCCAGCGGCAGAAAGATCGTCAAGCCTTATTTCGACTTCTTCAACTATTCCGGAATCCAGCGCAGCGTCTATCTTGTGACCCTCCCGGCGGAAAGTATCCGGGATTATGAGGTGCGCTACACGCTGAACGGCGCGGATGCACAGGTGGACTACAACGTTTTCTGTGAGGGTGAAGGAGAAGTCTCGGTACAGCTGCTGGACGCAGAAAACGATCTGGTGGCAGAAGCTGAAGGTGCAGAAGGTGTTCTCCATGTGCAGAACGCACATCTTTGGCAGGTGCGGAACGCCTATCTTTATACCATCGTCATCACGATGAAGCAGGGCGGCTCGATCGTGGACGAATACCGGGAGCGCATTGGTATCCGAACCGTGGAGATCCGCGGTACAAAGATCCTCATCAACGGGGAGCCGGTCTATCTGAAAGGCTTCGGCAAGCACGAGGATTTTGATATTCTGGGCCGTGGCTTCAACTGGGCGGTCGCAAAACGGGATTTTGAGTGCATGAAGTGGACGGACGCCAACTGCTTCCGCACCAGCCACTATCCGTATGCGGAAGAGTGGTACCAGATGGCGGATGAAGAAGGATTCCTCATTATTGATGAAGTTCCGGCAGTCGGCATGATGCGCTCGACCCATAATTTCGCGGCGGCAGGCACCGGCCAGTACACCTATTTCTTTGAGACGCCTACCGTTCCGGAGTTGCTAAAAAATCACATCCAGCAGGTCGAAGAGATGGTAGCGCGTGACAAGAACCATCCCAGTGTTTTCGCGTGGAGCCTGTTCAATGAGCCGGAGACGACCAGCGAGTATGCGAAGGATTACTTCACGAAGGTCTTCGAGGCCGCTCGTCCGCTTGACCCACAGAACCGTCCGTTGACCGGTGCGTTCGAGAAGAACAGCGCGCCCGACAAGTGCCGCTGCTATCAGCTGTGTGACTTCATCTGCCTGAACCGATATTATGGTTGGTACATCAGCGGCGGTGCCGAGATGGAAGAAGCCGAGGTCAAGTTCCGCGCTGAGATGGACAAATGGGCGGCAAAAAAGCTGAATGTTCCGTTCGTCTTCACCGAGTTCGGTACCGATACCCTCTCCACCGAACACAAGCTGCCGGCCATCATGTGGAGTCAGGAGTACCAGAACGAGTATCTGGCGATGAACTTCAGTGTGTTCGACAGCTATGATTTCGTGCAGGGTGAGCTGGTCTGGAACTTTGCGGATTTCCAGACTTCCGAGGGTGTTATGCGCGTCAACGGAAACAAGAAGGGAATCTTTACCCGTCAGCGTCAGCCCAAGGATGCAGCGTTTACCTTCAAAAAGCGTTGGGAATCCCTTCCGCTGAACTATAAATCCGAAGAATAAATAAGAAAAACAAGGCACCCTGCCAACCACTCCGGTGACAGGGTGCCTTGCTTTTTTATACTGTGAAAATCAGCTCAGGCGGCCGCTTTCGACCGAGAAGCTCAGGTCGGCGACAGCCATCGTAGATTTGCGGTGAGAGACGAGGAGGACGGTCTTATCCTTGCACTCGGCCTGAACCGCCTTGAGGATGACGCCCTCGTTCAGGCTGTCGAGGTTGGAGGTCGGCTCGTCCAGCAGGAGGAAGGGCGCGTCGTGCAGGAAGGCACGAGCGACACCGATGCGCTGGCGTTCACCGCCGGAGAGCGCGCCGCCCAGCTCACCGACCGGCGTCTCATAGCCCTTCGGCAGGCTGCGGATGAAGCTGTCCAGAGCGGCCTTCTTGCAGGCGGCTTCGACTTCCTCGTGGGTGGCATTCCGCTTGGCGATTTTGATGTTGTTCTCGATGGTGTCGTCGAACAGCTCCGTCTCCTGCGTCACAAGGCTTTCCTGTGCGCGGAGGGTCGCTGTGTTGACCTTGCGGATGTCGTCCTCGCCGAAGCGGATGGAGCCGGTGTTCACATCCCAGAACCGCATCAGCAGACGGAGGAAGGTGGACTTGCCGCTGCCGGAACGTCCGGTGATGCCGACGATCTTCTTTTCGGGAATCGTCAGGCTCAGGTCACGCAGGACCTGCTCATCCGCGTAGGAGAAGCTGACATGCTCTGCCGCAGCACCGGTAAAGGAGGCGGTGCCCTTGCCGTCGGTGACGTCAGCGGTGACAGGCTCTTCGTCCAGCAGGTCGAGAACGCGGTCTGCGCTTGCAAAGACCTGCGTCAGGCTTGCGCCGAGGTTCGCCAGAGCGACGACCGGACCAAAGGAGCTGAGGGCGGACAGGGTGCAGATGAGAACACCCTCAGCACCCATCTGACCCGACTGATACAGGCTCAGGCTGACACCCAGAACGGCCAGCGCAGTAAAGAGGATAAGGGAATTCGTCACGCCGACGGTGACGCCCTCGCGGTATTTCAGAGCTTTCTGCTTTTCGCCCAGCGTCTCGCTCTGGGCGGTGATGCCGGCGGAGCGAGTCTCAACGTCCTGATACTGCAGGGTGTCTTTCAGACCGCGCAGGCTCTCGAGGACGTAGCTGTTGGTGTCGGCCAGTGCCTGCCGGTACTCCCGGGCGACGGCATCGCCGCGCTTTGCCGACCAGATGGGGAGGGCAACGCCCACCAGCAGATAACCGGCCAGCAGCACCAGCGCAGGCAGGATGTGATAACTTGCGGTAAAACAGGTCATGCCAATAACGCAGAGGACTGCAATGCAGATGGGCGAGATGGTGTGGGCGTAGAAGACTTCCAACGCTTCGATGTCGGCGGTGATGAGGGAGATCAGGTCGCCGCGATCCCGACCCTCGAGTTTGGCCGGGGTCAGACGGCGGAGCGCGCCGAAGACCTTGTCGCGAATCAAGGCCAGCAGCTTGAACGCGATATAGTGGTTGGAAGCCTGCTCCGCGTACCGGAGAACGCCGCGCAGCAGAGCAAAAATCAGGATGCAGGCGAACGCAGTGCCGACCGAACCCAGCGGACTGGGAAGCCCGGCGGCGGTTAGGATGCCGAAACCGCCGAAGATGGTGATGAAGGTCGCGCAGAAATGTCCGGCGACGCCCATGACGATAGCGGCCAGCATGATGGGGAGCATCGGCTTGACAAGGACGATGAGCCGCCCGACGATCTGCAGCGGACTGCGGTGTGTTGTCTTTTTCATGCCTGCACCTCCCCAAGGTCTTCGAGTTGTTTTTGCGCCTGATACAACCGGCTGTATACGCCATTCTTCGCCAGAAGCTCGGCGTGACGGCCCTGCTCGGCGATCTTGCCCTTTTCCATGACATAGATGCAGTCGCTGTCCACGACATTGGCAAGGCGGTGCGAGATGAGGATGACCGTCTTCCTGCCAGCCAAGCCACGGATGGCCTGCATGATGTCGTTCTCACTCTCGGCGTCTACGTTGGAAGTAGCCTCATCGAAGAGGTAGATGGGCGAGTCGTGGAGCAGCGCGCGCGCCATTGCCAGACGCTGACGCTGACCGCCGGACAGGTTGGAGCCGCCCTCGTGCAGTTCGGTCGCAAGACCGTCCTGACTGCGGCAGAAGTCGGCGAGGTTGACCTGCTCGAGCGCGTTCCAGAGCTGCTGCTCGGTCGCGTCCGGTGAGGCCATCCGGAGGTTCGAGGCCACCGTACCCTTGAAGATAGTGGCGTTGTGCGGAACCAGCGTCAAAGCATGCAGACGGTCGGCCTGCTTGATGTCCTCGACCGGGATTCCGCCCATCGTCACGCTGCCGGTATATCCGGTGCGGCTGCCGGACAGCAGGGCCGCGATGGTACTCTTGCCGCAGCCGCTCTCACCGACCAGCGAAACGAAGCTGCCCTGCGGAATGGTGAGGGAGATGTCGTTCAGGATGGTGCGGTCTTTCTCGTAGCCGAAGGTGATATGCTCCAGCTTGAGGGTGGTGTCGGTGGTGTCCAGCGTCCGGGTACCGTCGGCCTTTTCGTCGGCGGCCAGCAGCTTGAAGATCTTCTCCGCCGAAGCCGCACCGTTCATGGCGATGTGGAAGTAGCTTCCCAGCAGGCGCAGGGGCAGGAAGAAGTCTGCCGCCAGCAGAACGATTTTGAGGGTGGAAGTCAGGCTCAGCTGTCCGGCCGCAAATGCTGCGACCGCGCTGATGATGCCCAGACCGGCACCGCCGTAGGCCATCAGGTCCATCAGGGTGACTGAGTTCAGCTGCATCGTCAGGACCTTCATGGTGATCTTGCGGAACCGCTCAGCCTGCGCGTTCATCTCCTCGTGCTTCCAGGCGTCAGCCTGATAAATTTTCAGAGTCGTCAGGCCCTGAATGTTCTCAAGGAAGCTGTCGCCGAGGGTCGTGTACTCGCCCCAGTATTTTGCCAGCAGCTTCTTTGCGAATTTCTGCACCGCGACGATGGACATCGGGATGAGCGGCACACAGCACAGCAGGATGATAGCCGACCGTGCATGGACGCCCACCAGCAGGATGAACAGGGTCAGGGGAGCCAGCAGGCTGTAAAACAGCTGGGGCAGATACTTTGCGAAGTAGGTGTCGATTTGCTCGACGCCCTCACTCGCCAGCATGACGACTTCGCTGGTGGCGATGGTCTCGCTGTAACCGGCACCCAGACGGGTGAGCTTGGCGTAGATGTTGGAGCGGAGCGTCCGCTTGACATCCTTGGATGCCTTGTCGCTCATGGAAGAGGCGCAGATGGTAAGGCCATACCGCACCGGAACGGTGGCGACGCAGAGGAGCATCCCCTGTACAAGGCTGCTCTGGGTCAGGGTCCCATCAAAGACAGAACCCAGCAGCCCGGCAATGACGGTCACAAAGACGACATTGCAGAGCATCCCGAGCCACTGGAACAGAACGTTCAGGCCGACGTAGCGCAGTGCGCCGCGGTCAAAGGAAAGCAGTTTTTTGTTGATCACTGGGCTTTCTCCATTTCAAATTCCTCGTCTGGTTCGTACTCGCCGAACAGACGGTCATACTCGCCGGTAAAGGCGCGTTCGGGCAGGGCAGCGGTCAGCGCAAGAGCAGCGGTCAGCTTTTCCTCGTCCGTCAGCTCAATGCTGACCGGCGGAAAATGTTCCAACACCGCCTTCAATTGAGCGTTGACCTCTTTCGCGACAAAGATGCCGCGGTCGGTCAGGTAAATTTTGCCGTAGTGTTCTTTCACGATCATGCCGCGCTCCATCAGCAGGTTCATGATCCGCACCACCGAGGGCTTGGTGACGCCCAGCTTTTCGGCGATGCTCCGGGAGCTGATGTCCAGATGGGTCTGCGACACTTCGTAGATCGCCAGCAGATAGCGCAGGTGCGCCGACGTCAGTTCCATAGTATCACTCTCTTTCTGTTTTTGTGTTATCCAATGCTAACTTTTTCCATTTTAAAAAAGGGCGCAGGCCGATTTTCTGCCTCGACCTGCGCCCTGCGGTTTTGATTTAACGCTTAGTGGCAACCACCGCAGCCGCCGCAATTCCCATTACAGCCACCGCCTTCTCCACAGCCGCCACAACCGCCGCCGTGCTTGTGAGAGTGCCAGGTGATATAGCCCACGAGACCAAACACGATCGCACCGACGATAATGGTCGGAAGATTAAAGTTCGTCGCAAGAAATTCCATCATAGAGAAGCACTCCTCTCAGCACTTGAAAAACATTTTACTTGTTTGCGGTGATCTTGGAAACGTCGATCTTGACCTCGTTGTCGTTCGCATACTTGTTAGGACGGAACATCAGGTACAGGAACGCTGCGAAGATGGCAATTGCAACGACGGTGAAGAAGTTGAAGCCGACCTCACCGGTGATCAGGCCGCCGATCTGGTACACGACCAAAGCAGAGCAGTAAGCCAGTGCGCACATATAGCCGATGGCGATGGCGGTCCACTTGCCGTTGTTCATCTCACGCTTGATAGCACCCATAGCAGCGAAGCAGGGAGCGCACAGCAGGTTGAAGATCATGAAAGCGTAAGCAGACAGAGCGGTGTAATCCTGAGCAACCAGGCTCCAGATCTCATCACCGTTCTCAGACAGCTCTTCGCCAGCGAAGTGATACAGGACGCCGAAGGTGCCAACGACATTCTCCTTTGCAATCAGGCCGGAGACGGAAGCAACAGTAGCACGCCAGTTGCCGAAGCCCAGAGGTGCGAAGATCCATGCGATCTTGGTTGCGATAGCGGCCAGAACAGAATTGTCCTGATCCTCGACCATGCCGAAGACGCCGTTCTCAAAGCCGAAGCCCTGCAGGAACCACAGAACGACAGTAGCCAGCAGAATGACAGAGCCAGCACGCTTGATGAAGGACCAGCCGCGCTCCCAAGTAGCACGGAAGACGTTGCCCCAAGCAGGAACGTGGTATGCAGGCAGCTCCATAACGAACGGAGCCGGGTCACCTGCGAAGATCTTGGTCTTCTTCAGGATGATACCAGAGCAGATGATAGCGGCCATGCCGATGAAGTAAGCAGAGACAGCGACCAGCGAAGAACCACCGAACATTGCACCTGCGATCAGGCCGATGATGGGCATCTTTGCGCCGCAGGGGATGAAGCAGGTGGTCATGATGGTCATACGGCGGTCACGCTCGTTTTCAATGGTACGAGAAGCCATGACGCCCGGAACACCGCAGCCGGTGCCGACCAGAACGGGGATGAAGCTCTTACCAGACAGACCGAACTTGCGGAAGATACGGTCCATGATGAAAGCAACACGAGACATGTAACCTACATCCTCGAGGATGGACAGCAGGAAGAACAGGACCAGCATCTGAGGAACGAAGCCCAGAACTGCGCCGACACCTGCAACGATACCGTCCATGATCAGACCGTACAGCCAGTCAGCAACACCGATGCTCTCGAGGAAGCCGCCCAGTGCGTTCGGAACGATCTCACCGAACAGGACATCGTTGGTCCAGTCAGTCGCGAAGGAGCCGATCGACCAGCCGCCGTCCGCAATGGAAGTACCCATCGACAGAGAGTACATCAGGATCATGATCAGAGCGAAGATCGGCAGAGCCAGCACACGGTTGGTGACGATCTGGTCGATCTTATCGGAAACAGTCAGGTTCTCAACGCGAGCTTTCTTCTTGACTGCCTTGGAAACGACGGTGTTGATGTAAGCGTAACGCTGGTTGGTGATGATGCTCTCTGCGTCATCGTCCATCTCAGCCTCGCAGTCCTTGATGTGCTGGTCGATGTGGTCGAGCAGGCTCTTGTCGAGCTTCAGCTCAGCCTGAACCTTGTCGTCGCGCTCGAACAGCTTGACAGCATACCAGCGCAGGAAGCGGTCATCGACCTTGCCCTGAATGGACTCTTCGATGTGAGCGATAGCATGCTCGACACTGCCGGTGAAGACGTGGGGCAGCTCAACAGCCTTGCCAGCCTTTGCAGCGGCGACAGCCATCTGAGCAGCCTTCTCGCTGCCTTCGTTCTTCAGTGCGCTGATCTCGACTGCCTGGCAGCCCAGCTCTGCACTCAGCTTCTTCAAGTCGATCTTGTCGCCGTTCTTGCGGACCAGATCGATCATGTTGACAGCCATGACAACGGGGATGCCCAACTCGATCAGCTGGGTGGTCAGGTACAGGTTACGCTCGATGTTGGTACCATCAATGATGTTCAGGATGGCATCGGGCTTCTCGCTGACTAGGTAGCTGCGAGCGACGACCTCTTCCAGAGTGTACGGAGACAGAGAATAGATACCGGGCAGGTCCTGAATGATGACGTCAGATGCGCCCTTCAGCTTGCCTTCCTTCTTCTCGACGGTAACGCCGGGCCAGTTGCCGACGTACTGGTTGGAGCCGGTCAGTGCATTGAACAGGGTAGTTTTACCGCAGTTCGGGTTGCCGGCCAGTGCAATTTTAAGACTCATTGCGTGTCCTTTCCTCTCTTTGGAATCAAACCACTTCGATCATTTCAGCGTCGGCCTTGCGCACGCTCAGCTCGTAGTTGCGCACGGTCAGCTCCATCGGGTCGCCCAGCGGAGCGACCTTGCGGACGTAGATCTGGACACCCTTGGTGATACCCATGTCCATGATGCGGCGTTTCACCGGGCCCTCGCCATGCAGACGAGCGACCGTAGCGGTCTCGCCAACCTTGACGTCTTTCAGAGTCTTCATTGAAAAATCCTCCTCTACTTGTCTTATACTATCGGAATGGCCTTCGGTTCACCGGCCATTCTCAAACAGCGCGTGAACGCTGTTCAGCCAAAATCAAGAAATCATAATGCGGTTTGCCATCGTCTTGTCCAGAGCGATGCGGCTTGCCTTGACCTGCAAGATCAGGTTGCCAGAAATTTCGTTGACGACAGTGACTTCGCTGCCGACGACAAAGCCCAGCTCTGCCAGATGCTGACGCACCTCGTCCTTGCCGGTGATCTTACCGATCGTGACAGTCTCGCCTGCCTTTGCCATTGTTAAAGGCATCATATATCATTCAACTCCCTGCATTGATGTCTGTACAGATGCCTGTGACAGTTAGTCAGCGGCAACTATCAGCGTGGATAGTTTATACTCACTAACCCTTGTTTGTCAATAGTTTTTTCATAATTAAAAGTTAGTTTAGAGAAACAAACAGAAACTTGACACAATTTTCGGACGAAATTTGGACAGTTGTAACAAACAAACTGCGTGAAGTAAAGACTGAAGAGTTTTCATTCATCGAGGGGAAAACGCGCGAAATTCACTGTCTGAAAACAGAATGTAACCTATAGAATGACACAGCCGCCCGATGCAGTGGTCATTCTACATCGGGCGGCCGCGTGTCAAAAGGAGGATTTCTCCCCACCGGACATGGAGGTGTCCAGTGGGTGCCAGGATAAAAAGAGAGTATTTGAAGTGAATGTCAAAGGTTAAGCCGCCACAGCAAGACGGGTGATGGGTGTACCGCTATGAAACAGACGGAGATAGACGGCGGTACACTTATTTAATTGGGCAAAGTGCCGACGGGCTGTTTCCGGATCGCCATAAGCTTTCCAGCAGCCGCAGCAGGTGAAATTGCGCCCCTGATTCTGGATAAATCCCACAACGTCGGTCAGGGGATAGCCCAGAAATACGCCAATTTCATGCGGAAAATCGGCTGCGCAACAGAGCCGCCGCGAAAGCTGGCGGATGAGCGTACTGTAATCGTCGGGAGAAGCCGGAAGGGCGTAGCCCTCCTGTGCCAGAAACTCCCGGACTGAACGCTCGGCCAGAACTGCGCGAAGACGGGATTCGCGGTAAACGTAGACCAGATACCGATGGGTGCGGACGCAGCCCTTGAGGACTTCGACGCGCAGGCCCTTGCCGGACAGTTGAGCGTTCCAGCTGCGGACACGCTTTGCGAGGTCAGAACTGTCGCTCGTCTCGTAGCGGAACAATCCGGCAGGTTTCAGACCGGCCAGCACCGGCGAGCATTGCTCGATCATGACCGTTTCAAAATTGCGCTCCATGGCCGGTTCCCTCCGTTTACCCGATAAGTATTTAAGATAGCGTTCCCAAGAGAAGCTGTCTTATGCAAAATGGAAGTTAGATAAGCCTAACCAAAACACTTAAAAGGAAGCGGCTCATGGAACCTGCTGGGCTCCTGCCGCCTGTCGGTTAGCTATCTCTAACGTGACTGTATCTTATCACAGCTTTGGGAAGTTGTCAACTGTTTTTTGAAAAAAGTTGGCGATTGAAAAAATTGCAATTTAAGAGATAATAAAGTATACTCAGTTCATATAGGAGGGATGACAATGCTTTTTGAATCATTTGAAACGGCTCGTCTGCGCTTGCGGCCGATGGAAGCCAAGGACGCAGGCTTTGCGATTTGCATCTGGGGTGACCCGGTAACCGGCAAATATCTCAGCGACCCACCGCTGGATGAAATCGAAGATTTGAATTCTTATATGGAACTGCTTCGTCATCTGAGCGACAGCGAGGACTGCTACTATATAATTGCAGAGGATAAAGTGACCGGTCAGCCGGTCGGAACCTGTTGTGCGGTGGTCGAAGAGGACGGAAAACACTGGGATATCGGCTACTGTATCCATCCGACCTGCTGGCGGAAAGGCTATGCAAAAGAGATGGTCGGCGCGCTGGTCGAGTTTGGCAGGAAGAGCGGTGTGAAGAAATTTACGGCTGATGTTGCGGCGGAGAACGCAGGCTCCTGCGGCGTGATGCACGCACTTGGATTTACCGGTACTGAAAATGGAACATTCCGCCGTGGCGAGAATGGACAGGAATTTGTGAATCTGACGTTCCGGAAAGATATTGAGTAAAGAACCTTCTCTTCCGGCAATGAGGGAGTTTTCTAAGCAAATGTCCGGGGAAGTGGGGCCCCGGTGTTGTAAACACTGGGGCGGAACCGCGGGTTCCGGACTCCATTTGCGTGAAAAGCTCCCTCATTGCCAGTGATGCCGTTTCAGGAATATTTACAGATGTACTTTTCCTCTTGTAAAATCCCCCGAAAGAGGGTATGATAGAGAAAAAAGCAAAGGAGCATTTACTTATGCGTGCTTACGAGCGACTGTTAAAATATGCACGGGTGTATACCACATCCGACCCCAATTCCGGCACCCATCCTTCGGCAGAACGGGAGTTTGATCTGGCTCATATCTTGGTCGAGGATATGAAGGCTGTCGGCATCGAGAACGCCTTTGTGGACGAGCATTGCTACGTCTACGGCAGCATCCCGGCAACGCCCGGCTGTGAGGATAAGCCTGCGCTGGGCCTGATCGCCCACATGGATACTGCACCGGATGCCAGCGGCGAAAATGTCAACCCTGTCCTCCATGAGAACTACGACGGCCACGATGTGACCCTGCCTGCCACCGGCATGGTGATGAAGACTTCGACCTTCCCATTCCTCGAGAATCTGAAAGGCGAGACCCTTATCACTACCGATGGCACCACGCTGCTGGGCGCAGACGACAAGGCAGGCGTGTCAGAGATCCTAACCGCTGTTGAGACGCTGCAGGCCGAGGGCCGTCCGCATGGCAAGCTCTGCATCGCGTTCACGCCGGATGAGGAGATCGGTGAGGGCGCATCTCTGTTCGATATCGAGGGCTTTGGCGCAGACTTCGCCTATACCGTCGACGGCGGTGATGTGGGCGGTATCGAGTATGAGAACTTCAACGCCGCTTCCGCGACTGTGACCGTTCACGGCTTCTCGGTCCATCCCGGCAGCGCGAAGGATGCGATGATCAACGCTTCCAATGTCGCAATGGAGTTCCACATGGCTCTGCCTGTTATGGCGCGCCCGGAGACGACCGAGGGCCGTCAGGGTTTCTATCACCTCTGCCAGATGTACGGCGACGTCACCGAAGCAAAGCTGGGCTATATCCTCCGCGACCATGACGCTGAGAAACTTCAGTATAAGAAGGACAACCTGCGCCACATCGCTGACTACCTGAACGGCAAGTACGGCGCAGGCACGGTCGAGGTCGAGATCAAGGATAGTTACCGCAACATGATCGAGAAGATCAAGCCCCACTTCCACCTCGTCGAGACGGCGTGCAAGGCTATCTCGATGGCTGGTCTGGAACCCGAGGAAGTGCCGGTTCGCGGCGGTACGGATGGTGCCGTCCTGAGCTGGAAGGGCCTGCCTTGCCCGAACCTCGGCACTGGTGGCTTCAACTTCCACGGTGTCTGCGAGTGTACCACCGTCGAGCGGATGGACAAGGCCACCGAAGTTCTGCTGAACATCATCAGTCTGTACTCCAAATAAGATAAAGCACAATAAAAGGGGAGACTCCACACGGAGTCTCCCCTTTTATTGTGCATCTTAATTAACCTACGTTGATTTGTCCGACCGGCAAAATCTTGCGCTTGTTGTCGTCGGGCTTGGCAGTCAGGCTGATTGCCAGTGCGACCGGGCCGACACGTCCCATGAACATCACCAGCATGTAAAGCAGCTTTGCGCCGGTGTTCAGCTGGGCAGTAACGCCTACCGACAGGCCGACTGTGCCAAACGCCGAGAAGGACTCGAAGATAGAATCAACGACCGACACAGCGTCAGAAGTGTTGTAGTAAACTACGACAGCCGAACCGAGAGCCGCCACCGCACCCAGAACGATGATCGTCAGCGCGCGGTAAACGGTTTTGGACTCGATGTGATGGTCGGCAATTACGCAGTCGTCACGGCCCTGCGCAACGCTCCGAATCGTCAGGATGATGACGGCAAAGGTCGTCACCTTGACGCCGCCGCCCGTCGAGCCGGGAGCCGCGCCGATGAATTGCAGGATGCTCATCATCAGCTTGGTAATGGGGCCGCAGGCCGCAAGGTCAACGGTGTTCATTCCGGCGGTACGGGTCGAGACGGACTGAAAAATGGACGCCATGATTTTTCCTGGCACAGATAGTCCGCCCATCGTGGCAGGGTTGTTCCACTCCATCAGGCCGAACAGCACCGCTCCGCCGACCCAGAGGATGGCCGAGAACGCCAGTACGACCTGCGCATTGAGGGAGAGCCGCCGCTTTTTGCGGTATTCGCCAATTTCGACCCAGACCATGAAGCCCAGACCACCGGCCATAATCATGAACATGATGACAGCCTGCACATAGTAGTTGTTGACGTATGGCACCAGCGAGGAATACTGCCCGAACCGCCCGAACAGGTCAAAACCGGCGTTGCAGAAGGCGGAAATGGCCGTAAAAACACTGACCCAGATACCCTCTAAGCCGAACTGCGGCACAAAGGCGAACATCAGCAAAACGATGCCAATGGCCTCGAACAGAGCCGCCAGTGAGATGACAATTTTCAGAACTTCGGTCGCCTGCGACAGACCACTTGCCGAGACACTCTCACCCAGAAGCCGCAGGTCACGGAATCCCATCCGCCGCCGTGCCGCCAGTGCGAAAAAGCTGGTGAGGGTCACAAGACCCAATCCGCCGATTTGGATAAGAAGCAGGATGATCGCCTGCCCGAACCAGGAAAACTGCGTCCAGGTATCCCGGACAATCAGGCCGGTCACACAGGTCGCACTGGTGGCGGTGAACATGGCATCAATGACGCCTAGACGTCCGTTTTTGCTGGAGATCGGCAAGGTCAGCAGAAGCGTGCCGACCGCGATGAGGAGCAGAAAGCTGACACAGATGATCTGCGTCGCGCTGCTTCCGGCCAGCCATCCGCCCTTTCGCTTCCGGTGGGCGAAGCGTTTGTTTTTCGATTTTGGCATGGAATCCTCTTTTCTGGTCGAAGAGCTTCCAAACCCCAGCCTTGATTTTTATCCTCAAAAGAGGTATTATAATAACTGTGTCACAAATACGTCTTGCGTCTTCGTAGCTCAGCTGGATAGAGCGACTGCCTCCTAAGCAGTAGGCCGGGTGTTCGAATCACCTCGAGGACATTTTTTGCGCGGCAGTTTTTCTGGTTTGGAACAGCAGAGAAGCTTCCGCATTTTTGTTTGTACCAATCATATCATTTTGGACGGGAAAGAGCAACACTTTTCTGATTTGGAATTTTGCTGTTGTTTTACTTTTTCTGTATCTTGCTGACCAATTAAGAACGAAGCGACAGCTTTCCTATTCGGAAAACTGCCGCTTGTTTGCTTTAAGATGATTTTGTTTTGTTGTGAGCTTTAGCTTCATCTATATCTATCTTCAGCTGATGAGCAAGCTGTTCTACATAGTCGAGTGAAACTTCATAGTCTTTTGCGATTTTTTCTGCCGGTATTCCATCAAGGATACGGGAAAGCACAATGTTCTGTGTAGCCTGTTTTCTCGACTCTGCAATCATTTCCTCAACGGAGGGGCAATGTTTATTGTGCATCCAATTCAGGTAATCCAAGCGTTCAGCCTCTATCCGTGATAAAAGCCTGACCGCATAAAAATTATCGTCTACCTCGAAGCGAACTTTTTCTCCGGGTTTGACTTCGAGTTTTTCCAGAACAGCCTCCGGGAGTTTCACACTTCCGTCTTCGCTAACGGTGACATTGAACTTTTGTAGCATAATTTCATCAGCTATCACGCTGCCTCATTGGTACTGCTGGACGCAGCGTTGAAGATAGCGTCAAGAATGGTCGAAGCGGCCTGCTGGATAGAGGATGCCGCCTGTTCCAGTTCTTCCTGCGAGGGCAGGGAGATGGAAGACGACTCGCTGGGGGTCTCGGCAGGCGTTTCAGCCGGAGTTTCCGGCTCCGTGGGCGTCTCGGTCGAGGCGTTCGGTTCGCTGGATTCTGCAGGCTGTTCCGCAGGCGTCTCGGCCGGAGTTTCTTCCGGAACGCTCTCGGCAGGCTCCTCGACGATGACGCTTTCCGCCGGGGTCTCAGGTACCGATGCACCGGCGTTCGGGTCAGCAGTCGGGGTGAAGACGTCGGTCTTTTCCGGGGTCTGGGTGGTGTCGCTGACAGAACCCTCGCCGTCCAGAACCGACGCGATGAGTGCCTTTGCCTCATTGACCGAGCTTTCGTCCGGCTTCATGACGTAAAGGTTCTGACCCTTTGCAGAGTAGCACTGGGTACTCTTGCCGCTGGTGCCGGTCACGGAGTAGCTCTGGATATCCCAGCTTGCAAGGTCGCTTAGCTGCATCCGGACGAGAGCGGTGATCTGGTCCTGCGACAGGCTGGTGACAAAGCAGTCCGATGCCGCATCCATCAGCTTGGAGAAACCCATCAGCAGGGCAGGGGATTTGAGCTTGTTCACCATGGCGTCAATGACCTTCATCTGGTTGATGCCGCGCTGGACATCGCCGGAGGCAAAGGCGTGACGCTCACGGGCAAAAGCCAGAGCGGATTTGCCGTCGAGGTGGTTCCAGCCCTCGGCGAAGGTGGTCGGGTCGTAGTATCCCGGGCTGCCGACTGAGGTGAACGCCTGATCGGAATAGACGTCGATGCCGCCGATAGCATCAATGATGTTGATGAAACCGGCGAAGTTGATGCGGATGTAGTGGTCGACGTTGATGCCGTACAGGTTGCCGAGGGTCGCCATGCTGGTCTCGACGCCGTACAGTCCGGCGTGGGTCAGCTTGTCCTTGCTGGACGTGCCGGCGAGGTCGACATAGTAATCACGGGGCGTGTTGATGAGGGCGACCCGTTTGGTCTTGGGGTTGACGACAGCGAGGATATTCACATCGCTGCGTGCCTTTTCAGTTAGTTCGCCGCGGTTGTCAACGCCGCTCAGATAAACGACGAAAGGCTCTTTGGTGATCTTATTTGCTTCCGCGCCGGTCAGCAGGCCGGAGGTCACGCTGCCAAGAGCGGACAGGCCCTGCTGCGCCCAGACACAGCCCAGTGCCATTGCCGCACAGAGAAAGACGGAGAACACCCGGGCGACTGTGCCGGGAACTTTGTACTCCTGACAACGCTTTACCAGCAGCCAGAGCAGAGCCAGCAGAGCGGTGATGATGACAAGATAGAGTGCCGGGAGCATCTGAGTGCGCCAGAGCTGCACCAGTGCGGCGACGCTCAGGATAGCCTGTAAGACGAGCAAGAATTTCCCTCGTTTCGGAGCTTCGGCGGTCTCTGCGGACGCTTTGGGCGCAGGACGCTTGGGCGGTTCGTTGTGGTGGTTATGATTATTGTTTTTGGGCGGTTTCGGCGGCGGAGTCGGGTCGGACTGGGGGAGCGGAGAAAAGAAATCCGCGCTGTCCACCTCGACCGTACCCTGTTCCGGACGCCGCACACCGCGATGGATATGCCGGGAAGTATCTTCGTCGGCACGGGAATGAGAACGATTTTCGTCAGACATGGAAGTTACTCCTTTTAAATGTGTCTCAGGACACGGGAACGACGGTCAGCACCGCACGGGCAGGTAGACAGGTCGCCGTCTGGTCTTCTTCGGTCAGCCAGCCGAACGTCTCACAGATGTGATCCGGGCAGGGAGAGTCGATAAAGCGGACGGCACCATCCTTGACCTCGATGTGAACGGTCAGATAACCGGTGTCGACATCGTAGGTCTTGTCCTGCGTGAGCGGAATGGGCATGACCGTGTTGTTGTCGCCGTAAGTCAGCTCGGCGGCAAGGGTCGCGCCGGGCGTTTTGTTTGCGGAGCGGAGCGCGAACAGCACACCGGCCGCCGCAAGGATGACAACGGCAAAAATCAGGTTGACGAGTAGTTTTTTGTGTTGCTTCATAGTTTATCCTTTGAGAGGGATCTGTTCCAGCTCGGCCAGCCAGAGCGCAGCACAGGCATCGCTGGGCATCCGCCAGTCGCCGCGCGGCGAGAGGGTCACGCTGCCGATCTTCGGGCCGTCGGGCAGGCAGCTGCGCTTGAACTGCTGGGCGAAGAACCGCCAGTAGAAGTTCCGCAGCCACTTGTACAGCACCTCGTCCGGGTACTCCGGGCGGCCTGCGAAGGCAGCCTTTGCGAGACGGAAGATTTTCGCCGGGCCAAAGCCGAAGCGGAGAACGTGATAGAGGTAGAAGTCGTGCAGCTCATACGGGCCGACGAGGTCTTCGGTCTTCTGCGCGATCTCGCCGTCCTTGGCCGGCAGGAGTTCGGGCGAAACGGGGGTGTCCAGAATGTCCAGCAGAACGGTCTTCAGCGTCTCGGTGGCGGCGATGTCGGCTTCGTACCGGACGAGATGCCGCACCAGCGTTTTGGGAACGCCTGCGTTGACGCCGTACATGCTCATGTGGTCGCCGTTGTAGGTCGCCCAGCCCAGAGCCAGCTCGGACAGGTCACCAGTGCCGACGACCAGACCGCCGGTGCGGTTGGCGGTGTCCATCAGCTCAAGGGTGCGGACACGGGCCTGACCGTTTTCAAAGGTGACGTCCAGCACGCTCTCGTCCTGACCGATATCGGCGAAGTGGCTGTGAACGGTGTTCGCAATGTCGATCTCGGAGAAGGAGACGCCCAGCTCGTCACACAAAATCTCTGCGTTGGAACGGGTGCGCTTGGTGGTGCCGAAGCAGGGCATGGTGACGGCCAGAACATCGGTGGTGGGCCGGTTCAGCTGCTTCATGGCACGGACGGCCACCAGAAGAGCAAGGCAGCTGTCCAGACCGCCCGAAATGCCGATGACGGCCGTTTTCGCATGAGCGTGTTCGAGACGCTTTGCCAGGCCGTCAGCCTGCATCTTCAGAATCAGCTCGCAGCGTTCGGCGCGCTTTTGCGCATTGTGCGGAATGAAAGGCGTCGGGTCGACCCAACGGGTCAGCTCCGTCTCGACCGGTTCCAAATCGAAGCTGACGGTCAGGTAACCGTCACGGCTCGGCTCAAAGCTGGTGTTCCGTGCGCGCTCGGATTCCATCCGCTGGCAGTCCAATTCTGTTTCAGCGATGCCGCCTTCAAAAGGCTTTGCCTCGGAGAGGAGGGTGCCGTTCTCGGCGATGAGGTCGTGACCGGCAAAGACCATGTCCTGTGTGCTTTCGCCGTGGGCGGCAGAAGCATACAGGTAGCCGCAGAGCAGACGAGCAGACTGGTTCTTGACCAAGGCCCGGCGGTACTCTGCTTTGCCGACCGTCTCATCGCTGGCCGACAGGTTCGCGATGACCGTCGCACCGGCGAGAGCGTGGAAGGTGGAGGGCGGAAGTGCGCTCCACAGGTCTTCGCACAGCTCGACGCCCAGCACGAAGCTCGGCATCTGGCGGCAGGCGAAGAGCAGCGAGGTGCCGAACGGCACGTCCTGACCGCAGACCGTGATGGTCTCGATCTCAGTGCTGCCCGGCGTGAACTGACGCTTCTCGTAGAATTCGCCGTAGTTGGGCAGATAGGTCTTGGGAACGATGCCCAGCAGTTTGCCGTGGCAGAACACAGCGGCGCAGTTGTAGAGCTTGCCGTGTACCATCAGGGGCAGACCGACGAGGGCGAGAACGTCCAGCTCCCGGCTGCCGTCGAGCAGCGTCTGCAGGCCGATTAGTGCGCCCTGCTGGAGGGTGTGCTGCAAAAACAGATCGCCGCAGGTGTAGCCCGTGAGACAGAACTCGGGGAACACCGCCAGCTTGACGCCGCGTGCCGCAGCCTTCTGCAGGTCTTGCAGGATCTGCTGGGTGTTATAGACGCAGTCTGCGACGCGCAGAGAAGGCGAGAGCGCAGCTGCTTTCAAAAAACCATCTTTCATCGGAGGATTTCACATCCTGTCTTAATTTATTGTGCGTTTTTGGCCCGGCATCCCGGGGTGAGGATAGTATACCATAATCGGAGCAAAAACAAAAGAGCCGCCGCGAAACCGCAGCAGCTCCTGAACACGAAAAAATGGAAAACGAGATAGACCGTAAGCCGGGTTCTGTATTAAACGACGATCTGTCTCGACCTGCCATTGCTGACAGGCTCATGCCACCATCGGGACACGCGAGCA
>CAKTEM010000027.1 GCA_934548045.1 uncultured Faecalibacterium sp. | reverse complement strand
AAGCTCCCCGAGCGCAGCGACATCGACTACGAAGTTGCAGAGCACCTCATCGTCGAGCTGTACTCCAAGTAATCCATTAAGAAGGATGCGCCTTCCGGATGGATGGCAGTCTTTCGCATTCTTTTCTTTGAAAGAATTTAATAATGGGCCGACGGCAACGTCGGTTTGACAAGGAGGGCATAGATATGATGGAGATTGAACGTCCCAAAATCGAAACGGCAAGCCTGTCCCCGGACGGCCGCTACGGTAAATTCGTGGCAGAACCGCTGGAGCGTGGCTTTGGCATCACACTGGGCAATAGCCTGCGTCGTGTGCTTCTTTCCTCTCTGCCCGGTGTCGCCGTGACCAGCGTCAAGATTGACGGCGTGGTTCACGAGTTCTCCACCATTGAGGGCGTCAAGGAAGACGTTACCGAAATTGTCCTGAACCTGAAGGGTATTGCTGCAAAGCTGTACACCGACGGGCCGAAGACAGTGCGTGTTGAGGCAGTCGGCCCCTGTGAGGTTACTGCGGACAACATTAAGCAGGGCGACGATATTGAGATCCTGAACCCTGAATGGCACATCGCAACCTTGGGCGAGGGCGGCAAGCTCGTCATGGAGCTCACCTTCGATAAGGGCCGCGGTTATGTGCCTGCTGAGCGCAACAAGCAGGCCATCGTCGAGAAGAACGATATCAACACTCTTCCCGTCGATAGCATTTATACACCTGTACTCAAGGTGAACTACAACGTTGAGAAGACCCGTGTTGGACAGGCAATCGATTTCGACAAGCTGACCATTGAGGTTTGGACCGATGGCACGATCAACGCACAGGAAGCCGTTTCTCTGGCTGCCCGTGTCCTGACCGAGCATCTGAACCTGTTTGTCAACCTGTCCGATGAGGCCGCCGGTGCCGAGATCATGGTGGAGAAGACCAACGACGATAAGGAAAAGGCTCTGGAGATGACCATCGAAGAGCTGGATCTGAGCGTCCGTTCCTTCAACTGCCTGAAGCGTGCCGGTATCAACACGGTCGAGGATCTGGTCAGCAAGAGCGAGGACGAGATGATGAAAGTCCGTAACCTCGGCCGCAAGAGCCTGGAAGAAGTCATGGCAAAGCTGGACTCCCTGGGCTTCAAGCTGAACACAGACGATGAGTAACTAAAATAATTAAGGAGTGAAACGGGATGCCCGGTACCAGAAAGCTCGGTAGAACCAGCGACAGCCGCAACGCTATGATGCGCGCTATGGTTACCTACCTGTTAGAGAATGGCAAGATTGAGACCACTGTCACTCGCGCTAAGGACGTTCGTTCCATGGCCGAGAAGATGATCACCCTTGGCAAGGCAAGCGACCTGCACACCAAGCGTCAGGTTTATGCCTACATCACCAAGGAAGATGTTGCAAAGAAGCTGTTTGATGAGATCAGCCCCAAGTACGCTGACCGCAACGGTGGCTACACTCGCATCATCAAGATCGGCGCACGTCGTGGCGACGCTGCTGAGATGGCAGTTCTGGAGCTCGTCTAATCCGTTCCTGACTGTATAAACAGTATCTGAACGCTCTTTCCCAGAGATGGGAAGGAGCGTTTTTTATGTTACAGGGCCGCCTGCGCTGGGAGTCTTTGGAATGACTCTTGGAATTGCCGTCCGGTCGTGATATACTTACTATGTATTGTTATTTCCACAGAGAGGAGGAGAGACGGTTGAAAACTCTGCTGAAACGGCTGCGGCTGGTGCTGATGACCCTTCTGGTCTGCGTACTGCTGGCTGGATGCACCCTCGGCGATTTTGACAATTTACAGGTCGAAGAACTCCTCCGCGCGCCCCGGCTGATGGGTGACTATGGTGCTTTGCAGTCGGCGTTGAACGACTGGCTGGGCGAGAGCGCGCAGCTCAAATACCCGATGCAGGGTGATTTGTTGTCTCCCTTCCTCTTACAAGATTTGGACGGAGACGGCCAGCAGGATGCGGCCGTCCTCTATACGACCGGGCAGACCTCGAATGTCTGCATTGCCATCCTTCAAAAAAATGGGGAGGGCAATTGGGTCGTCCGGCAGAGCATTGAGGGCTTGGCCGATACGGTCGAGAATGTCCGGCTGGCGCAATTGCAGGACGGTGAGTCCTCTCAGCTGGTCGTGGGCTATATGGCGTCGCAGGGCGACCGGTATCTGGCGGTCTACTCCTATGCAAATGGAGAAGTTACAGCCATTCTGGAACAGCCATACGAACAGTATCTGGTGGAAGATATCACCGGCGGCGGAAGTCAGGATCTGATCCTGATGTCGACGCTGGAAGACGGCGGCGTTCAAATTGAGCTGCTGACGGTCGACCGGGATGGGTCGTTCCAGCAGGTCGCGGTCATGGGTCTATCGGCGGATAAGTTCTCGGGCTGCGCTTCGGTCGCGGCCGGTCTGGGTGCCGACGGAAAACATTATCTGGTGTTGGACGGCTGGACGGGCATCTCGGGCAACAACCTCGCAACGGTGCTGCTCTATTTCGATGAAGAGACGCAGCAGATGGTGCCGGCAAAGCAGATCAAGGCAGACCAGCTCTATCAGGAAACGCTCCGGAATGTGCCGGGCCTTGTCAGCCGTGACCTTGACGACGACGGAACGGTGGAGATCCCAACCCAGCCTGATGAGGCCGGTCTGCTGAACATGAGCCAGAGCCGACGGATGGATTTCATCGTCTGGATGGACTACACCAGCCCGGAGCCGAAAAAGAGCTTTGGCCTGATGGATGAGGAAACGAACTGTTACATTGAACTCCCGACCGAGTGGGAGGGAAACCTGATGCTGACCGACTCCACCGAGATAGAGAACGCGGTGGAATTGCGGACGGTGGACGAAAACAAACTGGTGCTGACCCTGCGGCTGGTGAATTCCAGTGCGAGTGCGGCCGGCTGGACCCGTCTGGGCGTGGTGGCATCCCGTCAGATGCAGGCAAAGCTTGGCCCGGATGTCAGCATCAGCGACCCGGATTATCGGCTTGCCCGGTCGCTGTATCGTTTGAACTAGCCCTCTCAGTCACCTATCGGTGCCAGCTTGTCCTCCCTCTGTCGCTTCGCGACATCTCCCTCCGGCCGGATGGAGTCTTTCAAAGGGAGAGCCATTGGCAGTCGGGAAAAGTATAAAACTCGAACTTCAGATGCTTCGCCGCGTGCTTTTTGGAAAGTGAGTAGGGGCATAAAGAAATGGAGGATAACCGGATGGTTAAAGTACTTGTCGTGGAAGATGAAGCCAGCATCCGCGAGATGATCGCGTTCAATCTGCGCCGTGCCGGAATGGAAGTGTTGGAAGCAGATAGTGCGGAGGCCGCTCTGCCGCTGCTGGAAGAGAAACCGGGCTGCGATGCGGCGATTCTGGATGTGATGCTGCCGGGTATGAACGGATTCTCGCTCTGCGAAACGATCCGCCGTACCGACCAGAAGATCGGTATCATCATCCTGAGCGCGAAAGGGCAGGAGCAGGATAAAATTCGAGGCCTGTCCATCGGTGCTGACGATTACATGACGAAACCTTTCAGTGTCAGCGAATTGATGGCCCGTGTTGAAGCTCTCTGCCGCCGCGTGGGTCGCTCTTCGGGCAACGCAGAAGAGAAGCCGGCGTCGACCTCTCTCGTCAGCGGTGACTTTGTGCTGGATGAGAACCGCCGTGTCCTGTTGAAAGCTGGCAAACCCATTGAGCTGACGCAGGTGGAGTTTCAGATCATGGAACTGTTCTTCCGGAATCCGGGCATCGCCATGGTGCGCGAGAAGATTTTGAAAGGCGTCTGGGGCGAGAACTACTATGGCGATGTCAAGATCGTCGATGTCAATATCCGCCGCCTGCGGATGAAGGTGGAAGACGAACCGAGCCACCCGACCCATATTCTGACGGTCTGGGGCTATGGTTACCGGTGGGAAGAATAGCCCTCTCAGTCAAAGCCTTCGGCTTTGCCAGCTCTCCCAATGGGGAGAGCCATTGGCAGGCCGGGAAACAAGTGCGAAAAACAAGAGATAGTGGGCCTTGTTAAGTAGAAAAATAAGCGAAAGGGGGGAAACGCTACGAGAAGCGGAATCACAAGACGATGGCTGCGCGGCAATCTGCTCATCACGGTATTGCTGCTGCTGGTCGTGGAAGGCATGTTCCTGTTCAGCGTGACCCGGAGCTATTACAACGGGGTGCAGCAGACCATGTACCGGCGGTTTTCGTCCATCACCGGCCAGCTGAAGATGTACACCGGCGATACGGCACAGCGTGCGGCATCCAACCGAAGCGTTGCTCTCCGCCGGATGGTGGAGCAGTTCTCGGATAAGGATAAATACGAGTTCATGCTGCTGGACAGCTACGGCGGCGTTATTGCGTCCTCGAGCGGCACCGATGCCGAGGGCATCGTGGTCTGGGATGACTTCGAGCAGGCGCAGGATGCGGCGGACGGCATGGGTGTTGCGACTTATCAGACCGAGACGGGCGAACAGGTCATGTCAGTCTGCTGTCTGGTACCTTATGCCGCCGAGGATGTCGCGGCCATGCGGCTCGTCACGAGTCTGTCTCTGGTGGAAGAGCAACTCCGGCGCGCGCTGATTTTAAGTCTGCTGGTCGTGGCGGCTATCCTGACCTTTACGATTTTGTCCGGCGTCTTCTTTATCCGAAGCATCGTTGTGCCGCTGGGCCAGGTGGAGCGCATCGCGGCCGGTATTGCGCGTGGTGAGCTGGATGTCCGCCTGCCGGTCAAGGGCGACCAGAGAGACGAAGTTGACCGCCTGCGCGGAACCATCAACCAGATGGCCGAAGGACTGGAAGAGACGGAGAAGATGAAGAATGAATTCATCAGCTCCATCTCCCACGAGCTGCGGACGCCTTTGACCTCGATTCGCGGCTGGGTCGAGACGATGCGGACGCTGGATGACCCGGCCGATGAGACCTACCGGAAAGGCTTGGAGATCATCAACAACGAGACGGCCCGTCTCTATAATATGGTGGAGGAACTGCTGGATTTCAGCCGTCTGCAGAACGGACGGCTCAAGATGAACAGCGTTCCGCTGGACTTGGTGGCAGAGCTGACCGACGCGGTGCTGTTCTGCGAGCCGCGCATCCAACGCGAAGGGCTCATCCTCTCCTACACCGAACCCGAGGAGATGATACCGGTCTATGCAGACCCCGACCGTCTGCGGCAGGTATTTATCAATATTCTGGATAATGCCATCAAATATTCGGCACTGGGCGGACGCATCACGGTCAAGATCTGGAAGGGTGAATACAAAGCCTTTATCGAGATCATCGACCAGGGACGCGGAATTCCGCCGGAGGATCTGGAAAACGTCAAGACCAAATTCTATAAGGGAAGCAACTCGGTGCGCGGCAGCGGCATAGGCCTTGCACTGGTCGATTCCATCATGACAGCGTTGGACGGCACACTGGACATCAAGAGTACCCTGGGGCGCGGAACCGTCGTCACTCTTGGCCTGCCGCTCTACCACCGCTGAAAAGGAGAACCCAATGAATCAACCCAAAACCGAATGTTTCAAGACCAGCGTAGGCGGTCAGGCTCTGATGGAGGGCATCATGATGCGCGGCCCCAAGCAGATCTGCTGTGCCGTGCGCAAGCCGGACGGAACGATTGAAACAAAAATCGAACCGACGCCCACCCACGGCGTCTGGACGAAAATTCCGCTGGTGCGCGGTGCCATCTCGATGGTCGAAAGCATGATCATGGGATACCGATACATGATGTACTCCGCACAGGTCAGTATGGGCGACGACTACGACCCCGAGGAAGAGGAGTCAGCCTTTGAAAAATGGATCGGCGACCACTTCGGCAAAAAGGCCGAGGATGCCCTGCTGATGTTTGCCGCTGTGCTGGGTGGTCTGTTCGCAATTTTGCTGTTCACCGTCCTGCCCACGGTGCTGGTCGGCGGATTGAACCGTCTGCTTCCACTGGGCCGCTGGGGAAAAGTAATTCTGGAAGCAGTGCTGAAAGTCGCGATTTTCCTGACTTATATGGTCGCTATTTCTAAAATGAAAGAGATCCACCGTGTGTTCGAGTACCACGGCGCGGAACATAAGACTATCGCCTGTTATGAAGCCGGCGACGAGCTGACCGTGGAGAATGTCCGGAAATATACCCGGTTCCATCCCCGGTGCGGCACCAGTTTCCTGATTCTGGTCGTCATCGTCAGCGTGTTTTTGTACAGTGTCCTGCCGTGGAGCAGTACCAGCCTGCGCGTGCTGTTCAAGCTGCTGCTTCTGCCGCTGGTGATGGGTATCAGCTATGAGTTGCTCAAGTGGTGCGGCCGGTCGGACAACATCGCGACGCGCATCATCCGTCAGCCCGGCATCTGGGTGCAGCATCTGACCGTTTTCGAGCCGGACGACAGCATGATCGAGGTCGCAATTGCGGCCGTGACGCCGGTCCTGCCCGAAAACCCGGAGGATGGCAAATGGTAAGCGAAGGGATGCTGCCGCGGAAAGCGTTGCAGGAAGTGGAACGCCGCCTGACCGAAGCAGGCTGTCCGGATGCCGATTTCGACGCGCAGGAGCTGTTCCGTCTGGTGACGAGGCAGGATGTCCGGCTGGCCGACCGGCCGCTCTCGGCCAAGGAAGCGGAGCGGCTGGAAGAATTGACCGCCCGGCGTGCGAACCGGGAGCCGCTGCAGTATCTCTGCGGCAGCTGGCCGTTTCTGGACTTTGAGCTGGCGGTCGGGCCGGGCGTGCTTTGCCCTCGCGGAGATACCGAGGTGGTGGCCGAAGCCGCCGCCGGAATGTTGGCCGGGGTCAAAAATCCGAAGGTGCTGGACCTCTGCGCCGGCACCGGCTGTCTGGGTCTGGGCGTGAAACGCTTTTGTCCGGACGCCGAGGTGATGAGCCTTGAAAAAAGCCCGGAAGCGTTCCGCTACCTCGAACAGAACGCAAAAAATGCCCTGCATCATCAGGCGGCGACGCCGGTGATGGGCGATTTGTTCACCTACTGGGAGACGCTGCCCGAGGGAGAACTTGACCTTATCGTGTCCAATCCGCCCTACCTGACCGCCGCCGAGATGCAGGACTTGCAGCCGGAGGTGGCGCAGGAACCGGCAATGGCTCTGGAAGCCGGGGAAGATGGGCTGGTATTTTACCGCGCGATCGCGGAACACTATCAGAAAGCCCTCAAGCCCGGCGGCGCGCTGGCGTTGGAGATCGGCTGGCAGCAGCGAGAAGCTGTGACCACCCTGCTGAAAGAGAACGGCTGGGTCGATATCGCTTGCAAAAAAGATTTCGGCGGAAATGACAGATGTATTTTGGCAAGAAAAAATTGAAAAACCAAACAACTTCTTGTTGTAAATTCTGGATTTTGTGATATACTATTAGGGAAAGTAAAACTGAACCCTCCGCACCTGCGCGGAACGCAGGATGCCGGGCATTGCGAACAAAAGGAGCAACAACTTATGGCAAAAAATCAGAACAACAACGTCGCGCCTGCGACCCAGAAGACTGACCCGAACGCAAAGAAGGACGCGCTGGCAACTGCGCTGGCCCAGATTGAAAAGCAGTTCGGCAAGGGTGCGATCATGAAGCTGGGCGACAACACCGCCATGCAGGTGGACGCCATCTCGACCGGCAGCCTTGGCCTTGACCTCGCGCTGGGCGTGGGCGGTGTGCCGCGCGGCCGTATCATCGAGGTGTTCGGACCGGAATCCAGTGGTAAGACCACGCTGGCTCTGCACATTCTGGCCGAGGCACAGAAGAAGGGCGGCGAGGTCGCCTTCATCGACGTCGAACATGCCCTTGACCCGGCATACGCTGAGGCTCTGGGTGTCAACATCAACGAGCTGCTTGTCAGCCAGCCGGACACCGGCGAGCAGGCGATGGAGATCTGCGAAGCACTGGTGCGTTCCGGTGCCATCGACGCCATCGTTGTGGACTCGGTCGCCGCAATGGTTCCGCGTGCCGAGATCGAAGGCGAGATGGGCGACAGCCACGTTGGTCTGCAGGCCCGTCTGATGAGCCAGGCCATGCGCAAGCTGACCAGCGTCATTGGAAAGACCAACACGGTCTGCGTCTTCATCAATCAGCTGCGTGAAAAGGTCGGCATCGTCTACGGCAACCCCGAAGTCACCACCGGTGGTCGCGCGCTGAAATATTACGCTTCGGTGCGTATCGACATCCGCCGTGTTGAGGGCCTGAAGGATTCTTCCGGCCAGTTCATCGGCAACCACACCCGTGCAAAAATCGTCAAGAACAAGGTCGCTCCTCCGTTCCGTGAGGCAGAGTTTGATATCATGTTCGGTGAGGGCATCTCTAAGATGAGCGAACTGATCGACGTCGGCGTCAAGCTGGGCATCGTCCAGAAGAGCGGCGCGTGGTTCAACTATGGTGATATCCGTCTGGGTCAGGGCCGTGACAACGCAAAGCAGTTCCTCAAGGACAACCCCGAAATTGCAGACGATATCGAGGGCCAGATCCGCGCCAACGCCGACAAGCTCTATGCGACCCGTCGTCCGGCTGGCAAAGCAGCAGTGGCGGCAGCGACCGAGAACGCAGCTCCGGCTGAGGACAGCGCAGCCGCAAAGGAACCGATCGTCAAGGCTCCGGCGCGCAGCAGCGAGAGTGAACTGGATATTATGGTGGAGGACTAAATGGCCTTTGCGCAGAGAAGCCGCCGTCCGCTGACAGAGGAAGAGATATCGACCGACCTCGCTAAAGCGCGCGCCCGTGCGCTGGAAACGCTGGCGTCGCAGGAGATCTCCTCCGGCCAGTTGTATGAGCGGCTCTGCCGGAAGTTCACCGAGCAGACCGCTGCGCAGGTCGTGGCGGAGATGGTCGAGCGGCAGTATCTGGACGACGACCGCTATGCCGAGGTACGGGCAAGAAGTTTGCTGGCGGCACGCAAGAGCCGCCGCGCCGCTGCCCAGAATCTACGGCAGAAGGGCTTGAATCAGAACCAGATCCAGCAGGCACTGGAACAGGTCTACACCCCCGATGAAGAGGGCGAGAACCCGGAGCTGGAAGCGGCGGCATCTCTGGTCGAGAGCCGCTACCGCTCCAAGCTGGCCGCAGGACGCCGTGATCTTGTAGTGGCGGCATTGATGCGGCGCGGTTTTGCCTACCCGGTCATCAAAGAGGCCGTCCGGAGAGTAGAAGAACAAGAGTAACAGAAAGAGAGTATTATCCCCTTATGAAAATTGCATGTATTTCCCTTGGCTGCCCGAAGAATCAGGTCGACCTGGACGGCATGGTACATATCCTGCTTTCAGCAGGCCACGAGACGGTGGCAGAGCTGGGCGAAGCGGATGTCATCCTCGTCAACACCTGCGGCTTCATCGAGAGCGCGAAGACCGAGGCCATCGAGAACATTCTGGAAGCCTGCTCCTATAAGCAGGCAAACCCGAACCTGAAAGTCATCGTCACCGGCTGTCTGGCCGAGCGTTACCGCAGCCAGATCGAGGAGGAGATCCCTGAGGTCGATGCGGTCGTCGGCTGTGCGTCCAACAAGGCCATCGACTCCATCGTGGCGCGCCTGTTCAACGGTGAAGACCACCTCGAGAGCTACGGCATGAAGAAGGACTTCCCTCTGGGCGGCAAGCGTGTCATCGGTACGCCGGCACACTATGCTTATCTGAAGATCGCCGAGGGCTGCAACAACCGCTGCCACTACTGCGCAATCCCGGCCATCCGTGGACCGCTGCGCAGCCGTGACATGGCCGACTGCGTTGCCGAGGCGCGCTGGCTGGCCGGTGAGGGCGTGAAAGAACTCATCATCGTGGCGCAGGACCCCACCGCTTACGGTGAGGACTGGGGCAAGCCGGGCAGCATCTGCGAGCTGCTGGACAAGCTGAATAAGATCAGCGGCCTCGAGTGGATCCGCATCATGTACGCTTACCCGGAGCGCATCACCGACGAGTTTATCGCCGCCATGCAGCGGAACGAGAAGGTCGTGCCGTACCTCGACCTGCCCATCCAGCACTGCAACGACGAAATTTTGAAGAACATGAACCGCCGCTCCAACCGTGCCGAGCTGCTGGAAGTCATCGGCAAGCTGCGCGCATCCATCCCGGGCATCACCCTGCGCACGACGCTGATCGCAGGCTTCCCGGGCGAGACCGAGGAGCAGTTCGACGACCTGTGCAACTTTGTCAAGGAAGTCAAGTTTGACCGTCTGGGCTGCTTCGCCTACTCCGCTGAGGAGAACACTGTCGCCGCTAAGATGGACGGCCAGATCGAGCAGGAGGTCAAAGACCGTCGTGCCGAGCTGGTGATGCAGATCCAGACCGGCATCATGGCCCAGAAGCAGGCGGACAAGGTCGGTCAGACCGTCCGGGTCATCTGCGACGGCATCGACGAGGAGAGCGGCCTGTATCTCTGCCGCACGATGGGCGACGCCCCCGAGGTGGACGGCAATGTCTGCGTGTCCAGCGAAGAGCCGCTTTATCCCGGCGAGTTCTATAACATTCTGGTGGACGACAGCGACCTTTACGATCTGTATGGTACTGTTGTAAAATAACAAAATTGGAGGGAATCTTTATGAATCTGCCCAATAAACTGACTCTGACCCGTATCATTCTGGTTCCGGTCTTTATGATCTTCGTCTCACTGACCCAGTTCGGAACCAGCGATTTCAACCCGACCCTGTATCTGGTGGCCGGTATCATCTTTGCGGTGGCAAGTATGACCGACTTTCTGGACGGCCATCTGGCACGCAAGTGGCACATGGTGACCGACTTCGGCAAGTTCGCCGACCCTTTGGCTGATAAACTGCTGACGACGGTCGCGTTCATCTACATGATGCGCGATGGTGTCTGCTCTCCGGTGGTGCTGTGCATCATCCTCGCCCGTGAGTTTGCAGTTTCCGGCCTGCGGATGGTTGCCGCTGGCGCAAAGGATGGCAAAGTTATCGCGGCAAACATGTGGGGCAAGGTCAAGACCGTGCTGCAGATGCTGTCCATCATCTTCTATTTCTTCGGCACTGCCCTGATCCCGGGTGTAGTCGCCAAGGGCGATGTCGGATTCATCGCTTCCTGCCTCTGCTGGCTGGTGGCGGCTGTCACGGCGATCTCCGGCATCAAGTACCTGTGGGATAACCGCAGCTTTATCAACACTGCGAAATAATAACATAAAAAGAAAAGGACTGTTGCAAAAACTCCCCCAGTCACAGCTCCGCTGTGCCAGCCCCCTCAAAGAGGGAGCCTGGTGTGACGGTTAGCTGTGAAGGGAGTTCTGCAACAGCCCTTTTTCAATATTTTGGCAAATTATAACGAATCGGAGATTCTTTCATGAAGAAAAAACTCTGGAATATCCTCCGCAGGGTGCTGTCCATTGTCCTCAACCTTGCAGTCGTCTATATGGAACCCATCGCCGCCCGGCTCAGCTGGGAAGCAGTCGGTGTGCAGATGTTCTCCTTTTATACCGAGAACTCCAACTTCTTCACGGCCTTTGTCTGCCTGTTGATGGCGGTTTTCCAGTTGAGAGCATTGCTGACCGGACGGGAAGTTCCGCGCTGGGTCAAGCGGCTCAAGTACATTGCGACCTGCTGCCTGACTATGACCTTCCTGACCGTGGTGTTCATCCTTGCACCCTATTATAAAGACGAGGGCGGTGTGGTCTTCCTGCTGACGGCAAGCTCGATGCTCTACCATCATCTGCTCAATCCGCTCTGCGCCTTTGTTTCGTTTGTGTTTCTGGAACGGGAGCCTCGGCTGTCCGGCAAAAACGTCTTCTGCGCCCTCATCCCGACGTTACTCTATGGTTCCATCGCAGTCTGGGCGAATGTTCAGCATCTCATCGTCGGCCCCTATCCCTTCCTGAGAATCTATGAGCAGACCATCCAGCAGTCTCTGGAATGGCTGGTCGCTATCGTCTGCCTGAACCTCTTCTACGCCTGGCTCGTCTGGAAAGCCGGCGGCGGCCATAAAAAGCACCGCCCGGGCCTGGAGTTCCGGCGGTGAAAGCAAAAAACAACGGTCTGTCATTCGACAGACCGTTGTTTTTATGCAAATGATTACAGCAGCGGAATACCAGCTTTTTTGCAGGCTTCACGGGTGGCTTCATCCCAGACGCTGGCCTGAACTTCGCCGATGTGTGCGCTGCCGAGCAGAAGCATACACAGGCGGCTCTGGCCGATGCCGCCGCCGATGGTGTAGGGCAGCTCGCCGGACAGGACAGCCTTGTGGAAGGGCAACTCCCGGCGGTCGTCACAGCCGGCCATCGTCAGCTGCTTGTCCATGCTCTCGGGACTGACACGGATGCCCATGCTGCTCAGCTCGTAGCTGCACTGGAGCGGATTGTTCCAGAAGAGCAGGTCGCCGTTCAGATCCCAGTCATCGTAGTCGGGCGCACGGCCATCGTGGGGTTTGCCGCTCTTGAGCGGTGCGCCGATCTTCATCAGGAAGGTGGTGCCGTTTTCCTTGACGAAGGCGTTCTCGCGCTCCTTCGGGGTCAGGTCAGGATACTTGTCTTCCAGCTCCTGCGTGGTAATGAAGGTCACGTTGGGAGTGTGGAGCGGCAGGTCCTGCAGCTGAGGGAACATGGCATGCAGGTTCATCTCGGTGGCGCAGACGGCGGAGACGATGGAACGGACGACGTTCTTCAGGTACGCTTCGTTCCGATCTTCCTCACGGATGATCTTCTCCCAATCCCACTGGTCGACGTAGACGGAGTGGAGATTATCCAGTTCCTCGTCGCGGCGGATTGCGTTCATGTCGCAGTACAGACCTTTGCCGACACGGAAGCCGTAATCCTTCAGAGCCTTGCGCTTCCACTTTGCCAGCGACTGGACGACCTGTGCCTCGGTGCCGCTGTCCTTGATATCAAATGTGACTTTCCGCTCGACGCCGTTCAGGTCGTCGTTCAGACCGGTGGACGCCTCCAGAAAGAGCGGAGCCGACACACGGTAGAGGTTCAGCGTGGCACACAGGGTGTCTGCGAACAGCCGCTTGACCGTGCCGATGGCGCGCTGGGTGTCGTACAGGTTCAGCGCAGGCGTGTAGTTTTCCGGGATCGTGATTTTACTCATAGTTATTACCCCTCTGACAGAATTTGCACTTCGGATGGCCGAATTGCCATCCCGGAAGCACTCTTTCCCTTTAATATAGTGAAATTATGGCACAATTCCCGGCGGTTGTAAAGGGGAGAGCGGAAAATCAGCCCCTCAAAATAAACCTTGGCCCTTCCTCGCCGAGGGTTCCGGTGGGAACGAAGCCGACTTTGCGAAGGACGGCCTGCGATGCGGCGTTATCGGGTTCGGTCTCGGCTTCGATGGCACAGACGCCGGGCTGTTCCAACGCCCATTTGCAGGCGGCGCGGACGGCCTCGGTGGTGTAGCCCTGATTCCAGAACTCCGGCTCGATGCCGTAGCCAATTTCCGGGTTGCCGGTCTCGGGCAGACCCTTGAAGCAGAGGTCGCCGACCCAGTCACCGGAATCGTTCTGGTAAAGGCCCCATGCCGTGTACCAGAGCCACTGGTCGGGATGGGATTCACAGCCATTCAGCATATCGCGGTAAGCCTTAGCGGTCTCGGGGTCTGTGGTGCGGTCGATAAGCTTTTGCAAAGCATCGGTGTGGAGTGGGATCAGAAAAAGGCGTTCGGTCAAAAGCTGCATGGGAACCTCCTGAATGAAAAAGTATTTTTTTGAGTGTAGCACAGATGGGAGAACAAGTCAAAAGCAGGGAAGAATCTTGACTTCCCACAGGCATCTCATTATAATAGATTTATAAGGAAAAATGCGTTTATCCGGGCAGAGTAACACGAAAAGCGTCTGCGCAGAGAGAACAGGCCGTTGGCTGAAAGCCTGTTTGCAGAGCAGCGTGTGAAGTGCGCCCGGACAGCACACCGTGGGAAATCAGTATCGCGGTGCGGAGGCCCCGTTACCGGCTTTGAGCGACAAACAGAAGTGGAACCGCGGAATTTTCAAAAGCCGCCTTCGATGCCCGTACAAATTGTACGGTTCGAGGGCGGCTTTTTTGCGGCTTTTGGCTGTCACACAAAAGGAGTAGAGAATTATGCAGATTTTTAACACGCTGACCCGTCAGAAGGAAGAGTTCGTTCCGCAGGTACCCGGTGAGTACCGCATCTATGTCTGCGGCCCGACCGTTTATAACTATATCCACATCGGCAACGCACGTCCGCTGATCGTCTTCGATACCCTGCGCCGTTACCTCGAGTACCGCGGCAACAAGGTCATCTATGTCTCCAACATCACCGACATCGACGACAAGCTGATCGCGAAAGGCAAAGAGGAAGGCACTTCCATGAAGGAAGTCGCACAGCGGTTTGAGGCAGAGTATCTGAAAGATGCCGCTGGTCTGAACTGCAAAAAGCCGACCGTTCAGCCCCGTGCGACCGAGCATATCCAGCAGATTTTGGACATCGTCAAAGATCTGATCGACTCCGGCCATGCCTACGTCGCAAAGAACGGCGACGTTTACTTCCGTGTCAAGAGCGACCCGGAGTATGGCAAGCTGAGCCACCTCAAGCTGGACGACCTCGAGAGCGGCAACCGTGAACTGCGGAGCCAGATGGAGGATGACCTGAAAGAAGACCCGGCGGACTTCGCTGTCTGGAAAGCCGCAAAGCCCGGTGAGCCTGCATGGGAAAGCCCCTACGGAATGGGCCGCCCGGGCTGGCACATTGAGTGCAGTGCCATGAGCCGCACCCACCTCGGCAAGACCATCGACCTCCACTGCGGCGGTCAGGACCTGATTTTCCCCCACCACGAGAACGAGATCGCCCAGAGCGAGTGCGCAAACGGCTGCGAGTTCGCCCACTACTGGATGCACAACGGTTTCATCAACGTGGACAATCAGAAGATGTCCAAGAGCCTGCACAACTTCTTCACCGTCCGCGATGTCGCGAACCTGTACGGCTACGAGCCGATCCGCTACTTCATGCTGACCGCAGGCTACCGGATGCCGCTGAACTATACCGTTGACCTCATCGAGAGCTGCAAGAACAGCCTCGAGCGTCTCTACACCTGCCGCGAGAACCTCGACTTTGCCCTGAGCAAGACCGAGTTCGGCACCGACGAGGCCCTGAAATCCAAGGCAGACGAGGCACGCGCAAAGTTCTGCAAGGCGATGGACGACGACCTGAACACCCCCGATGCTCTGGCTGCGGTGTTTGACCTCGTAAAGGATATCAATACCCTGTCTGCTTCCTCCAGCAAAGCTGCTCTGGAAGCTGCCGCTGGTGCGTTCGACGAAATTACCGGCGTGCTGGGTCTGATGTACAACCGCAAAAAGGACGAAGTCCCTGCTGAGGTGACCGAGCTGGTCGAGAAGCGCGCCGCCGCCAAGAAGGCAAAGGACTGGGCGACCGCTGACGCCATCCGTGCCGAGCTGACCGCGATGGGCTGGGCTGTCAAGGATACCGCACAGGGTCCGCAGCTGTCCAAACTGTGATTTGAATTAAAACCGTGAAAGGCCGCCGTATCCGGACAAACACCGGAGCGGCGGCCTTTTTTGTGAACACTTTTTGAAAAAACTGGAAATCCTGCAATTTGAGGGAGCGGATACCCGTATTCAGGGTGAAAGGTCGGAAAAACCGGCCACATCCCCAGAAGGAGGGTACAGAAAGATGGATCATATCATGTTTTTGGCACTGGCCGCAATGGCGGCAATGACGATTGGCGTTACAGCAAGCGTATATACAGCACCGGTGATGAACCCCGTGACCTCGCAGGAGACCGAACTGGTCGGCGGCTGGACACAGCCGACATCTCCGGCGATTACCAAAGAAGCACAGGCCGCATTCGATAAAGCGATGGAAGGTTTTACCGGTGTCAGCTACAAGCCGGTGGAGCTGCTGGGAACGCAGGTGGTCGCCGGTACGAATTACCGCTTCCTCTGCGACGCACAGGTCGTCTATCCCGGCGCGGAACCCTATCAGGCAATGGTGACGATTTATGAAGACCTCGACGGAAATGCGTCGATCCTGGATATCACCGACCTGAAAGGGTAAATCAAGATCATAAAAAGAAACGCATGTGAGAGCTTCCACTCGGGAAGTGCATCTCACATGCGTTTTATCGTTTACAGATTAGTTGAACTTGAAGACCTTCTGGGCGAAGCGGTAGCCGCCGAGGATGATCTTATCGCTCTTGGGGAAGTTCATGTTGGTCACGCCGCCGACGCTCAGGACGACAGAGCGGTAAACATCGGACTTGGTGTGGTCCTTGAGGTACTTCCACAGCTCGGTCTTCTTCTCCTTGGCTTCAGCACTGCCGTCCAGCAGGAGGAAGATGTCGCTGACGGCCATCATCATGGACAGGTAGTGGAGCATGTAGGCGCGCAGACGCTTCTCGTGCTTCAGGGCGTCCAGATCCTGACAGTCGATCATGTGCTTGGTGACGCGGAGCTGCTGGTCGACACGCTTCACCATGACGCTCTCGTTGACGCTCTGGTCGGAGCGGCCGATGAAGTAGCGGTAGAGGTCAAGGTTCATGTAATACATGCTCTTGACATAGGGCAGGGGCTGGTAGACGAAAATGTTATCAACGTAGAAGGTGTGCTTGGGCAGGACCATGCCGCACTTGCGCAGGACAGCAGTGCGGTAGATGACCGAGTGCATCAGCAGGTTCTGGTCGGGGCGGAAGTGGCCGACGTGCATCCAGCTGAACAGGCGGTTCTCCGGGAAGACGTTGGTGTAACGGACAACGTGAGAGGTGCCGTCCTCGACATGCTCGTAAACGTAGTTGCAGATCATCAGGTCGGGCGAGGTGCCGCGCGTGACGAGAGACTGCAGGCGGTCAAGGACTTTTTTCAGGCAGTCGGTGTCCAGCCAGTCATCGCTGTCCACGACCTTGTAATACAGGCCGGAGGCGTTCCGGATGCCCTGATTGACGCCCTCGCCGTGGCCGCCGTTCTCCTGATGGATGGCCTTGACGATGGTGGGGTACTTCTCGGCGTACTCGTCGCAGATGGCCGGGGTCTCGTCCTTGACGGAACCGTCGTCCACGAGGATGATCTCGGCACGCTCACCGGCGGAGAGCAGAGTCTCGATGCAGTGGCGCATGTAGGCCGCAGAGTTATAGCAGGGAACTGCAAAGGTGATCAATTTCTGTTGCATGTGTTCAAATACTCCTTATTGTTTTTGCGGCCAGAACGCGAGTGCGGCGGCCAGAGATGGAGATATGTAACTATATTATAGCATTTTCGCGCGTGAAAAGCTATCAAAACCAGAAAAAACTTCGGAAATCCGCAACGAAAGACGTTTTTGTGGTATACTGAAAGTCAGCGTTTTACAAAACAGGAGGAACTTCATGGAAGACCAGCGTTCGATATTGAAGAAGGTGTTCGGCTACGACAGCTTCCGCCCCGGGCAGGAAGAGATCGTCGATCAGCTGTTAGCCGGACGGGATGTTCTGGCGGTGATGCCGACCGGTGCAGGCAAATCCATCTGTTATCAGGTGCCGGCTCTGCTGCTGCCGGGTATCACCATCGTGGTATCGCCGCTGGTGAGCCTGATGAAAGATCAGGTCGGCGCATTGGTACAGGCCGGTGTCGCGGCGGCATTTTTGAACAACAGTCTGACCGACAACCAGAAAGTCCTGATGCTCCGCCGTGCGCGCGAGGGCTGGTATAAGATCATCTACGTCGCGCCCGAACGACTCGAGATGCCGGGGTTCCAGCGGTTCGCGCAGGAGCGGACCATCAGCATGGTGACGGTGGACGAGGCGCACTGCATCAGCCAGTGGGGACAGGATTTCCGCCCGAGCTATCTGCGCATCAAGGAGTTCGTCGATAGTCTGCCCAGCCGCCCGGTCGTGGGTGCATTTACAGCGACCGCGACGGCACGGGTGCGCGAGGATATCCGGAACCACCTCGAACTCCAGAACCCCTACGAGGTGACGACCGGCTTCGATCGCCCGAATCTTTACTTCGAGACCCGGCGCGCACTGCCGAGCCAGAAGCCGCGAGAACTGCTCGACCTTGTCCTCAAGGAACGGGATAACGCCGGCATTGTCTATTGCAGTACCACCAAGCAGGTGGATGAGACAGCCCGGCTGCTCCAGAGCCGGGGCATCCGGGCTGCGGCATACCACGCCAAGCTTGACCCGGAGGTGCGGCGGCGGAATCAGGATGACTTCCTCTATGACCGTGTCCAGATCATGGTGGCGACCAATGCGTTCGGCATGGGGATCGACAAGCCGAATGTCCGGTTCGTCATCCATTATAATATGCCAAAGGACTTGGAAAGCTACTATCAGGAGGCAGGCCGTGCCGGGCGAGATGGCGAACCAGCACGCTGTACTCTGCTGTACTCGGGAACGGATGTCCGGACGATACGGTTCTTTATTGAGAAAGAGATGGAGGCGGACAACGGCCTGCCTGCCGATGTCAAAGCCGAAGCTGCCCGGAAAGCCGAGGAACGGCTCAAGTACATGACCTTCTATTCCACCACCACGAAGTGTCTGCGTGGGTTCATGCTGAGCTATTTCGGTGAAGCTGCACCCCAAAAGTGTGGGAAGTGCTCCTGCTGTCTGGCGGCGGAAGAGGAAACGCAGCTGTTGGAACAGCGTGCGGCGCAGGCCAAGGAACGAGCGGCGGCATCCGCGCGCCGTCTGGCGGAGCGTCCACGCCGCCGTGCTTCCGAGCCAGTCGAACTGAGCGAGGCAGACGAAAAGCTGCTGGCCGCCCTGTATGCTGTGCGGAAACGTCTTGCCGGGAAGCAGAACGTTCCGGCGTTCATGGTCTTCAACGACGCCACCCTTCGTGAAATGGCACAAAAAAAGCCGCTCAGTATGGACGAACTGCTCAATATCACCGGTGTCGGTGAGAAGAAAGCCGCCCATTACGGCATGGCCTTCCTCCGCCTCATCGAGGATATGGTGAGCAGCCGGGAATAAAATAAAGAAAGAGTCTGGATTTTCCACGCTTCAGGTAAACGTTGTGGAAAATCCAGACTCTTTTTACTTACATCGTATGAGTCGAGAAGACTTTTTCATCCTCCCACCAGACCGGCTGCCCGGCGGCGAGAGATTTGGGAACATCCAGCAGACGCTGGTTCCGGCTGCCCCGGAAACGGAGAGAGATGTCGTGTTCGGCCTGCACGAACCGGCCATCTACCAAAACATCCAGCAGCTTCAGCAGCTCGTCGGTGACTTCGCACCGGCAGGATGCCAGAACCGCACCGGTCAGCTGTTCCCAAGTGTAGCCTGAGTAGCACCAGACCGTTTTCTTCGGGTAGAGGGCCTTGAAATTCCGGACAAAGGGGAGCAGGTCACGCTGATTTTCCGGCTCCATCGGTTCGCCGCCCAGCAAAGACAGCCCGGTGATGTAGTCCGGCTTGCAGGAAGCGAAGACCTCGTTCCGAACCGGCTTGTCGAAGGGTTTGCCGTATCCGAAATCCCATGCGATCTCATTGAAACAGCCCGGACAGTGATGGCGGCATCCCGACACGAATACACTCGTCCGGACGCCCGGCCCGTTGGCGATGTCGTAATATTTAATGGTTGCGTAATTCATAGGTTTCTCCATAAAAGAAGCTGTTGCAAAACTCCCTCCGTCATCGCTAACGCGATGCCACCCATCCACCCTCTGTCTCTTCGAGACATCTCCCTCCGGCCGGAGGGAGTCTAGGGAGGCTTTTACAGCTTACTGCTAGGCCAAGGCCCCATCTCCGAGGGAGCTGGCACAGCGAAGCTGTGACTGGGGGAGTATTTTGCAACAGCCTTCTTTACCTTACAGATGCAGCACGCGGTCTTTGATCTCCTGCGTCCGGCCCTGATTCCAGAACTGGGTGCCGATGTAGCCGCAGGTGCGGCGTGCGACATTCAGCTTGTTCTGATCGCGGTTGCCGCACTTTGGACATTCCCAAACCAGCTTGCCGTCGTCCTCGACGATTTTGATCTCGCCGTCGTAGCCGCAGCACTGGCAGTAATCCGATTTGGTGTTCAGTTCAGCATACATGATGTTGTCGTAGATGAACTGCAGAACACTCATGACCGCCTCGAGGTTATCCTGCATGTTGGGAACCTCGACGTAGCTGATGGCACCGCCCGGAGAGAGCTTCTGGAACTCGCTCTCGAACTTCAGCTTGGTGAAGGCGTCGATCTTCTCCGAGACGTGGACATGGTAGCTGTTGGTGATATAGTTCTTGTCGGTGATGCCCGGCACGATGCCGAAACGCTGCTGCAGGCACTTTGCGAACTTGTAGGTAGTGGATTCCAGCGGCGTGCCATACAGGGAATAGTCGATGTTCTCAGCGGCCTTCCACTCGTTGCACTTGTCGTTCATGTGCTGCATGACGCTCAGTGCGAACGGCTTTGCGCCTGCATCGGTGTGGCTCTTGCCGGTCATATACTTGACACACTCATACAGACCTGCGTAGCCGAGGCTGATGGTGGAGTAGCCGCCGAAGAGCAGTTTGTCGATTTTCTCGCCCTTTTTCAGGCGTGCCAGTGCGCCGTACTGCCACAGGATGGGTGCGGCATCGCTGGGCGTACCCAGCAGACGCTTATGACGTGCCTGCAGTGCGCGGTGGCAGAGGTCGAGACGCTCGTCAAAAATCTTCCAGAACTTGTCGAAGTTGCCGCCGGAGCTGAGGGCAACGTCCACCAGATTGATGGTGACGACGCCCTGATTGAAGCGGCCATAGTATTTCGGCTTGTTGGTCTCGGGGTCAACGTACGGGGTCAGGAAGCTGCGGCAGCCCATGCAGGTGTAGCAGTGGCCCTCACCGTTCTTGTCGACCTTGAGTTCCAGCATCTTCTTTTCGGAGATGTAGTCCGGAACCATCCGCTTGGCGGTACACTTGGCGGCCAGCTCGGTCAGATAATAATAGGGAGAATCCGGGTGGATGTTGTCTTCCTCGAGAACGTAGATAAGCTTCGGGAAAGCCGGAGTGATCCAGACACCGGCCTCGTTCTTGACACCCTGATACCGCTGACGGATGGTCTCTTCGATGATGATGGCGAGGTCGGCCTTTTCCTGCGGATTACGTGCTTCGCCCAGATACATAAAGACGGTGATGAACGGAGCCTGACCGTTGGTGGTCATCAGGGTCACGACCTGATACTGGATGGTCTGGACACCGCGGTTGATCTCGTTGCGCAGACGACGCTCGACGATCTCTTTCTTCCGCTCGGCGGAGACATCCAGACCCTGCATCTCGATTTCGACTTCGTTGGCGATCTTCTTACGGGAGACATCCACGAAGGGTGCAAGGTGGGTCAGGCTGATGCTCTGGCCGCCGTACTGGTTGGAAGCGACCTGTGCGATGATCTGGGTCGCAATATTGCAGGCAGTCGAGAAGCTGTGCGGTTTCTCGATGTAGGTGCCGGAGATGACGGTGCCGTTCTGCAGCATATCCTCGAGGTTCACCAGATCGCAATTGTGCATGTGCTGTGCGAAATAGTCGGAATCGTGGAAATGGATCAGACCTTCCTGATGCGCCTTGACGATCTCAGGGTCGAGCAGCAGACGGGCAGTCAGGTCTTTGGAGATCTCACCGGCCATGTAGTCACGCTGAACGCTGTTGACGGTGGGGTTCTTGTTGGCGTTTTCCTGTTTGACTTCCTCGTTCTGGCACTCGATGAGGCTCAGGATGCGCTCATCGGTGGTGTTGGTCTGACGCTTCAGGTTCTGCACATAGCGGTAGGTGATGTAGTGCCGCGCAATGTCGTGTGCCTTGATATCCATCAGCTGGTTCTCGACGAAATCCTGGACCTCCTCAACGCTGACCGCACGGTTCAGTGCCTGGCACTGGTCGGTGACGGCATCCGCGATCTGGTTGATCTGCTCTTTCGTCAGGCGGCTCTTGCCGCCGACAGACTCACTGGCCCGGGTAACAGCAGTGATGATCTTGGTAATATCAAAGGGAACCTCTGCGCCGTTGCGCTTGATGATCTTCATTTGCTCTCCTCCTACGTATCTATGACAGTTCTAACGGGTGTCTCCTAAAACTAGAAGGCACCCGCGTTCAGTCGCATCTATTAATACTATGATATCACTATTTAGTGATATGTCAATGGAAAGACCACTACATTTTGTGTTTCGTAGCTTTCAACAAAAATGTTCCGGAATTTTCAGAGCAAAATCTAGCCCCGACCCTCTTGACAAATCGGGCAAGCAAAGTATGCGATTCCACAGGGTAATATCCGTTTTCATCTATACCTTTTTCTCTTATATAATTACCTTATAAAAGAGAAAAAAGCGGTCAAATCGAGCACATGTCAAAAGTCGGACTTTGGCGTTACAAAAAACTGTCAGATGTATACAAAGCTCGAAAAAGAGGCGAAAAAAGTGAAAAAAGGGGTTGCCAAAAGGGGGAGTGTGTGGTATTATACTCAAGCACCAAGCGCGGCGACAAAGAATGACTTCTGAGACGCTGCTGAGAAGTAAAACGAAAGAACCAATATGAGGACGTAAGATTCCGGGCGGAAGCCGAGAGAAGATCGTGACTCACAAGTTCGGAAAAGCGAAGAACTTCAAAAAATAAGGGCTTGACAAAAATCACTTCTGTGGTATAATAAATAAGCTGTCAGCCGAAAGGCTGAGGGTGCTAGACAGGACCTTGAAAATTGAACAATATCGAAAAACTTGTAACGGAACCTTTA
>CAKTEM010000026.1 GCA_934548045.1 uncultured Faecalibacterium sp. | reverse complement strand
CTCTAGCTTTTCTTGCTAAATACAGGAATCAGGCTTCCGCTCCCATTGTGTAACACATCATTGACAAACCTACATTTTTGAAAAATTATTTGCGGTTGGCTTTGCGGCGACGCCAGAGCAGGATGCCGACGGCCAGAATTGCCAGCAGCACCAGCACGGGCCATGCGAGGATGACCCAGACGACCAGCTGCTGTAAACCGGAAACGAAGTTCGACCAGCCGTTCTGGAACGAAGAGAGGATGCGCTCACCGAAGCCCTCCTCGGTGGGAGTGTACTCCTTGACCTCACTCAGGGAGACGTAGACTGTGCAGCACTCGACCTGCTGGGAGTACCAGTCCAGCTGGCTCTGGTAGCTTTCCAGCTGATACTGGACGTCGTTCAGGGAAGACTCGATGTCCAGCAGGTCGCTCAGGGTCTCTGCACTGGCCTGCAGTTCCTGCAGACGAGTGCGCTGGGCGGTCAGGTTGGAGATGCGCGCTTCGAGGTCGATATACTGGCTCGTGACATCGTCGGCCTGCTCGCTCTTGTTGACAAGGTTGCCAGCCGCTGCAGCGGCGGACAGGAAACTCTGGTAGTTGTCCTGTGGTACGCGGAGAGTCAGCGAGAGGGTACGGCTGGAGCCACTGTAAGTGGACTCGTTGCTGGACTCCATATAGCCGTCTGCATCCGAGAGGGCGGTGTTCAGAGCAGCAACAGCGGCATCATAGTCCTTGCTTTCCAGCGAAAGATTTGCGGTGTAGATGATTTTCGCGCTGCTGGTCTGGTGTGCTTCACTGCTTTCCACTTCACCGCTCGTCAGCAGAGCGGAGTTCGTGGAGTCATCCACGCCGTCCATGCTGTAGGTTGCAGTTTCCGGGCTGCTTGCCATGGCGTACAGGGCCGTGTCTGCGGAACCGGTGACGACAGCGGCACGGGAACCCTGCTCGGCCAGAGGAGAAGAGGAGCTGGCACCGAAGTGCAGGACGCTGACTGCACTTCCGCCCACGACAACGCAGAACGCAAGGCAGGCGGCCAGACCGAAGAACCGCTTGGCCGGGAAACGGATCGGCTTTTTCTTCTTTGGGCGTGCCGCAGGCGGTGCCTTGAACTCCACCGGCGGCGCAGGCTGCTCGGCTGAGGCGTTTTTCTGCATCGCCATCAGCCTGGCTTTTAAATCATCCGAAGCATGAAGATCGTCTACTTCCATTTTGTACTCATACCATCTCATCTTCGATCTCCTCCTTCAACATCGTATGTAACTGCGCTCGTGCGCGGCGCAGCCAGCTGAGGACCGTGTTGGTGGGCGCGCCCAGCATCCGGCCGACTTCCGCAGCGGTATAGCCCTCATAGTAATGAAGGTAAACGGCGTTGCGGTAGTTCTCTGGCAGGGTGCGCACCGCATCCAGCACACTGCCGTCCGTAAAGTCGTCGGGTGCAGGCAGATTTTCGTCCAGCTCGGTGTCCTTCTGACGGGCAGACCGGGTCAGGTCCCGGCAGCGATTGATCGCGACCCTCAGCAGCCATGCCTTGAGATGCTCCTCACTCTCAAAGCGGCCATCGTAAGACAAGAGCTTTTCAAAAACGTCCTGTACCACGTCCTCAGCGTCGGCAGTGCAGCTGCAATTGTGGACGGCGGCACGGTATACCGCGTCGCTGTACTTCTGCACGGCCAGCGTAAAAACAGTTTCTTTTGGTAGCTGTCCCATAAGTTAAACGCTCCTTTGATCTCCCGGGAAGCTGAGCTTCGGTACAGATGGAACACTCACCCTATATACGGGTCAGATGTTCCCATTATTGCACGTCTGGGGAGAACAATGATAATTTTTTCCAAGTTGCAGGTCGTCACCGCCGGTACACACGCTGAAACAGCGCGACCTGCCGGGCAAGATACGTCTCCGCTTTCGGGTGACGCAGCCAGTGCTTCCCGGCGGTTCCTTCGGTGAGCTTTCTCCCCAGCGCGGACAGGTCGTTGTCGATGGCTTCGACATCTCCCATCGTCAGTGTCAGGGTCAGTGCCATTGGGCTGTCCGGTACCGGCGGCAGCGGCTCCTCCCAGAGGAAGGGCGGCAAGAGCTGCACGGCGTAGACCGAGCGGCTGCACTCTTCGGTCAGCATCAGGGCGGCAGGGGTGCCGTCCGGCGCGACATGCAGAGAGCTGTACAGCAGCTGGAGCCGTCCGGGTGCCAGAAGCCGGGTCGTTCCATCCCGTTCCGCTTCGGAAAGGGTCAGAAAGTCCGCGGCCTCGTCCGGATAGATCCGCCGTGCCGGTGCCTGAAACCCTGCGTAGAGGGCAGGCAGAGCGAACACGCCCGTCCGGTCTAAGGTATGCTGCAACAGAAGATAGAATTCGGTCAGTGGATGAGATGGGTCCGGCTGCGGCATCCCGAAGTCCGGTCGGGAAAGATGACCTCCGCCCATATACAGGCCTCCTTTCGGCATTGTCTTCCTATTATAAAAGTTTTGGCGATGGTTTGCAAGGTTTTTAATTGTAAACCTACCTCGAAATTCAATATTGACGGTTTGTAGATGCGCGGAGTATACTTGCACCCGTGAAAGAAAACTTCTGAAAATGTGTGAGAGAGGTATCCCTATGGAAGACAAAAAAATTACGACCTATCAGATGGCCGTCACCGCGCTGATGGCCGCTGTCCTGTGTGTGATCGGCCCCCTGTCGGTGCCGATCGGTGCAATCCCCATCTCGCTGTCCAACTTCGTGATCTCCCTGACCGTCTGGCTGCTTGGCCCGAAATTCGGTACCCTGAGCGTTGCCATTTATCTGGCACTGGGTGCAGTCGGTATGCCGGTCTTCTCCGGCTACGGCGGCGGTCTGGCAAAGCTGGCAGGCCCGACCGGCGGCTATCTAATCGGTTATCTGGCAATGGCCTTCATCGGCGGTTTCTTCGTTGAGAAGAGCAAGGGCAACCCGGTCATTTCCGGCATCGGCCTTGTGCTGGGCGTTGCGGTCAGCTACGTCTTCGGTACCGCATGGTTCGTCTTCCAAATGGGCTGTGAGCTGAGCTACGCGCTGGCGGTCTGTGTCTATCCGTTCATCGCTTTTGACCTCGCAAAGGTCATCATCGCCTGCGTCATCGGCGCACTCCTCCGCAAACGCCTGACTCAGGCAGGCGTCCTGAAACTGGCCTGATTTTCTCCTTTTTATAACATCATAAACGCGCTAAAGCCCCCGGCTCTGCAAAGAATCGGGGGCTTTAGTGTGAAATCCAAGATGAAGATACCCTCTGTCCGATTTTCAACGCTTTACAAGCCGACTGTTGAAAACCAGCCGGAGGGTTTGTTTTTTAAAGAGCTTGCAGTGGAATTTCAGCCATTGCTTTTTCAAACTGTGCAACGGTCATTTTAGCTTTTTCAGCAGCACGTTCAAGTTTCAGGTCGCCATCTCGAACAAGCTGTACAAGCATCTTGAGTTCGCCGCGCTCTTCACTTTCATTCATCATTTCTTCAACCGCTTTGCACACGTCGATCACCTCCGCGTCTTCTGGAATGTCCAGCGGTGTATTCGTAACTGCTTTGATAACTCTTGCCGCATTTGCTTCCATGAGCATCCGCGGATTGTCTTTCAAAAATTCAGATAGGCGGTTCTTATCTTTGGAATACTTGATGTAGCCGATAACTTCTCGCAGGCTTGACGAAAAAAGCTCCAAATCTTCCGCACTCAGCTTTGCAGGGTCGATCAAATGGATCTGATAGTCCTGTACAAAGTTCAGAAGATTCTTATTTTTAACGGCCATCATCTCATGGAGCGACAACGGCCCATCCCATTCGTTTGCGCCAAAGTGAAGCACCAGCGTGATAACAGGCGTGATTTTGTCGTCTTTGTAGAATCCAGAAAGATACTCACCACGGCTATGCCTTTTTGAATCGCCATCACTCGCACGATGCTTTGCCGCGATATCGGCTACTTGCTTGCCATACTGAAGGGCATCGTAGATGATGTTTCGGACTGGCATTGCATAGTGGATATCCGTCTGGTTCTCGATGCCCAGCAAAATATATGCCGCTTCATCGTCCTGTTTGATGATTGCCGATTTCAGCACATCACGGTATTTTTGAACCGCTTCCTCCGGCTGCTTTCCATCTTCATCTGGTGAACCGAACGGCAGTGTGATCTCAGTCGTGTCCAGTTCTTGCAGCTGTTCAGGGTCTACGACTGCTTCGCCGCCGTAGATCAAATAATTGAACGCATCCGCAAACACAAAATTGTCTTTCATGTAAGCTTTTGTCACAGTATCCGCGAATCCCAATGGTGTTCACCTCTTTCTTGCATGAGAGTTAGAAACATCCTATTATCATCATAGTATCATAAATTCTTGTGGTTATCAAGCGGCCACAGAGGAAAAGATGACACCAAATGCTTTCCGGACATTTTCAACGCTTTACAAGTCAACTGTTGAAAACCTGTCCGGAGGGTATTTTTACCGGAAGAGCCAGTCTATATTTTTATCTTTCTCTTTTTCTGTCGTAGCATCCTGCTCGCCGATATCGCCGATGGAATAGCGGTTCTCACCCTGACGGATGCTCTCGACGCTGGCCTCATAGCAGGCGAGAAGGATGCCCATGTTCGGCTGAGGTGCGTCCGGATCGGTCAGGGTCTTTGCCTCGACGGCCTCGTTGTAGTTGTCGATGATCTGGCGGCAGATGCGCTTACGGTCGCGCAGCGGCGTCTGTAAATTTGCAAGCTGCTGCTGACGGATACCGTAGTAGTTGCTGCCGTGGTCGCCGAAGAGGATGTAATAATCCTGCTCGACTTCCAGCGGTGACGCCTGCCGTCCGTAAAAGGCGACCAGAGCGGCGCGCTTCTGGTTGGTATCAAAGTCGTTGATATCCTCCATGCCGCGTGGAAATAAGTCCGGGTGCCGTATCCACTTGGAATAGGGTTCGACCGACAGGCGCAGAGCCTCGAAAATGCGCACAAAATCTTCGAGCGAAATTTTCATCTCGCCTTTTTCCCATTTTTGCAGGGTGCGTTTGTCGCGCCCGATCCGGTCTGCAAGCTCGCGCTGGGATACACCGACCGATTCCCGTGCAAAGGTGATCGCTTCTGCAATTCGTTTTCGATAATCAGGCATACTCCATCTCCCTTTATAACAATTTTATCCGCCGCATCCTCAGGTTTTGGCGGCGCAAAATGCGCCACCAGGGTGAAAATAGTTGGCGGTACAGATTGCACCGCCAATTTTTCTAAGTTTGGTTGTGTACTTTGAATATGCGGTTGTGATATAACATGTCCTAACAAACGATTCGATAAAAGAATACGCAGATTGAGCCGTTCTGTCAATAGAATTTTTTGTCGGAACATCTGCTATTTTTCGTCGGAAAGTGTCGTAAGAATCCTACTGCATAGAGGGATATTTATGCGGCAGGGCATTTGAAGTAAAGATTCTGTAAAAGGCAGGTGGAGTTTGTGTATTATTATCGTTGTATTCAGGAAAAATTGCGGACACAGGAAATCGGTGATTACACATCGTTCGGCATTGCGGCCTTCCGGCATTCGCGCGGTCGATGGCAGCCCCTTTTCTCGATCTCGGATGTATCAGTAGACCAGAAACGGGTGCATGAGCTTGCGGCTCTTTGCACCCGTTACCAGCTACATCCCAAACACTTATTTGATGTAGTGGAAGATTCCCTCTGCGGTTAACGCCGCGTGGAGGATTCAAGCCGCGCAATTTCCGCAAGCCGGACTCCTGCGTGGGAGAAGAATTTGCGGAACGCCGGGCAGAAATAATTGTGGGTACCGGTATCATCGGTATACCAATCCCGTTTGCAGCCGCCAAAACAGAGGCTGCGGCAGGCACATGCGGTACATTCTGCCGGGTGCTGTTCTCCCTGTGCGAGAAATTCGCGCTCCTTTTCCCCCTTGAGGAACTGTTCGAGCGGCTGCTCGCCGACTTTCCCGAGCTTCCACTCGTCGAGACAGTAGAAATCGCAGGGGTAAAGGGTGCCGTCGCCCTCCACAACGAGATACGCGCCGCAGCTTCCGCTGGTGGCACAGGTTCCGGCAGGCATCCCCATCGCAAGATGGACATAATCATCAAACAAACGGATGCTGGTATAGCGTCCGTTTTTCCAGTCAAGATACCATTCATCAAACAGACCGCAAAGGAACCCTGCGTAGAGTTCCGGCGTCAGTGAGTAGGCCATGCTGCCCCGTTCCGCACCCAGTGGGTCGAGGCAGGGGATGAATTGCAGGTACTGCCCACCGAGTTTCTGGAGGGCATGATAGACCTTGATCGGACTTTTTGCACAAGGGCGAGTGACGACACAGAGGATATTTGTGTCCACTCGCTTTTTCTGTAGAAGCGCGAAAGCTTTCGTCACCCGTGTCCAAGTCGATTTCCCGGCGGTGTCCGGGCGCAGCTCCTCGTGGATAGCCTTGGTGCCGTCGATGCTGACGCCGACCAGAAACCGGTTCCGTGCCAGAAAATCCGCCCAATCCTCATTGATGGCGAGGCCGTTGGTCTGGATGGCATAATTGACCTGCACCCGTTTGGTGTTGCACTGAGAGACTTTCGCGACGAAATGCCGGAAGTAATCCAGCCCGGCCAAGGTCGGCTCACCGCCCTGAAAGGCAAAGGTCACCATGCCGCGCGGTTCCAGCGCGGTGAAAGCGTCCTCAATGAGTTTGTCTGCCGTCGCCGCCGTCATCCGGCCTGCACTGGCCTCGGAGCGGTTAGCGGCTTCGTCCTCGTAGAAGCAGTAGCGGCACCGCATGTTGCAAAGCCCGGAGGCCGGTTTTATCAGGAAGTTCAGATTCTTCATTGCGGTTCTCCCTCAGCTGACGCGCAGGCTTGCGACTTCGTAGAGCAGAAGTTCCAGCATGACATAGACGATGATCTGATCTTCAAAGAAGTTGTTCTGGCTGTCGTCCATGACACGGGGCAGCAGTAAGATCTGGTCTGCGCACTGGGCGAGGTGCATCTTGTTGTTCATCGTGATGAGCAGCAGAGGGCAGCCGTGTTCTTTCAGGTTATCCACAATATTCTCCCGGCCATTGAAACCGCGGCCAGCCATCGAAAGGACGATGCAGAGGTCGTCTTTGCCCAACACTTCGGCGTCGTCAGTCATCACGATCCAGTCGTCACTGCACTTGTTGAAGATACCCAGCCGGCTCAGGCGGTTGGACAGCTGACAGGCAGACTGGAACGTCCGGTTGAAGCCCCAGATGCAGATGCGCCGGGCAGAGCAGATCTTCTTCGCGGCTTCCTGCAGCTGCTCCCGGGGAACATAGTTCGGAAGCATCTTGATGTAACGGGTGTAGGCGTCCAGAATGTTCTCGATGGGGTCTTCCTGCTGACCGGCGTTTTCGTGATTGCCGCCCTGCGAGAGCAGATAGCTGTTCATGGAAAAGCGGAACTCCGAAAAGCCGTCGTAGCCGAGCTTCTGGCACAGACGGGCAAGGGCCGCGTTGGAAGAACCGGCATTTTTGGACAGCTGGCTCATCCGGCCTTCCAGCATACAGCGAGGGTTCGCGATGATATAATCCGCAAGCTTCTGTTCGGAGTTTGTCAGGGTGTCGTATTTGCTGTGGAGCAAGGCAATGGGATTCATAAAATTCCTCCGATTTGTCTTATTTATAGTGGATTCCATTCGCCGGAAAGGCAAACTGGAAAATTTTCCAAATCTTTCTTTTATGATACCGCATCCGGCAGGGAAAAGCAAGAAGTTTCCGGACTGGAAAAAGAGGCTATTTGAGCCTTTTTCACAAGTTTTTCGTGTTGTGTCCATCTTTTTGGCGTTTTTCACAAGGAAAATCTCCCGAATTTAGAATCTTTGCTGAAAATGAATCTTTTTCCAAAATGACGTTGAAAATTTTTCCAAGCGGTGTTATAGTGAAAATGCAGAAAGCCACTGCATGGCGCGCAGCAGAGGCGAAAAACATCGTTGAATTGTCATGAAGTGAGGATAAAGCAATGCTGGAAAAATTTCAAGCGGCGATGGAAAAGACTCTGATCCCATTCGCCAACAAGCTCTCCCAGAACAAAGTTCTGAAAGCGATCAGCGGCGGTTTCTCCGCCCTGCTGCCCATCATCATGGTGGGTGCCATCGCATCTCTGCTGTCCGGTCTGAATATTGAAGCCTATCAGAATCTCATCACCGCGATCGGTCTGAAGCCCATCGTGGCCTACATTTCCGCTTACACCACCAACATGATGGCCGTCTACGCTGTGTTCAGCATCGGTCATTCGATGGCAAAGCAGCTCGAGTGCAAGGATCAGGCCATTCTGGTCGGTATCATCTCCCTGATGGTCTTCCTGCTCACCATCCCTCTGGGTGTCTCCAAGGATGAGGTCACCATTGCAGCAGCCATCTCCACCACCTACTTTGGCGCACCCGGCCTGTTCACCGCGATGATCATCGGCTGCATCGTGCCGTTCATCTACAACATCTTCGTCAAGAACCACATCGTCATCAAGATGCCCGACGGTGTGCCTCCCCAGATCTCCAATGGCTTCTCCGCAATTATCCCGGCGGTCTGCATCACTGCCGTTTTCGCAGCCATCCGTCAGCTCTGCGCTCTCACCAGCTTCGGAACCCTGAGCGGCCTGATCTACGGCCTGCTGAAGACTCCTCTGAGCAGCCTGACCAACAGCCCTGTCACCTTTGTCATCCTGCTGCTCTTCTGCAACATCCTGTGGTTCTTCGGCATCCACGGCGGCATGGTCACCATGTCCTTCCTGTCCATGCTCTACATGGCACCGGCTCTGGAAAACCTCGAGGCGATGGCCGCAGGCCAGCCCCTGCCCAACATGCTGACCAACACCTGGTGGTTCACCTTCGCACAGCTGGGCGGTTCCGGTGGTATCATCGGTCTGGCTGTCTGCATGTTCTTCTTCGCAAAGAGCGAGCGTTATAAGACCCTCGGCAAGATCGCTATCCTGCCGGCCCTCTGCTCCATCTCCGAGCCGCTGGTCTTCGGTGTTCCGCTGGTCTTGAATGTCGTGATGCTCATCCCCATGATCCTCAGCCCTCTGTGCTGCTTCCTGTCCTCTTATCTGATGACCAGCATCGGCGTTCTGCCCTACCTGAACGGCATCCAGCTGTCCACCGGTACCCCTGTTGTTCTGGCTGGCTTCCTCGCTGGCGGCTGGCGTGCCGCGATCTGGCAGGTCGTTCTGGTCGCTCTCCAGTTCGCCATCTACTTCCCGTTCTTCCGCATGGTCGACAAGCAGGCTCTGGAAGAAGAGAAGAACGCCTGATATAATTAGAAATGACCCCTGTTTTTGAGCTGATAAGAAGCAAATGAAGGATGTGATTCTCATGAGCAGCAAACCGAATATCCTCTGGTTCGTCGCCGACCAGATGCGCTGCGATTCCATGGCGCACATGGGAAACCCGGCGGCATCGACTCCGAATTTGGATGCGCTGGCAGAGGAGGGCGTGACCTTTGAGAACGCCTACTGCCAGAACCCGGTCTGCGTTCCCAGCCGGTGCAGCTTCCTGACCGGCCTGTATCCCCATACCCTCGGCCACCGCACCATGCACTTCATGATGCGGCAGGAAGACCCCAACATTATGAAGACCATGAAGGCCAACGGCTACGAAGTCGTCTGGATCGGCCGGAACGATTTTATTCCCTCGTCTTGGAAAAAGACCGATTACTGCGACAAGTTCTTTGATGGTACCGATCTGGTCGAGAAGAGTGCAGTCGAGGGCAGTGCGTTCCATCCGGGTCAGCGCGGCGATGTGCAGCCGGAGATCGTGCCGGTGATGCAGGACGCGGAGCGGAAGTATTCGTTCTACCTCGGAAAGTTCCCGGAACACTCATTGGATCACACCTTTGACTGGAACTGTGTCAATGCTGCCCTGAATTACCTCGACGAGCGGAGCAAACAGCCCGACGCAAAACCGTTCTTCCTCTATTGCACCCTGAGCTTCCCACATCCGCCGTATGGATGCGAGGAACCGTGGTATTCCCTCATCGACCGCAGCAAGATCCCACCGCGCCGTCCGAATCTGGAGACGCTGGAAGGAAAGGCGGCTATCCTGAAGGGCATCCGCGCCAAGCAGGGATTGCAGAACTGGACGGAAGAGCAGTACAATGAGCTGCGTGCGGTCTATCTGGGTATGGTCGCCCGGTTCGACCATCAGCTCGGCCTGCTGTTGAACGAGCTGAAAGAGATCGGCGAGTACGACAACACCGGCGTCTTCGTCTTCAGCGACCACGGCGACCTGACCGGCGATTATGGCATCACCGAAAAGTGCCAGAACAGCTTTGAAGACCCGTTGACGAATGTGCCGCTGGTCGTGAAACCGGCCGCAGGTGCGACCGTCCACACCGGACACAACAAAGCATTGGTGCAGCTGAACGACCTGCCGGCTACCGTCTACGAGATGACTGGCGTGACCCCGGATTACATCCAGTTTGGCAAATCGCTCTGCGAGACGCTGGCGACCGGCGGCGCGCATCGGGATGCCGTCTTCTGTGAGGGCGGACGTCTCAAGGGCGAGGTGCAGGCAATGGAGCCGGAACACGGCCCTCAGTCTACCTACTGGCCGCGCATTTCCACCCAGCACGAGAGCGACGAGGCACATACCAAGGGCTGCATGGTCCGGATGGGCAACCTGAAATACATCATGCGCCTGTACGAGAGCGACCAGCTCTACGACCTCGAAAAAGACCCTCAGGAGCTGAAGAATCGCATCGACGACCCGGCATACACCGATACGCTTGGTGAAATGAGACAAAGAATGTTGCGTTTCTATATGGAAACTGCCGATTTTGTACCCACGAAGATGGACAAACGTTAAGGGAGGACTTATACTTTATGCAGTTGGATCAAGATCAATACGATGAACTGGTAATGAACCTTGTGGTCGAGGGCGGCAACGCTCGCAGCCTCGCGATGGAGGCGGTTCAGGAGGCAAAGAAAGGCAACTTTGAGGAAGCCGATGCCCGTCTGAAAGAGTGCGAAGAGGCTCTTATCAATGCCCACAACACCCAGACTGAGATGATCCAGTCGGAGATCCGCGGTGACCATATCCCGGTCATGCTGCTGATGGTTCACGCACAGGATCACCTGATGGACGCGATGGTCGTAAAAGATATGGCAGTCGAGTTTGTGGAACTGTACCGTAAAATGGCAGAGCAGAAGGGTTGAGCTTCTGCCTGCACGAGATAGATGAAGGAGAATTCGCTATGAAAAACATCGTTTTGTTCTGTGCTGCCGGTATGTCTACCAGCCTGCTGGTCGAGAAAATGCGCGCTGCCGCAAAGGAAATGAACTTTGACTGCGACATCCACGCTTACGGCCTGAGCGAGATGAACGAGAAGGGCGCAGCTGCGGACTGCATCCTGCTCGGACCCCAGGTTCGTTACCAGAAGGACAAGGTCACTTCTGCCTTCCCGGATAAGCCGGTCGCTGTCATCGACATGCGCCTGTACGGCATGATGAAGGGCAAGGAAGTCCTCGAGTCTGCCATCCAGATGATGGGCTGAGCCTCTTAAAAACAAAATCAAGACAGAAAAGAAAAACTCTGAACCTTCCGGAAAGCTGCCCGGAATGGTTCAGAGTTTTTTGTGTTTCAAGTGTTATTTAGAAAAAAGCCTTAGTCTTCGTAGCCCAGCGTTGCGGCCATGACTGCCTTGATGGTGTGCATCCGGTTCTCAGCCTCGTCAAAGACGATGCTCTGCTTGCCCTCGAAGACCTCGTCGGTGACTTCCATCGCGTCGCGGTGGAACCGCTCGCCCATCTCCTTGCCGACGGTGGTCTTGTGGTCGTGATAGGCCGGCAGGCAGTGCATAAAGACAGCGTTCGGGCCGGCGATATCCATCAGGTTCTGGTTGATCTGATAGGCCGACAGGTCGTTGATGCGCTCTTCCCAGACTTCGACCGGTTCGCCCATCGAGACCCAGACGTCGGTGTACAGAACATCGGCACCCTTGGCGGCAACGGTGGGGTCTTCCTCGAAGCGGAGAGTTGCGCCGGTCTCGGCGGCGATAGCCTGACACTGAGCGACCAGTTCCGGGTCGGGCTGGTACTTCTTGGGTGCGCAGGCGGTGAAGTTCAGACCCATCTTTGCGCAGCCGACCATCAGGCTGTTGCCCATGTTGTAACGGGCATCACCGAAGTAAACGAAGTTGATGCCCTTCAGATGGCCGAAATGCTCCCGGATGGTGAGGAAGTCGGCGAGGATCTGGGTGGGGTGGAACTCGTTCGTCAGGCCATTCCAGACCGGCACACCGGCATAGTGGGCGAGGTCTTCGACGATCTGCTGGCCGTAGCCGCGGTACTCGATGCCGTCGAACATCCGGCCCAGAACACGGGCAGTGTCGGCGATGGACTCCTTCTTGCCGATCTGGCTGCCCGACGGGTCAAGGTAGGTGACTTCCATGCCGAGGTCATGTGCAGCGACCTCGAAGCTGCAACGGGTACGGGTGGAGGTCTTCTCAAAAATCAGGGCGATGTTCTTGCCCTGCAGGTTGTTGTGGCGGATGCCGGACTTCTTCTTTGCCTTGAGGTCGGCGGCGAGGTCGAGCAGTTCCTCGATCTCAGCAGGGGTGTAGTCCAGAAGCTTCAAAAAGCTGCGATTTTTTAGACTCATTGCATATATCCTTCTTTATTCAAATAAAATTGTATATTTATGCGAAATGATGACTCTATTATATAGCAGAAAGAAACAGGGGTCAAGAGGGCAACGGGTAATTTCCCTCGCATAATACCTCTTGCATTTTCTAAAGGGAGCGTCCTGCGCGAAAGATGCGTCTCTGGGGAGGGGCGACGGGTTGTTTCACGAGCAAGTGTCCGAAGGGTGGGACCCTGCTGCCGTAGGCAGTAGGGCGGGTAATGGAATGACCCGACTCACTTGCGAGGGAAATTACCCGTTGCCCCAACGCAGACGCTCACAAATCCAGCTCTGCGTGCCGTCCGCTGGGCTGATAGGGCGTCAGACGGACACAGGCCTTTTTGAACATGAACCGTGCCGCAACGCTGGAATCGGTGTCGTGGTATTTGTCGCTGTAATAGACGACCTCCGAGATGCCGGACTGGATGATGGCCTTGGTACATTCGTTGCAAGGGAAGAGAGTCACATAGACGCGTGCGCCTTTCAGGTTGTTGTGCGCGCTGTTGAGGATGGCGTTCAACTCGGCGTGGCAGACGTACATGTATTTGGTCTCCAGCGGTTCGCCCTCCCGTTCCCATGGCATCGCGTCGTCGTCGCAGCCGATGGGCATACCGTTGTAGCCTAAAGACAGAATTTTGTTTTCGGGGCTGACGATGCACGCGCCGACCTGACTGCTCGGGTCTTTGGAGCGCATGGCTGTCAGCAGGGCAATGCCCATAAAGTATTCATCCCAGTTGATGTAATCGGTGCGTTTCATGGCAAAAGCCTCCTTTGTACAGAACGGTGAAAGGGGTTGACAAAACCTTAAAAAACTACTATACTTCAAATAGAAAAGGCACTGACTGCAAAAGTCAGCTCCTCACAAATCAGTTAGTCAAAAAAGAAATGACCGCTTGCTTTGGTTGGGCAGAGGCGGTCATTTCTTTTTGCTGTTGGAAATCGTCCATGTGATCTGGAACGTCACAAAGACTGCGCCGCCGATGACGGCGAGCAGCTGCAGGACTTCGCTCAATGACATAGAACATCCCCCCTTTCGCGTTTGCGTCAGGGGAAGCAAAGAAATAAACATCCCCCGGTGCTTGGCCGGGAGGAGCATGACCACCTGTATTTGCAGAAAGTGCCTTCCGCCGCTGAAAAGCGACAAAGTAAGGATAACATAAATTTTCAGAGATTTCAATCAAAAACGAGGCTGTTGTAGGTGACAACCTCGTTTTTTTTTGGAGAGACAAGACCTTAATTATTTAAAATTAGCTTATTCTGTAAAAAATTTTTATCTCCACCCAATGAGGCAGTAGGAAAGTCGATTTTGTTCCAATCTTCCAAATTTCCATTGTAAAAAACCTTTTTTAACGATGTACAACCAGAAAAACTCAATACACCAACGGAGCTAAGACTCTTTGGAAGATATATTTCTTGAAGATTTGTACACTCTCGGAAGGCTGAGTGACCAATTGTGTGAACCCGGGATGGAAGTTGAACGCTTTTTAGTGAACTACAGCCGTAAAAAGAAAGTCCGCCGAGCTTAGAAAGGGTTTTCGGAAGAAAAATTTCTTCCAAGCTTGTACATCCATGAAAAGCACCATCAGGAAGTTCGATTAAAGTTTTCGGAAGAGTTACCTTCCTGAGGCCCGAACAACCCCAAAATATTCCATTAGGAAGAGTAGTGATGGAATCAGGAAGGACAACTTCGGTAATTAAAGTTTCATCCCGGAAAATGTAAGAATATTCACTAATAGCAGTTATAGATTTACCATCTATACTAGAAGGAATAACGATTTTTCCGCTCAATGGTTCTCCAGAAGTGGTGAATATTCCCTGTAAGGTTCCGCCGACAACATAATACCCTAAACCGTTGGAATGGTAAAAATTGGAATTAGCACTAGATGAACTTCCTTGGGAACTTGACGAACTGGAAGGAGAACTAGAAGAATTTGCAGGGGAAGAATTTGAAGAGCTGCCGGAAGAAGAATCATTACAGGCTACAAGAAAGCTAAGAGTCATCAAAAGACAGATAAATTGCACGAATCTTTTTGTTTTCTTCATGGCAAAAGCCTCCTCGATACATTGATGTGCCCTTATTATACAGGATGTTTCGGCGTTTTACAATCAAATTTCAGAGTTATCGGTCAAAATGCACAAAAGTTGGGCAGGAAGTTTGGCAGCTGAAAAGCCAGAAAATTGAAACGAAATATTTAAAAAACGCCTGTAGTGTGGTATTATCTTTGTAAAATATGCCACAAAAGCAGAGAGAATGTTCTGCAAGGCGGAAATGAGGGAAAAACCGATATGAAATACGCAAGCAACAACATCCGTAATATCTTGATTGCAGGCCATGCTGGCAGCGGCAAAACGACGCTGACCGAAGCACTGGTCTATTTTTCGGGCGCAGCAGAGCGTATGGGCCGGGTCGAGGACGGCACCACGATTTCGGACTTTGACCCTGAGGAAGCAAAACGGAAGGCCAGCCTTTCGGCATCGGTGGTTCCGGTAGAGTATGAGGGCATCAAGTACAACCTCATCGACGCACCGGGCCTGTTCGATTTCGAGGCAGGCGAGTATGAGGGCATCCGGGCAGCAGAGAGTGTGCTGGTCTGTGTGTCCGGCCGCAGCGGCGTGACCGTCGGCGCGGAGAAGGCTTTCCAGCTGGCACGGAAGAACAACAAGGCAACGATGGTCTTCGTCTCCAAGTGTGACCTTGAGAACGCAAACTACTTCAAGATCCTCGAGGACATGAAAATCAAGTTCGGTTCCACCGTCTGCCCCTGCGTCGTTCCGGCCAAGCTGGACGACGGCACCCCCGTGTACATCAACCTGTTCAGCCAGAAAGCCTTTAAGTATGAGAGCGGCAAGCAGATCCAGGTCGACCTTCCCGACATCGGCCACCGCTTCCAGGGCCTGATTGAGGCTATGAGCGAGGCAATTGCCGAGACCGACGACGAGCTGATGGAGAAGTTCTTCGGCGGCGAACCCTTCACGACCGAGGAAATCGTCGAGGGTATGCGCAAGGGCGTTAAAGACGGCCTGATCACCCCCGTGTTCTGCGGCAGTGCCGTCAACCAGCAGGCTCTGGATATGCTGCTCTACAATATGAGCAAGCTCCTGCCCAGCCCCCAGCATGATGAGAGCATCCTTGCCGAGGACGCTAACGGCGAGCCGGTCGAGCTGCACTGCACCGAGGACGAGCCGACTGCGGCTTACGTCTTCAAGACCGTGGCTGACCCGTTCGTCGGCAAGCTGAGCTATCTGCGTGTCCTGAGCGGCAAAGTTACCGGCGGCGCAACGCTCATCAATGCCCGTACCGGCGAGACCGAGAAGATCGGCAAGCCGCTGACCGTTATCGGCAAGAAGCAGGTCGAAGCCGAGTCCATCGGTGCCGGCGATATCGGTGCTGTCGCAAAGCTCGTCAGCGCAAAGACCGGCGATACCCTGTGCGATTCCGCTCGTGTCGTCAAGATGTCGGCTCCGGTCTTCCCCCTGCCCAGCCTGTTTATGGCTGTTACCGTTGCCAAGAAGGGCGATGAGGGCAAGATCAGCAGCGCACTGGCTCGTCTGATGGAAGAAGATCCGACCCTGAGCTACGTCAACAACGCTGAGACCCACCAGCAGATCATCGGTGGTCTGGGCGAGCAGCACCTCGATGTCGTCAAGGCAAAGCTGAAGAACAAGTTCGGCGTTGAGATCGGCCTCGAGGCTCCGCGCATCGCATACCGCGAGTCCATCCGTAAGGCCTGCCAGAAGCAGGGCCGTCATAAGAAGCAGACCGGCGGTCACGGCCAGTTCGGTGATGTCGTCATCAACTTCGAGCCCTGCGACAGCGAGCAGGTCGTCTTCGAGGAAAAGGTCTTCGGCGGCAGTGTTCCCAAGAACTTCTTCCCGGCAGTCGAGAAGGGCGTCCGTCTGGCCGCTGAAAAGGGCGTGCTGGCTGGTTATCCCGTGGTCGGCCTGAAAGCCACCCTGCTGGACGGCAGCTATCACCCCGTCGACAGCTCCGAAATGGCGTTCATCATGGCTGCAAAGCTGGCCTATAAGGCCGCAATGCCCGAGGCTGGCCCTGTCATCCTCGAGCCCATCCACACCCTGAAAGCTCACGTTCCCAACGACAACACCGGCGACATCATGGGCGATGTCACCAAGCGTCGCGGCCGCGTGCTGGGTATGGAGCCGGATGAAGACGGTCTCCAGACCATCGTCGCCGAAGTTCCTCTGGCCGAGCTGTCCAGCTTCACCACCTTCATTCGTCAGGCGACGCAGGGCCGCGGTTGGTTCACCACCGAGTTCGCCCGTTACGAGATCCTGCCCGAGAATCTGGTTTCGGCTGTTGTCGAACAGGCCAAGAAGCTCGGCAACCTTGATGAGTCTGCGGACGATTAAGTCTGAGAACAAGGCCATCCATCTCATGATATAAACAACCCAAGCGTTTCACTCAGTGTTGCCCGACATGCCAATGGCTCTCACTCTGGGAGAGCTGGCATTGCGAAGCAATGACTGAGAGGGTGATTAAGACATCTTCAAGCCCTGCCGACAATTCCCTCTGTCGGTGGGGCTTTTTATTGTGTCCATCATTTTAGCATCTTGCTGAAATTTTCGAGAAATTTTTTGTCGAATCTGCGAATGGATTTTGCGGCTGGGTTCTGCTATCCTATTTGCAGACAATTAAACTAGTCGTTACTCCTCGGGAGGCGCTACTAGCAGAACTTCTTATGATACCGCCTTGGTGGTATTGTATTTCTGTGTGGTAGTATGCTGTCCGGGGTTTTTCTTTTATATAGATATTTTTCAGTCGGGAAAGGGAGGTCGCCGCCTTGAAGCTGCTGCGGAAGATCAACAATAATGCTGCGGTCGCGCAGGACAAGCGAGGCCGGGAGATGGTCGTGCTGGGAAAAGGCGTCGGCTTCCACACCATGCCATACGAGCTGACCGACCTTTCGGTGGTCTACCGTACCTTCTACGATGTCGACCCCCAATATTACGAGATGGTGTCCAGCCTGCCCGAAGAGACCCTTCTGGCCGGTGCGGACATCGTGGAGCAGGCCGAGATCCTGCTGAACATCGAGCTGAACCCGAACCTTCCCTTTACGCTGGCCGACCACATCGCGTTCGCCATCCAACGGGAAAAGCAGGGGATCCAACTGGCAACGCCCCTGAGTTACGATGTCAAACACCTGTACCCGAGGGAATACGAACTGGGCCTGCGTGCCTTGGAGACGATCCGTCTCCGCACCGGCAGCAGCCTGCCGAGGGCAGAAGCCGTCAGCATCGCTCTCCACTTTGTCAACGCGGAGCTTGAGGGCAGCGACCTGAGTTCGACCCTGACCGCTGTGGAGGTGCTGGACGATGTGACCTCTGTCGTCGAGCAGGAGCTGGGCGTCACCCTCGACCGTGAAAGCTACAACTACGCACGGTTTGCGATGCACATCCAGTTTCTGGTGCGCCGGCTCTCGACCGGCACCGCAATGGAGCAGGGGAGCGGCGGCATGTTGACCGAACTTGCGTCCGAGTACCCCGAAATTTACCTCTGTGCCTGTAAGGTGGCGAAGGCCATCGAGGACAAACACGGCTGGCATTGCAGCCGCGACGAAGTGCTTTATCTGATGCTGCACATCTACCGTGTGCAGAGCCGTGATGACGGCTGAGTTTTTTCCAATTTTGAATGTTTCCGGTGGGAGATGCGCGCGTTCTGCCGGATGCAGATAGATGATATTTACCAATGGGAGGTTCCCACGATGGACCGTGAAAAGTTTCTGACAAGATTCCTGCCGCTGGTCGGCGGAAAAGAAAACACCAGCCTGTGCGAATTTCAGGACGAGACGCTCTATGTCACCCTGAAAGATGTCAGTCTGGTCGAGCTGGATGATGTCCGCAGACTGCCGGAGGTCACTTCGGCAAAGCTGGGCCGCAGCCGCCTCACGGTCTGTTTTGGAACCTCGGAGAAGAAAGAGGAGGTTCCCTTTATGGCGAACAATCAGCAGATCGCAGCTGACGTTTTGCGCGCAGTTGGCGGAAAAGAAAATGTAAAAGCAGTGGCTCACTGCATGACCCGTTTGCGCTTTAATCTGAAAGACATGAACAAGCCCAGCGATGACGAAATCAAATCCATCAAGGGCGTTATGGGTGTTGCTCGTACGGGTGGACAGTATCAGATTATTATCGGAACGAATGTAGATAAAGTCTATCAGGAAGTCTGCACACTGGCAGGTATCCAGCAGACTGAGGCTGTCAATGAAAATCTGGATGCTCCCAAGGAGCCGTTGACTTTGAAAAAAGTCGGCAGTAACATTATGGCATACCTGTCTGGAAGTTTGACCCCAATCATTCCGGTCGTTCTGGCAGCTGCAATTTTCAAAAGTATCGTTGCCGTATTTGGCCCGGACATGTTGGGAATCCTTTCGACCGATAGCAACCTGTACACGCTGTTTACCTTTGTTGGTGATGCAGGATACTACTTCTTCCCACTCCTTATTGGTTATACGGCGGCTAAAAAGCTCAATGCGTCGCCTGTTATGGGCATCTTCATGGGTGCGATTTTACTGCATCCGACATTTGTAAACATGGCGAACGAAGGTGTTGCCTTTGATGTCTACGGAATTCCCTGCACGCCGCAGAATTACAGCAGCACCATTCTTCCCATTCTGCTCACGGTCTGGATCATGAGCTATGTGGAGAAGTTCCTGAAAAAGCACATCCCGGACGCTGTGAAAATCATGCTGGTTCCGACCCTGACGACTGCAATCATGCTTCCGATTGCTCTGTGTGTCTGCGGCCCGATTGGCGGCTTCCTCGGCAATTATATCTGCGCGGCAGTTATCTGGTTCGGCAATCACTTCGGTTTCCTCGGCGCAGCAGTTATCGGCGCACTGTGGGAGTTCCTCGTTATGACTGGTATGCACCATGTCCTGATTGCACAGATGATTCAGCTGTTTGCCGCAAATGGTTATGACCCGGTCGTTTCTCTGGGCGCGGTTTCCGCAAGTATGGCAGTTACTGGTATGTGCATCGGTATGGCACTGGCTCTGCGTGACAAAGAAGAGCGTGCATTGAGCTGGAGCTACACTGTTGCCGCAATCGTTGGTGGTGTTACTGAGCCGGGTCTGTATGGCATCGGCATGAAGTATAAGAAGCCCTTCATTGGTATGGCAATCGGCGGCGCGGCAGGCGGCCTGTATGCAGGTCTGCTGGGCGTCAAGGCATACGTTTCTGTTCCGGTTGCGAACTTCCTTGCTCTGACTGCTTATACTGGCGGCAGTGCTTCCAATATCATCAATGGTGTGATTTCGGGTGTTATTGCAATCGTGGTAGCGGCAATTGCAACCTATCTGCTCTGCCGTGAACCGAAGAAAAACTGATTTTAATTTTAAGAGGTAAGATAAGATGGCAAAACGGATTCTGGTTCGTGCAGACGATGTGGGCTACTGCCGGGGCGTCAACTATGGCATCGCCGACAGCGTGTGGAACGGCATCATCGGTTCGGTGGGCGTTATGCCGAACATGCCGGAAACTCAGCACGGCGTCGACCTGCTGAAAGGCTCCGGTGTCTGCTTCGGGATGCACACCAATGTCTGCCTTGGCAAGCCCTGCGCCGACCCGGCGAAAATTCCCAGCCTGCTGGATGAAAACGGCGATCTGAAAAGCAGCCGCACCTACCGCGACGCATGGAAAAAAGGCGAGGAGATCGTCTCGCTGGATGAAATGGTGATTGAAATCGAGGCGCAGTATCAGCGGTATCTGGAACTGACCGGCGAGAAACCCCATTACTTCGAGGCACACGCTGTCCTGAACCAGAATCTCGCCCGTGGTCTTGAAATCGTCGCCGAAAAATATGACCTGCCCTATCTCCCGGCCTGCTTTGAGCCGACCGGTGTGCAGTTCAAAAACACTGTCCTCATCACCCGGATGGAGAGTATGAAGCCGGACTACGACCCGGCGGAAAGCCTGAAAAAGGCCGTCCTCGCCGCGTATAAGGACAACGAATGTCCGATGTTCGTCTGCCATCCCGGCTATATCGACGATTACCTTATGAACCATTCTTCCCTCGTTACCCCTCGCCCGAAAGAGGTCGCGATGCTGACCGACCCGGCCATCCGGAATTGGCTCGAGGAACAGAATGTTCAGCTCGTCACCTACGACGAAATGTAATGCAAACTCACAGCCCTGCCGGACACCTGCCCGACGGGGCTTTTTATGCGATTTTTTACGCCGCCGGGCGGTTCATTCATTGACAAGTTTGCTGCTTGCTATTATAATGGTGTAGTCAAAATGGCATCCGTGTGCGGTTTTATCCCAAAAGGCGAACTGCACCCAACAAATAGACAAGGAGAGATTCCCACATGGCACAAGAAATCAAGATGTCCGCTGCTGGCCTCAAAGCGATGCAGGAGGAACTGGAATACCTCAAAACGGTTCGCCGTAAGGAACTGGCCGAAGAAATCAAGGAAGCGCGCAGCCACGGCGACCTGTCCGAGAACAGCGAGTACGACGAGGCTAAGAACACGCAGGGTCTGGTCGAGAACCGCATCACCGAACTGGAGCAGATGGTGAAGAACGCTGTCGTCATCGACGAGAGCGAGCTGAGCGTCGAGAACGTTGCAGTCGGTACGCATGTCAAGTTTGAGATGGACGACGAAGTCGAAGAGTACGACATCGTTGGCCGCACCGAGGCTGACCCCATGAACGGCAAGATCAGCGACGAGAGCCCGGTCGGTCATGCTCTGCTGGGCAAGGCTGTCGGCGAAGAGGCTGAGGTCCTGCTGCCTTCCGGCCACACCGTTCCCTGCAAGGTGCTGAGCATCACCCACGCAAAGAACTAAGAAGCAGCGGAGGAAGCAATGGAAGAAAAGAAGAAGAACCCGGCGGCTGGCCTGAGCGAGAGCGAGCAGGTGCAGGTCCGCCGTCAGAAGTTGGCCGACCTGCAGGCCGCAGGCAACGACCCGTTCACCCTGACCAAGTTCCCTCAGGACGCATATTCTGCTGACCTGAAGGAAGAATTCAAGGACCTGCCCAACGAGAGCGATTCTGGCAAGAAGGTCGCTCTGGCAGGCCGCATGATGTCCAAGCGTGTCATGGGCAAGGCAAGCTTTGCTCACCTGCGCGATGACAAGGGCGATATTCAGCTGTATGTCCGCCGTGACGAGCTGGGCGAGGAGCCGTATGCAGCCTTCAAGAAGCTGGATGTCGGCGATATCATTGGTGTCAAGGGCGAGGTGTTCCGCACCAAGACCGGCGAGCTGAGCGTCCGCGCAGAGGAGATCACTCTGCTGGCAAAGAGCCTGCGTCCGCTGCCTGAGAAGTTCCACGGCCTGACTGATACCGAGATGCGTTATCGTCAGCGTTACGTCGACCTCATCGCAAACCCCGAGGTCAAGGATACCTTCGTCAAGCGCAGCCAGATTCTGAAAGAGATTCGCGCTTATCTGGATGAGAAGGGCTTCCTCGAGGTCGATACCCCGATCCTGACCCCGTTCGAGATCGGCGCATCTGCACGCCCCTTCTACACCCATCACAACACCCTGAACATGGACATGGTGCTGCGCATCGAGACCGAGCTGTACCTGAAGCGTCTGATCGTCGGCGGTATGGATCGCGTCTACGAGGTCGGCCGTATCTTCCGTAACGAGGGCATGGACCCCAAGCACAACCCCGAGTTCACCACCATCGAGCTGTATCAGGCATTTACCGATTTCCACGGCATGATGGATCTGGTCGAGGAGCTGTACAAGCGTCTGGCTCTCAAGATCTGCGGCAGTCTGGAAATCACCTATCAGGGCAAGCAGATCGACATGGGCCACTGGGAGCGTCTGACCATGATCGAGGCCGTCAAGAAGTATTCCGGTGTCGATTTCAACGACTGGAAGACCGACGAAGATGCAATTGCCTGCGCAAAAGAGCATAACGTCGAGCTGCCCGAAGTTCCCACCAAGGGTGCGATCCTGGCCGAGTTCTTCGACGCATACGTTGAGGACAAGCTCATCCAGCCGACCTTCATTTATGATTACCCGGTCGAGATCAGCCCGTTGGCAAAGCGTAAGCCCAACGACCCGGCCTTCACCGAGCGTTTCGAGTATTTCATCGACTGCACCGAATACGGCAACGCCTTCAGCGAGTTGAACGACCCCATCGACCAGAAGGGCCGCTTCGAGCGTCAGGTCGCCGAGCGCAAGGCTATCGAGCCGGATTGCAAGGCACAGGTCGATTACGATTATGTCAATGCCCTCGAGTATGGCCTGCCTCCCACGGGCGGCCTCGGCTTCGGCGTTGACCGCCTTGTCATGCTCCTCACCGATAGCGCGTCTATCCGTGACGTTCTGCTCTTCCCCACGATGAAGCCGATCGAGCAGTAAAATGCAAAATTAAGACGCAGATACGATGAAATTTTGAGTAGATTTCAGACGGCATCTGCGGTACTACACCACAACTACACCAATTTTGGGACGTTTTCCCGAAAAGGAGCCTTACAGGGTGATGTGGTGTAAGAACTGAATAGGTGGATTGGTGTAGTAGGTACACCGAACCCAAAATACAAAGATACGGAAGCTATGTTGCAGAAAAACAACATAGCTTCCGCTTTTTTGCTATATGCAAGAGTTTTGAAAGGGCAATAGGGTTTTCCAAATGGTAGACCAGCGTGCCTTTGACAGCAATCAAAATCCTTGCAATTTTGAATACGCCAAAATTTACGCCAAACAAAACTTTATAGTATCTGCTCTGCCCGGCGAAGAGCAGTACAAAACGTTCGGTCTGCCGGTCATGATGGCCATTACAGCGCCATCCAGATCGCTGTTGCCCTTGGGGATGCTTTCGGCTGCGGTGTGAATGACCTGCCGCTGTCCATGGTACTCTCCTGGTACGAGCAGAAGGCTGTGTGCA
>CAKTEM010000025.1 GCA_934548045.1 uncultured Faecalibacterium sp. | reverse complement strand
GCTGGAAACGGCGCGTGAAAATAGGTAGTCGCCGACTTAAATGAAAGCCCTCGAGGATTTTCCTCGGGGGTTTTGTTATATCATATCAAAAACAAGGAGAGTCAAATGAAAAAGCAAGTCTCGCTGAAAAAAGTTCTGGCACAGCACCTGCACGGTGGAGACCTTTGATGCACAGCAGCTTGACCCTCTTTGCCGGTATGTACTGTTCGATACGCCAGGCAGCGGTGATATCCTTGAAACGAACCTGAGCGCGGCACAGCTGAAAAAGGCTCTTCAGGCGTGGCACGGCGAAAAAGTGCGGCTGTGAGGAACTGACCGTTCAGAATCATTAAAGTTGAACTCCTGCATCTGTAAAAAAAGATGTGGGAGTTTTTTTGTTTATATGTCTTGACAGAACGACTACTATGTAATACAATGTAGATGAAGCTACTACGCAATACAGAATAGTAGAGAGGAGGAAGTCCGATGGAAAACAACACACAGCTTTTGAAGGGCGTTTTGGAGTTCTGTGTCCTGAAACTCATCAGCCGGGAACCGACATACGGCTATGAGATCGTGACGCAGCTGAAAAACGATGGCTTTACCGATTTGAGCGAAAGCACACTTTACCCCTTGTTGCTCCGGCTGGAACAGCAGGGAAAAGTGACGGTGGAACGCAGGCCATCGCCTAAAGGACCAAGCCGGAAATATTATGTTGTGACGGCCAGAGGGCAGGAAGCACTCAAAGCCTTTTGTCAGGACTGGAATCAGCTCTGTCATCTGGTCGAAAAAATCTTCAAGGAGGGAAAAATGGATGAATAACTACTTTACCTTGAGAAAAGTAAACCGCCTGCGCTTGAAGTTCGTTTCAGAGACAAGCCAGATGCAGATTCGGGAAATCATCCGTTATCTGCGGAGGGTCAGCTGGGACATCTGCGGCGTCGAGCTTGTCCGAAGCGATTTGATTGACCTTGCAATCGATGCAAACAAAGACGAAAAAGAACTTTTTAACGTGGTTTCAGACGCTGAGACATTTGCGAAAGAAGTAAAGCCGAGTTTAAAGCGGCTGAGCTGGTTCGATTTTTTCACGATTGAGATTCCGCTGTTCTGCTTTTTCGGCTGGGGTGTGGAAGGACTGTTGCTTTATCCATTGATTCCGGATTTCCGGTTTGAGTTTTCGGCAGGGTATCTGGTTCAATTTGGTGTGGCCTGCCTGTCGTCGTACTATTTATTCCGAAGAATGATGGAAGAAGTCGGATTTCCGCCTTGTAAACATCGGGTGAAGTGCGTGGTGTATCTGATGCTGTATGCTGCCGCGCTGTATTGGATTGGGGCGATTCTGCACCGGACGCTTGGAAATATCGTTTTGGCGAGTATTTCTCTCCGGACGATGGCAGTGGGAGGTTTTCTGCTGGGTGCTGTTTTGCTGTGGGTGCGCTTTTTCTGGTATGGGAAAGATTCGCGCCTGACGCAACGCCTCTGAAATTTTCGTTTCCTTCAGAATTTCTACAGAAATCCCTGTTAGACTGGAAGCATCAAACCGAAAAAGGGGGTTTTTGAGATGGAAGAGACACTGAAAAAACAGAAAGGGCTGTCCGGCACGCAGCTCAAGTTTATCGGGCTTTTTGTGATGGTGCTGGACCACATCCATTACTTTTTTGAATTCACCGGGGTCATCCCGGAGTGGTTCAGTATGCTGGGGCGGCTGGGTGCGCCGCTGTTTCTGTTCTGCACGGTGGAGGGTTTTGCGCACACCCATGACCGGAAACGCTATTTCCTGCGCATCTGGGCTATCGGCGCAGGAATGGCGGCACTGGAATTCTTTATGATGTATGCCGGAGCGTTCCGGCGCGGTGATGGTTTTTATCCGGCCAATGCGATTTTTCAGGATTTTGTCCTGCTCTGCATCGTCTGGCAGGGCATCGACTGGCTCCGGGAGAAGAAATATGCAAAAGGCGTTCTGGCAATTGCCGCAGTGCTGCTCTGGCCGTTCATGTTCGTCGGGTTCCTGCTTCTGTTTCCGCAGGTGCAGCAGATGCCAGTTGCGTCTGCAGTTCTGGCGTTTGTGATAATGAGTCCGCTGCCCATGTGGAGTAGTATCACGGACGGCAGCTGGAGTTTTCTACTGGGCGGTGTTCTGCTCTACCTGTTCCGGGATCATCGGAATCTCCAGCTTGCGGCATGGTCGCTCAACACTTTCCTGTGGGAGTTTCTGTCTGTCTATCTGGCGGTGCGCGGTCAGTCTGGTTTCGCGTTTTCGCAGATGTTCACGACCTATTACGAGTGGTTCGGCATTGCGGCGGCACTGCTGATGCTCCAATACAATGGCACCCGTGGAAGCGGCCACAAGCGGCTGTTTTACTGGTTCTATCCGGCGCATGTCTACATTTTGTATGGGGCATCCTGCGCGGCGTATCAGCTTTTGAGGTGAGTTATGGCGAAGATTCTGGTGGTGGATGATGACAGTGACCTCGGCAGGCTGCTGAAAACGGCTCTGGAACGGGATGGACATCAGGTCACGGTGAAGACCTCCGGTGGACTGGTGACGGAAACGCTCTGTAGTTGGGCGGATTGTATCCTGCTGGACGTCATGATGCCGGACGAGGACGGGTTCGCTGTCTGCCGCCGCATCCGGAAGCAGACCGACGCGCCGATTTTGTTTTTGTCCGCCCGGACGGATGAGCCGGCGGTTCTGGAAGGGCTGGGAATCGGCGCGGACGACTATCTTGCAAAGCCATTCCGCATCGCCGAACTTCGGGCAAGGGTGTCGGCACACCTGCGGAGACAGAATCGGACGCCTTCTCACCGCATCCTTCGGGGCGGTGCGGAGTTCGACCTCGCGGCGAAAAATATGGCAGTAAACGGCTCGGTGCTGCCGCTGACACGCTCCGAGTATGCAATTTGTGAGTATCTTGCGCTTTACGCAGGGCAGACGTTCAGCAAAGAGCAGATTTATGAAGTGGTGTTCGGGGTGGATGGCACGGCGGACGATACCGCCATTACCCAGCACATCAAAAATATCCGGGCAAAACTGCGGACAGCCGGACTTTCCGACCCGGAACAGCTGCTCAAGACCGTGTGGGGAGTGGGGTACCAATGGAAAAGCGAAAACTGATCTCTCTGCGGAGCGTCCTGCTCCGGTATCTGGTTCTGTGCGTGGTATCCTGTGTTCTGACGGCGGTCTTGTGGTTCGCAGTATTGCTCTTGGTGATAAACAGCGGACTGTTTCTGGCGGCGGACACGGCCGCAAATGCCACCACAAAGGCGGTACAGATGGTCTCCGATATGACGGCAGAGAGTTTCGACGATGCCGGATTTGACACGCTCTGCCGGTACGCATTGTTCGATGGAGAAAAGCTGCTCCGAACCAATATGGACGATAAGTATCTGCAAAAAGCGTTGGAATACGAATACAAAGGTTCACAGAAAAGGTTCCTTCTGGCCTATGCGCAGTATTACATGAGCGCGGAACTGAAAGATGGTACGGTCTGTCTGTTCCAGTTCGACTATTCGGTTCCGTATGCCGACCCGGCCCTGCGTGGGAAGATGCCAGATGTGCAGACCTGCCATATTCTGCTGGGGTTCCTGTTGCTGGTGGGGGTCATCGCAGGATGTACCCACCGGACGGCGAAGTTTCTGGCCGTTGAAACGGGGCGGTTGACCGAGGCTTCCCGGCAGGTGGCGGAAAAGAAGGGGCTGGACGGAGTCGAATTTACCGGCGCGAAAGTCCGGGAATACGACGAGGCTCTGAACGCATTGCAGTTGATGGGGCAGGAGCTGACCGGCAGCCTGCAAAAACAGTGGAGCATGGAACAGAAACAGCGCGAACAGATCATCCAGCTTTCCCACGAGCTGAAAACGCCGCTGAGCATCATTCAAGGGAACGCGGAACTGCTGGCAGAGGATGACCTGACCGGCCAGCAGAAAGAGCAGGTGGACGCCATCCTGCGCAGCACCGAGCGGACACGGAACTACCTGCTCCGCATCCGTGCCGAGGTACAGACGCCGCTGAAATTCAAACAGAAGAAGTGAGATGAAAATCCTGCACCTGTAAAAGGGTGTAGGATTTTTTTCTGCAAATCCCTTGCATCCGCTGGGGCGGTGCGGTATGCTTAACTAATAAAGCGTTTTTCGAGGGGAGGAAGACCTGTGGACAAAGAGGACATCCGAAATTTGCTGGGCGATACAATTTTTGCGAGGGCAAAAAGATATATGGGCCGAATCGTTTCATTTGACCAAAGGACCAACGCCGATGGTGTCCGGCATCTGGCGGCACTGGTGGACGGCACCGACCTCTATCGGACACAGGTCTGGCTGCGCGCGAATGGAACCTTCGTCAGCGCATCCTGCACCTGCCCCTATAACCAGAATGGAGATGGAGATTACTGCAAGCACATTGGCGCGGTATTGCTGGTGGACAGCAAGGATGAACCGGAAACCCTCGAGGCCCCAAAAACAAAAAAGCCGGAGAACATCCCGGGAGTCGTCCGGGGTGCGGCCAGCCTGCCGGAACCGCCGAAGAAGGACAGCTATATGTCCAGCCTTGAGATGCTGTTCGGCCGGAAATGGCGCGAGGAGGAACCGGAGTCGGACTGGCGCGCGAAAGACCTGCTGAAAAAGTATCAGGACGACGCGCTGGCCGATGTGGGCGTTGTGTCGGCATCAGACCAGCAGAAGCATTTCGCGGAGCTGGAACCGGAACTCAACCTCGAATATGAGAACCGGCCGCTGCTGCGTCTCCGCATCTCGGATGGCGGACGGCAGTATATCGTCAAGAGCGTACCCAAGCTGCTCGAAGACATCGAGAAGGAGCGAAGCGTCAGCTACGGAAAATCACTGGCCTTCATCCACCGGTGGGATGCCTTTACGCCCGAATCGCAGGAGCTGTTGAAACTCCTGAACCGTCTGAACGACGCGAAAGAAAGTCTGGATGCCTTTCAGCGTTCGAGCAGCAGCATCTATGGCGGCGTACCGGCCGGAAGTGAGCCGCTGACCGGTGAGATTTTGGACGCGCTGGTAAAGCTCTATGAGCCGACCGGTCAGGTGGGCGGATATTGGCTCAAAAAGGGCCTGCCTGCCCTGACGATGAAGGTCGAAAAGCGGAAAGGCGGTGTCTGGGTCGGGATAAAGCCCAAACTGCAGGTCTGCCGCGGACTGGATTTTGATTACCTGTACAACACGGATACTCTCTGGCAGGTGCAGAGAAGTGCGTCGGCCCGGATGATGCCGGCCATCGACGCGTTGAGCGGTGAGGGTGTGTTCTTCTCCACGAAGGACGCAACAGCTTTTTGCAGCTTTGTCCTGCCGGAGCTTGGCTCGAATCTGAACATCGAGGACCCCGACCGGCTGCTGTTGAATCAGATCCCATTGGAGCCGGTAGTGCAGTTCTATCTGGACGCACCGCAGATGGGAGCCATCGCTGCCCATGTGGAATTCCTGTACGGCGAAGACCGGGTCACGCCGGAACAGGTGCCGACAGGTCTGTTACGGGATGCCCGTGCAGAACGCCGCGCGGCTCGGCTGCTGGCGACCTATCTGGAACCCAGCGTGGAGATGAGCGAAAACGGCGTTGCGCGCCAATACAGCACCTATGACGAAGATACCGTTTATACCTTCTTGGAAGAGGGCGTTCCGGCCCTGATGAGTGAGGGCGAAGTCTACCTGAGCGAGGCGTTCCGGAATTTACAGGTCGCGCCGCCGAAAATTTCGGTGGGCGTCTCGGTGCAGGGAAGCGTCCTTGACCTCGAGGTGGATACCGGCGAGTTCCCGGTCAGCGAGCTGAAAGGCCTGTTGAAATCGCTCCACCAGAAAAAGCGGTATCACCGCCTGCGCGATGGCCGTCTGCTCCGGCTGGACGATTCGCTGGAAGTGCTGGACGAGCTGAACGAGACACTGGAACTGTCCGGCGCAAAGCTGGGGCAGAACCATGCGCAATTGCCGCTTTACCGTGCGCCCAGTCTCGACTGGGCATTATCAGGCCAGAACGAAGTCCGATTCAACCGCGACGACGCCTTCCGGCGGATCAGCCGGAGTTTCCACGCGGTCAAGGACAGCGAGTATACACCGCCGGCATCTCTCCAGAAAGTTCTGCGCAAATACCAGCGCGACGGCTACCGCTGGCTCCGGACATTGGACGGCTACGGGATGGGTGGTATTCTAGCTGATGATATGGGTCTGGGCAAGACGGTGCAGGTGCTGAGCTATCTGCTCTCGATGAAGGAATCCCATCAGGGCCGGCCGGACGAGCCGCTGCTGCCGAACCTCATCGTCTGCCCGGCCTCGCTGGTGCTGAACTGGGCCGAAGAGTGCGAAAAATTCACGCCGGAGTTGAAATGCGTTGTGGTCGATGGTGACGTCGCGCACCGGGCAGAGCTGGCCGGGAGCTGGGCGGATGCCGATCTCATCGTGACGAGCTACGACCTCCTCCGCCGTGACGATGCTCTCTACGAAAAACAGGAGTTCTATGCCTGCATCCTCGATGAGGCGCAGGCCATCAAGAACCATACGACACAAAAATATAAGGCGGTCTGTCAGGTGAAGAGCCGGGTGCGGTTCGCGCTGACCGGTACGCCGGTCGAAAACCGGCTGGGTGAACTGTGGAGCATCTTCTCCTTCCTGATGCCGGGATATCTGCCCTCGTACAAGGGCTTTTGCAGCCGGTTTGAGAAGCCCATCGTGCAGGAAGAGGACAAGACCGCGACCCGGCGGCTGAACCAGTTGACCGGCCCCTTCATTCTCCGGCGCATGAAGTCGGAAGTGCTGAAAGAACTGCCGCCCAAGACAGAGAACGTTTATCGAATCGAGCTGGAAGAGCAGCAGCGAAAGCTTTATCTGGCGGCGGTCGTGGATGCCCGGGAAAAGCTGAGAGCAGCCAAGCCCGAGGACAAGATGGCGGTCTTTGCCGTCCTGATGCGTCTGCGAGAAATTTGCTGTGACCCACGGCTGATTGCGGACAACTGGGAGGGCGGAAGTGCGAAGCTGGACGCCTGCACCGAGCTGGTGACCTCGGCGGTCGAGGGTGGACACCGTATCCTGCTGTTCAGCCAGTTCACCTCGATGCTCGACCTGCTGGCAAAGCGTCTGGATGCCGAGGGCATCAGCCACTTTACCCTGCAGGGTTCGACCCCAAAACCCGTCCGCGCCGAGCTGGTGCGCCGGTTCAACAATGGCGAGGTGAGCGTTTTTCTCATCTCACTGCGCGCAGGCGGCACCGGCCTGAACCTGACGGCGGCGGATATCGTCATCCATTACGACCCGTGGTGGAACGTGGCGGCGCAGAATCAGGCGACCGACCGCGCCTACCGCATCGGCCAGCAGAACCCCGTTCAGGTGTACAAGCTCATCGCGCAGGACACCATCGAGGAAAAAATTGTCGAATTACAGCAGGCAAAGCAGTCGCTGGCCGATACCGTGACCGGAACAGCGGATGGAGCCATCCTCTCGATGAAGCCGGATGAGCTGCTGGAACTGCTGGAAACAGAAGCATAAAAGGGAAAGGAAGAGCAAAATGAAAGTCTGGGATCTGCATTGTGACACTCTGAGTGTCCTCCGCCGAGCCGAAAAGAACGGCGAAACGGTGAGTTTTGAGCATAACAACGGGCATATTGACCTCGAAAGATTACAGAAGGGAGACTATATGCTCCAGTGCTTTGCGGCGTTCGTCAATCTGGGCGACAAAACGCCGGGAGCCGACCCACTGGTGACGGCACTGGAAGAGATCGACGTCTTCAAGCGCATCATGGAGAAGTACCCCGACCGCATCGCGCCGGTCTACACGGCGGCGGATATCCGCAAGAACGCCGAGGCCGGCAAGATCAGTGGGATGCTCACCATCGAGGAGGGCGGCGTCTGCAAAGGCAGTCTGGGCGTCCTGCGCCGGATGTATGAGCTGGGTGTCCGGATGATGACCCTGACATGGAACCACGAAAACGAGCTGGCAAGCCCGAACGTCATCCCTCAGAACGAGGCGCACCGGCTCTGGCCCTGCCAGCCCAACACCGAGACGGGCCTGAAGGAAAAAGGCTTTGAATTTCTCGCTGAGATGGAGCGTCTGCACATCATCGCCGACGTGAGCCACCTGTCGGATAAGGGCTTCTGGGATATCGCGGAACACAGCACCCGGCCCTTTGTCGCCAGCCATTCCAACTGCCGGGCCTTGGCACCCCACTGCCGCAACCTGACCGATGAAATGATCCGGGTCATTGCGGAACGGGGCGGTCTGTCCGGCCTGAACTACTGCGCGGCCTTCCTCGACAACCAGCCCGGCCCGGAACTCTGCCGCAGCACGGCGGCTCTGATGGCAAAGCACGCGGCGCATTTCAAACAGGTGGGCGGCATCGACATGATCGCCCTCGGCAGCGATTTTGACGGCATCGGCGGAAACCTCGAGGTCGACAGCTGTGACAAGATGCCGCTTCTGGTCGAAGCCCTGCGGAAAGAGGGCTTCACCGAGGATGAAGTGGAAAAGATCTTCTACCGCAACGCGATGCGGTTCTTTGAAGAGAACCTGTAAAGGACAAAACAAGAGGGAAATATGATGGAAAGTATACAGATCTCCCTGCCGATGTTCCTGTTCCTCATGGCGATGACCGGATTTGCCGGTTTTGTGGACTCGGCAGCTGGCGGCGGCGGACTCATCAGCCTGCCGGCCTACCTGTTCGCCGGTCTGCCGGTGCATTACACCTACGGCACCAACAAGTTCAGCGCGGCCTGCGGCACGACCTTTGCGACGGTCAGTTTTTTCAAAAACGGCGCGATGAATGTCAAAATCGGCATCCTTGCGGCCATCGGCAGCTTTGCCGGCAGCGCGCTCGGCTCTCACATCGTCCTGCTGCTCAGCGATGAAGCACTCCGGACGATGATGCTCATCATCCTGCCCATTGCAGCCGTGCTGATTCTGTGGCGGCGGAAATTGCCGGACGAGAACCGCGACGATGGAACACTGAACCTGAAAAAAGCAGTCCTCGCCCTGCTCATTGGTCTGGGCATCGGCCTGTACGATGGCGTGTTCGGTCCGGGAACCGGCACTTTCGCCATCATCGCGTTCACGACCCTGATGGGCTTTGACCTCCGGACGGCCAACGGCAACGCGAAAGTGCTGAATCTGGCGAGTAACTACGCAAGTCTCATCACCTACCTGATGAGCGGACTGGTGGTCTTCTCGGTCGGCATCCCCTGTGCCGTCAGCGGCATCGCAGGGAATATGCTGGGTTCCCACTTCGCCCTGAAAAAAGGTGCGAAGTTCATCCGCCCCATGATGATGGTGGTGCTTGTCCTCCTGCTCGGAAAACTCATCTCCGACGCAGTGCTGTAAACACAAAAAGATGCCCTCGGAAAGCGTTTCACCGCTTCCTGAGGGCATTGCTATGCTCCAAAACAGAGGGAATCAGATTCAGGAGTTGCTCTGTGCGACCATGTGGATGAGGGCCGCGCCGTCCTGCATACTGACCTTGACGAAGGCTTTCCGGCCGATGGAGACATCCAGCTTGGTCTCGGTGCCGTCCTCGTTTACCAGATAGAGGTCGTAGCCCTCGACAACGGATGCAGGCAGCTCAACGTTTGCCGAAACATCAGTGATCGCACCCTGACCGCCCAGGCAGGTCACGGTCATGATTTTTTCGCCGTTGTCCAGTGTACCAGTATAAACGCGCAGATTGCTGAAGTTTGCAAACGCATTATTGACCTTGGTGAGGGTAGCTTTACCGTTTACCTTACCGCAGTCGGAGCAGATGGTGTAGTTGCTGGTGCTACCATCTGTGTTCTTAAACTGTGCGACGATGGTTGTATTTTCGCCGGAGACATCTTCCGGAACATCACATTTGCTGGAATGGTTCGAGCAGGCACAGTCTTTATGTTCAACAACCTGAGCTGTTGCAGGCTCCGCGGCAAAGCTGGAGATCGCGCCGCCGATGAGGACGCAGGCAGACAGGTTGAGCATGGCGATGGTCTTTAAAGTGTTTTTCATAGTAAATGCCTTTCTCCCGTCAAGGGGGCTGTGGATTTCTTTCGTTCACTGTCTGCAGTATACTGCCCGAACCTTAAGTTTACCCGTATGAATTTCTTAAAACGACCTTGAACCTTGTGAAAAGGGCATGACAGAAACGTGAAAAACAGAAAAAGCACCTGTCCGGCTCCGGATGGAGAAAGGCAGATGCTTCTGAAAAAACGAAAATTATTCGATGACAAGCTCTTTGTCGAAGAAGGCGACGCCGAACGCGCCCGGGCCGGCGTGGGTGCCGATGACACAACCGATCTGACGGGTGAGCGGCTGCTCGACATGCAGGGTATCGCAGAGATAGGTCTGGATGGGAGCAACTTCACGGGTCGAGACGGTGTAACCGGCCAGAGCCGCAAAGGACGGATTGACGCCGCCCAGCTCTTCGATTTTCTTGAAGAGGGCAACATAGGCACCGGGCAGGCCGCGCGCCTTGCCGGCCATAGCGACTTTGCCTTCTTTAATGGTGATGAGCGGCTTGATGCCCAGCATCCCACCGGCCACAGCGACAGCGGCAGGCAGACGGCCGCCCTTGCGCAGATATTTCAGGTCGTCGATGGCGGCGACGAGGTGCAAGTGGTCTTTTGCGTGTTCGAGGATAGCGACGATCTGGCCGGTGGTCTTGCCGGAATCGCGCAGATGAACGGCCAGACGCACCAGCAGAGCCTCGCCGAGGCAGACTGATGCGGAATCGATAAAGAGGACGTTGTCGACGTTTGCGATGTCTGCGGCCAGCTTTGCGCACTGGTAGGTGCCGGACAGCTCATGCGACAGGAAAATGCCGATGACCTCATCCCCGGCGGCAGCTGCTTCGAGGAAGAACCGCTCGAACAGCTCCGGGCTGGGCTGGCTGGTGGTGGGCAGTTTACGGCAGGACGCAAGGTGCGTATAATATTCAGAGGGGGTCAGGTCGACACCATCCCGGACGACTGTGCCATCCTCGAGGGTGACGTTCAGCGGAATGACGGTCACGCCCAGCTCTGCGGCTTCAGCAGGCAGGATGTCGGACGCGGAATCAGTGAGAATACGGATCATAAAATAAATACCTCCGTGGGGCAGATGCTCCCGGTAACAAAACAACGTTTTTTGAAAAAAGTCGAAAAAAGTATACCAGAACCACACCCAAAAAGTCAATCTTTTGAGATAAAAAACCTTGTCGGAACGCAAAACTCCCTGTACCGGAAGGAAAAAATGTGGTACAATGTCCGCGAAACCTTCAAATCAGACAGGAGAAAGACGGGATGGAGCACGAAAAGAGAAAGGCGACCGGTACCGCGGCTCTGCTCTGGGCGATGCTGGCTCTGGTTTTCAGCCTGCTGTCCGGCGGAATGGGAACGGCGAGCGTCGAGACGCTGAGCGATTTTCTGAGGGTCTGCATCCTCCTGCCGGTTCTGGAAGAGCTGGTCTTCCGGGGTGGGATGCAGTTCTGCCTGCGGCCAATAGGTGCGAACGTGGCAATTTGTTTGCAGGCGTTGCTTTTTGCGGCCCTGCACGGGAGCCTGAAAGCGAAGTGCTACGCCCTCGGAATGGGCTTGATTTTTGGATGGGCGGCGGAAAAAACGGGAAACCTCTGGACAGGGCTGTTTCTCCATCTGCTGAACAATGGACTTGTGGTCGCCGGGAGTCTGGCGGAAAGGGGGATCGGATGACCGATTATGAACTGATGGGCGTTGCCCTTGAGGAGGCGGCAAAAGCCGCCGCACTGGGCGAGGTGCCGGTGGGAGCCGTCATCGCGAAGGATGGCGAAGTTATTGCGCAGGCGCACAACACCCGGGAGACCGAGAAAAACGCTCTCCATCACGCCGAACTGCTGGCCATCGACGCGGCCTGCAAAAAGCTGGGCGGCTGGCGGCTGTGGCAGTGCGAGCTGTTCGTGACGCTGGAACCCTGCCCGATGTGCAGCGGCGGTATCATCAACAGCCGAATCAAACGGGTCCTCTACGGCGCGGCGGATACAAAAGCCGGTTGCTGCGGCTCGGTGACGAATCTGTTCGAGATGCCGTTCAATCATCATCCGAAGCTGGAAAGCGGCCTGCGTGCCGACGAGGCACAGGAGCTGCTTCAGGCGTTTTTCCTCCGCCTGCGTGAACAGAGGGCCGGAAAACCGAAGTGGAAACCGCCGGTCAAGACCTGAAAAAAGCCGAAACGGACGAAAAAAGAGTGGGAACTGCGTGAAAAACCGGTCGTTCCCACTTTCTTTTTTCGCCAAATTGTGCTATATTATTTAATGGAAACTTGTCGATACCACTCGCAGAGTCGGTGGGCGCGCCGCAGTACCGGCCTTGACCGGAGAATTGGACAGAGCGCAGCTCCGCCGAAGAGAAGGCTGACAAGTTTTTCCTGCCCGAATGGGAGATTTGCTTCGGGCAGAGAACAAGTGACAGGAGGCGGAACTCTTGTACGATGACGATTTTGAACTGACCTTCGATATGAACGACGAAGGCGACGACACGCAGGAACCGGTGAAGCTCCCGACGGAACAGGCAAAACAGCCGGAGCCGGAAGAGGACATCAAGCTGGCCGTTCCCAAACGGGTGGAAGAGCCGACTGTGGTGATCTCCGAGGAAGCAACGCGCATCCTGCCGGACATTTCCCGGATGCGGAAAGATCCCGAACCGGAACCACAACCTGAACCCGAAACGTCGCAGACTCCGGAACCGAAGTATGAGCCGGAAGTCAAGGCAGCTGTGAAGGTGCCGTCCAACGGGCGCACCGTCCTCATCTCGGGCGGTGACCGGGGCATCGGTGCCGCTGCAGCACGGGCGTTCTATACCGCAGGCTACCGGGTGGCGGTGCTGTATCACACCCACGCAGAGGCCGCCGCAGCCCTCGAAAAAGAGCTGCCGGGCTGCACCGTGGTGCAGTGCGACGTCGCCAGCCGCGCCAGTTGCGAGCTGGCGTTCCACGCCGTGGAGCAGGCAATGGGCCGGGTCGATGTGCTTGTCAGCAATGCTGGCATCGCCCAGCAGAAGCTGTTCACCGACATCACGCCGGACGAATGGCAGCACATGCTGGACGTCAACCTGACCGGCGCGTTCAATCTGTGCCAGCTGGCCCTGCCGGGCATGATCCGCCGCAAAAACGGCCGCATCCTGACCGTCAGCAGCATGTGGGGCCAGACCGGCGGCAGCTGTGAAGTACATTACTCGGCGGCAAAAGCTGGCCTGATCGGCCTGACAAAGGCCCTGGCAAAAGAGGAAGGCCCCAGCGGAATCACCGTGAACTGTGTGGCTCCGGGTGTCATTGACACCGACATGATGGCTTCGTTCACCGCCGAGGATAAGGCGGCTCTGGCCGAGGAGACTCCGGTCGGGCGGCTGGGTACGGCGGACGAAGTGGCAAAACTGCTGGTCTTTCTGGCCGGAGAGGATGCCGGGTACATTACCGGACAGGTGTTCGGTGTGAACGGCGGTCTGGTGATCTGATGGCACTGGAACAACGATATCATAATATCCCTGCGAGGGATTTTCCCCAGAGTGAAAAGGAGAGAGCGAAATGGGCATGACTTTAAAGGAACTGTTGACAAAAGGCGAGGGTACTCTGTCTGCACAGGAGGCAAAGGCTCTGGCTTCACAGTGCAGAATGGATGTAGAAACGCTCTATACACTTCTGGAGGAGCGGGGCATCAAGATTCTGGATGAGTCCGAAGCTGATACCAGCTTGGACGTGGACAGCATCCTTGCCGAGGTCGAGAACGCCGAGAACAACAGCGATGAGCTGGGTCTGGGCGACGAGAGCGAGGAAGATTCTGCCGAGGAGAACCCGGCGGACCTGAAGGCGGCAATGGATGAGCTGCTGGATGACCCCGTCAAGAACTATCTGAAGCAGATCGGCCAGATCCCTCTGCTGAGCGCGGAGCAGGAAGTCGAGCTGAGCAAGCGCATCCATGCCGGTGCCGAGGCTGCGCACATCCTGCAGGCTGACCGCGCAAAGTACGGCGCACCCGAATACATCAAGAAGAACAGCGCGCGCTTCTCGTTTGAGGAAGACGAGAACAGCCGCAGCTACAACGAAGACCTCGATGAGGACGGCAACGAGAAGTCCAACGAGGACGCCGAGGAAAAGGCCGCTGAGGAAGAGGCAATGGAGGCCATCGAGAACGGCCCCCTGACCGAGGAGCGTCGTCAGGAGCTGCTGAAAATTCGCCGCGACGGTCTGAACGCACGCCGCAGCCTGAGCGAAGCAAACCTGCGTCTGGTCGTCTCCATCGCAAAGAAGCATGTCGGCCACAATCTGGCCTTCCTCGACCTGATCCAGGAGGGCAACATCGGCCTGATCAAGGCCGCTGAGAAGTTCGACTGCGACCGCGGCTTCCGTTTCTCGACCTATGCAACGTGGTGGATCCGTCAGGCCATTACCCGTGCGATTGCGGATCAGGCCCGTACCATCCGCATCCCGGTCCACATGGTCGAGACCATCAACCGGATGCGTCAGGCCACTAACCAGCTGGTCTACCAGAACGGCCACGAGCCGACGCCGGAAGAGCTGGCAAAGGCGATGGACATGAGCGTTGAGCGTGTCCGTGAGATCCAGCGGATGGCGCAGGAGCCGGCAAGTCTGGAAAGCCCGGTCGGTGAGGAAGAGGATTCCTCGCTGGGCGATTTTGTCGCCGATGAGAACGCCGAAGCTCCCGGCAAGGCCGCTGACCGTGCAATGGTCGCACAGCAGATCAATCAGGCCCTCAAGAGCCTGACTCCCCGTGAGGAGAAAGTCATCCGCCTGCGCTTTGGTCTGGATGACGGCCGTCCTCGTACCCTCGAGGAAGTTGGCCGTGACTTCGGTGTTACCCGTGAGCGTGTCCGTCAGATCGAGGCAAAGGCAATTCGCAAGCTGCACAGCCGCAAGTGCTTGGCTCTGCTGAACGGCCTCATTGAGTAATAGAGTATAATAAAGCGTCAAGAGAGGGCTTCCGGGTGGCGGAAGCCCTCTCTTTGCAGAAAAAATCAAATTTTTTGCAGAAAACCCTTGCCAAGCGTCGCTTTTTATGGTAAACTAATTGAGCTGTGATTGTGCTGCTATAGCTCAGTTGGTAGAGCGCATCCTTGGTAAGGATGAGGTCTCCAGTTCGAATCTGGATAGCAGCTCCAGCTCAGACACCTTGAAGCTTTTGGGTTTCAGGGTGTCTTTTGTTTTGCAAAGAAACCGGAAAAGCCGCAAGCCGCAGGTCGGGCTAAGACCTGCGGCTTGCGGCTTTTGGGGGAAACGACCAATGTCGGAAAAGGGGGCTTATCGAAAAAGAGGTAAGAGAAATGTTTTATCAGAAATCAACGTCCGTATCATAGTAGCAGCACTTGAGCAGCTTTTCCATCTCTTCCTGACTGGGCTGACGGGGATTCGAGCCGGTGCAGGCGTCGGCGATGGCATTCTTTGCGATCTCAGGCAGACGCTCGAGGAAGACTTCCTCAGGAACGAAGCCCTGCTCGGTGGGATAAGAATCCGGGCCGTAGTTCTTGATGCAGTGGGGGATGTTCAGCGCGTCGTTCATGCCGCGCAGATACTCGATGAGCAGCTTGACCTTTTCGTCGTCATTTGCGCCGCCCAGCTTCATCTCGTCTGCGATCACGCCGTAACGCTTCTTGGCCTCAGGATCCTTTGCGTTGAAAGCGATGACCTTGGGCAGGTACATTGCGTTTGCCGCGCCGTGGATGATGTGTGCGCCGTAGTCGGCAAAGGCTGCGCCGGTCTTGTGCGCCATCGAGTGAACGATGCCCAGCAGAGCGTTCGAGAACGCCATACCAGCGAGGCACTGTGCGTTGTGCATGGAGTCACGCTTGGACATGTCGCCGTTGTAGCTGTCGACCAGATCGCCCTGGATCATCCGGATAGCGAAGATCGCCAAGGGGTCGGTATAATCGCAGTGTGCGGTGGAAACGTAAGCTTCGATGGCGTGGGTCATTGCGTCCATACCGGTATGAGCGACCAGCTTCTTGGGCATGGTCTCGGCCAGATCCGGGTCAACGATGGCGACATCGGGGGTGATCTCAAAGTCCGCGATGGGGTACTTGATGCCCTTTGCGTAGTCAGTGATGATGGAGAAAGCCGTTACTTCGGTTGCGGTGCCGGAGGTAGAGGAAATTGCGCAGAAGTGTGCCTTGCGGCGGAGCGGCGGAATACCGAAGACCTTGCACATCTCCTCGAAGGTAATGTCGGGATATTCGTACTTGATCCACATCGCCTTTGCAGCGTCGATGGGAGAACCGCCGCCCATAGCGATGATCCAGTCCGGCTCAAACTTCAACATGGCCTCTGCGCCGCGCATGACGGTCTCAACAGAGGGGTCCGGCTCGATGCCTTCAAACAGCTCGACTTCCATGCCGGCTTCCTTCAGGTAGGAAACTGCACGGTCGAGGAAGCCGAAACGCTTCATGGAACCGCCGCCAACGCAGACGATGGCTTTCTTGCCGGTAAAGGTCTTCAGGGCCTCCAATGCGCCCTTGCCGTGGTACAGATCGCGAGGAAGAGTAAAACGAGCCATAGTGCATACCTCCAAGAAAATTTTCAAATACTCTCTTAAATGTGAAAAAATTAACTAATTTGCTTATATCTAGTGTACCGCAAACAGCGGCAAACTTCAATTGATGGACTTGGAGAAAATTCAGGCTCTTTTTGGGCATTTCGACGATAGCACTTTAAAAAGAAAGAAGCCGAATGTTGAAAACACTCAGCTTCTTGATATAATAACGAATGAGAATGTTGTCTAATGGTAGGCGGTCAGCCCTTCCGCGTCGCACAGCCGCACGGGAGAGGTGAAGTTTTTGTTTTCGGTTCCCCCGATGCGTTTTTACGAAAGGGGGAATAGCCCATGACACTGACAGAGACGATTGCGTTGCTCGGCCTTTTGGGTGGAGCAATTTTTGTGACATTTCAAATCAGCTGGACTATTTTTAACTACATGAACAAAAAGAAATGACCGCCCACGCTCCCAAAGCCGATGGTCATTTCTTTTTGACTTAACGCGGAGGGGCTGACCGTTACCGGACAGCGTTCTCTTTATTTGTATTATAGCACGACAGAACAAAATTTACAACAAGAAAAAACCACCTGAATCTCAAAGGATTCAAGTGGTTTTGCTATGGAGCTGCTATCCAGATTCGAACTGGAGACCTCATCCTTACCAAGGATGCGCTCTACCAACTGAGCTATAGCAGCAAATGGCGACCCGGATCGGGCTCGAACCGACGACCCCCAGCGTGACAGGCTGGTGCTCTAACCAACTGAGCTACCGGGCCATGATCGCTCAAGTTCATCGTCTCGACGGATGACCGCCGGAACGTAGTTTATTATACAGGATGAACGGCCTGTTGTCAAGCATAAAATCCAGAAAAACTGAAAAAAGCTGCGAAAAGAACGGCTTTTGGGTGCAAAAAAGCCTCCCGGCGGAAAACCGGGAGGCAGATTCTGAACGATTGGAGAGAAAACCGGGGATTATGCGAGGTCTTCGCCGTTGGAAGCGATGACTTTCTTGTACCAGTAGAAGCTGTCCTTCTTCTCACGGCTCAGGTCACCGGTGCCATCGTCGAACTTGTTGACGTAGATGAAGCCGTAACGCTTGGCCATCTCGCCGGTGGAGGCGGAAACAAGGTCGATACAGCCCCACGGGGTGTAGCCCATCAGGTCAACGCCATCCTTGACGGCCTCTGCCATCTGCTCGATGTGCTGGCGCAGGTAGTCGATGCGGTAGCTGTCGTGGACCTTGCCGTCCTCGCCCTTGACGTCGTAGGCACCCAGACCGTTCTCGACGACCATCAGAGGAATGTGGTAACGGTCGTAGATCTCGTTCAGGGAGTAGCGCAGGCCGATCGGGTCGATCTGCCAGCCCCAATCCGAAGCCTTCAGATAGGGGTTCTTCTTGCCGGCGACGATGTTGCCGCCCACGTCCTCGACATCCTTGTGGGTGGTGATGCAGTTGGACATGTAGTAGCTGAAGGTGTAGAAGTCGACCGTGCCGGCCTTCAGGATGGCGGCATCTTCCGGTTCCTGCTTGATGGAGATGTTGTTCTCGGCGAAGTAACGCTTCATGTAGTAGGGATACTCGCCGCGGACGTGCATATCGGAGCAGAACCAGTTGGTGATCTGCATCTTCTGCTGGTTGGCGACGACGTCAGCCGGGTCGCAGGTCAGCGGATAGCTGGTGATGAAGCAGATCATGCAGCCCATCTTGAACTGAGGATAGTTGTCGTGGGCGTATTTAATGGCTTTTGCGCTGGCGACAAACTGGTGATGCAGGGCCTGAAAACGAGCCTGCTTGTTGTCCGGAAGTTCCGAGACGGGGCCTTCGTAGCCCTGGACGGTGCCGGTCTCGAGGACAGAACCCATCGGCATGGTGCCGCAGTTGATCTCGTTGAAGGTCAGCCAGTACTTGACTTTGTCCTTGTAACGCTCGAAGATGGCCTTGCAGTAGTTCATGTAGAACTCGATGAGTTCACGGGATTCCCAGCCGTTGTACTTCTCGACCAGTGCATAGGGCAGCTCGTAGTGGCTGATGGTGACCAGCGGCTCAATGCCGTGCTTCTTGCAGCAGTCAAAGACCTTGTCGTAGAACTCCAGACCCTTCTCGTTCGGCTCGGTCTCCATGCCGGTGGGGAAAATACGGGTCCAGTTGATGGAGGTGCGGAAGGTCTTGAAGCCCATCTCTGCGAAGAGGGCGATGTCCTCTTCATAGTGATGATAGAAGTCAATAGCCTCGTGGCTGGGGTACAGCCGGTCGGGGTGGATACTGGTCGTCACCCATTTCGGGGTGGTGTGGGAGCCGTTGGTACACATATCGGGTACGCTGGGGCCTTTGCCGTCCACATCCCATGCGCCCTCGAACTGGTTGGCAGCGCAGGCACCGCCCCACAGGAAATCGTCGCGGAAAACGCTCATAATCTTTTCTCCTTCATTTTGCTCTTATCAAATGTCTGTCCAAATTGACAGACCGCCTGAACTAATAATAGCACAATCGTTATACTGACTGCAAGATGGGAGGAACTGCACCAATTATTTCTTGCTCTTGGCAGGCTCGTCAGAATAGGTCAGATAGACGAGGATGAAGGCCATAACCACAGCAGCCAGAGAAACAACGATCGAGACGATCATGCCGGAGATATCGTTGGTGATGGTGTTGATGTATGCGGTGTAGCCAAAGACGCCGGTACCAGCCTGCGTATAAGAAGTAACATGGAAAGCCATCAAGATCGCGCCGGTGATCGCGCCGACGATGCAGGTGATGATGAAGGGCTTCTTCTTGGGCAGGGTCAGACCGTAGATGGCGGGCTCGGTAACGCCTGCGATACCGGAGATCAAAGCGGGGATGCACAGGCTCTTGGTCTTGGCGTTCTTGGTCTTGAGGTAGATCGCCAGAACAGCACCGCACTGTGCGAAGGTGCAGCCGAAGAAACCGGTCAGGAAGGTGGAGCAGCCGTTGGTTGCCATATCGTTCAGCATCAGGGGAACCAGAGCCCAGTGCAGACCGAACATGACGAGGACCTGCCACAGAGCACCCACAGCAGCACCCAACAGGATACCGCTGAAGTTTGCGATTGTGTTGAAGAAGACGCCCAGAGCATCACTCAGCAGAGAAGCGATCGGTCCGATGACCCACAGGGTCAGGCAGAAGGTGACGCTGCAGGTGATAAGGGGAACGAGGAACAGCTTGCAGGAATCGGGGATGAACTTCTTGTATTTCTTCTCAAGCCATGCAGCAAAGGCGATAGAGCAGATGATGGGGATGACGCTGGAGCTGTAGTTGCCGGAAGAAGGCAGGATGACAGGGATGCCGAAGATGTTGGAAATGTCCATTGCGGAAGCATCCAGCATGTACGGATACAGCAGACCTGCGCCGATGACCATGCCTTCCATCTCAGGCAGGCCGAACTTCTTGGAAGCGGTGTATGCCAGCAGGATGGGCATGAAATAGAAGAAGCTGTCGCCCAGAGAATACAGAATGTTGTAAGTACCGCTGGTATTGCTCAGCACGCCGACAGCGACGAACAGAGCCAGAACACCCTTGATGATACCGGTAGCGGCCAGAACGCCCAAGCAGGGGGTGAACACGCTGGTGACGATGCTGACGAATGCGTTGAAGATGTTCGTCTTTTCTTTCGGTGCATCGCCGCTATCGACGGCATTTCCATCATCGTCGACTGCGCCGCCCGGCTGGATGTGGCCGACAGAGCAAACAGCATCATAAACGTCTGCGACCTGCTGGCCGATGACGACCATGTACTGACCGCCGGACTGGATGACCGTCACAACACCGTCAGTCTCCTTCAGGATATCGGTGTTGGCCTTGCTCTCGTCTTTCAGTTTGAAGCGCAGGCGGGTCATGCAGTGGGTGAGCGAAACAATGTTTTCCTTGCCGCCGACATTCTGGATGATAATGCGGGCAAGACCATCGTACTTACTAGCCATAAGACAATTCTCCTTCTTGAATTCCTCGTATGCTGAGTCGGTCAGCTCAAGGCGCAAACGTCCGTTGTGCAGACTGACAGACGCCGCAAACGGCAGAGCCGTCAGTGCCGCAGTGTCCGCAAGACTTTCGTCCTTGAGGGTGATGGAGAGGCGAGAACCACGCCGGGTAACAGAGACGACATTTGTTTCTCCGCCAAGCAAAGGAAGAAGTTGTTGCAATCCCTGTTCCTGCATGGTGCCTGCACTCCTTTCTGACTGACCTGCAAAGAGATCTCCGTTATGTTTCAATGCGAACTTTATATAACACACCATCCTCGCGCGCCGGATGGCGGATATACCGAAAATAAAAATACCCAAAACATACCACACCCATATCCGGTCAGAAAAAGGCCGTCGAGTTTTTGGTTGTTTTGGGTAACGCCCCACAAGCTGTGTGTGGGTAACGATCCGTAAATCGAATTATTCTTTTGAGGCATGTTCTGCACAGACACGATGAATGTGCATGATGAGATAGAGCTGTTCTTCCTTGCTGCAGGGCCAGCCGTAGGTCTTTGTCAGAAAATCGTTGATCTTCTGGACACAGCCGTAAACATCGGGGTATTCCCGACAAATGGTGGAGAACATCGAATCGGTGCCGCTCTCGCCGTTCAGGGCTTTGCCGTGCATCATCCGCTGGACCAGATACCGCAGGTGCATCGCGAACCGGGAAAAGCTGAAGCTGTCTTTGTCCAGCTTGACGCCGAGGGTCTGCTCGACCAGCCCGGAAATTTCCGAGATGACCTTTGCGGTCAGGATGGTCGAGTGCATGTCGCCGACTTCGGACTCCGCTGTGATGAAGTGGAGGGTGATGCTGATGGCTTCCTCTTCCGGGAGGTCGACTTGCAGCCGGTCACGGACGAGATGCAGAGCTTCTTTTGCAATGCTGTACTCCTCGGGGTACAGGTGCCGGATGTCATAGGCAAGCGGCGTATGAAGAGCGATGCCTTTTTGGCACCGCTGGATGGCAAAATTCAGGTGATCCGCCAGAACGTAGGTCAGATTCGGGCTGAGGGAACAGTCCAGTTCTTCCCGTGCGGTATCGGCGATATCATCGGCAATGAGAAAAACTTCTTCGGGGATGTCGCGGAGCAGGTCGAAATACGTCTCGTTCACATCATAGAAGGTGCGGCGGATATTCGACAGGTCGTCCAGCTGGTAGGGCATGGCTGGAAAACCGACTCCCTTGCCAAAGACGACAAGCTCCCGTCCTTTTGCGTCACGTGCCAGAGCAACGTTGTTGTTGATCTTTTTGAAAATCTCCATAGCTGGCACGCCCCGTTTTTAGAGTAATAAAAGAAAAACTCCCCTTACAGCAGATACTTACACCATGCCCCATAAGCCATAAAAGCCAAAGGAAACATCTGCAAGTAATGCCTCATGGAGAGTAACAATCTTGTATAATTATCTTACCGCAACTCAAACGAAATGTCTATATGAACATGTTAACAAAAAATTCAAATATCTTTTGTGAAAAATGCCCATACATCATGATTTTTTGACAAAAAGAAAACGCACAGAATCTTTCGACTCTGTGCGTTTCTGGCAGGGGTAGTAAGTCTCGAACTCACGGCACGCGGTTTTGGAGACCGCTGCTCTACCAACTGAGCTATACCCCTAAATGTGCTGCATCCGCTGGATGCTCAATTATTATATAAAATCAGACGCAAAATGTCAAGCACATTTTTCAAGTTTTTGTTCCGCAGCATCCACAGCCCTCTTTGACGGCCGGCAGGCTCTGTGCCAGCTGCTCCAGAGTGACGCTGTCGATGTACTGGTTGATAACATCATCCAGACCGCTCCAGAAGGGGAGGGTGAAGCACTGGTCGGACATGGGACACTCGTTCGTCTCGCTGCCAAGGCAGGGGATGGGAGCAACGCTGCCCTCGATGGCGCGCAGGATCTCCCCGGCGGTGTAGTCGGCAGGAGCTTTTGTCAGGCGGTAGCCGCCCTGACTGCCGCGTTCGCTTTTTACCAGACCGACCCGTGCCAACGGGGTGACGATCTGCTCGAGGTATTTCAGACTGAGGTTCTGCCGCTCGCTGATCTCCTTCAGCGAAACGGTGGTACCGGGTGCGTAGCGTGCCAGCTCTGCCATCAGCCGCAGTGCGTAACGGCTCTTGGTCGAAAATTTCATAGCGTTCTTCTCTCCTTGCTCACTTTTTATAGTATAGCACGCCGCTCGGAATTTGAAAAGCGAAAACTCTTGTACAAACAAAAAAGGTCTGATATCATATAATAGAGAAGATAGCGAATGTCGGAGGAGATGAGACGATGAGTCAGAAAATTGATGCCGCCGCAGCCATCCGTCTGCTGGACGCAGGCAAGGCCGTTGCGGTGGATGTCCGGGAACCGGACGAATACAAAGTGGGCCACATCCCGGGAGCGAAGCTGCTGCCGCTGGGCGAGGTACTGAGCCGCGCCGGTGAGGTGATGCCGGACAAAAACGCCCCGTGGCTGATCTACTGCCGCACCGGTCGGCGCAGTTCGGACGCCGTGCAGAAGCTGGAAAGCCTCGGTTATACCGATCTGTATGATCTGGGTGGTATCCTCAGCTGGCCGTATGAAATTGAAGGCGACTTTGAGGGACATTTTTAAATAGCCCTCTCAGTCAGCTTCGCTGACAGCTCTCCCAAAGGGCGAGCCATTGGCAGGCCGGGAAGGTCTGAGCGTAAAACGGAAACTGGTGGGCCTTGCGGTGCAGGGTAGAAAGGATAGGATTATGGGCTTTGACCCGAAACAATTTGCCGGAAGCCATTGCGGCTGCCGGTATCAGCAGGACTACCGCCCGACGCTGGGCCGGGATGGAAAGAAAGAGTCCGGCACGCTGGAAGTCATTAAATTCTATTATGATGGTGCCATCCGGATGGAGCAGCACTGCTACGGCGAGGCGGCGACCTTCGTGTTCGGCGTCTGGGCGTCCGGCATGGATGCGGACGGCACCCTGCACTGGAATCTGCCCGACCGGAAAAAGAGCTATTACGATGAAGAGTACCTGCCGAAGAAGCTCGACCGGGTGGACGAGGCCGGAAACCTCTATTTTGACGGCTCTCCCTTCCCGTGGAAGCTGGCCGACGATTTCGAGGAGGATAAACGCTGGGGCTACCCCCGTTGGAAAGTTCTGATGGGAAAGCTGACCGGCAAGGGCAAGAAGTAAAAACCGAAAAATTTGGGGTCAAATTCCGGAATCTATCGAATTCATATTGACATAGTGGGAATACTAGGGTATAAATATAGTGTTGCTCTCTCGCGCCTGAACAGAACAGGCCGCAGAGAAGTGTGTCAAAAGAGAGATTTTACCGGGTCTCGGACCCGGATTTTATCCAGATGAAAGGACAGAATTCCTATGGAAACCGAAAAGGTCGTATACCTTGATAACGCTGCGACCACTGCCTGCGCTCCCGAAGTGCTGGCCGTGATGGTCGAGGCTCTCAGCGGAGCCTGCGGCAACCCCAGCAGCCATTATAGCGTCGGCTACGAAGCAAAGGAATTTGTGGATACCGGCCGTGCACAGGTCGCAAAGGCCATCAACGCATCCCCGGCGGAGATCTTCTTCACCGGCTGCGGCTCTGAGGCCGACAACTGGGCTGTGAAAGGCACTGCCTTCACCAAGGCCCGTCAGAACAAAAAGCATCTCATCACCAGCGCGTTCGAGCATCACGCCATCATGCACAGCATGGCGTCCCTCGAGCGCATGGGCTTTGAGGTCACTTATATTCGCCCCACCTCTGAGGGCTATATCCGCCCGGAGGATGTCGAGGCTGCGATCCGCCCCGATACCGCTCTCGTCAGCATCATGATGGCAAACAACGAGATCGGCACCATCCAGCCCATCAAGGAGATCGCCGAGGTCGCCCACAAGCATGGCGTCTGGATGCACACCGACGCCGTTCAGGCTGTGGGTGCTATCCCTGTGGATGTCAAGGAGCTGGGCGTCGATATGCTCTCCATGAGCGCGCACAAGTTCAACGGCCCCAAGGGCGTCGGCGCACTCTACTGCCGTAAGGGCGTCTGGCCCCAGAACCTCATCGACGGCGGCAGCCAGGAAGCCCGCCACCGCGCAGGTACCGAGAACGTCGCAGGCATTGCCGGCATGGGCAAGGCTCTGGAAATGGCAACCGAGAACATCGAAGCTCGCATGAAGCACGAGACCGAGCTGCGCGATTACGTCATTGACCGCGTTTTGAAGAACATTCCGGAAGCTCGTCTGAACGGCGGCCGCGCACCCCGTCTGCCCGGCAACGTCAACATCAGCTTCCCGGGTCTGGAAGGCGAGACCATCCTGCTGGATCTGGATATGCACAACATCTGCGCTTCTACCGGCAGTGCGTGCAACTCCGACAGCCTTGACCCGAGCCATGTTCTGCTGAGCATCGGCGTGCCGGAAGAGATCGGCCACGGTTCTATGCGGTTCACCTTTGGTCCGCAGAACACGATGGAAGAAGCAAAATACCTGTGCGATGTGCTGGAAGAGGTCATTCCTCGCCGCCGTGCAATGAGTTGTATGTGGCTGCAGGGTCAGAACAAGGCTCGTCAGTTCAGCCTGAAGGGAGAGCAGTAAAATGGCAAGTATGTATAGCGCAAAGGTCATGGAGCATTTTGCAAATCCGCACAACGTCGGTGAGATCCCCGATGCAAACGGTGTCGGCGAAGTCGGCAACCCCAAGTGTGGCGACATCATGCGGATGTACCTGAAGATCGAGAACAATGTCATCGTCGATGTCAAGTTCCTGACCTTCGGCTGCGGCGCAGCCATCGCGACCAGCAGCATGGCGACCGACCTCATCAAAGGCAAGACCATCGACGAGGCTCTGAAGCTGACCAACAAGGCTGTCGTGGAAGCTCTGGAAGGTCTGCCTCCCATCAAGGTCCACTGCTCTGTTCTGGCCGAGCAGGCAGTCAAGGCTGCTCTGTCTGACTACTATCGTCGTCAGGGCATTGACCCGGAACCCATCGTCGGCAAGATCGAGGAAGACTGCGATCATTGCGGCGGCGAGAGCTGCGGCCACTAAGCTTTGTAAATAACAGATAAAACCAAACGACCTCTGCATCCCGGTAACACGGATGCAGAGGTCGTTTTTGTTTACAACAGGTCGAATTTTGTGGTATACTCTGTTTGCTGCCCTATTCCAATCTGGCAACAGAGAGGAGGTGGTCTTGATGGATTCCATTCTAATCAACTTTATTGTGGCTGTCGGAGCAAATGTAGTATCCTATTACATCTGCAAGTGGCTTGATGACCACAAGTAAGGGCATGTAAGCACAGAAATCCCCTCGGAGGTAGGATCTCCGAGGGGATTATTTTTGTGGTCTCAATGGAATGTCCTAATCAACTTCATTGTCCACTTCTAGTATATGCAAAATCCGAAAAAAGTCAAGATGTCCGCATCAAAGTTCTTTTTTTAGACAAAAACTGCTCACTCAAACTGTTTCTGATAGCTGAGACCCCATTCGCGCATGGCGTTGATGACCGGGCGCATCGATTCGCCCAGCTCACTGAGGGAGTATTCGACCCGGGGCGGAACCTCCGGATAGACCGTGCGGATGACAAGGCCGTCGGCTTCCAGAGAACGGAGGCTGTCGGTCAGGACTTTCTGGCTGATGCCGTCCAAGTCTTTGCGCAGCTCGTTGAACCGCCACGGCCGGGCCAGCAGGTTCCGCAGGATGAGCAGCTTCCATTTGCTGCCGATGAGAGAAACAGTGGTCGCCACTGGACAGGCAGGCATTTCTTCTTTTGTCAGCATCGTTGCACCCCCAAAGGTTTCTATCAGAATGTTACACTCGAATTATAACCAATGTGCGCTCAAAATGCAAGAGGGGTTACCAAAAGGTGACTGAGTAATAAAAAAGTGCGTACTTTTCACCTCTGTATCGCTGGATTATACTGAAATCACGGACGAAACGTCCGGAATCCATCCTACGGAGGTAATATCTTATGGCACTTTCCAATCTATTCGGCTGGGCAAAGAAGTCTCCCGCCGCATCTGCTTGCGGCGCTGCTGACAAACAGGAGAAGAAGCCCGCTGCTTGCGGCTCTGCCTGCGGCGCTGGCGATAAGCCCGTCGAGGAAAAGAAGCCTGCTGCCTGCGGCACCGCTTGCGGTGCTGGGGACAAGCAGTAAGCACTTTTCCGCACAACTCCCCATCCCCGGAGTGATCCGGGGAATTTTTTGAAACAATGAGGGCAACGGTATGAAACAGTATTTTTCCTTCCAGTGGCATATCACCGATGATTGCGACCAGCGGTGCAAGCACTGCTACATCTTTTCCGAAAACACCTGCAAGCATCTGGATTCCATGAGCTGGGAGCAGCTGCAGGAGACATTCTATAACTGCCTGGATTTCTGCGAGGTTCATGACCGCCTGCCCTATTTTTATATTACGGGCGGCGACCCGATCCTGCACCCGGATTTCTGGCGTCTGCTGGAACTGCTCAAGCAGCACGGCATCCCGTTCACGATTCTGGGAAATCCGTTCCATCTGGACGATGCGGTCTGCCGCTGCCTGAAAGACTGCGGCTGTGAGAAGTACCAGCTATCCATCGACGGCTTACGGGAAACGCACGACTGGTTCCGCAAACCGGGAAGCTTTGATACGACCCTTGAAAAAATCGGCTGTATCAACCGGGCAGGCATCCGCTCGGTGGTGATGACGACCGTCTCCGGAAAGAACATCGACGAGGTGCCGGGCATCATCGACGCAGTTGTCAAGGCTGGTGTAAATGTCTTCGCGTTCGCCCGGTACTGCCCGACCAGCGAGGAAAAGGATACCGGCATCGAGCCATTGCGCTATCGTCAGCTGCTGGCAGACTGCGATAAAAAGTTCAAGGAATACGAAGCCGCCGGATGCAGCACCTATTTCAATAAGAAAGACCATCTCTGGACACTGTACGAGTACGAAACCGGTACGTTCAAGATTCCGGAAGAGGTCGAAGAGGGCATGATCTACGGCGGCTGCAATTGCGGAAACTGCCATCTGACGATCCTGCCGACTGGAGATGTCTACGCCTGCCGCCGTGTTCAGAACAGCAAAATCGCAAATGTCTTTGAAGACCGGCTCGCCGATGTCTGGGTCTGCCAGATGGAACGGTACCGGGATTACACCCGGTTTGAAAAATGCTCGAAGTGTGAGCTGCTGGCCTTCTGCCGCGGCTGTCCGGCAGTCGCCAGCGGAAAGACCGGCGATTTCTACGCCGCCGACCCACAGTGCTGGAAGGAGGTCGTTTAAAATGAATGAAGTGATGCAGACGATCCTTCACCGCCGTTCTATCCGACGGTTCGACACGCGCCAAATCGAAGAAGAAACACTCCAGCGGATTTTGCAGGCTGGCTTGTACGCACCCAGCGCAGGCGGACGGCAGGGTGTGATTTTCGCGGTCAGCCAGAATCGGGAAGTCAACGAGCGGCTGGGAAAAATCAAACGGGCGAATTCTCATCCCCGAATGGCAACGGGAAACAACTATGTATCCCGGGAACAGCCCAGTATTGCAGACGACCCGAAGCTCATCAATGCCTTTTACGACGCACCGACGGTCATCACGATGTTTGCACCGAAGGATTTTCTCTTCTCGGTGGATGATTGCGCCGTTGCAGCTGAAAATATGATGCTGGCAGCGGATTCGCTGGGTGTTGGCTCCTGCTATATCGGTCAGGGCTGGACGGCCTTTGCCGACCCGTACGGACAGGAGATTTTAAAGCAGTGGGATATCCGTACCGACTATTACGCCGTAATGCAGCTGCTTCTGGGCTATCCTAGAGAAGGAGACGCGCACCCACAAAGCAAACCACGGAAGAATGACCGGGTACTGCGATTCTGAGGTAGCACAATGAAAATTATGCTGGTGACAACTATCTGGAAATGACCGCTGGTTATCTGTTCCAGTAAAAAGAAAATGCGAAGGGTACAGAAACGTGTATCCTTCGCATTTTTATCAGGAAAGTGCCAGACTTTCTAGCACTGTATTAACGACATCCAGCGGAACCTGACCGGGTGCGCTGGCCTGACCGGGATTTGCGAAAGTCATAGCAGAACCGAAGGCTTCACCGCACAGGCGGCTGACTGCACCCAAGGCACCCATACTCATGGTGATGACCGGCGTTTCGGGATGATGGTCGGCCATCTCTGCGGTAGCAGCCAGCAATTCGAGGACATCCGCCCGGCAGGTCGGCATAACGGCCAGTTTGGGCAGGTCGGCACCGGCGTTCTGCATGGCGACCATTCGGGCGACCAGTTCGGAGCGAAGCGGCGTTTTCTGGAAATCGTGGCTGGAACAAACGACTTTCAGCCCGGCGGCGTGCGCCTGCTCGATGAGTCCGGGCAGGGCATTACCGGTCGGGAAGAACTCAATATCCAGCAGGTCGGCACAGCCGGAGTCACAGACAGCTTTACAGAAAGCCGCATACTGCTCCGGTGTCGGGGCCATTTCGCCGCCCTCGGCCTTGGTGCGGAAGGTGACGAGCAGAAGCATTTCGCCCAGCGCATCTCGCAGACCGTGCAGGCAGTGGGTAAGTGCAGCAGCATCCAGAGCATTTTCAAACCAGTCAACACGCCATTCAACACAATCCGCTTTCATTGTGGAAAACTCGGCGGACTTTTTCAGAATGGCCGCTTCCGTCTTCTCGACGATGGGCAGGATAACTTTGGGGCGGCCCTCTCCGATGGCACAGCCCCGAACCAGAACACAAGACATAACAAACACGCTCCCTCTTGATTTTCCCAAGCATACCCTGTGCGGACGGCAGTTGTCAAGCCTGCCGGAGCAAAACCGGAAAGAACCGCTTCTTTTTGGTAAAAATAGCTCTTGTGAAATCCGTCGGAATACAGTACAATAAGCGCAGGTAAGGGCAGTGTGGCCGATTTGGGTCACGCTGCCCTTTTTCGTTTGTATGGAGGGTAAGAAAGATGAAGGAAACAACAAAAACCACGGCGCAGGTGCTTGTGGATTGTCTCGAGGCCGAAGGCGTCGATGTAATGTTTGGTATTCCGGGCGAGGAAACGCTCGATTTGATGTTCGCCATCCGTGACAGCCATATCCGGTTCATCCCGGTGCGCCACGAACAGGGTGCGGCATTTATGGCAGATGTCTATGGCCGTCTGACCGGACGTGCAGGTGTCTGCCTGTCGACCCTTGGCCCGGGCGCGACCAACCTTGTTACCGGTGTAGCAGATGCTTATCTGGACGGTGCGCCGCTGGTCGCCATCACCGGACAGGTCGGCACGGATCGGATGCAGCTGACGAGCCATCAGTATCTTGACCTGAGCGCGATGTTTGAGCCCATCACCAAGCGTTCCAAGCAGATCATCCGCCCCGACACAGTGGGCGAGATTGTTCGTCTGGCGTTCAAGCACGCCGAAAAGAACAAGCCGGGCGCAACACACATTGACCTGCCCCAGAATATCGCAAAGATGCCGGCCGATGCCGTGCCGCTGAAACGACAGCAGCTCCATGAACTGTATGCAGACCCCATCCATGTGGCAGCAGCTGGCAAGATCATCAGCGAGGCAAAGAACCCCGTGATCCTTGCAGGCGCAAGTGCGGTGCGCGGCCATGCCGCCGCAGCCATTACCGAAATGGCAGACCGACTCCATATCCCGGTCGTCAATACCATGATGGCAAAGGGCATCATCCCCAAAGATGATAAGTACAGCCTCTGGACGATCGGCATCCCTCAGAAAGACTATGTAAATCAGGTCTTCGACCGCGCAGATGTCGTCATTGCCATTGGTTATGATATCGTCGAGTGCGCACCGGCAAAATGGGGTGCACGTCCGGATATGACCATCGTTCACATCGACAGCGAACCGGCAGACGTCAATAAACGGTATCAGCCTGCGGTCGAGGTCGTGGGTGATATCTCGGAGAGCGCGTATGAGATTCTGCGCTGCTCCCATCGTACCGACGAGCCGGAATTTGCACTAAACCTCCGGAAGACGATGGAAGCAGAGCATGAGCAGATGGCACAGAATGACAGCTGCCCGATGAAACCGGCACGCATCCTCTCGGATGTCCGGAAGGTCATGGGTCCGATCGATATCCTCGTGAGCGATGTGGGCGCGCATAAAATGTGGATCGCCCGTCATTATGACTGCTACGAGCCGAACACCTGTCTGATTTCCAACGGCTTCGCAAGCATGGGCTTCTCGATTCCGGGTGCGTTCGCGGCGAAACTGCTCTATCCGGAGAAGAAGGTTCTGGCAGTCTGTGGCGACGGCGGATTTATGATGAACAGTCAGGAGTTGGAAACCGCTGTCCGTGAGAAGGTTCCCTTTGTGACCCTGATTTGGGAGGACGCAAGCTACGGCCTTATCAAATGGAAGGAACAGGAACAGTTCGGCGGTGAGCATTGCTTTGTGGACTTCACTAACCCGGACTTCAAGATGCTGGCTGAAGCAATGCACTGCAAGGGCTATCGTGTCGAGAAGGCGGAAGATTTAATCCCGACGCTGGAAGAGGCATTTAAACAGACTGTACCCAGTGTCATTGTGGTTCCGGTGGATTACAGTGAGAATATGAAGCTCTCTGCACACCTGAAAGAGGTCTACGAACAGCAGTAATATAGAATATACCTATTATAGAGACAGCAGGCTTTCCGGCAGGAAGACCTGCTGTTTTTGCGTCTGCGGAGCAGATTCAAAAATAATTTGAAGAAAAATGGAAAAAACAGTTGACAAGGCATCAAGTTCGTGGTATTATACTCAAGCACCAAGCGCGGCGACAAAGAATGACTTCTGAGACGCCGCTGAGAAGTAAAACGA
>CAKTEM010000024.1 GCA_934548045.1 uncultured Faecalibacterium sp. | reverse complement strand
TTGCTATAATAGAAAAGCTATCGAAGAACTTGATATGGAGCATTACTCAAGTGGTCGTAAGAGGTCGCACTCGAAATGCGATAGGCCGGGAGACCGGTGCCAGGGTTCGACTCCCTGATGCTCCGCCAAAAAAGAGACGTGGATTTTTAGGAATCTACGTCTCTTTTAGTTTTGAAATGGTGCTATTTTGATCTTCACAAGAAATAACCAAGTCTACCCAATCGAGATCGAATCGCACCGGTAGAACGTTTCAAAGTCATAGAAATTTGTTTGATACTAATACCCTGTTGATAAAGTCTCAATAATTCACGTTCTTCTTTTTGCGTCCATGCTGTTCCAGCACGAGAATAACGTTCCGCTTTATTGTTTTGGGGCAACGATTTTAAATACTGAGCAGTTGATTCTATAGAGCAGTGTTCTAAAACGATTTGCAAAGCTTGTTGAATTTCTTCTTGAGAACAACAATCGTTTTCAGGAAGAAGCCAACCGGATAAAGGATCAATACCCTTTGCAAGTGTTTCAATTAAGGTTCGAGCAAGCATGTTATCCATAATTGACACTCCAAGTATCAGCAGTTTTTATTCATAATCGCTTTCGCTCGTCCGCGAGTAGTATCCCCAAAAGTTTCATTTTCGCTGAATCGCAGCCAATAGGGATCTTCCATCAGGCAGGCGTTGGTGCGCTTGACGATTTCCCATGCATTGTAATCGGGCAGACCCATCATTTTCAGAATTTCCTTGCAGTCCATCCGATTTTTTGGAAAGATACGCTTCTTGGCCCAAACAACTACATCCACCAATGGCACTTTGCGCTTGCTGCCGATAAAAAGATTCAGAGGGAGATTATATTGCGGAACATCCTCATTTGCACAAAGGTACTGCCCATCTTCACTTAGGTGGGCAATTTCTTTTTCATCCATCATCAATTTCAGATAAGCCATTTGATCACCCCATGGCAGCTTTCAGGTAGTGCAAACGATATTTCAGGTACTGTCGGATCGCAGATGCTCGCTTTTCGCTCAACAATGCAAGAATTGGCGAAATAGACTGAATGATTTCCTGATACAGCGCATCCAAATCACGCACCGGCAGCACAGGCTCGTCAACTAGCTTGATTTGCTGGGCATGGCGGCTGCGGAACGGTTTGGCTTTGTCGAACTGATAACGGAGCTTCGTGTCAGTTAATTCTTCATCCATCGCCCATGCAAGCAGACTACCACCATTGTCGTAAATGGGGGGAGCATGATTCTTTCCATCCCGAACGATTACATCGAAATTGTTCTCATGGCGGTCTTCGTTGCCAATAAAGGCATCGAACGTCATCATCTGATAAAGCCACTTCTTACCATACAGTTCTATCGCATACTGAAACAGCGCTTCTGGGGAAGCTACCTGACCGCTGGTGAGAAAATGGGCATCAGCCAAGTCTGCAAAATGATACAGTTGCTCATCGTTCGTTGTAAACTTGGGGCAGACACTGACCACATCACAGGAATACGTTTTAATGTCAGGGAAGAGTTTAGCAGGCATCAGTGCATATTCCACATGGGGCAGATTCAGTACCTGCGCAATTAGCGATGCCATCACCTCAGAATATGGCTCATATCCAGCTGTTCCGACTTCTGTAATAGAGTTGCCCTTGACCATGACAAGCTGGTCGTCCACGCGATACCAGCCCTTTGAGAGCATCCCACGGCTCGTCCGCGTTTCACGTTTTTCGACTAACTGGATTTTTGCTGGGATTTCAATAGGGCTCATGGTATCACGCTCCTTTGTTTCATTATATCATGTTTGGTTAGATGGGCAAGGTGGAAATATCAAATCATCGCATAATTTTTCATTTGATGAATGAACAGTATATCCATTTGGGCAAATCACATCTTTCCATCTGCAAAACAAATCCCATCCCCGGTTCCAGTTTACCATCCAGAAGAACTTTTCCCTGAAAGCTTACTCTCCGCAGTTTTTGTTCTACGTTGGTGACTTCCACGGCACAGAAGCTTTGCAGGTAGGCGCAGATCGCGGCGGCATGGGAGACGACGAGAGCGATTTCGCCATCCGGCAGATTAGACAGGATATCCCGGATACAGGCGGACATCCGGGCGTTGACTTCACGGAAGGACTCCCCGTCGGGATTTTTAAAATCTGGGTTTTCATACTGTCGTTTCCAGAAAGAGATGTCCTGTCCGGTCGTGTCGCCAGTCTTTCGCTCAAGAAGCCGTGAGTCGGTTTTGACAGGCTGCCCGAGAAGTTCCGCGGTCTGGAAAGCGCGCCGGGAAGGTGACGCCCAGACCTGAGAAACATCAGCAAAGAGAGAATCACAAAAAATCTCTTTTGCACGTTGGATTCCGGTAGGAGAAAGTCCGGGGTCTGTGACAAATTTAGACGACTTTTCCGGGATGGAGTGCCGCATCAGAAGGATCGTTTTCATGGCAGAAGCTCTTTTCAATCAGATTCAAGTAAATCCAGTATAACGGAGTTTTGGCCGATTTTCAATTCCAATCAAGAACAGCCGCTCATCTCAGGCAAAACCTGAAATGGGCGGCTGTGTTTTATGTGAAGCGAAAGAGTTATGCTTTCTTCATCACCAGCACGACATCCTGTTCAAAGGGGTGCATGGAGATGAGGGTCTGGCCGTCCTTCTGTTCGGTGTTGAGGCAGGCGGTGCGGCGGCTGGACAGGTCATACGCGCGGATGGAATAACCCGTGAAATCTCCATCCAGAGCAAGCTTGGTGTTGACCGGGAGGTAGACCAGATAGAGCGATTCATCCGGTGTCTTTGCCATCCGAATTTCCGGCGAATCGTGCTTGACGAGTTCGCGACAGGGAACCAGTGTGCTGATGCCGTAGACATCGAACAGTTCGTGCATGAAGCCGTAATCCCATGCACCGGGAAATTCCAGAGCGATCTGGTGCGGCTGGGGTGCGTCGAAGCCCTCGCCCAAGGAAAGCGTCGTGCGGAAGCCGGTGGACACCCAGTTCCAGACGCCGTGTGCGCCGTAGGTGATGCCGGCGCAGGCACCGGACAGCAGGCTCTGCCATGCGGCACGGCGGATCTCGAACCGGCCAAAGCGGCCATACAGTTTGTGGCTGTAACCCATCTGGTCGTAGCAGGGTTCGCTGTTGATGACCGGGCGTTTCGGCTCCCGGGCGGTCAGGACTTCGGCGGAAGTGTAGGCCATGGCTTGCGCACCGCTGTTGTGGCCGGACTGATAGAGGTAGAAATCCATCTGCTCCGCAAACACATCCGGAATGTCGGTAAAGCGGCCCTTGATGTGCATGGTCTTCAGGCCCGGGAACTTGCGCTTTGCCAGCAGGTCGAAGGCGTCCTGATAATAGGCAACGGTTTCTTCGGTCGGGAAATCGGTGTCGCCGCTGACGACATAGACCGGCTCAAACTCATCAAAGCTGTCATAAATTTTTGTCAGGACGCCGTGCAGCTCGTCCTTCGGGATGGTGTAACGGGGGATCATGTTGTTTGCCCAAGTGCCAGGAACCTGATTGCTCCACAGGACGACCAGAGCCAGCGTAAAGCCCTCAGCTTTTGCCATCCGGCACATCTCGCGAGCGTGTTCAAAGTATCCGTTCTCCGGCTGGGAGTAGATGGGGAAACCGTCTGCGTCCAGTGCGAACGGGTTCCAGAGCAGAGGGCTTTCGCCGCGGTCCCACTGGGCCAACGTGTTGATCTGCAAGACTGTGAAGCCCTGTTCACGGCGGTGTTTCAGGTAGTACGCCCAGTCTTCGAGGGTGATATTGGTGAACGCGCTCCAGATGGTGTCAGCCAGCCAGAAGAACAGTTTGCCGTTCTGTTCAAGGTGGCGGTGGTCGGCGGAAACGGTGAGATAACTCATGGAAAAGACCTCCTGTCAGGATGATGATTTTCAGAAAAAGGGAAGTTCAATAAAAATGCGGCCAGCCGAAACAGCTGACCGCACGGACGCTCAAACGAAGACTCGCTGCGGCGTCAGAATGGGTAAATGAGGGATCACTCTTCGTCCTTGTAGACTGCCATGGTGGCGATCAGAGCCAGAACGAATGCGATGATGCTGCCGCCCAGAACGACCATAGCACTGTAAATGCCGGTGCCGCCGGTAGCGTCGATGTAGCCGGGCAGACCGAACAGGCCCAGACCGCCGGGGATGTAACGCTTTGCGCCCATCAGACCAACGAAAGCACCAGCAATTGCGGAGGTGATGCAGGCGATGACGAAGGGCTTCTTCTTGGGCAGGTTGATACCGTACAGGGTGGGTTCGGTGATACCGAACATGCAGGAGATGAAGGCCGGGATGCCGATCTTCTTCAGCTTCTGATCCTTGGTCTTCAGGATGACTGCCAGCAGTGCGCCAGCCTGACCGAAGACGGTTGCGAAGGTGCCGGGCATGATAAAGTCATAGCCCAGAGCAGCGATGTTGATGTAACCCAGAGGGATAACAGACCAGTGGAAACCGAAGATGACCAGAACCTGCCAGAAACCGCCGACCAGAGCGCAGCCCAGAGTTGCACCGATGACCGGGATAGTGAACAGAGCCTCGAAGACGATCGTCAGGATGGAGCAGATAATCGAGGAGATGGGGCCGATGACAAGGTAGGTCAGAGTGACCATCACGACCAGCACGCAGACCGGAGTGATGAAGGCCTTGATCATGTCGGACAGGTGGTTATTCAGCCAACGCTCCAGCTTTGCAGCGAAGAAGCAGCACAGAACGATGGGGATGACCGAAGAGGTGTAGCCGGATGCCGGGAAGACGACCGGGATACCGAAGAAGGTGGTGTAGTAGCTCATCTGGAACGCAGTACCGGTCAGAATGGTACCCAGAGCCTCGCCGCCCTTCAGAGCGACCATCGAGGGGTAGCAGAGCGCGAAGCCCAGTGCCATGCCGGTGAACTCGTTCATCTTGAATTTCTTTGCGGCAGTGTAGCCCAGAACGACGGGCAGATAGTAGAAGAAGCCGTCCGCGACGGTGTACCAGATCATGTACGCACCGCTGGAAGAATCCAGAACCTTCAGGAAGGTCAGCAGGGTCAGAACGCCCTTGATGATACCGGAAGCACCCAGCAGGGTGATGGTCGGTGCCATGATGCTGGAGATCATGTCGATCAGGGTCGCGGCGACGCCCTTCTTCTTGCCGCCCTCATCTGCGGCAATGGCGTTGCCATCCTCATCGACGGTGCCGGAACCCTGCAGATGTCCGACTTCCAGAACAGCGTCGTAGACCTCGGCAACTGCGTTGCCGATAACGACCTGATACTGGCCATTTGCCTGAATGACCTTGATGACGCCATCGGTCTTGTTCAGGATATCCGTGTTTGCCTTGCCCTCATCCACCAGCTGGAACCGCAGACGGGTGATGCAGTGGGTGATCGCTTTGATGTTCTGTTTGCCGCCGACATTCTGGATAATAATGCGGGCGAGACCATCATACTTGCTTGCCATGTGTAATTTCTCCCTTCATCTGTTTGCAGAGCGACAGGCGGTTCTGCATTTCTTGGAAAGAGTATAACATCCAAAACCTGTAAAAAACGAGAATTTCAAGAAGTATTCAACAAATTCGTCGAAACTTGCAAACAGAAGAGGATGCAATGTTGCAATTTGAACAAAGAATGTGCTTTGTGAAGAAATAATGACTGAATATTTTAGTAAACGATTTAGTAAATTTTTTAAAACGGATCTTACAGATGCTGTTTTCCCATCCACTCCCAGATGGTGCAGGGAACGCCATCGCACAGAACGGCACGGCCATCGACGTCGGCGCGGCAGACGTCGTCCAGCATCAGCACCCAGACACCGTGGTTCATGTACCGCTTCGGGCGGCCATGCTCATCTTTGTATTCGCCGGTCGGGTCAAGAACTTCTTCCCAGTAGGTGAAGTGCAGGTTCTCCGCACCAGCATCATGCAGGCAGCGATAAAGCGGAAGAACGGTCTCTTCTGGATGCACCAGCTCGTCGTTCTTGGCGTGGGTGAACCAGATGGGCGTCTTCTTGAGGGTGTCAACGACTTCGTCGGTGATATTCTCCTCAAAGAAGGGGGTGCATCCGGGAGCGGCTGCGGCAAAGAAACCGGGATAATCCAGCACCATCCGGACGGTCATGAAGCCGCCGTTCGAGATGCCGGTGATCCAGATGCGGCTGGTGTCGACCTCGTCGACGTGTTCCGCAATGAACTGGTCGATGCAGGCTTTCAGCGGCTTGGAATAGATGCTCTGATTGCTGCGGCCCAGCTGCTCCTTGCCGTCGTCCATCCAGACGGTCGGGCATTGCGGCACCAGCACCCATGCCGCACCGCCCAGCTCACGCTGAACTTTCGGGCTGGACAGAGCCGTGACCCGATTGCCGGTGTAGGCCACCAGAGGGTCATTTCCGCCCTCGCCTGCGCCGTGCAGCCAGATGATGAGCGGCAGTTTCTGTCCGGCCTCGTGCTTTGGGGTGAACCAGCCGTATTTCAGGGTGGATTCGTCATTCTGCCAGCTGTTCAGCTCCGGGCTGATGTCGCCGTCAAAGGTGTCGAAGACCAGACCAGTGGTTGCCGGTTTGTCCGCTTCCAGCGGAGGGAAGGGTTTCAGCTGGGTGACACGGAAACAGTTCTGAACATACCGGCTGGAGAGGACGCTGCCCTCGATCTTCTTGTTCAGCCGCTCCTCGAGCAGTTCCAGTGCGGCATAGCTGCCACGGGGCAGGAAAGAGCCGTTTTCGTCGCAGGGGTAAGCGGCTTTCACGGTCACATAGCCGACCGAGGGCAGAGCGACTTCTGCGCCATGCTCTGTCCGCATCAGGACGTCGCCGTTTTTCTCCCGGCGGATGACGTGGACGTTGAAGACCTCCGGCGACAGGTCGTTCTGGCCGACCTCACAGCCGAGGTTCAAAATCAGTTTGATGATGTACGGGCCGGAGTCGGTCATCCGGGTCACAGTGCGGTAAGTGGACATAAGTACCTCCTGAATCTTATCCAATCAGGGTGTTTCTTGTTTAGTCTTTATGCTTCTTGATAGGCGCAGAATTACGAACCAGAACGCTCTGGCGGACGAGGACTTCGGGTGCGATGGCGATGCGGACGCGCTCCGGCGGCGAGGAGCAGAGCAGGGTGTTCAGCCTCTCGACGGCCAGCGCGCCCATCCGCTGTTTCTGGATCTGCATGGTCGTCAGGGGTGGATTCAGCACCTCGCTCACGGCGGAATCATCGAAGCCGATGACCGAGATATTGTCCGGGATGCGGTAGCCGTATTTCAGCAGCGTTTTGCAGCACCCGGCGGCGATACGGTCGTTGTCCGCGAAAAAGGCGGTGGGGAGCATCGGCTCGGTGTCAAGATACTTTGCCATGTCCTCGGCGGCTTCCTCGCTGGATGGCCGGACGGGGATGATGCGCCGGGCGGAATCTTTGGCGGCATCGCCCGGAAGCGAACGGCAGGCGGACAGGTAGCCGCTTTGCCGTTCCCGGAAGTTGTAAATCTCAACGCTGCTGTGCAGGTAGCCGATCCGGGTGTGGCCGCAGTCGATGAGGTAGTGGACGGCCTTCCACGCGCCGAGGGCGTTGTCGATGGCGATAGCGTCGTATTTCAACGCCGGGAAGGAGTTGTCCAGCACGACCAGAGGAATGGACAGATCAAAGAACGGCGCGACGTCCTCCGAGTGCATCTCGGTCGCGAGTAAAATCAGCCCGGCAGAGTTCAGGCTCTGGATGCTGTGGATCTGCTCTTTGGCCGGCTGGTTGCCGTAAAAATAGCTGATGGACAGGTGATAGCCCAGCGAGGCGGCCTCGTCGGCGACGCCCTGCGTCAACTGTTCAAAAAACGGGGTGTCGGCCATGACCTGACCGTGCCGTTTGTAGATGACGAGCTGGATGGTCTTTCCGTTGGGTGTGGGTGCGGCGCGGAACTGCGGCTCAAGCCCCATCTCCCGGGCGAGCTGTAAGATCTGGATACGAACACTTTCGCTGACGCCGGGCTTGCCGCGCAGGACCAGCGAAACGGTCGCCTGCGAAACGCCTGCCTTCTCTGCAAGCTGCTTTGCGGTGATACGCATGGGAATCCTCCCTTTCTTTCCTTATTCCTATTGTATCGACACGGAAAACGGGATGTCAAGGCACAGACCTCTGAAATTTTACTAAATAATTTAGTGAAAAATGCGAATCTGGCGGAATCCTTTGTCAAAAGTGACAAAGCAGACGGGTCAAAATCCTGCAATTTGCAGAATTTCAGGTATCCAACAGCAGAACGCCGCTCGAAACGCGGAGAATGTGATACACTGAAATCAATAAAAGCCGTACCGTGAAAAAGAATGTGAAATGGAGGATTTTAGCAGATGGCAAACATCAAATTGGGTTTTGCACCCACTCGCCGCAGCATCTTTTCGGCACCGGACGCTGTGAAGTACCGCGGCCTGACCGCTGCCCGGCTGCGTGAGCTGGGCGTCGACTTTGTAGACATCGACGATATCAACGAGGAGGGCCTGCTCTACGACGAGAACGACCGCCTCAAAATCGTTGAGAAATTCAAGGCGGCAAAGATCGACGGTCTGTTCCTGCCGCACTGCAACTTCGGCACCGAGTACGAGTGCGCACGTCTGGCAAAAGACCTCGGTGTGCCGGTGCTGCTCTGGGGTCCTCTGGATGAGCGTCCGGAGCCGAACGGCGTCCGCCTGCGCGATACCCAGTGCGGCCTGTTCGCGACTGGCAAAGTCCTGCGCCGCTTTCAGGTGCCGTTTACTTACCTGACCAACTGCCGCCTGAACGACCCGGTCTTTGAGCGCGGCATCCGGGATTTCCTTGCGGTCTGCAATGTCGTCAAGACCTTCAAGAACATCCGCATTTTGCAGATCGGCCCCCGTCCTTACGACTTCTGGTCGACCATGTGCAACGAGGGTGAGCTGCTCGAAAAATTCAACATCCAGCTGGCTCCTGTTCCGCTGCCGGAGCTGACGAGCGAGGTCAAAAAGGCCATCGCCGACGGCGACGAAGTGCAGGCAACGATGGCTTACTGCCGCGAGAAGATGGAAATCAAGGTCAACGATGAGCAGCTGCAGAACATCGCCGGTCTGGCTGTCGCGATGGAACGCCTCATCAAGAAGTATCACTGCAACGCCGGTGCCATCCAGTGCTGGAACGCTTTGCAGGGGGAACTGGGCATCATGCCCTGCGCCGCAAACGCTCTGCTGAACGACAAGGGCATCCCGATGGTCTGCGAGACCGATATCCACGGCGCAGTCACCGCCCTGATGGTCGAGGCTGCGGCCAACGACGACACGCGCGGCTTCTTCGCCGACTGGACCATCCGCCACCCGGATGTGCCGAACGGCGAGCTGCTCCAGCACTGCGGCCCGTGGCCGCTGTCGGTGGCCGGCTGCAAACCCTGCATCACCTATCCGCTGGCCTTTGATTACCCCGGTGCCATCACCGCCGAGGCAAAGCACGGCGACCTGACGCTGGCACGCTTTGACGGCGACAACGGCGAGTACAGCCTGCTGCTGGGCAACGCGAAGGGCATCGACGGCCCCAAGGGTATGGGTACTTACCTCTGGGTCGAGGTGGACAACATCAAGCGTCTGGAAGCCAAGATCGTGGAAGGCCCGTACATCCATCACTGCGTCGGCATCCACAAGGATGTCGTGCCGGTGCTGTACGAAGCATGTAAATATATCGGCATCAAGCCCGACCTGTATGACCCGGTCGAGGAGCAGGTCAAGGCATATCTGAGAGGGGAATGAGTTATGGAACTGCATGAACTGGAACTGAAAAGCTGGAACCTGCGCCGTGATATCGTCGATATCATCATGGCAGGCGGCGGTGGACACATCGGCGGCGATATGAGCGTCCTGAACACCCTGCTGGTCCTGTATAAGAATCATCTGAATATCACCCCGGACACCACCGAGGACCCGAACCGTGACCGCTTTGTTCTGAGTAAGGGCCACGCTGTCGAAGCACTGTACGCGGTGCTGGCCGACTGCGGCTTCCTCGATCTGGACGACATCAAGGCCCGATTCTCGAAGTTCGGTTCGCCCTACATCGGCCACCCGAACAACAAGCTGAAGGGCATCGAGATGAACTCCGGTTCTCTGGGCCACGGCCTACCGGTCTGTGTCGGCATGGCACTAGCCGGAAAGATGGATAAGCGTGATTACCGCGTTTATACCGTCATGGGCGACGGCGAGCTGGCCGAGGGCAGCGTCTGGGAAGGCGCAATGTCCGCCGGCAACTACAAGCTGGACAACCTCTGCGCCATCGTTGACCGCAACCGCCTGCAGATCTCGGGCAACACCGAGGACGTCATGAAGCAGGACAGTCAGGAGCAGCGTTGGGCGGCGTTCGGCTGGAACGTCATCAGCGTCGACGGCGACAGCATCGAGGCAATGGATGCAGCTTTCACCGCCGCAAAGCATCACGCCGGTCAGCCCACCGTCATCATCGCCAACACCACCAAGGGCTATGGCAGCTCCATCATGGAAAATAAAGCAAGCTGGCATCACCATCTCCCGAATCAGGAAGAGTACCAGCAGATCATTGCGGACTTTGCCGCACGAAAGGAGGCTGTTCAGAATGGCTAACAAAATTCCGAACCGACAGGCGATCTGCGACACCCTGCTGAACGCAGCCAAGACCGATAAAGACATTGTAGTTCTGTGCAGCGACAGCCGCGGCAGCGCGAGCCTGACGAAATTCGCCGACACCTACCCCGAGCAGTTCGTGGAGATGGGCATCGCGGAACAGGACCTCGTCAGTGTGGCGGCCGGCCTTGCCAGCTGCGGCAAGAAGGCTTTCGCCGCTTCTCCGGCCTGCTTCCTGTCCACGCGCAGCTATGAGCAGGCAAAGATCGACTGTGCCTACTCCAACACCAACGTCACCCTCATCGGCATTTCCGGCGGCGTCAGCTACGGCGCGCTGGGCATGAGCCACCACTCCGCACAGGATATCGCGGCCATGAGTGCTATCCCGAACATGCGCGTCTACCTGCCGAGCGACCGCTTCCAGACTGCAAAGCTCATTGAAGCTCTGTTACAGGACAAGAAGCCGGCTTATCTGCGTGTGGGCCGCAACCCGGTCGAGGATGTCTATACCGCTGAGAACTGCCCCTTTGAGATGGACAAGGCCACCGTCCTGACTGAGGGTTCCGATGTCGCCATCATCGCCTGCGGCGAGATGGTCCGCCCGGCACTGGATGCCGCTGAACTGCTGAAAGCACAGGGCATCTCCGCAACGGTCGTCGACATGTACTGCGTCAAGCCGCTGGACACCGAAGCCGTCATCAAGGCGGCATCCGGCGCAAAGGCCGTCCTGACCGTGGAAGAACACGCACCGTTCGGTGGTCTGGGCAGTATGGTCGCACAGGTCGTCGGCGAGCATTGCCCCCGTAAGGTGAAGAACCTCTCTCTGCCGGATGCACCAGTCATCACCGGCACCTCCAAAGAGGTGTTCGATTACTACGGACTGAACGCGGAGGGCATCGCAAAGTCTGCCGTGGAACTTCTGAAATAACGGAACGATTATGGAACGATACATTTTATCCATCGACCAGTCCACACAGGGAACAAAGGCCATGCTGTTTGACGCGGCAGGCCAGCTGACCGCCCGTGTTGACCGCGCCCACCGGCAGTACGTCAACGAAAAGGGCTGGGTCAGCCACGACCTCGACGAGATCTTATCGAACACGCTGGCCGTCGCACGGGATGTGCTGGCAAAGGCGGATGTCCGGCCGGAACAGATCGTTGCGGTCGGCATCAGCAACCAGCGCGAGACGGTCGCCGTATGGAACCGCACGACGGGTGAACCGGTCGGCAAGGCTATCGTCTGGCAGTGCGCACGCGCAAAGGATATCTGCGAGAAATTGACCGCCCATGCCGACACCGTACAACAGAAAACGGGAATCCCGCTCTCGCCCTATTTCTCCGCGCCCAAGATGGCGTGGATCTTGCAGAACGAGCCCGGTGCGGCAGAGCTGGCAGAAAAAAACGAGCTTTGCCTCGGCACCATCGACAGCTTTCTGGTGTCGCACCTGACCGAGGAAAAAGCGTTCAAGACCGATTACTCCAACGCCAGCCGCACTCAGCTGTTCAACATCCACACATTGCAGTGGGATGAGGAGCTGTGCCGCATCTACGGCGTGCCGGAAACCTGCCTGCCGGAAGTCTGCATGAGTGACAGCGTATTCGGTCATACCACCTTTGGCGGCCTGCTGAAAACGCCGGTTCCGCTCTGCGGTGTGCTGGGCGACAGCCATGCCGCACTGCTGGGCCAGAACTGCCGGACGCCCGGCCAGACTAAGGCGACCTACGGCACCGGCTCTTCGGTCATGATGCAGACGGGCGGCCGCCTTGTTACCAGCAACTGCGGCCTTGTCACAAGTCTTGCGTGGGGGCTTGACGGAAGAGTAGAATATGTATTAGAGGGCAACCTGAATTACACCGGCGCAGTCATCACTTGGCTGAAGAAGGATGCGGCATTGCTGGCATCCGACAGCGAGAGTGAACTGCTGGCTCGGATGGCGAACCCGGCGGACAAGACCTACTTCGTGCCGGCCTTTACCGGCCTTGGCGCACCTTACTGGGATAGCGAGGCGACCGGTCTACTGACCGGCATCACGCGCACGACCGGCAAGGCGGAACTCGTCAAGGCCGGCGTCGAGTGCATCGGCTACCAAATTACAGATTTGGTGCAGCGGATGGCGCAGGATGCTGGTCTGCTGCTGGCGGAGCTTCGGGTCGATGGAGGCCCGACCGCGAACACCTACCTGATGCAGTTCCAGAGCGACATGGCACAGGTGGAAGTCAGCGTGCCGGAGATTCAGGAACTGTCCGGTTTTGGTGCGGCATGTGCGGCAGGATTTTCCTGCGGATTCTACGACCCGGCGATCATCCACAGCCAGCTGCGCCGTCACAGCTACACTCCGAAAATGAGTACAGAAGAACGGATCGGACGCTATGCCGGCTGGCAGAGTGCTGTGCGGCAGGCGTTGACGCATTGAGGAGGAAATTAAGATGAAGTTTTTCATTGACACCGCCAACGTGGACGAGATCCGCAAGGCCAACGAGATGGGCATCATTGCAGGCGTAACGACTAACCCCAGTCTGATCGCAAAAGAGGGCCGCGACTATGCCGAGACGCTGGCAGAGATCGCCACCATCGTGGATGGCCCCATCTCCGGCGAGGTCAAGGCGACCACCGAGGATGCTGCCGGCATGATCGAAGAGGGCCGTGCCATTTACGCCCTTGACCCCAAGCACATGGTCGTAAAAATCCCCATGACCGCCGAGGGTCTGAAAGCGATCAAAGTCCTGAGCGCGGAGGGCATCCCGACCAACTGCACCCTCATCTTCTCGGCAAATCAGGCTCTGCTGGCAGCGCGTGCCGGTGCAGCCTATGTCAGCCCTTTCCTCGGTCGTCTGGACGATATCGGCCAGCCCGGCATCGACCTGATCGAGACCATCCGGGAGATGTTCGCGAATTACCCGGATATCAAGACGGAAATCATCGCGGCAAGTGTCCGCAATCCCATCCATGTGACCGACTGCGCGCTGGCAGGCGCAGACATCGCCACTGTGCCGTACAAGGTTCTGGAGCAGATGCTGCATCATCCGCTGACCGATGCCGGCATTGAGAAATTCAAGGCAGATTACACCAAGGTATTTGGCAACTGAGAGGAGAAACCAGATGACCCAAACTGAACTGAAAAAAATCGACGCCTATTGGCGTGCGTCGAACTATCTGGCAGCCGGCCAGCTCTACCTGCTGGACAATCCGCTGCTCCGCCGTCCACTGACCCGTGACGATGTGAAAAAGAAGATCGTCGGCCACTGGGGAACCGTTCCCGGACAGAACTTCGTCTATGTCCACCTGAACCGCATCATCAAGGAATTTGATCAGGATATGGTCCTCATTTCCGGCCCGGGTCACGGCGGAAACTTCTTCGTCGCAAACGCCTATCTGGATGGCACTTATTCTGAGGTCTATCCCAACATCAGCCGCGACGAAGAGGGCATGAAGAAACTGTTCAAGCAGTTCTCTTTCCCCGGCGGTATTTCCTCCCACGTTGCACCCGAGACTCCGGGTTCCATCAATGAGGGCGGCGAGCTGGGTTACTCCATCGCTCATGCTTTTGGTGCTGCTTTCGATAACCCCGATTTGATCGTTGCCTGCACCGTTGGCGACGGTGAAGCTGAGACCGGCCCTCTGGCGACTTCTTGGCAGTCCAACAAGTTCCTGAACCCGGTCGGCGATGGCGCTGTGCTGCCCATCCTGCACCTGAACGGTTATAAGATCAGCAATCCTACCGTCTTTGGCCGCATGACCCATGAGGAGATTGAGAGCTTCTTCAAGGGCTGCTCCTGGAAGCCCTACTTTGTGGAGGGCGATGACCCCATGACCATGCACGCCAAGATGGCCGACACGCTGGATACCGTTATCAACGAGATCCACGACATTCAGAAGCGCGCTCGTGCTGGCGAAAAGATGGGCCACATCCAGTGGCCGATGATCGTCCTGCGCACTCCCAAGGGCTGGACTGGCCCGAAGGTGGTCGACGGCAAGCCCATCGAGGGAACCTTCCGCGCCCATCAGGTTCCGGTCGATATCACCCTCGGCACCCCGAATCAGGAAGAGCATCTGAAGCAGATCGAGGAGTGGCTGCACAGCTATCACCCGGAAGAGTTGTTCGATAAGAATGGCACCCTCATTCCCGAGCTGCAGGAGCTGGCTCCCACCGGCGACCGCCGTATTGCAGCCAACCCCCACGCCAACGGTGGCAAGCTGCTGCGTGACCTGCGTACCCCGGACTTCAAACAGTATGCGATCGATATCCCGTTCCCCGGCAGCGTCGAGAAGCAGGATATGATCGAGCTGGGCGGTTACATCCGCGACGTGTTCAAGCTGAACGCGGACGCCAAGAACTTCCGTATCTTCGGACCGGATGAGACCATGTCCAACCGCCTGTACAAGTGCTTTGAGGCGACCGAGCGTGACTGGAACTCCACCATCGTGAACGGCGACGAGTTCCTTGCAAACGATGGCCGCATCATGGACTCCATGCTGTCCGAGCATCTGTGCGAAGGCTGGCTGGAAGGCTATCTGCTCACCGGCCGCCACGGCTTCTTTGCAAGCTATGAGAGCTTCATCCGCGTTGTCGACTCGATGGTTGCTCAGCACGCAAAGTGGCTGAAAGTCTGCAATCAGCTGCCGTGGCGTCAGAGCATCGCATCGCTGAACCTTATCCTGTCCTCCAACGTCTGGCAGCAGGACCACAACGGCTACACCCATCAGGACCCCGGCTTCCTCGACCACATCGCCAACAAGAAGGCCGATGTCGTCCGCCTGTACCTGCCGCCAGATACGAACTGCCTGCTGAGCTGCTTCGACCACTGCATCCGCAGCCGTGATTACGTCAACGTGCTGGTCACCTCCAAGCATCCCCGCCCCCAGTGGCTGACCATGGAACAGGCCGTCAAGCACTGCACACAGGGCGTCGGCATCTGGGATTGGGCTTCCACCGATGCAGGTGAAGAGCCGGATATCGTCATGGCTTGCTGCGGCGACACCCCGACCCTCGAGACTCTGGCGGCTGTCACCATCCTGCGTGATGCTCTGCCCGAGTTGAAGATCCGCGTCGTCAACGTCGTTGACCTGATGAAGCTGGAGTCCAACACCAAGCATCCGCACGGTCTGACCGATGCCGATTACAACGCCATCTTCACCAAGGATAAGCCCATCATCTTTGCGTTCCACGGCTATCCGACGCTGGTGCATGAGCTGACCTATGAGCGCGCAAACCGCAATCTGTCGGTCCACGGCTATCAGGAAGAGGGTACCATCACCACGCCGTTCGACATGCGCGTGCAGAACGAGATCGACCGCTTCCATCTGGTAAAGGATGCTGTCCTGCATCTGCCGCAGCTGGGCAACCGCGGTTCCTACCTCGTTCAGGAGATGAACGACAAGCTCGTCGAACACAAGAACTACATCCACGAGGTCGGTCAGGATATGCCCGAGATCCTCGAGTGGAAGTGGCACGGCTAAGAGATTTCCTCCATTATTCATTACCTCTATATCACACAGAAAAGGCAGCGGTCGTTTGGCCGCTGCCTTTTCTGTGTTTTACTGTTCAGTTACTGGGAGAAGCGTAGAGATTCAACCCACGAAGAGGTGCGTGGATGGAGTAACTCTGCCGGATGGGTTCGCCGGATTCGGAGAGGATAAGAAGTTCCAAATCGTAATCACCGCGCCGGATTTTGAAGCCGAATTCCCCCTGTGCATTGGTGGTGGTCTGGGCATAGAGGACACCGTTCTGTGAGAGGGCAATGATGGCGTTCGAGATCGGCTGATGGTCAGGCGTTTTCAGTCTGCCGGAGACTTCGACCGGAGCGAGCAGAACCACACCGGCCGTTACGGCGGCGATGGCACCGGCACCGAGAACGAGAAGGGCAGTGGTTCCATCGGAAGATGGTTTGGGTGTCGCAGGCGTTTCCGGTTCCGAAGGTGCAGGAGTTTCAACGGATTTAAACTCTGCGGTCAAAACGACATCTTCATTTCCCATCACGAAGGTCGTGGAAGATGCTGCCGGGTCAGCGAGAACAACGCCGCCGGAAGTGACTGTCCAGCCCGAAAATGCTTTGCCCTCCGGTGGGTCGTCAGCGGTGATGGAAACAGTCGCACCGGGTGCGGCGGCTTCGAGTGAAGCCGTGCCGCCCTCGACGGTGATGTTGTGGGAGACAAGTTCAGTCACACCCTGACGGCAGGCGACGACAAAAGCGGCCTCTTTTTCTGCGGCGCGGAAGGGAACTTCCAATGTGCCGAACTCCGAAGAAACTGCCTGCGTGAGGTAAAGCAGATTTTCGGGTGCGAGAGGGTCGGAACTACTGCGGCTGACGAGGACGAGATATTCTTCCTCCGGCATCAGTCCGTTGAAGCAGGCAAAAAGCTCTGTTGTGCGGTCTTCGAGCTGGCCGCTGAGGATGGCGTTTTCTGTCTCAAGCGGCGCGGCAAAGGCAGAGGGCAAAAGTACGTTGAAGAGCAGTGCGCCGGAGAGAAGCCATGCGCAGAGCGAAGTGAGACGAGACGGTTTCATAAAAGCCCTCCTTTGCAAGAAAAAGCGGTCAGTTCAATGCCATCATAACGGAAAAACAGGGCCGGCGTCAAGTGCTTCGGCAAGTGGCACAAAAACGGGAGAAATTTTTTGGCAGAGTGGAAAACCGCCGCCTGCGTTGACAGCAAAATCCCGGAACGATAAGATAAACGTGAAGACGCTTTTCGCTTGGGATGAAAGGGATCGAAAATGATGAAACGGCTTTTGGCGGCGGTGCTGACGCTGGGTCTTGCGGTGGGGATTTCCGGAACGGCGTTCGCGAAAACAGGCTACTCGGACGGGAACCGGATCGATAAAGTTTCGCTCGGGGAGCAGTCGGTGCAGGCGGCATACCATGCGCAGGAAGACGCCGAATTGGTGGCGGCAGTTTGCACCAGCGACGAGAAAGAAATTCTCGCCAGCGGCAGGGCAAAAGTTCCGGCGTCCACAAGCGGCACGGCAGAAATCAAGCTGACCGGAGAACTGCCGGAGTACGCCGTGGTGAAGCTGTTTCTCCTGACCCGGCAGGAACACGCACCCCTCTGCCCGGTCTACATGACCAGCGGCTATTTCAAGGAGCCGGAGGATATCAAGGACACAGACAGCGGCGCGTTTGAGCCGGAGCGCATTTTGGCAGCAGGCGAGAGCGGCGGCTTTGCGGTGCTGAAACACGGCGTGGTTCTGGTGCGCACCGGAGAGGATGCCACCGGACAAAACCGTCTGACTGCCCGGGATGATGACGGGAAAGTTTATGTCATTGAGGATGCGGAAGAACAAATCCAAGCCCTGCACCGGGGGCAGATTTTGGTATTGGAACTCGAACCTGCACGGTATCTGTTTGTCCGGGTGCGGAGAGCAGAGACAGAGAACAGCACCGTGACGCTGTACGGGGATGAAGGGCTGAGATTCGGCGACATCTTCGACCTGATGAAGCTCGAAGCCGAAACCAGCAAAACAGAGAAACTCGGGCTGGAACAGGACGGCCTGATCGGAGAAGCAGAGACCATGCTCCGCGAGAAACTGGAAGTGTACGGCACCGCCGAACAGGAGTTCCGGCTGAGCTTTGCCGTGGAAACTTCCGGCTGGGTGACGGCGGCGGATGCGGTGGATGCAGAGATACCGCTGGGTGAACTGTCGGCATCTCCGGCGGAGGAAATCAGCTTCCATACGGAGCCAATTCTGCACCTCAAGACTGAGACGGCAGAGACAGTCCGCTGGACGATGAAGCAGGCCTTTGGGTTCATTTTTGATACGGAAACGGGTGAGTTCCGGAGTACGGATACAGAGCCGGAACTGTTCCTCACGGCAGACAGAGAGGGAGCTGTTGACCTGACCTTGACCGTAGAGCCAAAAGCGGATCTGTGGACGGACGCCGCCTGTCTGAAGATGGATGCTGCTCTGAGTGGACACAGCGAGATGACGGAACAGGAAGATGGACACCTGACGGGAACCCTCACCGGAGAAAAGCGGATGGAGGCAGGCGCGGTCTTTCTGGCCGAGCGCGGCAACCCATACAGCCGGGAATTCCTTCCCGAAGAGCTGCCCGAACAGACCATTGATGGAACGAAAAAGAATGGAACAGATGACCGCTAAAGAGCCGCCTAAAAATAAGCACCGCTCTTGTGTGTGCCTGTGAAATGCGGTATACTATACTAATAACGTAAATTTACAATGTTGTGCTTTTTTGAGGATAGAACAATGAAAAAAACAAAACGTCTCGCTGCCTTATTACTGGTCGCAGTTTTAACGGCGGCAATGCTGACGGGCTGCAAGGATACCATGAAGTCCGTCGCGCACAAAGTCCTGGGAACTTCCGACGAAGTGCAGGAAGAGGACACGACCAAGTGGGCGGACCCCACCGGTCAGGACCTCATGCTGGAAGGCATCACCGATGCCTCGGCAAAGTACACTTCGGCAGTCGTGAACGGCAGTCTGAACATCGTCTTTAACGGCATCTGGACCCGGAAGACCGATTACTTCACGGTGCCGGGCGGCACGCTGACCATCACCGGCTACGGCGCGGCCGAAGGAACCCAGAAGTTCAAGGTGGCCGTCTGGCAGAAGGTGGACGGCGGCACCCAGTATGTGCCGGACAGCACCTACTACATTAAGACCGACGGCACCAATTACAGCTGTGTCATCTCCGGGCTTGACCCGGCGGCGAGTTACCGGCTCACCATCTCCTATGATTCCAGCCGCTACTACCTGTACGGCGGCCTGAAAGTGGAGGGCATCGGCTGATGAATACCCAGACCAAAAACTCTCTGCTGTTGCTGCTCTGCTCCTTCATCTGGGGTACGGCGTTCGTGGCGCAGAGCGTCGGTGCCGGAATGGGTGCCTACTCGTTCCTTGCCGGGCGGAGCTGGCTGGCGGTGGTCGTTCTGCTGCCAACTGTCTACGCCTTTGACGCCATCCACCGCAAACAGGGTGCATCCTATGGCTGGCCGAAGGGCGAGGAGAAAAAAAACCTGCTGAAAGCAAGCCTCATCTGCGGAACCTTCCTGTTCGCCGCCTCGGCGGCGCAGCAGATCGGCATCACCCTCAACCCGGACTCGACCGCGAAGTCGGCGTTCCTGACGGCCATGTATGTGGTGCTGGTCCCGGTGTTCGGGCTGGCACTGGGCCGGAAGAACAGTCCGCAGCTCTGGGTCAGTATGCTCATCTCGGTGGCCGGCCTGTACATGCTCTGCATGAAGAACGGCTTCGGCGGCATCGAGCTGAGCGACCTCATCCTGCTGCTCTGCGCGGTGCTGTTCAGCTTTCAGATTTTGTCCATCGACCACTTCGCACCGCAGGTGGACGGCGTTCGGCTGAGCCTGCTGCAATTCTTCGTAGTGGCGGTCGAGAGCAGTATTGCAGCGTTCCTGTTCGAGACACCCGGCATCGCCGAGTTCGGCGAGAACGCCCTGCCCATCCTCTACTGCGGCGTCTTCTCCAGCGGTGTGGCTTACACGCTCCAGATCGTCGGACAGCGTGACCTGCACCCGGCCATTGCAAGCCTTATCATGTGCATGGAAAGCGTGTTCAGCGCACTGGGCGGCTGGCTCATCCTGCATCAGAGCCTTTCGATGCGTGAGAGCGTCGGCTGCGCCCTCATTTTTGCCGCCGTCGTGCTGGCACAGCTTCCGGTGGAGGACTGGCTGAAATGCCGCAAAGCATGATGCTCCGGACAGCAGCCGATATCACCTATGAAGCCACACGCAAGAAAGTGAAGCGGCTCAACCTGCATGTCCGCTCAGACGGAACGGTGGCGGTCAGCATCCCGATGCGAACGGATTGGGAACAGGCCGACCGGTTCGTGACCGAACAGGCGGATTGGATACGAAAAACGCAGGCAGAGCAAAAAGCCCGTGCGGAACGGGAAGCCAGCCAGCCGCTTCCATCCAAGGCGGAGGCAATGGCACGGTTCACGGCCATGAGCGAACAAGTCTATCCGGCCTTCGCGCAGGTGCTGGGCGGACAGCGGCCCGTCATCAAAGTACGGGATATGAGCAGCAAATGGGGCGTCTGCGATATCTCAAAGCGGCAGATCACCTTCGCGCTCCAACTCTGCAATATGCCTGCGGCGGCGCAGATCTATGTGGTAGTACATGAGTACTGCCATTTTCTTGTGCCGAACCACAGCCGGGCGTTCTGGGCGGAAGTGGAAAAGCTTCTGCCGGACTGGAAGGCCCGGAGAGAACTATTAAAACAATAAAAACACCTCATCCGTCAGCGAATCCATTCGCTGACAGCTTCCCCTCAAGGGGAAGCTGCTGTGAGGAAATCTGGAATAACAAATAGGGAGGGAAAGAACCCTTGGCAAACGAAAAAACATCCGGCTCTGACAAATACAGCAAGCTGGCCGGAAATACACTTATCTTTGCGATCTCAAGCTTCTCGTCGAAACTGCTGACCCTCATCGTTCAGCCGTTTCTGACCTACGCGATGGCCGAGATCTCCGACCTTGGTCTGGCGAAGATCCTGAGTCAGTACGCAAACCTGCTCATCCCCTTTGTCTCGATGGGCATGTCCAACGCCATCATCCGGTTCGGTCTGGATAAGGGCAACAGCGAAAAGCAGGTCTTCACGAACGGCCTGCTCACCATTCTGGGCGGCTTCGGTATTCTGGTATTGTGCTGGCCGGTGGCGCAGTTCCTGCCCGATATGGCGCAGTACGGTTTCCTGATTTATATCTACGTCCTCATGAGCTGCCTGCGCACCCTGTGTACCCAGTTCGTCCGCAGCCGCCAGTGGAACAAGCTGGTCGCTGTGGACGGCATCCTGTGTACCTTTGCGACATTGATGTTCTATGTCCTCTATCTGGTGGGCTTCCACTGGGGCGCAAACGGCTATCTGCTGGCCATCATCAGCGGCGACCTCGTCAGCGTCCTTTTCCTCTGCGTGACCGGCAAGCTCTGGAACTTCGTCGAGCTGAAGGGCCTGAACAAAAATCTCTGGCGGCAGATGCTCAAGTTTTCCCTGCCGATGATCCCAGCACAGATCAGCTTCTGGGTCATCAACGCATCCGACCTCTTCTTTGTCCGTGAGATGTGCGACGGCATCGAGGGTCACAGCGGCGAGGCATGGAGCGGCCTGCTCTCGACCGGCTACTTCCTGCCGACCATCCTGACGACGCTGGGCCTGATCTTCTATGACGCATGGCAGCTGTCGGCTGTCACCGAGGAAGAGGGCAGAGCGGCGTTCTTCACCAAGATTTTCCGCACCTATTCCAGCGTGCTGTTCTGCTGCGCGGCCGGTATCATCTGGCTCTGCCGCCCGGTCATGCACGTCATGAAATCGAACTATTACTACTCGTGGCATTTCGTGCCGTTCCTCGCGCTGGCGTCCACCTGCAGCTGTTTTAACCAGTTCCTGAACAGTGCCTATGTCGTCAATAAGAAGTCGACCCACAGCCTTTGGACGATGCTTGCCGGTGCGGTGAGCAACTGCATCATGAACTACTTCTTTATCAAGTGGTGGGGCCCTGTGGGCGCGACCTACGCATCCTTCCTCGGCCTTGGCATCGTGTTTACCCTGCGTGCCATCGATGCCCACAACATGATCGGCATGAGCATCCATCCGCTGCGCGTTGTCATTAACTTTGGCGTCCTCGCAGGCGAGGCACTTCTGCTTCTGGCAGAGCCGCCGCTCTATGGTCTGTGGACGGGCCTTATCACCCTGTTCATTATCCTGTACAACTTCGCTGGTGTCTGGATGATGGCGCGCCTGCTGCTGCCGAAGCTCCTCGGCCGCCGTGGCAAGGCCATCGTGAACGCCGTTGACCGTTGGGCGAAGGGCAAAAAGACTGCCTGAGAAAACTTCAACAGCCGTTTTATCCCAACCGGATAGAACGGCTGTTTTGGCGTAAAAGCCCATTTTCTATTTTTTAGACAAAAGTTGGATATCCCTCTTGTGCATCTGTGCTGAAAATTCGGCCTTTTTCCGGGCGGTTTGATGGGTTTCGGGGGCAAAAGCAAAAAATCTTTACTTTAATTTGGTATAAAATCAGGGTACAGCGTCCTTTTTAATGAAAAAATCCACTTGATTTTTTGTCGGCTTTTGGTATGATAAAGGCAGAGGGAGACACTTTTGACACTCCCGGAAAAAAGCCAAAAAACAAGCATAATATAGAACAAAAAGGAGGCACTGTTTTATGGCATACAACTTCTCACGTCGTGACTTTATGAAATGCGCTGGCGTTACAGTTCTGGCGGTAGCAGCAGGCGGTCTCCTGACTGGATGCGCAGGCGGCGGTACCGATGACGGAAAGACCTATGGCCAGAATGTGGCGGCTACGGTCGGCAAAGTCAAGGTTACGCTGCTGGGTTATGAGCAGGATCCGATCGCTGGTATTGTTGGAAACTACAACAACAAGACCATGATCCAGATCTGCGTTGGTATTGAGAACAATTCGGATGAGACGATTCGGATGGGCAATACCACGGCGGATAAGCTGTCGGATGTTATCAAGGCTATCTACAACAACAATTACGGCAGTCTGGCAGAAAGTGATTTTGCAATCACAGACAGTAATGGCAGAACGATTTATCATGCGGATATCGGTTATCGGACAGCATCGAGTGGAACCATCGACTTTGGTGTCCTCGGTGAATTGGAGCCGGGTAAGACTGGCTGCATCAAAGCATTTGCAATCGTTCCGAGCAACTGGGAGCAGCTCAAAATCAAGTACACGCCGTACTTTGCAAAGAACGAGGCCCGTACCTTTGTCCTGAAGCGTGCAAACAAGATCTGAGCTTAAAATCATCTGAAATTAAAATCAAAAACGATTGCCGCCCGGCGAGAGATTCAGCTGCATCTCGCCGGGCGGCGTTTTTGTGTCAATGATTCAGTTGTTTATCCAGCCAGTTCCCGATATCGGCAAAAACCTCGAGTTTGTTCGTCTCCACCAGCAGTTCGTGCCGCGCACCGGGATAGAGCTTCAGCTCGATGTTCTTCACGCCGACGGCTTTCAGGCTGTCGATGGCGCGCTTCACGCCCTTGCCCTGTTCGCCCACCGGGTCGGCATCACCAGCGAGGAAGAGAAGCGGCAGGTCTTTCGGCATCCGGTTCAGAAAATCGGTGTCGTACAGCCGCAGGATGCCGGTGAACATGCTGTAATAGGCGTTCAGGGTGAAGGTGAACATACAGCGTTCGTCCGCACGGTACTTGTCCACTTCGCTCTGGTCACGGTTCAGCCAGTCGTGGGGCGTCCGGCCCTCCAAGCCCTTGTTGTACCCGAGGAAGGACAGGTTCTTGACGAGGTTGCTCCGGTGCTGCCAGCCAAAGAAGACCGCCAGCACCCGGCAGACCGTCTTTGCCAGCATGACAAGAGCCTTGGGCTGGAAGCCGGTCCCCATGATGATGGCACCGTCCAGCTCATCGCCGTACTCACAGAGGTACTGCCGCGCATAGAACGAACCCATGCTGTGACCCAACAGGAAATAAGGAACACCGGGATAGAGCTTTTTTGTCAGAACGGTCATGGCGTGCAGGTCGTCCAGAACGGCGCGGTTGCCGTCCGGCTCGGCGAAGTAGCCGTAATCGTCCTTGGTGCGGATGGAACCGCCGTGGCCGAGGTGGTCGTGGCCAGTGACAAGAATACCGCGGGCGGCCAGATATTCCGCCAGCGGCTTGTAACGGTCGATGAATTCCACCATTCCGTGTGATAACTGAACGATGGCGCGTACCTCTCCTTCCGGTACGCAGCGGAACGCGTGGAGCGTCCGGCCGGGAACGGTGGAAGGCAGGGTGAAGTCGGTCATTTGGCTCATGAGAGAGTCTCCTTTAACAGGAAATCAAAGTGCACTGATCTTTTTGCGGCAGGCCGGGCAGATGCAGTATCCTGCGAACTGGACGGATTTTTCATCCACTTCGCCGCAGAAATCGCAGCTGCCTGCCGGACGGTACTTCTTGAGGATGATGGAATCCCCCTCCACAAAGATCTCGAGCTTGGCATCTGCGTTCAGACGCATACTGGTGCGCAGCTCCTTGGGCAGGACGATCCGTCCCAGAGCGTCGATGCCGCGAACGATACCGGTTGTTTTCATAATGTGCGTTTCTCCTTTATCCTATACTGCTGATGTTTTGGCGGTTTTTCCGCAGGTCAAAATGTGGGAACAGCTTGTAGGAAAAATATGCCACATCTTCCCACCCAGTATACAAAAAAATGCACAGTTCGTCAATGATTCCGGGCGGTTTCGACAAAAAGAGTCTGAAATTGTAAAGGAAAACCGAAAATATTTTTTGTATGGAAGCGGATGACCTGAACCCCCCGGAGCTGTGGGGGTGCAATGGGCGGCAAGATGCGCAGAACAGCGATGCTTGACAGGAAAAATAAACTTTGGTATACTCTTTTTTACTCATCGGAGGGCTGTTTCAACGTAATTGAAAGGCCGGATAAGATGCCGCGGACTGCGTTTCCCGGAGGCTGTGCTGGACGTAACAGAACAGCAGAAGAGGGAACACGCACGGAACACGGTCTTGTCCGGCCTTTTTTATGCCTAAAAACCAAAAGGAGAAGTTATGTCCAAGCAAACCATCCAATTGTCTGACCATTTTGATTATTCACGTCTAATACGGTTCGTGCTGCCCTGCATCGGCACCATGCTGTTCACCTCCATTTATGGCATCGTCGACGGCCTGTGCGTCTCAAACTTTGTCGGTAAGACTGCGTTCGCGGCCGTTAACCTCATCATGCCCCTGCCGATGCTCATCGGTACGGTCGGCTTCATGCTGGGTACCGGAGGCAGTGCCATCGTTGGCATCACCCTCGGCGAGGGCGACGAGAAAAAAGCAGACCGCTTTTTCAGTCTTTTCGTCTGGACAGCGTTCGGCGTCGGCATTGTAATGACCATTCTGGGCCTTATCATTGTCCGCCCTGTGGCACAGCTGCTGGGAGCAAAGGGCGAGATGCTGGAATATGCCGTGACCTATGGCAGCATCCTGCTGGTATCCGTCCCAACCTTTATCTGGCAGAACATGTTCCAGAGCTTTTTCGTGACGGCAGAAAAGCCGCAGCTGGGCTTTGCCTTTACGGTCGGCGCAGGCTGCACGAATATGGTTCTGGACGTCCTGCTGGTTGGCGTCCTGAAATGGGGCGTTGCCGGTGCGGCCATCGCGACCTTTATCAGCCAGCTGGTCGGCGGCGTTCTGCCGGTCTTCTATTTTATTGATAAGAAGAATAGCAGCCGCCTGCACCTCATCAAACCCAAGTTTGAGGGCCGCGTCCTGCTGAACGCCTGCATCAACGGCTCTTCTGAGCTGATGACGAACCTCTCGATGTCGCTGGTGAACATCCTCTATAACTATCAGCTCCTCCGCTTTGCCGGTGAGGATGGTGTCGCCGCTTACGGCGTCATTATGTACGCAGCGTTTCTGTTCGTAGCCGTCTTCGTTGGCTACGCTGTCGGCAGTGCGCCCATCGTCAGCTACCATTACGGTGCGCGGAACCACAAGGAAGTCAACAATCTGTACCGGAAGAGCCTGCGGCTCATCGCTGTGGTCGCTGTCGTGATGACGATCGCGTCGATGTTCATCATTCCGTACGTGGCGCGCATCTTTGTCGGCTATGATGAGAACCTGCTGGAACTCACCAGCCGAGCGTTCCGCCTGTACGCCCTTAGCTTCTTCATTATGGGCTTCAATGTGTACGGTTCGTCCTTCTTCACCGCATTGGGTGACGGTGTGACGAGCGCGCTCATCTCCTTCCTGCGGACACTTGTGTTTCAGGTCATCGCGGTTCTCGCCCTGCCCGAATTGCTGGGCGGCATCGACGGCGTGTGGCTGGCTGTTACCGCAGCCGAGCTTGCCGCTCTGGTCGTTACCATTTATATGTTCATCACAAAGGATAAGGTCTTCCATTATCGGAAAGTATAAAACAAAGGAGCCTTTCGCAGCGATGCGAAAAGCTCCTTTGTTTTTTGTGCCACAGGTGACACTTTGACTAATTCTTGCCCATTTCTAGTATATGCTAGAATGGAAAAAAGTCGAGAATTTCGCGCAAAAATTCATTTAATCGTCAAACTGAAACTCTCGCAGTTCGCAGTTTTTGATGCCGAAGGCGGCATACTCTTCGTTCGTCATATCGTGGAAGTAAGACTGAACGACACGGGCGATGCCGTTGTGGGCGACCAGAAGATAGGTCTTGCTGGTGTCGGCTTTCAGTTCGTCGAGCAGGTTGTAGAGTCGCTGAGCGAGCTGTAACATGCTTTCACCGCCGTCGTACCGGTCGGCAAAGTGGGTCTTGGAAATTTTGAACTCTGCGCCGTCTCGGGGAGTGCCCTCGTATTTGCCGAAGCACTGTTCCCGGAGCCGGGGTTCTTCCCGGGCCGGGATGCCGGTGGCCTCGGCGATGGCCTTTGCGGTGTCGGCAGCACGGCTGAGCGGAGAGTATAAAATTTCGTCGATGTGCAGACCGCTGTTTTTCACCAGCTCGCCGGTCTGTTTTGCCTGCTCGCGGCCATGCTCGGTCAGCGGACTGTCGGTCATGCCGCAGATCTTGTTTTCAACGTTCCAGACCGTCTCACCGTGACGGACAAAATAAATGCTGTGCATGGAATTGCTCCTTTACAGTTTGTGCAGTTTGTGGTCGGTCAGGGCGACCCGGTCGCCCTCCTGAATATCGAGGGCGGTCAGCTCCTTGTCCGGGTAGGCGATGACCCGGCGGCCGCCATCAGCATCTTCCAGCAGGACGTCACAGCAGACGGGCTGACCTTCTTCGAGTTCCTCACAGCCGTAGAGCTGTTCGTCGATCCGCAGAACACGGTACTCCATCACACATTCCCCCTTTTATATGGATATTATAAGGCGGTGGCCTTTTTGCGTCAACCGGTTCGCCTTGACACAGCAAAGCTCTTCTTGTTAAAATGAAGTATATTGCTGTTTTTGGTATCAAGGCAAAAAGGGAGAAGAACGTGAACATTACAGAATTGCGCTATCTGGTAGCCATCATGAAATGGGGTTCGGTGAGCGCGGCGGCAAAGCAGCTGTATGCGGCGCAGCCCAACGTGAGCAAAGCTTTGAAAAACCTTGAGGAAGAATACAATCTGCGGATCTTTGAGCGTTCGTCTACGGGCATGATCCCGACCGAACAGGGAAGGCATTTCATCGAGCAGGCCGAACGGGTCCTCGATGAGGTCGACCGGCTGAATCAGGGCGTGCAGGAGGAACAGGGCCGCTGTGCGGAATTGCGTGTCATGATCCCCCATGCGACCTATGCCTCGTATGCAGCTGTGGACTTTCTGGAGCAGACCGCCGATGTGGAGCAATTGCGGATCCACATCCGGGAGGGCGGCTCGATGGAGGCGTTGGATTTCGTCCTCCGGCGAGGGTATCACCTCGCGCTGCTGCGGTATGCCATCGAGGACGACGAGCATTACAGCCATTACTGCGCGCGCCGTGGACTGAAAATGGAGCCAGTGATGGACTTCGAGTATTATCTGCTGACAAACCGTGACGGCCCTCTGGCAAAGCACGAGATCAAAGAACTGTCCGAGCTGAACCGGTACACGGAAGTGATGCACGATGATTTCCAGCTTCCGGGCGAGGACGGCGGCGATGGTGTGCGCTGGCATGTCAACGAGAGCCGCCGCGTCCATGTGTATGAGCGGTGCAGCCAGTTCTCGATTTTACAGCGGATGCCGACGGCCTATATGTGGGCATCACCGATGCCGCAGAGGGCGTTGGAACAGTTCCATCTGGTGTTGAAGAAATGCCCGGCACAGCGGCAGAAGATGCGCGATGTGCTGGTCTACCCGGACAAGGGCGGACTCCGCCCGGAGGAACGGGAATTCATCAAGCTGCTCCATAAACAGGCGGCGGCGACGGTGAAATAATAGAAAAAGCTGACTGGGTGCGTACCAGTCAGCTTTTTTGTTTCTGGAAAAACCAGACAGAAAAACTACGAAGATGGGCAAAAGTAAAGCATTTCTGTGCAAGCTGCACAAAAAAGCGAAGAAAAGTTTGGCAGGGTGTGCTTTGAATGGTACCGGAAACGCTCGATTTAAAAAATTAGACAAAAAAGAAACACATATACGATGATTTTGCGAAACGGCGGTGCCGGAGAGAAGCCGCGCTATATGATTTTTGATATGACGGCTATTCCGGATAGATATTATTCATTTTATGAAGAATGTGTTAACATGAAGCCAGAGATTGATTTGCGCAGTCAGTGTGTCTGACTGTGAAAATTAAAAGGAGGTTTCTGGTATGATTAGTTTCTTACTATGTCTGGCGATTTTGATCGGCGGTTACTTCGTCTATGGCAAGATCGTTGACAACACGTTCGGACCGGACGACCGTGAAACTCCTGCTGTCCGCATTAACGATGGCGTTGACTACGTCGTGATGCCGCAGTGGAAGCTGTTCCTCGTCCAGCTGCTGAACATCGCGGGCCTTGGCCCGATCTTCGGCGCATTGCAGGGCGCACTTTGGGGCCCTGTGGTGTTCCTGTGGATCACCTTTGGTACCATCTTTGCAGGTGGCGTCCACGATTACTTCTCCGGTATGATGAGCGAGCGTAACGACGGCGGCTCTATCGCAGAGATCACCGGTAAGTACCTCGGCCCGGTCATGCAGAACATCATGCGTGTCTTCTCGGTCGTCCTGCTGATCATGGTCGGTACCGTCTTCGCAGTCGGCCCTGCCGGCCTGATCGTTACTCTGTGCAAGAACAGCGGTATGTCCGGCACCCTGACCACCACCCTGTTCTGGCTGATCATCATTCTGGTCTACTACTTCATCGCAACCTTTATTTCCATTGATGCCATCATCGGCAAGATTTACCCGGTCTTTGGTATCTGCCTGATCATCATGGCGATCGGCGTTATCTTTGGTATCTTCACCAACCCGGCTTACACCATCCCCGAGATCTGGGAGCATTTCGGCAGCATGCATCCGTCGGGAACCCCGATCTGGAGCTTCATGTTCATCACCGTTGCATGTGGTGCTATTTCCGGCTTCCACTCCACCCAGTCTCCTCTGATGGCTCGCTGCATGAAGAGTGAGAAACAGGGCCACTTCGTCTTCTACGGCGCAATGGTCTGCGAGGGTATCATCGCTCTGATCTGGGCCGCAGCTGGCTGCTCTCTGTACGAGGTCACCGGCGGTCTGAACACTGGTCTGGCAGCTGCTCTGGCAGAAGGCCAGTCCGCCGCAATCTATGATGTCTGCTCCAAGACGATGGGCGGCATTGGTATCGCACTGGCAATGATCGGCGTCGTTATCTGCCCCATCACTTCTGGCGATACTGCATTCCGTTCCGCACGTCTGACTCTGGCCGACTGGTTCAAGATCGATCAGGACAGCTACAAGAACCGCCTGATGCTCTGTGTGCCTGTTCTGGGCGTTGGTGCTTTCCTTGGCATCGGCAACGCACTGGGCTTCATCAACTACACCGTTATCTGGCGTTACTTCAGCTGGACCAACCAGACTCTGGCTATGATCGTCCTGTGGGCTGCTTCCATGTACCTGTTCCAGGAGAAGAAGAACTACTGGATCACCGCTGTTCCTGCAACCTTCATGAGCGCGGTCTCCTCTACTTACTTCATTCTGGCTCCCGAGTGCTTGGGCGGTCTGCTCAACTCCAAGACGGCTGAGGGTGCTACCATCTACAACACCGCAGTTGCATATCCCATCGGCGTCATCTTCGCGATCGCAATGCTGGCTCTGTTCCTCCACGCGACCAAGAAGCACACCGCAAAGAAGACCGCATAACCTGAAAATGTGCGGAGCATCTTCCTAAAAGAACTGAACCGGCTGCTGCCAACCCAGCAGCCGGTTTTTTGTCAGAAAAGGCTCTTGCAATTTTGCCAGTACCGTGGGAAAATGGAGTCAATGAATCGAAGAAGAAGGGATATTGTATGTTCTTCAAACCTGCACAGCTGGGCCTCGCCCATCTCGACAAAACGGAGCTGGAAGCGGACAAAAAAGCCTGCAAAAAAATCGGTCCTTGCGGCGTCGGCAAAAAGGCTCTCTACCTGAACAGCTTCTACATCGACCGCCGGTATTATCTGCCGTACAGCAGCATCAGCCGGGTGTTCAAACGAGTCGCCATGAGCGAGGGCGGTTTCTCCGGAAAGGGTGCGTTCGCGTCGATGCCGTATCTGGTCGTTGAGTACGACGGTGGCAAGCAGAAGCAGTGCAATTTCAAGGATGAACGGGATGTAGACGCCATCCTCGAACTGCTCGCAAAGATCCAGCCCCAGATCAAACTCCTGAGCGCGGCCGGTGAGCAGACCCTCCAGAAAAAGGAAGAGGAGAAAGCAGCCCGGAAGCTCCCGGAACTGACAAAAGATGCCCAGCATACCGTGACCGTCCTGACCCGTGCAAAAGAATATCTGGACGCAAAACCGGAGCTTGCACAGGAACTCAGTCAGGCCGAACGCCGGAAGCGCGCACAGCTGCAGAGCAAGCCGGTGTATAAGTATGTCGCCCTCATCATCAGCCTGTTTGGTGTGGTGGCAGCGGCCTATGGTATCCACTCGATTCTGACCCACAGCGGCAGCTATGGTATCTACTTCGCACTGTTCGGATTTGCGGCCATCTTCCTGTTCTCGAGCTACAACATGATGCCGACGGCACGGAACAACCATAAGGCCATCATGAACCGTGCCGACAAAGCGGAACAGGCCGTTGCCGAGTATGTGAAAAAGTACCCGAACGGAACTTTCCCGGTGCCGGAATATTACGCACACCCGATGGTGCTGAAGCGGATGATCGACGCCGTGCAGGAAGGTCAGGCGGTGACCGTTCCCGAGGCACTGGAAGCCGTCAAAAACCGGCTGAAGGCAGTCAACGCCGATGTGGAAGTCGAGCAGGAAGAGTACGATGAGATCATTCAAATCAAAGCGATGTTCCTGAACCACGACTACCAGTAAAATCAAAACATGCAAAAAGGGCAGATGCTGCGAGATGCGGCATCTGCCCTTTTATGGTTGAATGGTTTATGCAGTCTGGTGCTGGACCGGCTCTTTGAAGATGCGCATCGACTGCTTGTAGCAGTGGACGAAGTAGATGATCTCCGCAAGGGCGGTCAGCGACCAGGAGCAGGGGTAAAGCAGGTAGAGCGAGGGGATGGTGTGGAAGTGGGCGAAGATGGTATAGACCCAGATCACCCGGAAAACGCAGGAGCCGAGGACGACGATGACGGTCGGCACAACGGTTTTGCCAAGGCCACGGGAGGCCGCGATGGTGCAATCCATGAAGGCGGAGATGCAATAGGCAAGTGCCATGACCTGCACACGCTTCATACCGGCGTCGATAACGGCGGATTCGGTGGTGAAGAGGGCGAGGAACTGGCGGCCAAACAGGAAGAGTGAACCGCCCAGCACCAGACCGACACCAAACGAATAAGCCAGACTGATGAAGTAGCTCTTCTTCACACGGTCGACCTTGCCTGCGCCGTAATTCTGGCTCATGAAGCTGGCACACGCCATGTAGAACGCGGCCATTGCGTCGTAAATCATGTTGTCGGCGTTGGCGGCGGCGGAGTTGCCCTTGACCATCAGAGAATCGAAGGAGTTGACACCGGCCTGAATGAACAGGTTTGCGATGGCGAAGATGGCATTTTGGAAACCAGCCGGAAGACCCAGACCGAGGATGTTCTTTGTCATGGCCGAGTCAAGACGGATGGACTTGAAATCCAGCGCGTAGCAGTCCTGCACCTTTGTCAGAGCGTGAAGAATGAGTCCGGCGGAAACGCACTGGCTCAGCGCGCTTGCCAGAGCGACGCCTGCAACATCCAGTCGGCAGACGATGACGAAAAACAGGTTGAGGAGGATGTTCAGAACACCGGCGATGGACAGATACATCAGCGGCTTTTTCGTCTCACCGATGGCACTGAACACCGCGTTGCCAAAATTGTAAAGCGCGAGGGCAGGCATACCGAGGAAGTAGACACGCAAGTATAAAATCGCGCCGGGCAGAAGGTCGTCTTTGGTGTTCAGCAGACGGAGCAGGGCAGGCGAACCCAGCAGACCGACCAGCAGCAGGATGATGCCGGCGATAAAACTGATAAGAATCGCCGAGTGGACGGTCTTGTGAACATCGTCCGGATGCCGCGCACCGTAAAAACGGGCAACCAGCACGTTGATGCCGTTGCTCAGACCGATGAGAAAACCGGTGAACAGGGTGACGAAAATGCTGGTGGAACCCACCGCGCCCAGAGCCGTCGAGCCTGCGAACCGGCCGACCACGGCCACGTCCGACATGTTGAACAGCACTTGCAGTAAGTTCGACAGAGCCAGCGGCAGACTGACGAGCAGGATCTGCTTCGCCAGTGGGCCTTCCGTCAGAGTTTTTGCAGATGATTTCATATTCCCTTTCCTTTTTCCTAAATCCAGAACATACCCACGCACACCGGGGTACCTGCTCTATTATAAAGCGGATTCGGGGTTTTGCAAGATGGAGAAACGGAATCTTTGATGGGCGTTAGCCGGAATCTTGCAATTGACGTGCAATCAGTAATCCGTTAAAATAATATCAGAGGTGAAGTTGATTCGTAGAGATTATCAGGAATTATAAGGAGGATTACCCAATGCGCACACACAGGAATGACAGCCACAGCAGCTCCCATATCCGAAACGCAAAATCCCGGAGGGTTCTTTCTTATATTCTGGTAATTGCTGTTTTTACATGCTGTCTGTTGAGCGGCTGCAGCCAGAAAGCGTATACATTGGAAAATCTTTTGTCCGAGACAAATGCAGCTCATCAGAAAATCAGCAATGATGGGTTGGACAGCAGTTTTACGGCACGCAAACCCATGGATGAAAGCGGAAACCGTATCACACTGAGAGAACAACAAATCTATTTCATGCCGCAAGAAGAGGCCTATGACCCGGAAGCGACTTTGACGCAGGAACAGATAGAGGAAGATGTGGCGTATCTCTTTGAAGCACTCTATGCCTGCTATGGAAATTATGACCGGATGGGTGGGCAGGAAGCTTTTGATCGGGCAGAGCAGGCGATTCTTGAAGAATGTGCGCAGAAAGCTCCCTTGCAGGCAAAGGAATTTGAGGAACTGGTGCGCTCACATCTGGACTTTGTGGAAGATGCGCACTTTAAAATCAATGGCATCAATACAAACCCAAGCAAAATCGCCTTTTTCTTCCGTGAAACGGAATTCCATAAAGCTGAGGATGGCAAGTATACGACCAAAGAGGGCAAAACTGTGGTTTCGGTGGATGGATACAGTGATTTGGATGCGCTTTTCAAACGCTCTATCTCGCCGGAAGGTGAAATCGTGTACTATCCTGTTTTGCTGAAGGATTGCATGGCGACAGATGCTTTTACTGAGACGCAGGTTTGCACGGAACAGTTGACGGTTCATTATACGGATGAAAGTACACAGGAACTGGAATGTGAACCCTATACCCTCAGTGACTTATTGCGGACGGTCGAAGACCCTGATGCGATTCCACAAATCAGCAGTGACGGTGATATCCCGGTTTTCACGATTTACTCTTTTATGAGAACGGACGATTCCGACTGGCAGGAACAGGCACAGAAAGGTGTGGAAACTTTACGGGATTCCAAAATTGCGATTCTGGATCTGCGCTTTAACTCCGGCGGACGTTCTGATGCGATGCTCGAGTGGCTCAAAGAATATGCAGGAACGACTGTTCCAACCAATTTGATGTCGTTTGATGGATTTTCGCAGAATCAACAGACGGATTCCAACGACGCGTGGGTAGAAAACGAAAATACATTGATCATCCTGACAAGCAAACGCACGGCTTCCTGCGCGGAATGGATGGTCGATGCGGCGCACAATCTGGAAAACGTTTTGATTATCGGAGAGAATACCAGAGGTGCGATGCAGGGAAGTTCCTTGAGTGAAGTTACATTACAAAATAGCAAACTCCGAATCGGAATGGGAATGACGCAGGGCTTCGTACCATCCGAAGAGGATTATTTTGAAGAGTACCGTGGACTCTACCCGGATTTGTGGGTTCCGGCTGGTGAAGCCGAAGAACTGGCAAACAAGCTGATAGAGCGGCTTGCATAAGGCAGATAAAACAAAAAATCCGAACCCCTCTCATACGAGAAGGATTCGGATTTTCTTTGTTTGGTGCGACCGGGAGGATTCGAACCTCTGGCCTTCCGGGTCGGAGCCGAACGCTCTATCCAGCTGAGCTACGATCGCACAAGTTACTGATGAATCAGTACAACATAGTATAGCACAGGCGGAGCAAAAAAGCAAATGAAATTCTTCGGCGGCTTCCCTCAATTTTTGCGGTTCTTCAGCCAGATGCGGTACAGGCCGTCGGAGATAAGCGTCTCCCGGTAGTGGATGGGCGTGCGGCAGGTTTCCCGGATGGAGCGCGGCAGATTGCCGGTCGCGAAAAATTTCGTCTCGGGGCCAAGCTCGGCGCAGAAACGGTCAGCCAGTCCGTCCAACAGCCCGGCGGTGCCAAGAATAAAACCGTTTTGCAGGCAGGCGGAAGTATTCTTTCCTAAAATAGAGGAAGGAACCGGGGCAGACAGGTCGATTTGGGGCAGTTGGGCAGTGTTCTGTACCAGCGCGGCCAGTGAAAGCTGAGGGCCGGGCAGGATGACGCCGCCGACCAGTTCCTGTTTTGCGTTGACGGCCATCATTGAGATGGCAGTATCGGCTGAGATGACGGCCAACGGCCCGGAACACTCCGAGAGCGCGGCGACTGCGCCGCAGAGAAGCTCCGCGCCGAGCTGAGCCGGATTGTCCAGCCGCAGCTTGATGCCGCTTTTCAATCCCGGGCCGACAGTCAGGATGCGGACATTGCAGAGCATCCGCAGTGCGGCCAGCACCCGGCCGGAAAGGGCAGGCACAACGCTGCCGAGGATGCCGCCCTCGATCTGTGCAGGCGATGCGCTGTGCAGGGTGAGCAGATTGAGCAGGCGGAGTGCGTATTCATCAACGGTTGCAGCAGAGTCGGAGTGGAGCCGGCCGCAGAAACGAAGGACGTCGTGTTCGTATCCGGCGACTGTGATATGGGTGTTGCCAATGTTGACCGTCAGGATCATCTGAATGGGCCTCCTGTGACTTATAATGTAATTATAATATATAACAGGAAAACCGAAACTGCAAGGAAATTCGATTTTTGCCGAAAAAAGCAAAAAAGGTGTTGACAAGGCATCGAGTTCGTGGTATTATACTCAAGCACCAAGCGCGGCGACAAAGAATGACTTCTGAGACGCCGCTGAGAAGTAAAACGA
>CAKTEM010000023.1 GCA_934548045.1 uncultured Faecalibacterium sp. | reverse complement strand
ATTAACTGACAACAATAATTATCAGTTGCTCGCAGCCTGAGTGCTGCGCGTTCCGCCCACTCTTGTGTCGTGTGGGGCCGGGGCGTCCTTTAGACACAGCACCTGAACGGACCTAAGCTTTGCGGACCGGCAGGAACTCATGAAGCTACCAATGCGTTAGCCTGGCGACCGGCGTGACGCGGAGGGAATGTTGTTGATCGCCTGCACCCGGAGACACCTACGCTGAACTCTTTTCGGACATGGGTTCGACTCCCATCGCCTCCACCAGTAAAAAACGCGCCATTTCGTTGAGAAACGGCGTGTTTTTCTTTATCTTGGTAACACTTTTGGATACACTTTTTGTCAAAGAGGTTCTATAAAACTCATGCTTCAAAAAATCGAGCGTTATATGCGGACACTTTCCCGGGTACACTGTGAGATTTCAGCCTGCCAGTATTATCCGCAGGATGATTTTTATCGTGACTGCTTGATTTATGAGATACAGCTTGCGCTGGGGTTTGCGTGGGAGTTCATCGAGGACGAACTAAGCATCCAAAACAGTACAATGGTCTTGAACACCACAGATTCCGTGTTGCAGAAAGCCGTCACTGCTGGAATCCTTCCGGATATGGCGGCGTGGCGCAAAGCTGTTTCCGACTGGGGCGTTGCTTCTCCTGCCCACAACAAAACAGCCACCGAAGAACTCCTTGAACAGATTTCACACGGCTGTCTTCCCCTGTTGCAGGCAGTGGGAAACCGCTTGGCGGACAGCCTGACAATGGAAGACTATCTGCAACTGCCTGCGCCGATAATGCTTGAAGTCATCAAAACGGATTCAAAATTCAACTTCCGAACCAACCCGAAAGCCTCCACTGCCTTTAGCCAGCAGGTCAAAAAAGAAGCCATCGCAAAAGAAGAACTGCGAAAAAAGCAGATGATAGCGGAATTCGGTTACTACGATCCTGATTTTCACATCGACCTCCTTCCGCGCCATCGGCCAAAAATAAGGGAACCGTAATCTATCCTTTTACAGCACACCACCCCGACACAAATTCGTGCCGGGGTGGTGTTTTTACTGATAAACGGTTTATCTTTCCAATCTCAGCACCAGACTGCCGGAAGTTTCTGCATCTTCCGGCAGTTCCATCCAGCGATATTTTGTGCTGAGGGTGAGAATCTGCTGATACTTCACACTGTCGGGGCGAGTTGCGGACGCAAGGAGATAATCGGCTGTGAGGGGCGTATCCAGAAGGACGCTTCCGCTCAAGGCAACAAAGCTCTGGCCTGCGGCGGCGATTCTGACCGCACAGCCGCTCTTGGTTCGAAGGACGTCTATTACAATATCGCCATTCTCTCCACAGCGGAGCCGCCGGGAAGTTCCCTCACCCATCGGTGCGGCAAGGACTTTCTGTTTTGCGTCGAGGGTGCAAAGTCTTTCGGGATTCATCCGGAGGTCGACCAGAATCGCCGCCTGCCGGATATTCCGGCGCGCAAGCATCGTCTCGACCGTCTGCTGATTGGACACGCCGCCCCGGAACAGGACGACGGCTGTCTCCTGCTGGGTCACTAATACGACTGCCGCGTTTTTATTGCCGAGCAGCTCTACCCGAGTCAGGTCTTTCGTATAGGCGTATTCGGCATAGCCTGCCACTGATACGACCATCAGCAAAACTGGGATCACCACACGGAACCGTATCTTTTTCTGATAGGCAATCCAGCCGATAAAGATCACCAACAGTGCGACGATGGCCGCATAGGAGGTATCGAACCAGAGCTGCGCACCCGGCCAGTCGGACACCCAAATTGCCCAGCGGTCAAGCAGTTCGGTCAGCGCGGCGGCACAGAAACCACAGAGCTTTGCCGGTACTGTCCACGGGAGCAGGCTCAGAACTGCCGTGACAACGCCGAACAGCAGAATCGGCTCCGCCAGCCAGAGGATGACGACACCGGACACCACCGAGTACAGGCTGACGCTCATTCCACGCAGGACCAGCACCGGAAACGTCGCCAGCGAAGCGCAGAACGTGATGCAGACACCTTCCAGCACCGTCATTCTCGCCCGGCGTTCCAGACGCACAAAGGTCGAGCTTTGCGGTTTAAGCTGTTTCCAGCTCTTACGGATTCGCCGGAAGACTGCATACCCTGCCAGCACGCCCAGAACCGCCACAAAGGACAGCTCAAAGCCGACATCGCAGGCGGCATAGCTGTTCGTGGCTGTCATGAGCAGGCCAGCCGCCGCAAGCGAAGTCAGTGGGTCTGAGGGTGCCATCATCCAGACGCCAAGCGCGTTTACCCAGACCGCCACCGCCGCCCGGATGACCGAAGGCGTGAAACCGGTCAGGCCGACCAGAAGCAGGGCCAGCAATCCCCTCAGGGCGGCTTCGGCTTTCCAGCTCCAATGGCTGCGCTCTTTCCGACCGGCACGGCGGTTCCGGCGTGGGAGTCTCCGGAAAATTCCGCCGCACAAAATCGAGACGTGCATCCCACTGACGACCAGAATATGCGAGAGTCCGGCTGTCCGATAGGCGTTCTTCAAATCCTTTGAGAGAACGCTGCGGTCGCCCAGCACCATCGCCGCCAGAACGCCGCCGGTATCCTTCCAGAATGTCGGAATGGCCGCTTGCAACCCCTCACTCAGCCGTTTTTGCAGGCGGTGCGTCCGGGCGCGGAAACTGCCGCTCTGCCCCAGAACCTTGAAATCAGCGAGATATTCTCCGCTGAACGCCACGCCGTCGGCATAACTTGAGACGCGCTCTTCCCTGTCCGGTGCTTCCAGCTGGAACCGGCCGGATATTTCATCCCCTGCTTCACAGGTTGGAAGGGTCAGGCACTCGAACCGGAAGTGTTCATCTGGCACTGCTCCATCCACCGTCTCCACACGCAGGACAGCCCGGACGACACCGGGATAGTAAGACGTCGAAACGCTCTCGACCTCAGCAGTCAGGATACAGCTTTCTCCGGCGTAACGGCTTTGGAGTCGGTCGAGTCTCTGTGCTGTCAGCGTTACACAGCCCAATCCGGCCAACGCTCCCAGAAGCAGACAGAGGCCGTATCCGCGCGTTTTCTTTCCAAACAGGAACCAGCACGCCCCGACAACAAAAAATGCCGCAAACGGCAGCCAAAGCCCCATTTGCGGCAAAAAGGCGCAGACCAACTCAAGCCCCAGCGCACCGGCGCAGAAGAGGCAGAGCGGACGACGCATATTCAGTTAGTGCAGGAACAGGGGCAGTGGCTCAAGGAAGATGATATCCTTGCGCTGTGCCGCATCGCCCTCGGCCAGAACAGCAGCCTGACCAACGATGTTACACTGGGTCTGCTCGGCCAGAGCATCCAGAGCCTTCAGCGAACCGCCGGTGGAGATGACATCATCCACGACCAGCACGCGCTTGCCGCTCATCTTGTCCAGTTCCTTGCGGTCGATGACGAGCTTCTGCTTGCCAGCAGTAGTGATGGACTGGTCCTCGACGACGACCGGATCGCTCATATACAGCTTGACGCCCTTGCGTGCGCAGACATAGGGCTTGCCGCTCTGGCGGCTCATCTCGTGTGCCAGAGGGATGCCCTTTGCCTCAGCGGTCAGCAGGATGTCGAACTCCGGGCACTTCTTGAGCAGTTCTGCCGCAGCAGCGACGGTCAGCTCGCTGTCGCCCAGCATGATGAAGGCCGCAATATCCATGTGGTCGTTCACCTTGCAGATCGTCAGCTCACGGGTCAGGCCCGCAACATTCAGGGTATAAGTTGCCATAACAGATTTCCCTTTCTTTTTTCGTTTTTATCAGACGGGCAGCTTCTCGCCGCCAAGAACATGGAAATGCAGGTGCTTCACGGTCTGACCTGCGTCCTCGCCCACGTTGGAGATAACACGGTAGCCATTGTCGAGGCCGGTCTCTTTCGCCAGCTTGGCGATGACCGCGAACACATGACCCAGCAGTGCGCCGTCTTCTTCGGTCAGCGCAGCGGCAGAGGAGATGTGCTTCTTGGGGATCACCAGAAAATGCACCTTAGCCTGAGGGTTGATGTCGTAAAAAGCGACCACCTGATCGTCCTCATACAGCTTCTTGGAGGGGATCTTACCCTCTGCGATCATGCAAAACAGACAATCTTCCATCGGAGATGCTCCTTTCGTTTTTAGCCCAGGATCTTGTCCACGATGCCTGCAACTGCGTGCAGAGCCTCGTCGATCTTGGTCTCATCCTTCAGACCTGCCATTGCAAAGTCGGGCTTGCCGCCGCCCTTGCCGCCAGCGATGGCTGCGATATCCTTGACCAGAACGCCAGCCTTCAGGCCCATTTCCTGAGCGGCCTTGGTGACAGTAACAGCCATGGTGATCTTCTCGCCGTCTTTGCCGACCAGAACAGCCACGCCCGGCTTCTGGACCTTATCGCGGATGGTATCGCACATGCCGCGCAGGGTATCGCCGGAGGTGCCGGTGAAGTATGCGGAAGCGATCTTGACGCCCTTCACTTCTTCAGCGTTCTCGAACAGACCGCCGACCTTGGAAGCAGCAACGCGTGCCTTGATGTCTTCCAGTTCCTTGCTCATAGCCTTGTTCTCAGCCATAACAGCCTCAGCACGGAGGGGCAGAGCTGCGACGTTGTTTGCCTTCAGGGTGTTTGCGACCTGATGCAGCATTGCCTCCTGCAGGTTTGCACGGATAAGCAGGTTGCGGCCGGTGACAGCCTCGATACGGCGGATACCAGCAGCGACAGAAGACTCGCTGACGATCTTGAAGCCGCCGATCTGAGCGGTGTTCTTGACGTGGGTACCGCCGCAGAACTCGGTGGACCAGCCCTCGATATCGACGACACGGACGACCTTGCCGTACTTCTCGCCAAACAGAGCCATTGCGCCCAACTTCTTTGCCTCTTCGATGGGCATCTCCTTGACGGTGACGTTCATCGACTCATAGATCTTGTCGTTGACGATCTTCTGGACCTTTGCCAGCTCCTCGGGAGTGACTGCGCTGAAGTGGGTGAAGTCGAAGTGAGTGATCTCAGCATCCTGATAGGAGCCTGCCTGATGGACATGGTCGCCCAGCACTTCACGCAGAGCAGCCTGCAGCAGGTGGGTCGCGGTATGGTTGCGAGCGATCGCCATGCGGTACTCTTTGTCCACCTTTGCAGTCAGGTGGTCGCCGACCTTGACGATGCCGCTTTCCAGCACGCAGGTGTGGACGTAGTAGCCCTTCGGGGTCTTCTTGACGTCCAGAACACGCAGAGAACACTCTGCGCCGGTGATGACACCGTGGTCAGCTGCCTGACCGCCCATCTCTGCATAGAACGGGGTCTTGTCCAGAACAACCAGAACGCCTTCCTTGGCCTGATCGTCGGTAGAGATCGCGTCAGTCAGGGTCTCCTCATCGCTCAGAGCGACGACAACACCCTCGGTGTTCAGGGTCTCGTAGCCGGTGAAGACGGTCGGCTCAGCGGTCAGGCCGCCGAACAGGTCTTCGCTCCAGCCGGAGATGTTCTTCTTCAGACGCTCGGCACGGGCGCGCTCCTTCTGCTTCTTCATCTCCGCATGGAAGCCGTCCTCGTCGATCTCGATGCCCTGCTCGGCAGCGATCTCTTTGGTCAGGTCGAGGGGGAAGCCGAAGGTATCGTTCAGCTTGAAGACGTCCAGACCCTTCAGCAGGTGCTGATGTGCCTTCTCGAGGCCGTCGATCATGTTGGACAGGATGTTCATGCCGGCGTCGATGGTACGGGCAAAGTTTGCCTCCTCGGTGCCGATGACCTTCTTGATATAGGCATCATGCTCACGCAGCTCGGGGTAAGCGGACTCGCTGGACTGGATGACGGTCTCGACCAGCTCCACCAGGAAGGGACGGTTGATGCCCAGCATCCGGCCATGACGTGCGGCACGGCGGAGCAGACGGCGCAGGACGTAGCCGCGGCCCTCGTTGGAGGGCAGGATGCCGTCAGACACCATGAAGGTGCAGCTGCGGATGTGGTCGGTGATGACGCGGATGGAGATATCAGTCTTGTCGTCCTGCTTATAGGTCTTGCCAGACAGATGCTCGACATGGTGCAGGACGCTCTGGACGGTATCGACCTCGAACAGGTTGCCGACACCCTGCATAACGCAGGCCAGACGCTCCAGACCCATGCCGGTATCAATGTTAGGACGTGCCAGACGCTCGTAGTGGCCCTTGCCGTCAGCGTCGAACTGGCTGAAGACCAGGTTCCAGATCTCCATATAACGGTCGCAGTCGCAGCCTACGCCGCAGGTCGGCTTGCCGCAGCCGTACTCAGGGCCGCGGTCGAAGTAGATCTCAGAGCAGGGGCCGCACGGGCCGGAACCATGCTCCCAGAAGTTGTCTTCCTTGCCCAGACGGACCATGTGGTCGGGAGCGATGCCGACCTTCTGGGTCCAGATATCATAAGCCTCGTCGTCTTCCTGATAGACCGAGATATACAGCTTCTCTTTCGGGATAGCCATCCACTCGTCGCTGGTCAGGAACTCCCAAGCCCAGGGAATGACCTCTTCCTTAAAGTAATCCTGGAAGGAGAAGTTGCCCAGCATCTCGAAGAAGGTGCCGTGACGTGCGGTGATGCCGACGCGCTCGATATCCGGGGTGCGGATGCACTTCTGGCAGGTCGTCACGCGGTGACGGGGCGGCTCCTCCTGAGCGAGGAACCACTTTTTCATAGGTGCCATACCGCTGTTGATCAGCAGCAGGCTGGGGTCATTTTTCGGAACAAGGGGGAAGCTGTCGAGACGAAGATGACCTTTGCCCTCAAAGAAGGTAAGGTACTTGTCACGCAGTTCATTCAAACCGGTCCATTGCATAACTGTTACTCTCCTCGTGTATCGTGCGTCCTCCTCCGGACGCAGGTTTTTCTATGGCAGGCAGACAAAAACAAAAACAGCCCTCCTCCCGATGAAGGGACGAAGGCTGTCTGAAAAGCTCCGTGGTACCACCCAAATTGCAGGGAAGCACTTCCCTGCCGCTTTGTATGCGATAACGCCGCACAGCGTCCGACTTTTTTCGCCGGAAGCTCCGGGGTGGCGTGAAATATCTCTCTGCCGGAACACCTTACAGCCTGTGGATGTTCTCTCTGGGCGGCATCCTGTATATTTCTGGCCCCATCATTGCCTATGCCATAATTTCAATCGGGCGCAATGGAGCCAAAACTCCACCGCGTACAGTTCAGATTATAGCATGACGGCGGCATTTGTCAACTGATTTCCACAAATTTTACGGCACCCAGATGCGGCGGACCTCCAGAATTTTCCCACCCTGCACCACAACGGTGGTATTATAGACGTGCCAGCCATCCGGCTCTGCATTGAGAGCCGCCGCCACGGCATCTGCGCCAGTTATCTCGGCTACTTCGGCCTGTGGGTCGGCTGAGCTGTCTTTCAGAACGACATCTTCCGCCAGCGTACAGGTCTTTTCCCCGACTTCGTAATAGACCGGGTAATCGTCATCGGTCAGCGTCCGGTAGCGGTCGTCATCCATCTGCATCAGGTCAAGGCCGTCCTCATTTTCCATGCCGCCGTTGATGGACACGATGGAATATCTGTCGTTTTTCTCGATGCTCTGCACTTCGATTTCCGCCAGTTGATTTCCGGTCATGTACTCTTTGTGGCACCGAATCTTATCTCCCACTGCCAGACCATCCACGTCATCTTTGTCGTAGATGTCATAACTGTAAACCCGGAGTGTCACCTTCCCGTCCTTGACCTCAGAAGCGATATCCGCCGAAACAATGGTGGTCGTCTCCGGGTCGTCGAGGCTGTCCAGCTGCCACAGCATGTTCACCGGCTCCACCACTCCTTCTTCGGGAACACGCGAAGAAGCCGCTTCTGACGATGCCGTACTGGATGCCGCCGGGGAGCTTGCGATGTTTCCTCCGCAGGCTGTCATCAGCATTGCCGCCGCCAAAACTGCGGCCACAGCCAGCTTTTTTCTGCTCAATTTCATGATAATGTCCCTCCTTTGTATCTGTGATGGGTATTTTTCATTCTACTTTCTTTTACTAAAAAGGAACGCTTTAAATTTGGCGTCCACTTCTTGACGTCACCCACCGTATCCGCTACAATAAAAACGATTCAGAACCGTTTTCTATTTCAAAAAAGAGAGGAAATTTTCCGTGAAGATCATAAAAGTCAAATGTCTGGCTCCGACCCGGCTGGACAACTACCTGATGCAGCAGTATCCTGCGCTGAACCCGGGCCGCCTGAACAAGGCTCTGCGTGAGAACAAAATCAAGCTGAATGGCAAAAAGCAGCCGCTCTCGACCCGTGTCATGGCAGGCGACGAGATCAAGCTGTTCATTCTGGACGATGTGCTGGACGCCGGAAAGCACGTCGACGGTCCGGCATGGAAGAACGCGCGCGGCCCGGCGCAGGTCATCTACGACTGTCCGCAGATTCTGGTCGTCAACAAACCGGCCGGCCTGTCGGTGGACGGCCCGGAGGACGACACCCTGCTCAACCGTGCTTTGCTCTACCTCAACCAGCAGGGTGAGTACAGCGAGAGCAGCCTGTACACCCCTGCCCTCTGCCACCGCCTCGACACCGGCACCAGCGGCCTTGTCATCATTGCCAAGACCCCGGAGGCCGAACAGCTCTTCCTCGAGGCCATCAAGAACCGTGAGGTTAAAAAGACCTATCTCTGTGTCACCTTTGGCCGTCCGATGCCGCCGGACGCAACGCTGGGCGGCTACCTGCTCAAGGACGCCGACCGCGGCATCGTCAAAATCGTCGAGGAGAAGGCTCCCGGCGCAAAGGATGTTGAGACCCAGTACGAGACCATCGCCGTCTCCGGCCGTCTGGCTCTGCTCAAAGTCCGGCTCATCACCGGCCGCACCCATCAGATCCGGGCGCACATGGCAAGCATCGGCTGCCCTATCCTCGGCGACAGCAAGTACGGCAACAACTCCGCCAACCGCGAGCTGAAGCTCAAGTATCAGGCTCTCTGCGCATGGGAACTCACCATGCCCCACTTCAACCAGCCCGATTTCGAGTTCCTCAGCGGTAAGACCTTCCACGCCCCGAAGCCGTGGTATTATCAGCAGATCCTGGATGGAACGTTGAAGTAAATAGACAATAAAAGAGGGATGCCCGGCGGCATCCCTCTTTTATTGTCTGAAATCAAATCCTCACCATATCCTCGGAGATCTCGGCCAGAGAGTGTGCGCCGCACATCTGCATGGTGTCGGCCAGTTCACCGGCGATCTTGTCGATGTAGCACTTGACGCCCTCAGCACCGCCGCCATAGACCGCCGTGACGAAGGGGCGGCAGATAAGAACGCCGTCCGCGCCCAGTGCCAGAGCCTTGAAGACGTCCACGCCGGAGCGGATGCCGCCATCCACCAGAACCTTCACGCCGCTGCCCTTGAGTGCCTTTGCAATTTCAGGCAGGACTTCGGCGGTGGCAGGACACTGGTCGAGGACACGGCCGCCGTGGTTGGAAACGACAATGGCTGCCGCACCGGCCTCCTTTGCCTTGAGCGCACCCTTGACGGTCATGACACCCTTGACGATGAACGGACGACCAGCCAGCGCGACGATCTCTTTCAGCTCCTCCACGCTCTTGCTTCCGGCCGGAGGGGTCATATTCTTCAGGAAGGGCAGACCAGCCGCATCGACGTCCATTGCGACGGCAAAGCAGCCGCTCTCCTTTGCCTGCTCCATCTTGGTCTTGATGGTGTCGATGTTCCACGGTTTGATGGTCGGCACGCCGCAGCCGTTTGCCGCGCCAATGGCCTTGGTCGCCATCGTCATGACGTCAGGGTTGGTGCCGTCGCCGGTAAAGGCCGCGATGCCGTTGTCGGCGCAGGCTTTCACCAGCACATCGTTATAGGTCATATCGGTATAGGTGTCGGAGTAGTGCAGGTTGACCGCACCCACCGGGCCGGCGAAGAACGGATATTTGAACTTCTGGCCGAACAGCTCCACACTGGTATCCGGCGTGCCGTTCTCGCAGAGGGTGTCCATGTTGACCCGGATCTCCGCCCACTTATTATAATTGCGGATGGCCGTATCGCCCACGCCCTTGGCACCCGGGCCGGGGATCTGGTTTTTGCAGGCGACACCGTTGCAAACCGGGCAGGCCTTGCAGTATTTGCCGATGCACTGACGCGCGTTGTCCAACACTTCTGAATAATTCATAGTCATTTTCCTCCCTGTTGGTTTCCATTCCTGCGGAATTTCTCGATTTCCGCATACTCTCTGCCCACATCATAGTCTCCTTTCCGGCCTGCGTCAAGGGGTTTTCGGGGGCATTTGGGGCTTTTGCGGATCTGTTCGCAATTTGTCGCAACGTATCTTCGTCATTTTTGAAAAAATGCAATTTTTTTTGAAAAAACGCTTGACAAAAAGGGTGGTTTCAGGTATTATAGTGGAGCACCGAGGGTCACGGCCCAACAGTGAAGAACAGAAGATGTGGAAAGATGGCTGAGCTGGTCTAAGGCGCACGACTGGAAATCGTGTAACGTGTCAAAAGCGTTCTGGGGTTCGAATCCCCATCTTTCCGCCAGATACCCCGGAACCTGATGGTTCCGGGGTTTTGTTTTTAACACGAAGGGAAGTATATAAAAATGCCTGCTATCACCATCGCCATCCCCCGGATGAGCAAAGAGCCGGAGCTGACTCCGGCACAAATCCGTTACATCGACAGCCTTTCCCGGGCCGGGGCGCAGTTCCGCTGGATCGACCTCGACGACCCAGACGAAGCCGTTGCCGAAGCCATGCAGTATCCCGGGCTGCTTCTGCCGGGCGGCGGAGACATCGAACCCTCCCTCTACGGCGAAGAGCGCGACCCGGCCTGCGGCGTGCCGAACCTCCTCCGTGACGCCGCTGAGCCAAAGCTGTTTCACGCCTTTCTCAAGGCCGACAAGCCCATCCTCGGCATCTGCCGTGGCGTCCAGCTGATGAATGTCGCCTTGGGCGGAACACTGTATCAGGACATCAAGCCCTTGGCCGAAGTTCCGCACAACGACCACTGGGGCAAGATTCATACCGTCACCATCCGGCGCGGCACCTTATTAGAGAAACTGCTGGGCGAGGACTCCCCGAAGACTTTGCTCGTCAACAGCCAGCACCATCAGGCGGCGAAAGTGATTGCTCCCGGCCTGACCCTTGCCGCCCTCAGCGAGGACGGCTTTGTAGAGGCTCTGGAAAAGCAGGATGCTTCCTTCTGCATCGGCGTCCAGTGGCACCCGGAGCGTCTCAGCGGTTCCGACCCTCGCCAGCAGGCGATTTTCGACAAGTTTGTGGAAGCGTGCAGATGAATTTTTTGAGCTGACGACTGCTCTCTATCATTACAAATTTATCCGGGTACTGATGGCCGAGGGCTTTCATCTTTTCGTATTTTTTCGGAGAGCGGCCCTCATACAGCACCCAGCGGATGAAATCGAGGTCGATCTTCTCCTCACAGCCAGCGGCGGAGGACTCCCGTACCCGGCCCCGGTTCTCCCACCAGCGTTTTATCACCCGGCGCAGGCAGACGAAGCGGCCGAACCAGAGGACGATGATCTGATCCGTCTCTTCCAGCCGCCGGGCATAACAGTTTCCGCTGTAATTGCCGTCAATGACCCAGCTGTCATGCTCATCCAGAAAGCGGCTCAGAATGGCTTCTTCCTCTTCCGGCGTCCGCTCGACCCAGCCGGGCAGGAAATGCACTGTGTCAAGGTGAAGGACGGGTGCGCCGTATCGCTCGCCCAGCTGTTTTGCAAGGGTGGATTTTCCGCTTCCGCTGGTGCCTAAAATTGCGATTTTCATAGTCAGCTCCTTTTATATAGAATAGATTGGGCTCTTAACTATACTCTTTTCCCGTACATTCGTCAAGTAATTTTCAGGAGGATACCTCTATGGCTTCTTCGGCTTCTTCCAAAAATCGTTCCCGGGCGGTCATCACCGTTGTGGTCTGCCTGCTTCTCATCTGTGTGGTCGCGGCAGCAACGGTCTACGGCCTGCTCTCTCACAAGGTAAAAGCCATCCAGAATGGCGGCAATTTCAGCTTTGATTACCAAGTGACGTCCACCGCCGCCGAGACACCCACCCTGTACGGTATCCTGAACACCGTCGGCGCGACTAAAGGCACCGTTACCGGCCAGTATGCCGCCGGAAAGCTCCAGCTGACCCTTTCCACAAAATCGTCCTCTACACCGTTCACCCGGGTCTACATCGACCAGAACGAGACGCTCTACGACGCAGGCCAGCTCTATTCTGTCCTGCGCAGGGGCATCGTAGACGCCTATCCGCTGGCCGGGCTGGTACTGCCCACGTGGAAGCTCGGGAACTACATCTCCCAGACCCAGCTCGCGACGGCTCTGGGCGTTGAGACGCAGTCTGTGGAGTTACAGGATATGACCGGCTTCTCGCTGGCTCTGGGGAGCTTGCAGAAGGTCACGCCGGACAATGCCCTCGACGGCTACACCTATTATCAGTTCCCTGCCGCAGACGCCAACGCACCCGTCCTGACCGTCGGCCTGCCGCTGAAGAGCCTGTTCAAGGACAGCACGCCCCTCCACGTTCTGCTGAGCATCCCGGAGCATGAGGTGAACATCGAGCTGACCGGCACTCTGACCGCCGCCGATACCATCATTGTCGCGCCCACCTCCCGGATGTCGGATGACGATGTCGCTTCCTTTGTCCAGATCCGAGAAGCCCTTGAAAGCTTCTCGCAGTTTATCCAGAAGCTGAGCAACTAACCCTCTCAGTCACCTCCGGTGACAGCTTCCCCAGAGTGGGAGCCATTGGCACGTCGGGCAAGTCCAGTCTGACGAAATAAGTTTTTTATAACATAAAAATACCGGGCTCCGCTGTCCTGGTTCACTGGTTTTTCCGTGAATCAGGCGCAGAGCCCGGTTCTTTATTTTCTTACCGGTCCAGAATCTTTCCATCAATCGAGAAGGTCACGACCTGCCAAGGGATGAACTTTCCGCTGTTCTTCAGGGCGGTGACGGCGGCATGTTCCAGACCGCCGCAGCAGGGAACTTCCATCCGCAGAACGGTCACGCTCTTGATGTCATTCCGGGCGATGATTTGGGTCAGCTTCTCGCTGTAATCCACATCGTCCAGCTTGGGGCAGCCGATGAGAGTCACTTTGCCCTTCATGAACTCCTGATGGACATTGGCGTATGCGTAAGCGGTGCAGTCGGCCGCGATGAGCAGCTTTGCGCCGTTGAAATAGGGAGCATTGACCGGCACCAGCTTGATCTGGCAGGGCCACTGTGCCAGCTGCGAGGGCTGAGAGGCCAGATTTGCCGGGGTCTGGACAGCCGCGCCGCCGGTACTGCGGTCAAACTGGTGCATCTGGTGGCCCGGGCAGCCCGAGAAGGCCGGCTTTGCGGCTGCTTTCTTCTGCTTGTTTTCCAGAACGGCCTGCTCATCGTAGGCGGCGGCCTCGCGCTCCTCAAAGGTAATGGCACCGGTCGGACAGCCGGGCAGGCAGTCACCAAAGCCATCGCAGTAGTCGTCACGCATCAGCTTTGCCTTGCCGTTTACCAGACCAATGGCACCCTCGTGACAGGCCGTGACACACGCGCCGCAGCCATTGCATTTTTCTTCGTCTATGTGAATGATTTTCCGGATCATAGTAGAATCCTCCTGTTTTTGATACTCTCTTTTGATGGTCTGAGTATACCAGAAACGTTTCTCCGCTGCGGTGGTTATAACCACAAAAAGCAAAAAACAGCCGGAACCAGCAGATTTTTTCTGCCAGCTCCGGCTGTGCTTTTATGGGATGGATTTTTTCAGGATGTCTTTCCGGCTTTTTCGGCCAGCCAGTTTCCGGACTTGCCGCTGCCGTCGCCGCCGCTGTACGCCTGATCCGTGAGTTCCTTGATCATGGCGTTTTTCTTTTTCTTATAGGTCTTTTCGGCTTCATCCGCGAGGGTCTGGTCACGGCCATTGTCTTTTAAAATCTGCCGCATCTCTGTGACAATCGCTTTGAACTCTTTATCGCACTTGCTCTGCGCTTTATTCAGTTCGCCACTCTTAGAGAGGACAACCGAAATTTTCAGCATCAGGTTGCGTTCGTTGGCCGGATGTGACATGTAGTCATCAAAGGCGTCGTAAATGATGCCGTAGACCTCTTTTTCACTCTTGGCCTGCAGTGCTTCCATCTGCTTGATGCAGTCGGCCAGCTGTTCGTCGCAGGTCTTTTCCTTACTGGACGATGCCGAGCTGGCGGAGGCGGTCGAAGACGCACTGGACGAGGAGGAATCCTTATCGGGTGCCGCCGTCGAATGGGATGCTCCGCTGACCGCGCTTTCAGCAGTCTCAGAAGAAGCGGTCGCTTCGCCGTTCGTTTCCTCTTTTCTAGATGCCGCAATGCTTGCGACCAGCTCTGTCAGGGTGGAGGAGGAAGTATTCTCGTCTTTCAGAGCTTCAATGATGCTTGCGGCCTCGCTCTGCGCTTCCGAAGAGCTGTCCGCTTCCAATTCCTGCAGCAGCTGGCTCACCGCGATGACTTCCGAGGTGCTGGCGTTTTCTTCCAGTATTGCCACGACGGAAGACGTTGCATCCGTATCCCCAGCCAGTGTCAGCAGTTCCTCATAGGTCAGGCTGTCACCGGTATCCCGGGTGCCGTTCCAGACCAGCCCTGCCGCGATCGCAACACATAAAACTCCGGCTGCCGCCAGACCGATTTTTGTCTTTTTCTTCATGAATGGTTTCTCCCACATCTTGTAATTTCTTTCCTCTCGATGCCCATAGGATACCACTCAGTGCCGTGAAACACAATAGACAAAACGTGAAAAATCTCCGAAAAGCGTTATTTCAGGACGTCATTTAAGATACTCTGGCCGTCAAGGCTGGAGGCACCCACGCCGAGGTAATCGCAGATGGTATGTGCAATGGTGCCGAAGCAGAGCTTGGTGCCGAGGTCGACGCCCGGCTTGACGCCCTTGCCGTAGATGAGGTACGGCACATACTCACGGGTATGGTCGGTGGTCTTGGTGTAGGACGGGTCGCAGCCATGGTCAGCGGTTACCATCAGGATATCGCCCTCACGCATACCGGGGATGAAGTCGGCAACAAACTTGTCGAACTCGGTCGCAGCGGCGGCGTAGCCTGCTACATCGCGGCGATGGCCGTAGAGCATGTCGAAGTCGACGAGGTTGACGAACACCAGACCGTCGAAGTCACGGGTCTGCAGAGCCTTGGTGAAGGCGATGCCGTTGGTGTTGCCGGTGGTCTTAATCTTCTCGGTGACGCCCTCGCCGTCGAAGATATCGAAGATCTTGCCGACCGCGATGACGTCCTTGCCGGCGTCCTTCAGCAGGTCGAGCATGGTCTTGCGAGGCGGCTTGAGGCTCAGGTCGTGGCGGTTGGTGGTGCGGTAGAAGGTATCTGCGGTGTGGCCGAGGAACGGGCGCGCGATGACACGGCCCACGCCGTACTCGCCTTTCAGCATCTCACGGGCGATCTCGCAGTAACGATACAGCTCATGCACCGGGACCAGCTCCTCGTTCGCTGCCACCTGGAAGACACTGTCCGCGCTGGTGTAGACGATGAGGGCGTTCTCCTTCATGGCCTGCTCGCCGTAGTCCTTCAGCACCTGCGTGCCGGAGTAGGGCTTGTTGCAGAGGACTTTGTGGCCGGTCTTCTCCTCAAACTCGTGGATAAGGCTGTCCGGGAAGCCGTTCGGGAAGGTCGGCAGCGGTTTCGGGCTGACGACACCGGCAATTTCCCAGTGGCCGATGGTGGTATCCTTGCCCATGCTCTGCTCCTGCAGGCGCGCGAAGGAGCCGATGGGCGCATCACACTTCTCGCCAGCGGTCACACCGTCGATGTTGAACATACCCAGCTTGCGCAGGTTGGGGCAGTTGAAGTTGGGGTGCTTGGCGATAGCACCGAGGGTGTTGGTGCCTGCGTCGCCGAATGCAGGGGCGTCCGGCTCTGCGCCGATGCCGAAGCTGTCCAGAACGATCAGAAAAACACGTTTTTCCATATTCTTTTTCTCCGTTTTCCGCCTCGCCCTCCGGGGCATACTTCCCTTGGAGAAGTGAGACTTTTGTTTGCTTCTATTATATGCGAGGCCGGCGTTTTTCGCAAGCGTTTTGTCGGTTCTCGCACTTATTACAAAATCTTTAGGGTTTCTTAGCAAAGATTGCTCTTGCTCTATTGTATCCAAGCGTTTATAATATAGGTTGGTATGGTTTCCAAACAGCCATATTAAAGCAACCCCCTGCCCGGGCAGATTCCGTGAAACTGTCCGGCAGAGACGGTGAGCAGGCAAAGCGGCTCACTGTGCCAAGATAGAGTTAGAAGTTTAGAGAGATGTTGGAGGTATACTGTCTATGAGAAAAACCAAAATTATCTGCACCCTCGGCCCGTCCACCGATAAGGGCGACGTCCTGCGTCAGCTGGTCGCCAACGGCATGAATGTTGCCCGTTTCAACTTTTCCCACGGCTCCCACGAAGAGCACAAGGGCCGTCTGGACAAGCTGAAGGCCATCCGTGAAGAGCTGGGCAAGCCGGTCGCTGCCCTGCTGGACACCAAAGGCCCCGAGATCCGCCTGAAAGAGTTCAAGAACGGCGTCGAGATGCTGGAAGCCGGTCAGGAGTTCACCCTGACCACCCGTGATGTCGAAGGCACCAAGGAGATCTGCGCCATCACCTATAAGGACCTGCCGCAGGACGTTCAGCCGGGCGGCACCATTATGCTGGACGACGGCCTGATCAAGCTGAGCATCAAGTCCGTCACCGATACCGATATCGTCTGCGAAGTTCTGAACAGCGGCAAGATCAAGACCAAGAAGGGCGTCAATGTTCCGGGTGTCCACCTGTCCATGCCGTACCTGAGCCAGAAGGACCGTGAGGACATCATCTTCGGTGTCGAGCAGGGCTTTGACTTCATCGCCGCTTCCTTCGTGCGCTGCGCACAGGACGTCTACGACATCCGCAACCTGCTGAACGAGTACGATTCCAAGATCCGCATCATCGCAAAGATCGAGAACCGCGAGGGCGTCAACAACATCGACAGCATCCTCGCCGCTGCAGACGCCGTCATGGTCGCCCGTGGTGATCTGGGTGTTGAGATCAACTTCACCGAGCTGCCCGGCATCCAGAAGAGCGTCATCGACCGCTCCTTCTCTTTCGGCAAGCCCATCGTCACTGCTACCCAGATGCTGGACAGCATGATGGTCAACCCCCGTCCGACCCGTGCCGAAATCTCCGACGTTGCAAACGCCATCTACGACGGCACCTCTGCTATCATGCTGTCTGGTGAGACTGCTGCCGGTGATTATCCGGTCGAGGCTCTCAAGACCATGTCCGCGATCGCAGAGCGCACCGAAAACGAGCCGCACTATATCGACCGCCGCCTGACGCAGGCTGCTGTCACCGGCAAGATCAGCGTCAGCGACGCAACTGCTCATGCTGCATGCCTGACCGCAGCAGATGTCAACGCTTCCGCTATCGTCACCGTGTCCGAGTCTGGCACCACTGCTCGCCTGCTGAGCAAGTATCGTCCTTCTCAGCCCATCATTGCCTGCGTCATGGACGCACAGGTTCAGCGTCAGCTGTCCATCTCCTGGGGCATCACTCCGCTCATGATGGAGCTGGCACACAGCACCGATGAGCTGATTGAAATGTCCACCACTCTGGCAAAGGAAAACGGTTACCTGCACGACGGCGAGCTGGCTGTCGTTACCGCAGGCGTTCCCGTGGGCGTTTCCGGTACCACCAACATGATCAAGATCCACATGATCGGCAACTGCCTGTCCAGCGGTGTCGGCGTTGGCCCCGAGGGTTCGACTCTGGCAAATGCGACCGGCAAGGCATGTGTCTGCCACACCCTCGAGGAGATCCGTGCAAAGTTCAAGCCCGGCATGGTTCTGGTTGTTCCTTCCACCACCAACGAGATGCTGAGCTTCGTCCGTGACGCTGCCGCTCTGGTCGTCGAGGAGCCGGGCCTGAACAGCCATGCTGCCATCGCCGGCAAGGCTCTGCTGAAGCCCACCATCGTCGGTGCCGCCGGTGCGACTTCCCACATCCGCGATGGTCTGATGATCGCTGTTGACTGCGCACATGGCAGTGTCCAGCGTCTGCAGGTTTGATCACATAACTGCGAGGTGAGCGAAATGGAACGCATCGCAAGTTTCTGCGTCGACCACACCAAGCTCGAGCGCGGCATGTACCTGAGCCGTCAGGACGGCGACGTTCTGACCTGGGATATCCGGATGAAGAAGCCTAATCAGGGCGACTATCTTTCCACCGGTGCGGCGCACACGCTGGAGCATCTGTTCGCGACCTACGCCCGGAACAGCTCCTATAAAGACGGTGTCATCTACGTCGGCCCGATGGGCTGCCGGACGGGTTTCTACCTGCTGACCCGTGGCCTGACCCCGGCCGAAGCACTGGCCCTGACTGTGGAGAGCTTCCGCTTTATGGCTGCGTTCGAGGGTGATATCCCCGGCGCAAGCGAAGTGGAATGTGGCAACTACCGCGACATGGACCTGCCCACCGCCAAAGCGGAGGCCACCGCCATGCTGCCGGTTCTGGAAGCCCTGACCGCAGAGCAACTGCACTACTAAGAGATACAAAAAAGACCGTGAATCGTTTGATTCACGGTCTTTTTCTGTCTTCTTTTATCAGATAAGTTCCAGCTCTTCAAACGCCTTTGCGATGCCGTCCTCGGTCACTGCCGGGCAGACACGGTCACAGAGCTTTTTCAAACTCTCGGAACCGTTCGCCATACAGTAGCTGATGCCGACCACATCGGTCATCTGCAAATCGTTGTCGCTGTCACCGAAGCCAATGGTATCGCTCAGCGGCATGTTCAGATAATCGCATATCGCCTTGATGCCGGTGCCTTTGTTGAACTTGCGGTTGATGAGTTCGCCGTTCACCATCTCGCCGCCGAACTTTCCCAGCTTTGCCTCACAGAAAACGAACTGGTCTTCGTACTGCCGCCTGACCTCGAGCAGGTCTTCGGGCTTTTCGGCGATGTAAACGATTTTGTAAACCGGCGCGCCTGCGTACTCCTCGATGGGTCGGATCGTCATCCCGAACTCCATCATCTTCTTCCAGCGTTCGGCCTCGCTGTTCAGGGTGCCTGCCGTCTGGAAGTTGTGGGCGAATCGCTCGATCATCTGGACGCCGCCGTAGGTGTTATCCCGGGCTTCCAGCGTACACTCGACGCCGCTTGCCTGCATCACCTTCCGGATGCCTGCCACCTGTTCCGGCTCCATCGGGATATCGACCAGAATTTTTCCGTCGCAGCCCACATAGCCGCCTGCGCTGCACACAAAGCCGTCGAAGCCGTAGTCAAACAGCGGCTGAGTCATCCGCAGGTTGCGGCCGGTGCAGAGAAACAGCTTGTGGCCGTTGGCACGAGCGCGGCGCATGGCGTCCACCGCGCTTTTCGGCACGGCCATCTCGCCGGGCGGCAGAAGGGTGCCGTCGATGTCCAGAAATACCAGCTTCTTTTCCATACTCTCTCCTTGTCCTTAAATCGAGCCGCGCTCCACGATGGTATATCCCAGCGTCAGCTGACGCAGCGGAGCGTCCTTTTTGCCTTCCTTGAGCATTTCCAGTAGCATCCGGGCCGCCTCCACGCCGATCTGATCCTGATAAAAGTGCACCGTCGTCAGACCCGGTTCCGCGACAGCATCCGCCCAGTTATCGCCGATGCCGCCCAGACTGACATCCTCGCCGACTTTCCGGCCTGCGGCTTTCAGGGCGTTCAGTGCACCCAGCGCGACGGTATCGGTCACGCAGACCACACCATCCAGCTCCGGGCAGACCAGCAGCAGCTCCTTCATGCAGCGGATGCCCTCTTCGTAGGTGAAAGCGTTGCAGCAGAGCCATGTCAGCCGCTCGCCATCCATCCCGGCGGCGTTCAGCGCGTCCTGCACACCCTGACGGCGTTCCAAGCCGGTGGCTTTGTCTTTCTCCGAACCGCCGATATAGACCAGCTTTTTCCGGCCCTTGAGGAGCATTTTCTGCGCCAGTTCCCGGGCCGCAACACGGTCATCGTTGTAGACGCAGGGAACGCCCGGAAGACGCTGTCCTGTGATGACCAGCGGCACGCCGCAGGCCGCAAATGCCTTTTTGTGCGCCGGGGTGTAGCTGGTTCCCATCAGGATGATGCCGGCGACATGACTGCGCTCCAACGCGTCGATGTACTGGACTTCCTTCTTTTCATCTCCGCCAGAGCTTGCCAACAGCATGAGATACCCGGCCTTTTCCAGCTCGGTGGAGATGCCCTCGGCGATGCGTCCAACCGACTGAGAACGCAGGCTGGGCGCGATGACGCCGACCTGCTTGACCTTTCCGGTGCGCAGGGTCTGCGCCGCCATATCCGGCCGGTAGCCGGTCTGTTCGATGGCGGCCTGTATCACAGCCTTCTTCTCCGTGCTGAGCGGCCCACCGTTGAGATACCGGCTGACCGCCGCGCTGGACACCCCAGCCATTTTTGCAATATCGTGGATCGTCATGATTTCCCTGCCTGCCTTTTTCTGGTTGAAATTGATTTCAACTGTATTATACGGCGGATGGAATCGTTAAGCAAGGTTTTGATGGAAAATTTTTCGATAAATTCCCAAGTTTCTCTTGGGCAGACTTTTGCCCACAGTGTCTTTTATTGCATCAAATCCACAATCTGCTTCATCTCTTCTGTTGATACACTGCCTTCCAAGGTATATTGGACTCCATCTGCGACAAAGATCGCAACACTCCCCCACTTGCTCGTCCGGCTCCTGATAAGGTTCACTTTATACCCTTTTTCGGATGTGTACTGCTCCACGAATCTATATTCTCCCACATAATCGACACTTGAAAGATTCTGAAGCTGCCAATCACTCAGCGCGATTTCAATTTTCAAATCAACCGGACTGTGATATTTTTCTCCCGGCAGATATTCATAACCTGTTGCCGTTTCCTGATAATCGCTGTCGCCCAAAATATAATTTGTGATATTGATATGGACATAATCTTTGCCATCGGTTTTGACTTCGATTCCTGTAAATTTATTCTTTTCCGTTTCAGCAGACAGCAGCTCGATTCCTAAAGCTTCCTGCAATTCATCGTAGCTGTCAAAATACAGTTTCATTTTTCCGCTTGGATAAGGACAACCCTTTACCGGACGAATCGTTTTTACCTGCATCACATCCAGTTCCGGAAGTTTCTGTCGGTTGACTCTTGTTTCCTGCGAAATTGAACCTGCCACTGCCACGATTCCGCCAACGAGAAGTGCCGCAAGCAAAACGATTGCCAAAACGAATCTCGGGTGGAGCGTTCTCTTCTTCGGGCTTTGCATTTCCCGTCTGATTTTCCACTTCATCTCATCTGTCAGCATCATTTCCCGGAGTTCATGGTCTATCTGTTCTCTGAATTTTCCCATCACAGCACATCTCCTTTCAGCATGATTTTCAACCGTTGTCTTGCGCGGTATAGTTTTTGATTGACGGTATTGACCGGTTTTTCAATGATTTCTGATATCTCCTTCAAGGAAAGTTCCTGATAATAATACAGCAGTATCATCTGACGGTCACTCTGCGGCAGTTTCATAATTGCACGCGACAGGCTGTCCTTTTCCAGCATGGTTTCAAATAAATCTGTCTTTTCATCCGGGCTCGTATCCCGAATCTGGTTTCTCATATTTTGAAACCAATGCGTTCGCATAATACTTTTGCAGGAATTTATTGCAATACGTATCAGCCATGTTTTTTCCGTAGAATGATTTTGAAACTGCTCATAAGCCTTTGCCGCTTTTATAAATGTTTCCTGTGTTGCGTCCTCTGCAAGCTGATAATCTTTCAGATACAAAAAGCACATCCGAAATACCGAATCGCCATACTCCTTCATCAGCCGTTCCAGTAAATTCGCCTCGACCATAAAAGCTTCCTTTCATACAGTTTCTCTGTTTTTCGCCTTAAAAAACACCCCACCTGTAAACAAGTGGGGTATCTCACAGCTCTTGTCTCGTCTCCGGTTTTCCTTTTCCCATTAGACGCACAAAAGAATCTGTATATTACGCTTTTATTCCAAAAATTTTTCTCACTTTCCCATCGTCAATGCCCGAATCAGCAGGCCGAGGGCAGCGACGACGAGCAGAGCGATAACGATGGCGCGGTTCGCGCTGGCGTCCTGCTTCTTTTTACGGGAATTTTTCCGGTTGTTGTTCCGGCTGTTCTGAGAGGAATTGTTCCGGTTATTGCTCCGGGTGGAAGTCGATTTCCGGCTTGTGTTCGAGCGGATGGAGGAACTGTTTCGACTGCTGGAACTGCTGTTCCGCCGGGGTGCTGATTCCTCGGAGGTGCGGCGTTTCCGCGAGCCACCGCACCGGCTCAGAAAGTCCTCCGCCATCCGGTAATACTGTTCCAGCTCTGCGGTCTTGAACGCCGCCCCTGCATAGCCCTCTTCAAGGCTCTCGATGGCCTCGTTGAACAGTATCGCGGCCTGCGCACAGCTGTTGTGGTCGGAAGCGTGCGCGGCCTCATTCCGGGCAGTGCGGACTGCGTTGCAGGCACGGCGCGCGGCGGCAGGATGAGCAGTGTTGCCCAGCAGGTCGAGCGGATGAGCGGCGTCCTTCTCCGGGTCGAGCAGGACTCGCATACAGAGGGTGGTGTCCAGCTGCTGCCAGCTGGTCTTTCCGCTCAGGTCAGGCAGGCGGTCGTAGTAGTCGGGGCTTTCCTGCTGACGCTTCTTGATGTGCTGGAGCAGGCTGTCGAGGCTGTGATTGCCCGGCTTTTTCTCCCAGTGCCAGCGCAGCAGGCGGCGGCTGATCTCGTCGCAGGTGGTCTTTATCTCAAAAGCGATCTGCAGCGTTTCGTCTGACATTTCTTTTACCTTCTTTCTTTTTATAAAGAAACTCTATCTATCAGGATATAAAAGGCTTTCCCCTAAGGGGGAAATCTTTAAAAATCCATCTTCTACCAATACCAAAAACGGAGGAAGCGTCCGCCTCCTCCGTTCCGGTTCTTATTTTACAAAACGAACTGATAATACACGAATCCCCACAGGGCGATGCCTGCGCAGATGATGGCCGTGATGGGCGGCACCCAGCGGATGAGGGTCTCGGCCACACTGTCACGGGCGGTCTCCACATCCTCGTCGTCCTCTTCATCCTGCGGCACCGGCTGGGCCTTGGGTGCGGAGTCCTTGCGGAACTCGGACGGGATGACTTTGGTTCCATCGTCCGGCACATTCTGGTTCTCGGCACGGGCCGGACGGCTCAGGTGCGAGTCCAGAACACGGGTATGCTCGCCGTTGTCCTGTACCGGTTCCAGCGGCGGCGCAAACGACACCGGCGGCTCAATGTCCGCAAGCTTTGCCGGGCGGCTGGGCATCACACGGGTGGCCTCGGCCTCTGCCGCACCCATGATCCGGGTCGGCTCCTCGGCCTGTTGCACAGGCTGACGGACGGGCTGACGCTCCGGTGCGATGGCCGGTTCACTGGGCTGGACGGGCTTTTTCTGCTCCGGCTGAAGCAGAGTGTTCAGCGCGTTCTGCAACAGGATGCGGTCACAGCCGCACTCGGTGCAGTAAACGGTGTCCTCTTCCTTCGGGTGGAAGGCACCACAGGCGCAGTACCAGCCGTTCTCGAAGACCTGCGGCATATACCGGAGGCCTTGACGGTTCATCCGGTTTTCCAGAGCCTTCTGCAGCTCCGGGCTGAGGCGGCGCGGCGACGGCAGACGGACACGCTTGATGTTGTCCAGATGCACGACGCGCTTGCCGTTGTAGACGTTCTTGAGGGAGACGTCGACGCTGGTGATGGCCTTCTGGGTCACGAACACGGCATCGTCCATGCCGAAGCTTTCACCCGGCTTGACCTCGATATCGCGGTACTCGAACTCATCCTCACAGAGAATGATACCGTCGACGCCCTTGCACTTGAAGTGGATCTCCAGAGCCGTCAGCGTCACACGGGAAATATTCTTAAAAGTCAGGCAGACCGCGTGTTCACCGCTGATCTCGCCCTTGAGCAGCTCGACGCAGACAAACTGCACCGGACTGCCCGGCGTGTAATAGTTCGCCCGGGTATGGGCTACCGGTTCAAAATTTTCCTCCACAACACTCGCTCCTTCCGTAGTTATTCACCCTGCTGGGTGTCCTGTGCCGGGTCTGTGGTTCCGGCAGGCTGTGCGGATTCGGCCTGTTCCGCCTGCTCTGCCATCTCGGCAGGTTCAGCGGTCTCGACGGATGCCACCGGCTCCTGTGCAGGTGCGGCAGCGTCGGTCGTCTCGGCCTTATCACCCTCACGCGGCGGCAGGATGCCGCCAGCCATGATGGTATTGAATTCCTTTTCGTTCAGCTTCTCGCGCTCCATCAGAGCCTGTGCCAGTGCGTGCAGCTGGTCGATATGCTCGGTCAGGGTGCGGCGGCAGGTCTCGTAGGCTTCGTCGATGATATCGCGCATCTCGCCGTCGATCTCGGCAGCAGTGGTCTCGCTGTAACCGCGGCCCTGCGAGAAGTCGCGGCCGAGGAAGGTCTCCTGCTGAGAAGTACCATAGACCACGGGGCCAAGACGTTCGGAGAAGCCATATTTGGTGATCATCTGGCGTGCGATGTTGGTCGCCTGCTGGAGATCGTTGGAAGCACCGGTGGAGATGTCCTCCAGAATCAGCTGCTCGGCAACACGGCCGCCCAAGCTGGACACGATGTCCTCGAACATCTCACCCTTGGTGACGTAGCTGGGATCTTTTTCGGGCAGATACATGGTGTAGCCGCCTGCCTGACCGCGCGGAATGATGGTGATCTCATGGACGCGCGGATGATGCTTGCAGTAGAAGCCTGCCACAGCGTGGCCTGCCTCGTGATAAGCGGTCAGCTTCTTCTCCTCGGGGCTGACGACGCGGCTCTTCTTCTCAGGGCCGGCCATGACCTTCATCGAGGCTTCCTCGATGTCCTCCATGGTAATGGCCTTGCGGCTGCGGCGAGCAGCCAGCAGAGCAGCCTCGTTGACGAGGTTCTCAAGGTCAGCACCGGCAAAGCCTGCGGTGCGCTGTGCGATGACCTTCAGGGAGACATCCGGAGCCAGAGGCTTATTCTTGGTGTGGACTTTCAGGATCTCCTCACGGCCCTTGACATCGGGCAGACCGACATAGACCTGACGGTCGAAACGGCCCGGACGGAGCAGAGCCTTATCCAGAATGTCGGCACGGTTGGTGGCCGCCATGACGATGACGCCATCGTTTGCTTCAAAACCGTCCATCTCGACGAGCAGCTGGTTCAGGGTCTGCTCGCGCTCGTCGTGACCACCGCCCAGACCAGCACCACGCTGACGACCGACGGCGTCGATCTCGTCGATGAAGATGATGCAGGGCATGGTCTTCTTTGCCTTATCGAACAGGTCGCGGACACGGGATGCGCCGACACCGACGTACATCTCCACGAAGTCCGAACCGGAGATCGAATAGAACGGAACGCCGGCCTCGCCTGCGCAGGCACGGGCCAGCAGGGTCTTGCCGGTACCCGGAGGGCCGACGAGCAGGACGCCGTGAGGGATACGCGCACCCAGAGAGTTGAACTTGTCCGGGCTCTTGAGGAACTCGACGACTTCCTTCAGCTCTTCCTTTTCCTCGTCCTCACCGGCGACATCGGCAAAGGTAGCGGTCTTCTTGTTTTCATGTTCGTCCTTGACTTTCGCCTTGCCAACGTTCATAATGCCGCCACCGCCTGCGCCGCCGCGCATCATCGAGAAGAGCAGGAAGCCTGTGCAGCCCAGCATACCCAGATAGAAGATGATCTCCATCCAGGGGATGGTCTCTTTCAGGGAGGTGTAATCGTAGGTCATGGGTGCGTCGGGGTTCGCCGCATCGTAGGACTCGATATACTTATCCACGTTCTCAATGAAAACGTAGGCGTAGGGCAGCTTATAGCGGACGGTCACGGTGCCGTCGCTCTCCTTGACCGCGCCGGTGGACTCCGACGAGGTGGAGAACATGCCGCTCAGCAGACCGCCGGAAGTCTGGCTGGCCGCAGAGGTCGAGGTCGTGTCCGGCAGCGGCAGGTCGCCCTCTTTCAGGTTGAGGGTGATGACGCTGGTGTTCCGGTCAAGGGTAAATGCCGTGACCTGATTGTGTTCAAAATAGTGTACCACTGTGGAATAGCTCATGGTGGAGCCGGTAGTCGAGCCGGTGGTGTTTCCCATGACCGACCAGACCATCAGCACCGCCGCCAAGGCCAGAGCCAAAATCAGCGGATTAAAACGAGGTCTTTTGGACTGCAAGAAAAATCAACTCCTATTACTTACTTTTCGTAGATCTCGGGTTTCAGAACGCCGACATAGGGCAGGTTGCGGTACTTTTCATCGTAGTCGAGGCCATAGCCCACCACGAACTCGTCCGGCACCTGAAATCCCTCGTAGTCCGGCGCGATGTCCGCTTTGCGGCGGCTGGGCTTATCGAGGATGGTGCAGATCTTGACCGAGCTGGGATTGCGCATCTTGAGCATCGGCACAAGGTTCGACAGGGTGACGCCAGTGTCGAGGATGTCTTCCACGATGAGGACGTCCTTGCCGGACAGATCGCCGTCGAGGTCTTTGATGATCTTGACCAGACCGCTGGTCGTGGTGTTGCTGCCGCCGTAGCTGGACACCACCATAAAGTCGATATTGCACGGGATGCTGATGGCGCGCATCAGGTCGGCCATAAAGACGACGGAACCCTTTAAAATCGAGACGAGGACGAGGTTTTTGCCCTTATAGTCCTTGCTGATCTGTGCGCCCAGTTCGGCAACTTTGGCTTTGAGCTGCTCTTCCGAGACGAGAACGTTTTTGATATCATCGTTCATGCTCATGATTCAATTCCTCCATTTTTTCCAATTCCAATTCAAGGATCTGCTTCGTGGTGCTATCGGGTGCAAGGCCATCGGCAAATCCTCCGCCGCTGACCCAGACAACTTCGCTTCCTGCAGCCAGAAGCGGCAGGTTTTCGCGCTGGATGGGCGGAACACCGGTTTCGTTCATCCATTTGCGCAGCTCCTTGCTTAGTCCACGGCCTGCCGGTCGGAACCGGTCGCCCGGCTGACGGCAGCGCAGAGAAAGCGCAGAGTATAACGTAGTTATTCTAGCATAATCCGCCCGATTTTTTAAGTCTTTTTTATGAACGTCCTGTGTTTTTTCTTCAAAAATGGCTGGAATCACCCGGGTTTTCAGTTTCCAGCCGTTTGGGAGCTGGTATTCCGCCTCATTTTCGGGCCGGAACGCCACCGGCAGCAGGTTCGTTTCAAGCGGCTGCTCCGGTTTTTCTTCCCTCCGGAACAGCCCTTTTCCGGCACAGAAGCGGACATTTCCAGTGATTTGAACGGCTCCGCTCCCCTGTCTTACCACCTGTTCCAGCAGGCGGATGTATTTTTCCTCGGCATCCCGTTCGGGGGATACGAGCTGATGCAGGACCGTTTCCAATATCAATGGGTCTGCAGCCTGCAGAGCGGCAAGGCTCCACGCCTGCTCCCCGGCTTTTGCGGTGTTGAGCAGCATTTCAGCCCGACATGCGAAATATTCATCTGCCCGGGCAGCCTTCTCGCAGAAGCGTGCGAGGTTCTGTTCCGCCGCCGTATTCGCGGAGCGGAGCGCAGGCAGGGCAGCATGACGCAGACGGTTCCGGGCATAATCGTCGCCCTCGTTCGTCTCGTCGGTCACCCACGTCTGTCCCAGTTCCCGGCAGACCGTCTCGGTATCCTGTCGGCTCAGACAAAGCATCGGGCGGCAGTAGCCCTCCCGTTTGGGGCGGATGCCGGACGCTCCATGCAGCCCGGTACCTCGTGCCAGCCGGAACAGAAGCGTTTCGGCCTGATCAGTAGCAGTATGGGCGGTTGCGACCCGGGTTATCCGGTTTTCTGTCCGCAGGCGGTCAAAGCAGTCGTACCGCAAACGCCGCGCCCAGTCCTCGCCCGGATGGTCGGGGATTGTCGTCAGCTCTGCCGCCCGGAAGACCCGAAGCGGCACGCCCAGCTCCTCGCAGGCAGAACGGACAAAGGCTTCATCCCGGTCGGCGGTTTCGCCGCGCAAGCCGTGGTTGATGTGGCAGGCGGACAGCGTGTACCCGAACTCCGGCTGCAAATCCAGCAGGACACGGAGCAGAGCTATGCTGTCGGCACCGCCGGACACCGCCGCCGCGATTTGGACAGGCTCGCCGGGCGTTTCGGGCTGGAACAGCTCCTCTTCCCGGCAGAAACTGCGCACCTGAGACAAAATCTCGCTGTATCGTTCACTCATCGTTTTTATTTCTTATACTCAGCGTTTAAAATCCACATCCATAAACCGGGTGTGTGCGCCATCCCAGCCCAGCGGCACCGTACTCGTCTCGCCGTGACGGTTCTTTGCCACGATGCACTCGGCGGTGTCGGCGTCCACATCGGAGCCGTCCGGGTTCTGGCTGGCATAGTAAGAGTCACGGTAAAGGAACAGAACGCAGTCGGCGTCCTGCTCGATGGAACCGGAGTCGCGCAGATCGGACAGCTGCGGACGGTGGCTCGAGTTGTTGCCCTGCTTCTCCACGGCACGGGAAAGCTGACTCAGTGCGATGATAGGCACGTTCATTTCCTTTGCCATGATCTTGAGGTTTCGGGTGATGGAGCTGACTTCCTGCACGCGGTTCTCGCTGCGCTGGCCGCTCGTCATCAGCTGCAGATAGTCGATGATTATCAGGCCGACATTGGGTTTTGCAGGGTCCTGATTGACCCGGCGGATCTTCGCCTTCATCTCGGCGATGGTGATGCCCGAGGTGTCGTCCATATAGATGGGCGCATCGTGGAGCTTTTCGGTGGCGAGGGCCAGATACTCCCAGTCCTCGGCACGGAGCGCGCCGGTGCGGAACGCCTGACTGTCGATGCCGGCCTCCGCCGAGAGGATACGGTTCGTCAGCTGCTCCTTCGTCATCTCAAGGCTGAAGATTGCCACCGGAATTTTTTGCTGCATGGCGACCTTGGTCGCGATGTTCAGCGCGAAGCTCGACTTGCCCATACCGGGACGAGCCGCCAGAATGATGAGGTCGCCGCGGCCGAGGCCGGTCAGGACGGTATCCAGCAGGCGGAACCCGGTGGGGATACCCTTGTACTTGTCGGCATCCGGGCCGCTGATCTTCTGCAAATTCGTCAGCGTCTCGACCATGCTGGAAGAGAGCGGTGTCAGCGCGCTGGAATCCCGGCCGGAGCGAATCTCATAAATGCGCTGTTCGGCATTTTCCAGCAGAAGGTCGGCGTCCTGCTCGTCGCCTGCGTCCTCCAGAATATCCTTCGCCACGCCCATCAGCTGGCGGACCAGATATTTTTCCTGCACGATCTGGGCGTAGGCCTTGACGTTGGAGATACTCGGCACCGTCTCGGCAAGGCCGGTCAGGTAGACCTTGGCATCGTCCGCGCTCGGGAAGACGCCGTCCGAGATGACAGCGTCCAGCAGGGTCACAAAGTCGATGGTCTGGTCGTTGGTAAAGAGCCGGAGCATTTCAGAATAAATCTGCGCGTTCTGACGGGTGTAGAACATCTCCGGCTTGATGATCTCGACCAAGTCGGTCAGGGTATCCGGTTTCAGCAGCACCGCGCCCAGCACGCTCTGCTCGGCCTGCATGTTATAGGGCAGATTGATGCCTACGCTTTCAAGATTCAGTTCATTGGAATAGCGTTGTTCGTTCGGCATAATGGTTTTCTAGTCTCCTACACAAAAAACGCCCCCTGCTGTGAGGGGGCGCAGACAGAGCGATGGTTTAGACCTGCTCCACTTCCACCTGAATTTTGAAGGAAGCGACGACGCCGACATGCAGACGGACTTTTGCGTTGAAGACGCCTGCGTCCTTGATGTCCTTCGTCTCAAGCTCGATCTTCTTCTTGTCGATGGTCGCACCGCACAGCTCGCCCAGAGCGGCCGCGACTTCCTTGCCGGTCACCTTGCCGTGCAGACGGCCGGATGCGCCGCCCTTGGCCTTGATAGTGACAGTCTTGCCGTTGATCTTTGCGGCCAAAGCCTGTGCAGCGGCGACATTCTCGGCCTCATGGAAGTCCGCAGCAGCCTCTTTGCCGCGTGCGATATTCACCGCACTTGCGTCGGCCACCGAAGCCAGCTTGCGCGGAAACAGAAAGTTGCGAGCGTAGCCGTCGGAGACCTCATGGATCTCGTCCTTCTTGCCAATGCCCTTGACGTCCTGATGCAAAATCACTTTCATGATGTTATCCCTCACTTCTCACCTGTTGACAGGTGCAGTTTTGTAACTCTAGTATACAGCAATTATGCTTATTCGGCAAGCTCTTTCTCCGCTACGGACAGAGCTACTTCGATAACTTTATCCATATCGTAATACTTGTACTCACCCAGACGACCGCCGAAGATGACGTTCGGCTCGGCGTCTGCCATCTTCTTGTACTCGGCGTAGAGTGCGCCGTTCTTCTCGTCGTTGACGGGGTAGTACGGCTCGTCACCCTTCTTCCACTCGGCACTGTACTCGCGGCTGATGACGGTCTTGGGCTGGGTGCCGAACTCGAAGTGCTTATGCTCGATGATACGGGTGTAGGGGGTCTCAGCGTCGGTGTAGTTCACGACGGCGTTGCCCTGATAGTTGTCGGTGTCGAGGACTTCCGTCTCGAACCGGACACTGCGGTACTGCAGCGCGCCCAGCTTGTAATCAAAGTAAGCATCGACCGGGCCGGTGTAGACCACTTTGTCGGCCAGAGCATCCAGAGCGGCTTTGTCAGCCAGATAATCGACGTTCAGGCGAACTTCCACGCCGTCCAGCATCTTCTCGACCATCGCGGTATAACCGCCGTTCGGGATGCCCTGATACAGCGCGTTGAAGTAGTTGTTGTCGTAGGTGAAGCGCACCGGCAGACGCTTGATGATGAAGGCCGGCAGCTCGGTGCAGGGACGGCCCCACTGCTTGCCGGTGTAACCCTTGACAAGCTTTTCATAGATGTCGGTGCCGACCAAACTGATTGCCTGCTCCTCGAGGTTCTTCGGGTCGGTGATGCCAGCTTCTGCCTTCTGCTCCTCGATCTTTGCCTTGGCTTCCGCCGGGGTCACAACGCCCCACATCTTGTTGAATGTGTTCATGTTAAAGGGCATGTTGTAAATCTCGCCGTGGTAGTTTGCGACCGGGCTGTTGGTGTAACGGTTGAACTCGGCGAACTGGTTGACGTACTGCCAGACCTGCTTATTGTTGGTGTGGAAGATATGCGCACCGTAGCGGTGAACATTGATACCCTCCACCGGCTCGGTGTAAATGTTGCCTGCGATGTGGTCGCGCTTGTCGATGACGAGGCAGCGTTTGCCGGCCTTTTTCGCTTCGTGGGCGAACACTGCGCCGTACAGACCGGCACCTACGATCAGGTAATCATACTGTTTCATCGTTGTTTCTCCTGTCTATTTTCTGCATCGGGGCCGCTCTTTTTCTGCGACTCCCGGTAACGGTCGATGGCCGTCTGGATGCGCGCACGGGCAGCTTCCGGTGTGATATGTTTGAGCTGTGCCGCCGCCATCGTCTGATGACCGCCGCCGCCAAGGCTTTCCATAATGACCTGTACGTTCACGGCACCAAGGCTCCGGGCCGAGATGTTCACGCCCGTGCCGACCTGCACCGCGACAAAACTCGCTTCGACGTTCTGGATGGTGAGCAGGTCGTTCGCGGCCTGCGCAATGGCGACCCGGGCTTCGGGTGCGACCTCGCCGCTGACCGAAATCGCGCAGTTCTTGTACATCTGTGCAGCTTCGACCAGAGCGGCCTTGGCATTGTATTCCACCATCGTCACATCAAAGAGCTGGCGCACCCGTTCCGTCTCCGCACCATAGCGGCGGAGGGCGGCAGCTGCTTCAAAGGTGCGGACGCCGGTATGTAGGGTGAAGTCTCTCGTATCCAGCATGATGCCGGAGAGCAGACCTTCGGCTTCGACCCGGTTGGGCTTGTCGTCACGTTCGCCGACGTACTGCAGCAGCTCGGTGACAAGCTCACTGGCCGAGGACGAATACGGTTCGTGGCAGACCAGAGCCGGGTTCTCGATAAAGCCGACACCCTTGCGGTGATGGTCGATGACGGCCACCTTGCCGCATTTTTCCAGAATCTCCTTGCTCTCGACGAGGTTGACCTGATAGGTGTCCACGACGACGCAAAGGGTCTTTTTCGAGATGATGGGCAGAGCCGCCTTCGGGTCGATGAAGTCATCCTCCTGCCCGGCTTTCACGAGGGCGTCGATAAGACTTCCGGCCAGCGTCGCGTCTCGCCGGACGGCAATGACCGCCGGAACGTCACAAATCTTACAGATGCGCAGGACGCCTTCCGCCGAGCCGATGGCATCAAGGTCACTCATCCGGTGGCCCATGATAACGACATGGTCGGCCTCTTTGATCAGCTTTACCAGCTGGTCGGCCACGATACGGCTGCGGACTTTGCTCCGCTTCTCGACGCCATGGCTGACGCCGCCATAGAAAGTGAATCCGTCCGGTGTCATCTCAGCGGCCTGGTCGCCGCCTCGGCCCTGTGCCATATCCAACGCCTGTACCGCCATATCCTGCGCTTCTCGCAGAGTCTTGGCACCACGGCCAATGCCGATGGAGATGGACAGGTTCACACTGGGGTCAAGGGCACGAATTTTATCCAGCACGTCGTAACCGCGCTTGGCGAACTGCTCCATCTGCCGCTCCTCGACAACGGCGATATACCGTCCGCTGGCGACACGGCGCAAAAAGCCGGTACCGCGGCCGATCATATCCTCAAGGACACGGTTGATACCCTCCAGCAAACGGGCGCGCTCACTGTCCAACATATCGCTGAACACATCGTCGTATCCGTCCACCAGAAAGACCAGATAGCCCGGGCGGCTGGCCTTGTACTCGGCCTCGACCCGACGCAGTTCCGTCTCATCGTTGAAGACAAGCAGGGTCATCGTTTCGGCGTCGCCCGGCACAGTGGAACTGTGGATGTTCCAGACGCCGTCCGCCAGATTCAGCTGCTGACCTTCCGGCTTCCGGGTGCTTTGCAGGTCAAGTCCGGGCAGAAGTTTCTGCGCCCGGCTCATCAGGACGTCGTTTCCTTTCAGGATGCGCTCCCGGAAGGCGGCGTTGTACCACAGCACCGTCTCGCCCGAGAGCATTGCGGCCGGCTGCGGAAGTGGGTCAAGGCTGAATTTTGCCTTCGACTTTTTAAAGTCCACGCCGCAGACCCAGCGCGTGACCCAGCCGCGCAGTTTGTAACGGAACACGGCGACTGCGATGCCCCACAGCACCACCAGCACGACCAGCACCGGCCAGATCGCCGGACGCTGGATCAACAGCACGAGCAGCAGCAGGGCGCACAAAATCGCCAGACTGACCGTCAGCATTTCCAGAGTCCATCTTGGTTTCTTTTTCATGAAATATGCCTCCTGGCCGCCGGTGTTCCGGAATTTCGGGGTTTAATCTCAGACCTCCATCAGGATGGGGAGGATCATCGGGCTGCGCTTGGTGCGGCGGTAGATATAACTGCTCAGAGCCTCACGCACCCGGGTCTTGACGCTGTTCCAGTCGCGGACATGCTCTTCCACACAGCGGTCAAGAGCGGTCTCAACGATGCTCTGCGCGCCGTCCATCAGGCTCTCGTTCTCACGCACATAGACAAAGCCGCGGCTCACGAGGTCGGGGCCTGCGAGAACTTTGCCGGTCTTGCTGTCCACAGTAGCGACGATGATGACAAGGCCATCCTCGGACAGGTGCTTGCGGTCACGCAGGACGACGTTTCCGACGTCGCCGACGCCCAGACCGTCGACCATGACCGCACCGGCCGTAACCGGCTCGCCCAGCTTGATCTCATCTTTGGTCAGGATGACGTTCGAGCCGTTCTCCGCGATGAGGATATTGCTGGTCGGGATGCCAAGGCTTGCGGCGGTCAGAGCGTGCTTTTTCAGCTGCTTGTACTCGCCGTGGACCGGCAGGAAATATTTCGGCTTCGTCAGGGTGAGCATCAGTTTCTGCTCTTCCTGACAGGCGTGACCGGAAACGTGGACGTCATACATGCTCTCGTAGATGACCTCCGCACCCAGCAGAAGCAGGCCGTTGACGATCTTCGTCACGCTCTTCTCGTTGCCGGGGATGGGGTTTGCTGAGATGATGATGAAATCACCGGGGCCGACACGCACCTGACGGTGGCTGCAGGACGCCATACGGGAAAGCGCGCTCAGCGGCTCGCCCTGACTGCCGGTGGTGACAAGGACCACCTGCTCCGGCGGATACTGGTTCAGCTCATCCACGCTGATGAGGGTGCCTTCCGGGATGTGCATATAGCCCAGCTCCTGCGCCATGGCGGTGTTGTTCACCATGCTGCGGCCGCTGAACGCCACCTTGCGGCCATCCTCAACGGCGAGGTCGATGATCTGCTGGACACGATAGATATTCGACGCAAAGGTCGCGATAATAATGCGCTTATTTCTTGCCCGGGCAAACAGATTCCGGACGCCAGCGGCGACCTTCTGCTCCGTGGCGGTAAAGCCCGGACGCTCGGCGTTGGTGGAATCGCTCAGCAGAGCCAGAACGCCCCTCTGGCCGTACTCGGAGAGGGTCGTCAGGTCGGTGACACCGCAGGCAAGCGGCGTATAGTCGATCTTGAAGTCGCCGGTCTGGATGATGGTGCCGGCCGGGCTGTCGATGGCAAAGGCCAGCGAATCCGGGATGGAGTGGTTGACATGGATGGGCTCGATGGTAAAGCAGCCCAGCTTGAATTTCTGTTTCGGTGTGATTTCAATAAACTTGGTCTTGCCTGCCAAGCCGAATTCTTCCAGCTTGTTCTTGATGAGTCCGCAGGTCAGACGGGTGCCGTAAATCGGCAGGTCGATCTTCTGAAGCAGATACGGGATGCTGCCGATGTGGTCCTCGTGGCCGTGGGTGATGAGCAGGCCCTTGATCTTGTCTTTATTCTGCACTACGAAGGTGAAGTCGGGGATGACCATATCGACGCCGAACATGTCGCTGTCCGGGAAGACAAGGCCGCAGTCCACGATGATCATATCGCCGCAGCACTCATAGACGGTCATGTTCTTGCCGACTTCGCCCAAGCCACCCAGCGGATAGATGTGGATGGGAACATTTGCCTCCTTGGGCTGCTGAGGGCGGCGCGGACGCCGGTTATAATAAGGACGGCGCACCGGACGGGTACGCTTTTCTCCTGTCTCATTTGCCGCGGTGTTCGGTCTGACTGCACCATTCACGGGTGCATGTGCTTCTTTTGCCTGTGCCATTCGTACCTCCAAAAATAATCGCAAAGCACAGGCTCGCCCTGAACCGAACGGCCTGCACTTTCTGGGAGAAAGCGGTGTTTTGGCAACGCCCTCTCAACTGTTCCGTATAGAATTTATTGTTTCAGCGTTTTTTCTTCACGCTGGTGGTTCCGCAAGCGGTTTTTAGCCTTTCCAGTCCATCTGTTCGATGCGACCGCGGCTCGTCTGTGGGAACGCCCTGAGCACACACCCTACGGGGTACTCCTATACGCATTTCGTTGGAACAAGTATAGTATTTCCCGGCCTTTTTGTCAATTCCAAGGTTTGACATCTGTGCCGGGATTTATGCGCTCCCTCTTGACAGAACGGGCAAAATAGCTCTAAATAAAGGTATCATTATTCATCAGGAGAAGCACATGAAACAAGTCGAAGTTTACACCGACGGCGCGTGCAGCGGCAATCCCGGGCCGGGAGGCTGGGGTGCGGTGCTGCGCTACCGCTTCAACGGCAAGGTCTACGAGAAAGAGCTGAGCGGCGGCGACGATTCCACCACCAACAACCGGATGGAGCTGACCGCCTTTATCGAGGCTCTGCGCCAGCTGAAAGAGCCGTGCGAAGTCCGGCTCTGCTCGGACAGCCAGTACGTCATCAACGGGCTGGAAAAGGGCTGGGCGAAAGGCTGGAAACGCCGTGGCTGGAAAAAGTCCGACGGCTCCCCTGCCCTGAACCCGGACCTCTGGGAACAGGCACTCGAGCAGGAAGCGCGCCACAAGATCACTTACGTCTGGGTCAAAGGCCATGCCGGACACCCGGAAAACGAACGCTGCGACCAGCTCGCGGTCGCACAGAGCCAGGCACATGGCGGGAGGCAAGGAAGATGAGCGATACATTTTTACCCGGCAACGGATTTGACACCTATGAAACGCAGGACAGAGTTCTGGTCGGCCTGACCGGAAGCCGGGATTCCCGGGCGGTCGTCCGCATTTTACAGCAGCAGGGCTTTGCGGTCGTCAGCGCGGTCGTCAAGCTGGCGGACACTCCGGAAGAGGCTGAGACGGTCAAGGCCGCAAAAGAAGCCGCCGCAAAGCTCGGCATCGAGTGCGTGACCCTGAACGCCGCCGCACTGAGCGAGATCGAGCAGGAGCCGGTGGCCGCAAAGCTGGCCGCTCTTCTGACCGCCGCCGACAAGCTGGGCGTCCAGTACATCGCCACCGGCCACCACGCCCGGGTCGAGACGGACAACGACGGTGCGAATACCGTTCTTGCTCCGGCCGGTTCTGCCGCCGACGAAAGCGAGCTTCTCCGCGCCCTGCCTGCCGAGACGCTGGCGCGGCTCATCCTCCCTCTGGGCGAGTTCGACCCCGAGGACATCGACGCAATGGCCGAGGAACTGAAACTGGATTGACCCCGAACAGGAGGGAACGCCCATGCTGGAAGTTGTGTTCAACGAAAGTGCCGCCGGGAGCCTGAAATGCGGCATCGGTTCTGCGTTTAACCTCGGCGGTGCGATTGGCGTCGTCATTACCCACGAGGACGGACACCCTGCGACGGACGAGGAGATTGAGGCGGCCAAACGAGAGTTTCAAGAGAAGCGACGCCGGAGAATCGAATCTTCGGTTCCGCTGGATGGCAGTCCGGCGGATGTTCTCGCTCTTTCGGCCGCGCTCAGTGTCGGAGAGCTCTGCGATGACCACCCGGACTGTCTCGGCGAAAAACGCTTGGAAGCTCTGCGCTTGTTGACCGGCTGCTATCCGGCAGACGATACCGACGTTGCCGCCGAATTTCTTGACTGCACCCGGAAAAACTTCAAGACGTTTCTGAACCGTGTCCGTCAGGGCGAATCTGTCCGGGTCTGGTGCGGCAATTCGCCCGACGAGCAGTGCGGCCTGTACTGGCTGGCGGCGCAGCTCTCTGCAGCCAAACTGACACCGGGTATCACGCTGGTCTCCCTGCCGCCTTTTGAAGAGCGGCGGAATGGCGTCGTCGTCAGCCGCACCAGCTTTGGCGAAGTCTCCCCGGAAGAATGGGGCCGGCTGGCGCAGAACGGAATCCGTCTGCCGAAGAATTACATCTCCGGTCTGGCGAGCCGCTGGGCACAGCTTCAGGAGGAAAACGCACCCCTCCGCGCCTTTGTGAACGGCCAGCTCGTCAGCGTGCCGGAGGACTTCTACGACAGCTTCCTTTGCCGGGAACTGGATGCTCAGCCCGAAGAGTTCTTCGAGGCAAAACTCATTGGCATCACCATGGGAAAGTATCAGCTCGGCGTCAGCGATGGCTGGTACGCGCACCGCATCGAACAGTTCATCCGCGACGGCCTGCTGGTTCCGACCTCAGCCCCAGACGCCGACTCGCCGGGCTATCACCGCAATCTGCGCAAAGCTGGCAAGATGGCTCTATGATACAAAAAACACCCACATTTTGATATGTACCCGTTTTTCTGGACACCGGTTCAAAAATGAATAATTAGGTTTCCATCATGGATGCTTCCCTGAA
>CAKTEM010000022.1 GCA_934548045.1 uncultured Faecalibacterium sp. | reverse complement strand
CGTTGCCTCCTGTTTGTCCTTTTCTATATATTGGCTCTTTGAGTTCTCTATGTCAACTTTTATTGTACAACACCACTCAACATGCTTGACTTTCGGTACTACGCACACTATAATGAATCCAACACAGGCAATGACGCCCAGAGCAGGAGATGCTCTGGGCTTTTTTCATACAAAACCGGAATGTGCCGGGGCCGTCACCTGCGCGGCTTGTGTTTGGATAGAGAAAAGAGGAACCGTCATGAGTCATTATTCTAAGAATTCCGCAATGCTTCAACTGGTCAGCTGCGCACTGGCATTGCTGCTGCTGGCAGGTGTCATGATCTATCAGAGACTGGAAGCAAGGAACGTCCATTCGTACTACGAGACAATCAACAGTGTGGTTTATCGTGTCGAGGAGGACAATACTCAGGGCAATCAGGTGTCCTATCGGGTGTAAAACAAAACAGGGGTGTTTTGATACTGGCAAAGAAGCCTGGAACGACAGAGGGGTCGTTCCGGGCTTTTTTATATCCCGGTGCTTTTGCACTGGGGTGGGAAAGCTCTGCGGCATCGGGCAGATGAGTGCCGGAGCCGCAGAAAACAAAAGCGAAGGGAGAATCGAACCATGAAAGGAAGTCACACCCACTCGGCAAATCAAAGGCTCGTCAGCTTTGTGCTGGCGTTGCTGATGTTGACCGTCTTCTCGGTTCCTGCATTTGCGGCAGAGGACGAGAACGGCGTCAGCCCCAGCAAGAAAGTTGAATCGGCGATCTTGTACACCATCGACGCGGACAATGAGCTGGAATACAATGTGGTCTATCAGGCCGCTGTCACCAGCGAAACCGTCGTCAAGGACAAGACCTTCAATGGCATCAACACGGTGGAGAAACTGAAGGATGTTATGGGCGAAGCGGACAAGCCTGCACTGGTGTTCGGCACGGACACCGGCGAGCGTACCCTTGGCAAGGCGGTCACCGCAGACCTCGTCATCGACGGCAACGGTGCAGTTTCTTCTGTGACCGTCACCAAGGTCAGCAGCCGCCCCACCGTCGGCATTTCGTGGAAGAAGGACACCATCGGCAGCGACTATCAGGGCTTTGCAGAAGCGTTTGAGCGGAACGGCGCGTATGCCGTCTATCTGCCTCAAATCACCGACGCAGACTCCGCAAAAGCTGTCCTGTCCAATGTGGACGGCATCTTCGTGACCGGCGGCGAGGACTGGAACCCGTCTCTCTACAACGAGACGACCTTCCCTCATGGCTCTTCCGGCTGGAACGACACCCGTGATACCTCCGACCTGAACCTCATGCAGCAGGCCATCGCGATGGATGTTCCTCTGCTGGCGGTCTGCCGTGGTGAGCAGGGCTTTAACATTTCGCTGGGCGGCGGCCTGATTCAGGATATCCCCACCTATCTGGGCGAGAAAGTCCAGAACGGCGAGATCGACGCGAGTCGTGCAACTGTCCTGACCGATACCGGCACGGGATGGGGCGCAAACCATAAGGACTGCGAGACGCCGCACTACCGTGTTGTCATTGACAGCATCATCCACAGCGGCGGTACGGGCTATCATGTCCTCGCAGGCGGCACCAATAATGACAGCATCGCCATCGACAAGAGCAAGTCCAAGTGGCTGTATCAGATTTTGGGTACCGACACCCTGAATCTGGTCGCAACGGCACATCATCAGGCCATCGACCCTGACGATTTGGGCAATGGTCTGACCGTAGTTGCACGCTCTTCGGACGGCATCATCGAGGCCGTGGAGCATCAGGACAGCCTGTTTGCGCTGGCATTGCAGTTCCACCCGGAGCGTGACGCTCTGGGCGGCAGCCGCAAGGATGCTGACGGCAATCCCATCGACATCAATCAGGACCAGTGCAATGCTCTGCTGGGCGCGCTGGTAAAGTACGCTGGCGTTTATCAGAGCCGTCAGGCTTCGATTTTCAGCAAGCTTTTCTGACAGAATCACACCGATAGCAAAAGGCTGGAACCACGAAGGTTCCAGCCTTTTGTGCGTTTACTTCTTCTGTTTGAGCTGCTGCATGAAGTCGTCAGCTTCGATGGCTTCCCGGGTGAAACTGTTGTTGTTCCACCAGCTTGCCAGCGACGCGCCGATGGTGATGCCAGCCGTCACCAGCTGCTCCAGCTGTGCCGACTCGATGGGGAGTACGGCGTGACCGGTCGCGCTCAGGATCTGGTTGGTGAGAGCCAACGCCAGCACCGCGGTACGGGCGATGGTCGCGGTCGTGATCTTGCAGTCTTTCATAGAGTACCTCCTGTTCTGTGTGGTGTAGATGAAATTCAAAAGGCCGGCTCAGCCGGCCCAGCGGCTTTTTGTCGGGCGGACATCGAGATGCACCCAGCCTTTTCGGTTTGCGCTGGACGGATAGCGTCCGATGCCGCCGCTGTCCGGGAGCAGTGTCTCTGCGTAGGCGGCGACGGCTTCCACAGAGGTGTTGTCGACCCGGATGTCGGCGGCTCTGCCGTAGAGATGCTGACTGTACCGTGCGGCGTTTTTAAGGGTGCTGTTGTAGGCGGCGGTGCGGTATCCACTGGTGAGGCGCATCGGCTGGCCGAAGTGGTCGCGGATGGCTTGAAGAAGCCCGACCAGCTCGCTGTCGATAAAGACCGGGTCGGAATGGTCGGAGCAGGCGAACTCCCGGACACGGAAGTTTTTGCTCAGCTTCGTTTCACCGTCCTTTGCGAGAGAATACGCAAAAAGTGCCAAATCATTTCTCCTTTCTTTTGAAAAAAATTCTGAGATTTTGGACGTGAAACCGTCAGCTGTTCCCGGGATGATGCTTTTTTATTTCTTTCTCGATGGCCTGCAGCACTTCGCCCAGCGTAGAGCCGTTTTCGTTGATGAACGAACAGCTGCAGAGCCGCTTGGAGAGGGTGGGCTGTTTCAGCGTTGCGGAACTGCTGGCGGAGGTGAACAGGAACCGGATATCCATCGGCTTTGTCAGGTCGATGTTGGTGTTGGCGGCATACCATCCGAGGTCGAGCAGGAAGTTGAAGTCCGTGTTGGCGGTGAGGTTCAGCAGGGGATAATACTCCGTCTCCGCCGGGTCGCTTTTTGTGAAAGCGTTCAGGATGACTTTCATGCCGCCGGAAAGGGCGGTGCAGCTGCCGGAGATGCGGAAGGCATCGTCTGCGGTCAGGCCGGAGGGGAGGCTCCACGAAGCATAGGTGCTGATATTGCCGGTCAGCGATACCGAGCTTCCCAGACGGGTGAGCGTTGCGCCGGTGGCAGTCAGAGCGTCCGGGCCGGAGAGTGCGCTGTAAGGCCTGAGAACGATATTCTGGAGTGGGTCGGTCAGGATACCGCTCAGCTGTCCGGCAGCGTTCTCTGCCCGGTTTGCGGCGTTCTCCGCTTTGGTGCAGCTGGCTGCGGCCGCTTTCGCATTGGCGAGGACTTGTGCAACGAACGCTTCATACGCAGAGGGTTCAGGTTCGTCTACATTGCCGTCGGTGGGCAGAACGGCGTAGACGTCGTAGCGGCCCGGACGGGTGAAAGCGGTGTAGCCGGAACCGTCGGTCGCACAGAGCATCCACTGGCCGCTTTCCCAGCCGGTGAAGCTTCGTCCGACCGGAACGGATGCTGCGTTGTCCAAGGGGATGGGCGTGCTGAGGGAACCGTCGCAGTGGCGGATGTGAAGGGTGATGTCCAGCTGCTTCCAGCGGTCGGGCAGGTGAAATGTCAGGCGGTCGACGCCCTGCGAATTCTGTCCGCCCAGATGCAGCCGGTGCGGTTCGGCAAGGAACTCAGTCCCACCGAAATCTTTGGGGAGGATCTGGATCTCCATCGTGTCTCCTTTCGTTTTACAAGGGGTGTTTGAATGGGTGGTGCGGTGGCTGTGACCCGATTGTAACGCAGGCGGAACACGAGCGGAAGTGCGGTCAAATTTATTGTGAATTTGCAGCTTTCGGCATTTTGCTGGACACGATTTTTTCAGAGAAATTAGAGGGATTTCAAAGTTGAAAAACAGACCTGAATTAAGTGCGGAATTTGCAGAAAAACAGCTGATTGCAGATGGTTTGTTCGTGCTAGATTGTTCCAGAAGATGTGGTGGAAAAGCTGGAGAAATGATTTTTAAATGTTAAAAAATTATGAATAAGAATCGCCCGTTTTCGGGCGAAAAATCGGAAAGAAATGACCGAAATATATATATTTCTGCGAAAACACTGTGCAAAATTCACAAAAAACTATGTCAAGAAAATGTCAAACGATTTACCTCAAATTTGACAAATCGGCCATCGTCTGCTAAAATAACCTGCGCTCAACGGACCAACAGACGTTGCAGCGTTTAAATTTTGCTAGGATGAAGTGAAAAGCCGTCCTTGGCGGCACCTGCGTGCAGGCAGGAAAACCTGCACAGAGAGCGGACGGTGGAAGATGTCCGCCGCGTATTCCAAACTGTAAAAAGAGAGGAGTTGTCTCGTATCGCTTCCGTCAAATTTAAAAAAGCGTTGTCTGACTGCGCTCGTGCAGTCTCTCCCCGTGTGCTGGCGTTCTGCGTCATGGTCGTGTGCCTTGTGTTCACGCTGACTGTGACCGCCGCGAATCTGCGGCTGACTTACGTCACCGACTCCACCAATACGGTCCGCACGTCTTCCCTCACGGCTGAGGGTGGCAAGATCCGTGCGGCAAACCTCTCGGCAGCAGCCGGAGAGCAGGACAACATCTACTACACCGCGTTCAGCGGCAGCCTTGCTTCCCTGAACATCGACCGCGTCTTCTCCGTCACCATTCAGGCGGACGGACAGGAGTACCCGGTCAAGATGGTCTACGGCACCGTCGCCGACGCCCTCGAGCGTGCCGGCATCACGCTGGATGCCGAGGACTACACCGAGCCTGCGCTCGACCAGCCCGTTTCGATGGGCGACCAGATCATCGTCCACCGGGTCGATTATTATGACCGTGTGGAGACGCAGGCCATCCCCTATAAAACATCCTATGTCTACACCAGTCTCTACTTCCGCAACAAGAGCCGCGCGACCACGTTGCAGCACGGCTCGGAAGGCCAGCAGACCATCACCACCCGTGACCGCTATGTGGACGGTGAGCTGGAAAACAGCACCGTCGTCGATGTGACGACCACCGTCGAGCCGACCAACCATGTCATCAAGACCTATGGCGCAGGCGCACCGGTCTCTCCGCTGACCGGCCCGGACGGCACCACCAACGCGCCCAGCTCTTACAAGAAAGTTCTGACCGGCAAGGCGACCGGTTACTATTCCAAGAGCGGCAAGGGTTCCTCGGGTCTGGGTCTGGGTTACGGCACCGTTGCCGTTGACCCCAGCGTGATCCCTTACGGCACCCTGCTGTATATCACTTCCACGGACGGCAGCTTCGTCTACGGCTACGCTCTGGCGACCGATACCGGCATCGCCCTGCAGAACGGCCAGATCCTGGTCGACCTGTTCTATGAGACCTACGCCGAGTCCGTCATCAACGGAGCCATTCAGGTCAACGTCTACGTTGTGAGCTGAGGCATCCGTTCCCTGTAAAAACTGAGAAAAGAATACGCAAAGAGCATCCGCTCCCACTTTCGCAATTGCGGCGAAAAAGGGGCGGATGTTTCTTTTTTGACAAGAAATTGTCAGGATTCACGATTTTTCTTGTTAAAAATTGGGTATGTTGTATATATCAGAAAAATATCGACGAAAAGTTTATAGTACATTTTCCGGAAAAAGCCTTGAAAAATCCGCAGAAAATCTTTAATATAAGAGAGTAAAAGGTACAGACTGTCTGCAGTCTGTACGGGGAGGAGCTGTTTATGAAACCGATTGAAGAAAAAATCAACGGAAATCCTTCCGATCTTCCGGTATACCTGTTCAAGCAGGGCAACAACTGCGAGGCGTACCGCTATTTTGGCGCACACATTGAGCAGCGTGGTGGAGAGACGGGCGTGGTGTTCCGCGTTTGGGCTCCTCATGCCACGGCCATCAGCGTGGTGGGCGACTTCAATAGCTGGAAGCCGGGCAGTCACCCGATGCGCAAGGTCGACGGAGATTCGGTCTGGGAGCTGTTTATCCCGGGAATGAAGGAATATGATGTTTACAAATACTGTGTCACGACCCGTGCAGGGGAGCTGGTCTTCAAGGCCGACCCCTATGCGTTCCACGCAGAGACACGGCCGTCCAACGGCAGCAAGGTCTTTGACCTGAACGGCTTTGTCTGGCATGACGAAGCATGGCAGGCAGCACAGAAGAAGGCCGATGTCATCAACGGTCCGATGAACATCTACGAGATGCACGCTGGCAGCTGGAAGATGAAGGAGGGCGATGTACCCTACAACTATTCCGAACTGGCTGACCAGCTGATCCCGTATATCACCGAAATGGGCTACACCCATGTCGAGCTGCTGCCGGTCATGGAGTATCCCTTCGATGGCAGCTGGGGCTATCAGGTCACGGGTTATTTCGCGCCCACCAGCCGCTACGGCACCCCGAAGGACTTTATGGCCTTCGTGGATAAGCTGCATGCCGCCGGCATCGGCGTCATCATGGACTGGGTCCCGGCGCATTTCCCGAAAGACCAGTTCGGCCTGTACATGTTCGACGGCGAGCCCTGCTATGAGGATCCGAACCCGAAGCGCGGCGAACACAAAGAGTGGGGTACGATGGTATTCGACTTTGGCCGCAACGAGGTGCAGAGCTTCCTGATCTCCAGCGCGCTCTACTGGCTGGAGCAGTACCACATCGACGGCCTGCGCGTTGACGCTGTGGCTTCGATGCTGTACCTGGACTACAACCGCAAACAGGGTGAGTGGGAGCCGAACAAGGACGGCGGCAAGGAGAACCTCGAGGCCGTTGCGTTCCTGAAGAAACTGAACAATACTGTTCTGGGCCGTCACCCCCACAAATACATGATCGCAGAGGAATCGACCGCATGGCCGATGGTCACCAAACCGTCTTCCGATGGCGGTCTGGGCTTCAACTTCAAGTGGAACATGGGCTGGATGAACGACATGCTCAGCTACATGAAGACCGACCCTCTCTTCCGCGCAGGCAACCACAACAAGGTCACCTTCAGTTTCTTCTATGCGTTCAGCGAAAACTTTGTTCTGCCCATCAGCCACGACGAAGTCGTTCACGGCAAGGGCAGCCTCATCAATAAGATGCCCGGCGAGTACGAAGCCAAGTTCGCAAACCTGCGCACCTTCTTCGGCTACATGATGGCTCACCCCGGCAAGAAACTGCTCTTCATGGGTCAGGAGTTCGGCCAGTTCGCCGAGTGGAACGAGGCTAAGCCCATGGACTGGATGCTGCTGGGCTACGAGAAGCACACTGAGCTGCAGACCTATGTGAAGACCCTGAACAAGTTCTACAAAGACCATCCGGCCTTCTGGCAGATCGATTACAGCTGGGAAGGCTTCCAGTGGATCGTGCCGGACGACTCGCAGCAGAGCGTCATCGCCTTCCTGCGCAAGGATGCAGCAGGCAAGCAGATTCTGGTCGTCTGCAACTTCAACCCGGTGCTGCGCGAGGGCTACACCATCGGCGCACCTGTTTCCGGTACTTACAAAGAGGTGCTGAACAGCGATGACGTCGAATTCGGCGGCTCCGGCACCGTACATAATAAGTCCGTCCGCACTAAGAAAAAGCCGCTCCACGGCTTCGAGCAGAGCATTACCATTACTCTGCCGCCGATGAGTACCCTGTACTTTGAGGTGCCGACCAAGCGCACCACCAAAAAGGCTGCGGATGATAAGGCTGCCGAGAAGAAGACGGTCGTAAAGAAGACCACCACCAAGGCCAAGGCAGAAAAGGCCGAGAAGGCCGAAAAAGCAGAAAAGCCCAAAAAGGCTCCTGCGAAACGTGCTGCAAAGCCGAAGACAGAAGCAGCCGAAAAAGCCGCCGAGAGTGTGACCGCAGCCAAGACGGAAGAACCCAAGAAAGCACCTGCAAAACGAACCGCAAAACCCAAGACTGAAAAACCGGCCAAAGCGGAGGAAACTCCGGCCAAGACCCCTCGCAAGCCCCGCGCCAAAAAGACCACGGAGCCGAAAGAGTGAGCCTGTAACCAAACATTGTTGAACCATTTCCACCCAAATCAGGAAATGTTTAAAAGGGGAGAATAAAGCTATGGCAAAAGAAATTGTGGCAATGATCCTTGCCGGCGGACGTGGCTCGCGCTTGTACGCGCTGACACAGAAAACGGCAAAACCTGCAGTGTCCTTCGGCGGTAAGTACCGCATCGTGGACTTCCCTCTGTCCAACTGTGTCAACTCGAACATTGACACCGTCGGCATCGCGACTCAGTATCAGCCCCAGAAGCTGAACGAGTACATCGGCAACGGACAGCCTTGGGATCTCGACCGTCTGTATGGCGGCGTCCACACTCTGCCTCCGTACGAGCAGGCAAAGGGTACCGACTGGTATAAGGGTACCGCAAACGCGATCTACCAGAATATCAGCTTCATCGACAACTACGATCCCGAGTACGTCATCATCCTGTCCGGCGACCAGATCTGCAAGCAGGACTACGCAGACTTCCTCCGCTTCCACAAGGAGAAGGGCGCAGAGTTCTCTGTCGCCGTCATGGAAGTCGACTGGAAGGAAGCTTCCCGTTTCGGCCTGATGGTCGCAGACGAGGACGACAAGATTACCGAGTTCCAGGAGAAGCCGCCGGTACCCAAGTCCAACCTGGCTTCGATGGGCATCTACATCTTCAACTGGGATGTCCTGAAGAAGTATCTGGAAGAGGACGAGGCAGACCCCAACTCCAAGAACGACTTCGGCATGAACATCATCCCGGCTCTGCTGCGTGATGGCCGCAAGATGTACGCTTATCACTTCTCCGGTTACTGGCGTGACGTCGGCACCATCGACAGCCTGTGGGAAGCAAACATGGAAGTCCTCGACCCCGAGAACTCCGGTATCGACATCTTCGACGAGAAGTGGAAGATCTACAGCCGCAATCCGGTCCTGCCTGCGCAGAAGATCGGTCCTCGTGCGGTCGTGCAGGATTCCCTCATCACCGAGGGCTGCAAGATCTACGGCAACGTCAAGCACTCTGTCCTGAGCGCAGGCGTCGTGGTCGAAGAGGGTGCTACCGTTGAGGATGCTGTCCTGATGGATGGCGTCGTCGTCAAGGCCGGCGCAGTCGTCAAACGCTGCATCCTGGCTGAGGATGTCAAGATCGGTGCAGGTGCTACCGTCGGCGGCGACGGCCCCATTGCTCATGTGGGTACCGGTCTGACCATCGGCGCAGGTGCTACGGTCAAAGAGGGTGCCAAAGTATTTGATTCCGTCAAGGAGGGCGAGGAAGTATGCTGAGCCAGAACAACAACGCGTTGGGTATCATTTTCCCCAACAGCTATGATAACACCGTACCGGAGCTGGTCACCGAGCGTGCCATGGCTTCGATCCCGTTTGCAGGCCGTTACCGCATGGTCGACTTCATGCTGTCCAGCATGGCGAACTGCGGCATCTCCAATGTCTCCATCGTGGTGCGCAAGAACTACCACTCTCTGATGGATCATCTGGGCACCGGCCGTGAGTGGGATATGGCACGTCGTCACGGCGGCCTGAACATCGTTCCTCCCTTTGCAGAGAAGGGCGTCCGCATCTACTCCGGCCGCGTTGAGGCTCTCGGCTCCATTCTGGGCTTCCTCGAGAACCAGAAGGAGCGTTACGTTGTCATGAGCGATGCAAACATCGCCATCAACTACAACTTCAACGCTCTGCTGGCTGAGCATCAGGCAAGCGGCGCAGATGTCACCATCGCATACCAGAAGACCGAGATCCCCGAGGGCCGCAAGAACGACAACTACACCCTGACCGTCGACGAGAACGGCCGTGTGACTGAGCTGCTGTTCAACGACTATCGCCCGGGCATCCAGAACCTCGACCTGAACATCTATGTCCTCGAGCGCGAGACCCTCATCAAGCTGGTGAAGGACGCAACCGCTCGCGGCCTGATCTACTTCGAGCGTGATATCCTTGCTCACAACGTCAACATCCTGAATGTCCACGCTGCGGAGTATAAGGGCTATGTCGCACATGTCTGCGATATGAAGAGCTACTTCGACGAGAACCTGAAGCTCATCGACGAGAAGAATCTGGACGCTCTCTTCCCCAAGAAGAGCCCCATCTACACCAAGATCCGCGACGACAACCCGACCCGTTACGTCACCGGCTCCAACGTCAGCAAGTCTCTGCTGGCCGATGGCTGCATCATCGAGGGTACGGTCGAGAACTGTGTCCTGTTCCGTGGTGTCAAGGTCAAGAAGGGCGCGGTCGTCAAGAACTGTGTCCTGATGCAGGATACCGTCGTGGAAGCAGACGCTCAGTTGGACTGCGTCGTGACCGACAAGAATGTTCGGATCACCGCAGGCAAGAAGCTGTCCGGCACCGAGAGCTTCCCGGTCTACGTCCAGAAGAACCACACGGTCTGATCTGGCTTTATTCTCTGATTTATCCACAGGGGCGGCTCCCTCCCCGGTAGCCCCTCTTAAAGAGGGGCGGAGGCATTTTGTGCCTCCGCCTGCTCTTTCTGTGTTTCTCTTTTTGAAAGGAGCGATCCCATGAAAATCCTGTATGCAGCTTCGGAAGCGACTCCCTTTGCGAAATCCGGCGGTCTGGCAGACGTGGCAGGCTCTCTGCCGAAAGCTCTGGTAAAAGACGGCGTGGATGCACGCGTCATCATGCCGCTGTATGGCGACCTGAAGTTCCGTGATAAGCTGGAGTATGTCACCAACTATTCCGTTCCGGTCGGCTGGCGCAGCCAGTACTGCGGCCTGTTCAAGGCCGAGGTCAACGGCGTGACCTACTACTTCCTCGACAACGAGTATTACTTCAAGCGTCGCGGCCTGTACGGCTTCTACGATGACGGCGAGCGTTTTGCCTTCTTCTCCCGTGCCGTTCTGGAGACCCTGTTCTACATCGACTTCACCCCCGACATCATCAACTGCAACGACTGGCAGACCGCACTGGTTCCCGTTTACCTGAATCTGTACTATCGCCACCTCGATAAGTTTAACCGTATTAAGACCATCTTCACCATCCACAACATCGCCTATCAGGGCAAGTACGGCACTGACATTCTGGAGGATACCTGCGGCATCGGCCATCGCGACCAGCACATCCTCGAGTATGACGGCTGCGCAAACTTCATGAAGGGTGCCATCGAGACGGCGGACAAGATCACCACCGTCAGCCCGACCTACGCACAGGAGATCCTCGACCCGTGGTTCAGCTACGGTCTGGACGCTCTGCTGCGTGAGAAGCAGTACAAGCTGTGCGGCATCCTGAACGGCATCGACATGGATGCAAACGACCCGGCTACCGACTCCAACATTGCGTTCAATTACAGCATTGAAAACTTTGAAGAGGGCAAGGCAGCCTGCAAGAAGGCTCTGCAGGAGCGTTTCGGCCTGCATCAGGACGGCAGCCCCGTCTTCGGTATGGTCAGCCGTATGGTCGGCATGAAGGGCTTTGACCTCGTTCAGAGCGTCGCCGATGGTCTGGTCGACCGCGGTATCGAACTGGTCATCCTCGGCAGCGGTGAGAACCAGTATGAGAGCTTCTTCTCCGACCTGGCTGCTCGTCACCCGGGCCGCGTCGGTACTTACATCGGCTTCGAGCCGGCTCTGTCTCAGCAGATCTACGCTGGTGCAGACTCCTTCATCATGCCTTCCAAGAGCGAGCCCTGCGGTCTGGCACAGATGGTCGCCTGCCGTTATGGCACGCCTCCTATCATCCGCGAGACCGGCGGTCTGCGTGACTCTATCCACGACTCCACGATGGGCGATGGCAACGGCTTTACCTTTGCTGGTTACAGCTCTCACGAACTGTATGACGCATGCTGCCGCGCACAGGATGCCTACAACGATAAGGAGAACTGGCATAACCTCGTCAAGCACGTCATGGAATGTGACTTCGGCTGGGATGTCTCCGCAAAGAGCTATGAGGGCCTCTATAACGAGACCGCAAACCTCTGGTAATTTCCTTTTGAACTGAATCTACCCTTTCACAGCCGCCCGGCGATACAAAAGTCGGGCGGCTTTTCTGCATTTATGATTTGCCCTTTTGCACAAGGATAAAACGGAATTTTTGGCAATATGATGAAAATGATGTCCTCGGAGGAATACAAAGTACGTGTGGTACGAACAGTTATATAGTAAGTTTTAACAAACTGTGAACATTCGCTATATTTTGGGGCAAAATTCATTGTGTTTTAAAGCGGAATTGATTATAATGGGCGTATAAACTTCTTTACCAGAAAAAATTCTTTGCCGCAGGCAGGAGGGAGGCGTCAGTCATGAAAGGACTGTACAAAGTGCTGGAAGATATCGTCTGGCTGACCCAGCTGGGTCTGAACATGCTGCTGCCGCTGGTGCTGTGCCTGCTGGGATGCTGGTGGGCTGTCAACCACTGGAACTGGCCGATGTGGGTCTACCTGCCGGCCATCCTTCTGGGGCTGGCCTCCGGCGCACAGAATTTCTGGGTGTTTGCCAAAGAACGTTTGAACCGCGCCAAAACGGACAAAAACCATCGTGTCGGATTCAATACGCATCAATAATTATCGGGAGGTTTGCTTATGAAATTGCAGCCGGAATCCAAGAAGGAACTGACCCGTATCGCCTGCGGCACCGCCATCTGTACGGCGGCCATGTGGGTGATTTTTGCCGCACTGCATCTGGTGGGCTGGGTTCGGTTTGATTCTACGGTCATTCTGGGCAGCATCCTCGGTGCAGCCGTCGCCATCGCAAACTTTGCAGGCATCTGTCTTGTCGTCCAAAACATCATCGACGAGCAGGACGAGAAACGCCGCAAAGCCAAATTACAGCTTTCGCACAACGCGCGGATGCTGCTGCAGGCGGTCTGGGTGGTCGTGGCAATTGCCGCGCCCTGCTTCCAGCCGTTTGCAAGTGTCCTGCCGCTGTTTTTCCCTCGTGTCACCATTTATTACCTGCAAATAACCGGAAAGTATAAACCCCTGACACCCAGACCGGAGCAGGCGGAAGTCTCAGTGGAAGACGCCGCGGCCCCTGTTGCGGTGCAGGAGGAAGACCCCGGAACCAAAGGGGGTGAAACGTAACAAATGGAACTGAACGGCGCAAAGATCCTGTATACCATCCATACCAATATCCCGGTGCTGGGCGACTTTAAAATCACCCAGACGCTGGTGAGTACCTGGATCGTGATGGCACTGCTTTCGGGTCTGGCCTTCTGGCTGGGACATGACCTCAAACTGGAAAATGTCTCCAAGCGGCAGGCCGCAGCCGAGTTCATCGTCGAGCGGCTTGACCAGTTCGTTCATGAGAATATGGGCTATCATTTCGACAAGTATATCCCACTGGTCGGAGCCATCTTCGCGCTGAGCATCGGGTGCAACCTGATCAGCGTCATCGGTCTGTGGAGTCCGACGGCGGATCTGAACACCGAGGCGGCGTGGGCCATCGTGGTCTTTGCCATCATTATGTATTACAAGATCACCACGAACGGCATCCTTTCCTACCTGAAAGGTCTGCTCGACCCCATCTTCCTGATGGCACCCATCAATGTGTTGTCGGAAGTCTCCACCCCGGTCAGTATGGCGTTCCGTCACTTCGGCAACATCCTGTCCGGTACAGTCATCTCCACTTTGCTGTACTGGGCGTTGGCAAGCCTGAGCCATGTCGTGTTTGGCTGGCTGCCCGGCTTCCTGAGCCAGATCCAGCTGTTCCAGATCGGTATCCCGGCCTTTACCGGATTGTACTTTGACTGGTTCGGCGGCTGTATTCAGGCATTCATTTTCTGTACCCTGACCACCATCTTCATCAAACGCGCTGCCGGTGAGGAGTAACAAGCTCTGTTCCGGCATCCCCCAAAACGACTAATTTTTAGGAGGACAACTAAAATGACTGACTTTCAACTTCTTGCTCGTGGTATCGCTCTGGCAGGCTGCGGCATCGGCGCAGGTCTTGCACTGATCGCAGGTATCGGCCCTGGTATCGGCGAAGGCAACGCGGCAGCTGCTGCCTGCGAGGCCGTTGGCCGTCAGCCCGAGTGCAAGAGCGACGTTACCAGCACCCTGATCCTGGGCGTTGCACTGTCTGAGACCACCGGTATTTACGGTTTCGTCACCGGTCTGCTGCTGATCTTCCTCGCTCCCGGCATGTTCATGAACTATCTGGGCTGAGCCGCCTTCTGAGTTGAAAAACACGAAAGAAGGGAGACGCTTATGCAACTTTATCAGGCGTTGATCACGCTGGACGGCTGGACGTTCATCGCCCAGATCTGCAACCTGATGATCCAGCTGTTCATCTTTAAAAAGCTGCTGCTGAACCCGGTCAAAAAGGTGATCGCTGAGCGCAAGGCCAAGGCCGACAGCCAGATCGCGGACGCTGAAAAGCTCCGCACCGAGGCGGAGGCGATGAAGGCTGAGTATGAGCAGAACCTGCAAAATGCCCGTGCCGAAGCAAACCAGATCGTCGCCGCTGCCCAGAAGACGGCCACCGCTCGCAGCGAGGAGCTGCTGGGCGAGGCACGCGCACAGGCCGCTGCCCTCAAGCAGAAGGCCGAAGCCGACATTGCGCAGGAGCGCAAGAAGGCCGTCAACGAGGTCAAGGACGAGATCGGCGGTATGGCGATGGAGATCGCTTCCAAGGTGGTCGAGCGTGAGATCAAAGAAAAAGACCATCAGGATCTGATCGACGAATTCATCAAGAACGTGGGTGAAGCATCATGACCGAGATCGCAAAGATGTACGGCGGAAGCCTGTACGATCTGGCGGCAGAGGAAGGGCTGGAAACACGGATCTTAGAGGAGCTGGATGCTGTCGCGGCGATATTCAAGGAGAACCCGGAATATCTGCATCTGCTGAGCATCCCCAGCATCCCGAAGAAAGAACGCTGCGGCCTGCTGGACAAGGCGTTCCGTGGTGAGATCCATCTGTACCTGCTCAACTTCCTGAAAGTCCTCTGCGAAAAGAGCTACCTGCGCGAGCTGAACGGCTGCGCCCGTGCGTACCGCATCCGGTACAACGCGGCGCACGGCATCCTTGAGGCGACGGCCATCTCTGCGGTCGCCATGACGAAGGAGCAGACCGCCCGTCTGCACGAAAAGCTCGAGGCTGTGACCGGCAAGAAGATCGACCTCAAAACCAAAGTCGATCCCTCCGTTCTGGGCGGCATCCGTCTGGACATCGAGGGTACGGAACTGGACGGCACCGTCCAGAACCGCCTCGCCGGTCTGCGCAAAAATATCGCAGCAGCTACTCTGTAAAAAGCAATTGATGAAACTTGGCGCATGAGAATTTTAGTTATCCTCTTTGCCAAGGGCTCCCCCTTTGGGGGGAGCTGGCACGAAGTGCCTGAGAGGGCTATTCCACCCGAAATAGAAAATAGAATTGAGTGGTGAAGACACAACAATGCAACTGAAACCTGAAGAGATCTCAAAGATCATCCGTGCGCAGATCAAGCACTATGAGAACGTGATCGAACAGAGCGAAGTCGGCACGGTCATTATGGTCGGCGACGGCATCGCCCGTGCCAGCGGTCTGGAAAAGTGCATGGCTGGTGAGCTGCTTCAGTTTGATAACGGCGAGTACGGCATGGCGCAGAACCTTGAGGAGAACACCGTCTCCATCGTTCTGCTGGGTTCCGACGCCGGCATCAAGGAAGGCAGCACCGTCAAGCGCACCGGCAAGGTCGTGTCCGTGCCGGTCGGTGACGCGATGATCGGCCGTGTCGTCAACGCGCTGGGCCAGCCCATCGACGGCGCAGGCCCCATCGAGACGACCGAGTTCCGCGCCATCGAGAGCCGCGCACCCGGCATCATCGAGCGTCAGCCCGTCAAGGAGCCGCTTCAGACCGGTATCAAGGCCATCGACTCGATGATCCCCATTGGCCGCGGCCAGCGTGAGCTGATCATCGGCGACCGTCAGACCGGTAAAACGACCATCGCCGCCGATACCATCATCAACCAGAAGGGCAAGGATGTCATCTGCATCTATGTCGCCATCGGCCAGAAGCGTTCTACCGTTGCAAACCTCGTTCAGAGCCTGACCGAGGCCGGTGCGATGGATTACACCATCGTCGTCTCCGCAACGGCATCCGAGCTGTCGCCGCTGCAGTATATCGCGCCCTATTCCGGCTGCGCCATGGGCGAGTACTTCATGTATAAGGGCAAGCATGTCCTTATCATTTATGATGACCTGTCCAAGCACGCAGTCGCTTACCGTGCGCTGTCGCTGTTGATCCGCCGTCCTCCGGGACGTGAGGCATACCCCGGCGACGTCTTCTATCTGCACTCCCGTCTGCTGGAGCGTGCAGCAAAGCTGTCCAAGGAGCTGGGCGGCGGCAGTCTGACCGCTCTGCCCATCATCGAGACGCAGGCAGGCGACGTTTCGGCCTATATCCCGACCAACGTCATTTCCATCACCGACGGTCAGATCTTCCTGGAAACGGAGCTGTTCCACTCGGGCGTCATGCCGGCTGTCAACCCCGGTATCTCGGTCTCCCGTGTCGGCGGCAACGCACAGATCAAAGCCATGAAGAAGGTCGCCGGTACCCTGAAACTGATTTATTCTCAGTACCGTGAGCTGCAGTCCTTCGCACAGTTCGGCTCCGATTTGGATGCTGATACCAAGGCACGTCTGGCACAGGGCGAGCGCATCGTCGAGGTGCTGAAGCAGAACCGTTCGGCTCCCGTTCCGGTCGAGAAACAGGTCGCTGTCCTGTATGCTACCATCCACGACTACCTCGTGAAGGTCAAGGTCAGCGATGTTGCCGAGTACGAGAAGAGTCTGTACGAATACCTCGATAACAATGCCGAAGGTGCAGCCGTGATGGATACCATCCGCACCACCGGCAATCTGGACAAGGACACCGAAGAAGCTCTCAAGAGTGTTCTGTCCGCCTATACCGAGAGCTTTCTCAAGGCACACTGACAGGAAGGAGGCGTGTAACGCATGGCAGGTTCCATGAAGGACATCAAGCTGCGCATCAAAAGCGTAGAAAGTACCATGCAGATCACCAAAGCCATGGAGCTGGTGGCGTCCTCCAAGATGCGGCGTGCCAAGGAGCGTGTTGAACACAGCCGCCCCTATTTTGAGACCCTGCACGAATCGCTGATGAAGATCGCGGCGGCAGACCCTCGCGCCCGGAACCCGTATCTCCGGCGCACTGAGATAAAGCGGACGCTGCTCATCGTCATTGCAGGCGACCGTGGACTGGCAGGCGGCTACAATGCGAACGTCTTCAAACAGGCGGACGCACAGCCCGGCCCGGTCACGGTGCTGCCCATCGGCAAGCGTTCGGCAGAGTATTTCCTCCATCATGAGGCCGACCTCTTCACTGAGGATGTTCTGATGGCGGCGGATATCTCGGTGGGCGAGTGCTTCCAGCTGTCGCGGCAGATCACCGCAGGCTTCCTGAAAGGCGACTACGACGCCGTGAAAATTTGCTATACCCGGTTCGACTCGATGATGACCCAGACCGCCACCACGATGGAGGTTCTGCCGCTGTCCATTGAGCCGACCGAGGAGCAGAAGGCTGAGGCGCGCCGCAGTCAGATCTTGTACAAGCCCAGCAGCGAGGAAGTGTTCAAGGCCATCATCCCGGAGTATGTGGCCGGTATCGTCTATGGTGCGGTCTGCGAGAGCGTTGCCAGTGAGCTGGCTGCTCGCCGCACCGCGATGGACGCCGCCACCAAGAACGCCGGTGAGATGATCGACCATCTGAATCTGTATTACAACCGCGCACGTCAGGCCGCGATCACGCAGGAGATCACTGAGATCGTGGCAGGCGCGGAGATTTAAAACAACAAGTAAGGAGTTGTAGCCTATGTCCGAAAAACATATCGGCAAGGTGATCCAGGTCATCGGCCCGGTGTTGGACATCCAGTTCAAGGATGGCGAACTGCCGGAGCTGCTCAACGCCATTGAGATCGACAACCACGGCCAGAAGCTGGTCGTCGAGGTCGCTCAGCTGACCGGCGACAATGTGGCGCGCTGCATTGCCATGAGCAGCACCGATGGTCTGGTGCGCGGCACCGACGCAGTGGACACCGGTGAATCCATCAAGGTTCCGGTCGGCGATCAGTGCCTGGGCCGTGTCTTCAACCTGCTGGGTGAGCCGGTCGATAACAAACCGGCACCGACCCCGGATGCCTACTGGCCCATTCACCGCCCTGCCCCCAGCTATGAGGAGCAGCAGTCAACCACCGAGATCCTCGAGACCGGCATCAAGGTCGTTGACCTGATCTGCCCCTACGCAAAGGGCGGCAAGATCGGTCTGTTCGGCGGCGCAGGCGTCGGCAAGACTGTTCTGATTCAAGAGTTGATTTACAACATCGCCACCGAGCATAACGGTTATTCCGTCTTTACCGGTGTCGGCGAGCGTACCCGTGAGGGCAACGACCTGTACGGCGAAATGACCGAGAGCGGCGTCATCAACAAGACCGCGCTGGTCTATGGCCAGATGAACGAGCCGCCGGGAGCCCGTATGCGCGTGGCTCTGTCCGGCCTGACGATGGCGGAATACTTCCGCGACGTCAAGAATCAGGACGTTCTGCTCTTCATCGACAACATCTTCCGTTTCACGCAGGCAGGTTCCGAGGTCTCGGCTCTGCTGGGCCGTATGCCCTCCGCTGTCGGCTATCAGCCTACGCTGGCGACCGAAATGGGCGCGTTGCAGGAGCGCATCACGTCCACTCGCAAGGGTTCCATCACCTCCGTTCAGGCCGTCTACGTTCCTGCGGACGACCTGACCGACCCGGCTCCGGCCACCACCTTCACCCATCTGGATGCGACCACCGTTCTGAGCCGTGACATTGCGTCTCAGGGCATCTACCCGGCTGTCGACCCGTTGGATTCGACCAGCCGTATCCTCAGCCCGGAGGTCGTGGGTCAGGAGCATTACGAAATTGCCCGTGCCGTCCAGAAGGTGCTACAGCGTTACAAGGAACTGCAGGATATCATCGCCATCATGGGTATGGACGAGCTGAGCGAGGAAGATAAGCGCACGGTCAGCCGCGCCCGTAAGGTGCAGCGTTTCCTGTCGCAGAGCTTCCATGTCGCGGAGCAGTTCACCGGTATGCCCGGCCAGTATGTGCCGCTGAAGGAGACCCTGCGCGGCTTCAAAATGATCCTGAATGGCGAGTGCGACGACCTGCCCGAGAGCGCGTTCCTGTTCGCAGGCACCATCGACGATGTATTCGCCAAGGCGAAGAAGGGGTAAACCATGACGACCTTTCATCTGACGGTGGTAACGCCGGACGGCTGCGCCTTTGATGGGCAGGCCGAGCGAGTGGTCTGCCGTGCCATCGACGGCGACCTTGCCATCCTTGCCAAGCACGGCGACTACTGCACCGCGCTGGGCATGGGCGAGGCGCATCTCGTGGATGCGGACGGCAACCGCCGCCGTGCAGCCTGCATGGGCGGTATGCTCAGCGTGCTGGATGGTGAAGTCCGTCTGGTGGCGACCACATGGGAGTGGGCTGAGGACATCGACCAGGCTCGCGCGGAGGCATCGAAGAAGCGTGCGGAAGAGATCCTCGCACAGAAGAACCTCGACCGCCGCGACTATGAACTGGCTCAGGCACGCCTGAAACGTGCATTGGTGCGCACCTCTGTCCACATGTAAAACTGCATAAAACAAAAACCGACCCGGACGCTTACGCAACGTCCGGGTCGGTTCGTTATCGGAGGAAAATCACATCATATTTGCCTTTTCAATCAGGCGGCGGATATGGTGGGCCAGCATCTCGACGGCCTGTGTGTTCTCGCCGCCGTTGGGAACGATGATGTCGGCGTTCCGCTTGCTCGGCTCGACGAACGCCTCGTGCATCGGCTTGACGGTCGTCAGGTACTGGTTGATGACGCTGTCCAGCGAGCGGCCGCGCTCCTTGACATCCCGGAGGATGCGGCGGAGGATGCGCTCGTCGGCATCGGTGTCAACATAAATTTTGTAGTCGAACAGCTTGCACAGCTCCGGCTCGGCCAGCGGCAGGATGCCCTCGACGATGAGGACGGGTGCCGGCTCGATGTGCTGGACCTCGTTGCTGCGGTTGTGGTTGCTGTAATCGTAGACCGGGCAGTCGATGGACTTGCCCTCTTTCAGCTCCTTGAGATGCTCGATGAGAAGGTCGTTGTCAAAAGCATCTGGGTGGTCGTAGTTCAGCTTGCAGCGTTCCTCAAAGGGCAGCTCGTCGTGACGCTTGTAGTAGCTGTCGTGCGAGATGAGGCGTACCTCGTCCTCGCCGAAACGCTCCTTGAGCCGGATAGCCAGCGTGGTCTTGCCGCTGCCCGAACCGCCTGCGATGCCGATGATAAGATTGTTCATAACTCCAAAATCCTCCCGAGTGCCGATTGATGTAGAAAATCAACGTGAAATGCGTTATACTTATCTGGTAGATATCATACCACAATTCAGCTGTTTTTGACAGCCTGCAAAACCCTTCGGGAGGAATTTTGATGAAAAAATCGTTTTGGCTCCCTGCATCCGGCAGACAGAGCCACAGGAACCGGAAAGTCTGCGCCTTTGTGCCGTGATGATGCTTCAGACGGCAGGCGTCCGTCTGGGCGCGGATGCCCTTCAGGATGTGGCGTCAGAAGAGCTTCTGAACGCTGTGAACATCGCACTGGACAGTTTCGCGCTGGCCCTGCGGCGCAGATAAAAACAAAAAGAGGAGAACAAAGCCATGAGCAAGATTTTGTTGATCGACATCGACGGTACGCTGGTGGACTACGAGAACCATCTGCCCGAGTCGGCTGTCCGTGCCATCCGCGCGGCACGGGCAAACGGACACCGGGTCTACCTGTGCAGCGGCCGGAGCAAGGCCGAGAACAAGCAGGAGATCTGGGATATCGGCATCGACGGTTATATCGGCGGCAACGGAAGCTATGTAGAGTCGGACGGGAAAGTTCTGCTCCATCAGCTCATCACGGCCGACCAGTGCCGCCGCATCGTGGACTGGTTGGATGCCCGTGGGCTGGAATTCTACCTCGAGAGCAACAACGGCCTGTTCGCCAGCCGGACGTTCAAGGATGTGGTCGTTCCAGTCATGAACGAGTACAGCCGCCGCAAAGGGCGTGCGGTCGAAAAAGAGCAGACCTATCAGGAAGCCTTCCCCGGCATGATCTGGGAGGGCGAGCTGTACCGCGATGACCTGAATAAAATCAGCTACGTTCTGCACAGCTATCAGGACTTCCTCGATGCGCAGAAGGAATTTCCGGAGATGCAGCACGGCACTTGGGGCGGTGCAGGCGAGACGGCTCTGTTCGGTGACATGGGCGTGAAAGACATCACGAAAGCCCACGCAGTCCATGTCCTGCTGGAAGCTCTGGGCGCATCGAAGGAAGACACCATCGCCTTTGGCGACGCGAAGGTGGACATCCCGATGTTTGAAGCCTGTGGCTATGGCGTTGCAATGGGCAGCGGCGGCGACGAGATCAAAGCAGCGGCCGACTATGTGACCGGCGATGTGGACAAAGACGGTCTGTATCAGGCGTTTGAATATCTGAAACTGATTTGAAAGTGAGGCACGCACCGTGCAGACAGAACAGCTCAAGGAGAATGTGAAGGGGAAAGTCCGGGATATTGAGGACGGCGGCATGCGGCTCATCAAAAAGGGAAAGATGGGTCTTGTGCGCGCCATCTTCAGCCGGTTTGGTCTGATGCTGCTGCTTTTGCTGCTGCAATTCGGTCTCCTGTTCCTGATCTTCCGCTGGTTCGGGAATCTGGTTCCGCACTACTTCGGGAGCAGCATCCTGCTGACGGTCGGCATGGTCCTCTATCTGCTGAACTGCGACATGGACAACAGCGTAAAGATCACATGGCTGGTCGTCATCGCTGTCCTGCCTGTCGTGGGCGTGCCGCTGTTCTTCTATATCAAGAGCAACGTCGGCCACAACCTGCTGCAAAAGCGGCTGTTGCAGTTGGAAGGCGAGACGCGCGCCCATCTGCCGCAGGAGAACGAGACATTCCGGAAACTGGAAAAACAGAACCCGGGTGCGGCGTCGCTGGCACGGTATCTGGATGGCAGGGGCGGCGGTTTCCCGGTACGGGAAGATACTGCTGTGACATACTTCCCCGGCGGCGAGGAAAAATTTGCGGAACTGCTCCGCCAGCTGGAAAAGGCTGAGAAGTACATCTTCGTCGAATACTTCATCATTGACGAGGGCCTGATGTGGGGCAAAATTCTCGAAATTCTGGTGCGGAAAGCTGCCGAAGGCCTGGATGTCCGGGTGATGTACGACGGCACCTGTGAGTTCTCGACCCTGCCGCGCGATTACCCAAAGCGGCTCGAAAAACTTGGCATCCGGTGCAAAGTGTTCTCGCCGGTCATGCCCTTTGTCTCGACCCATTACAACTACCGCGACCACCGGAAAATTTTGGTCATTGATGGCCGGGTCGGTTTTACTGGCGGCGTCAATCTGGCGGATGAGTACATCAATCATGTGGAGAAATATGGCCGCTGGAAGGATGCAGCCATCATGCTGGAGGGCGAGGGTGTCCGCTCCCTGACCGCACTGTTTTTGCAACAGTGGAGCATCCTGCGCGAGCCGGAGCTGGAACAGTTCCTCAACGAGCCGATCCCGGTGCCGGAAAACGCAAAGGGCTTTGTTACCCCCTACGGTGACTGTCCGCTGGACGGCGAACGGGTGGGCGAGATGGTCTACATCGACCTGCTCAACCGGGCGCAGAAGTATGTCCACATTATGACGCCGTATCTGATTCTGGACGGTGAGATGGAGCTTGCCCTCCGGTTCGCGGCAGAGCGCGGCGTGGATGTTCAGCTCATCCTGCCCGGTGTGCCGGATAAGAAATTCGCCTACTCACTGGCGAAGACCCATTACGCCGCCCTGCTGAAATCGGGCGTCAAAATCAGCGAGTGGACACCCGGCTTTGTCCATGCAAAAGTCTTCGTGGTAGATGGGAAAGAGGCCGTGGTCGGCACCATCAACCTCGATTACCGCAGTCTGTACCATCACTTTGAAAATGCGGTCTGGATGGTGGACACGGCCTGCATCCCGGACATCGAACGGGATTTCCAGACGACGCTGGAACAGTGCCGCACCGTGGAACCGACCCGGGAAAGCATCTGGCAGAACCACCCACTTCTTCACGCAATGGGTGTTGTGCTGAAAGCCATTGCGCCGCTGATGTAAATAAGAGAAAAAGGGCGGTCACTGTCGCTTGGACAGTGACCGCCCTTTTGCATGATTAAAGGGATTTGGACGGCACAAGGCTGTCCAGTTCCTGAAGGAAAAGCCGCAGAATCGGGTAATACTCCGGATTCTTGCGGTAGACGAAGTAAATGGTCCGGCGGATGGGCGGCGAAAAGGAGAGAAGGCGGACGTTGTGGTGGTAATAGGCAGCAGTTTCGCCGGAGCAGAAGGTGACGCCCATCTCTTTGCTGACGAGGGAAAGGCAGGAGTCAATCTGGTTGCAGGTGCAGGAGATGGTGTACCGCAGCCCGGCGGCGTCCAGCTGGGAGAGAATCATCTTGTTCATGTTAAAGCGGCTTTCGGTGATGATGAGCGGATAGCGTGCCAGCTGTTCCAGCGTGATGGAAGTACTGTCTTCGTCACACCATGCGGCAGGCATCGCGACAAAAGTCTCGGATTTCCAGAGTGGAACCGCCGAGAATCCCTCTTCGAGCGAGGACTCCGAGCGCAGGATGACAAAGGCGGCATCCAGACGGTTTTCCTGGACGTCCTGAATGAGAGCGGCACTGCCGGACTCGGTCAGATAAATCTCAAGCCCGGGATGATTCTGTTTGAAAGTCGAGATCATTTCCGGGATGCCGAGGGAACACATGATGCTCAGTGCGCCCAGACGAAGACTGCCTCGGGTCTGCTCTGCATACTCCTCCATCAGATTTTTGAGTCGGCTCATATTCTGCAGGATGAGTTCGGCTTCCCGGACGAACACCTCACCGGCAGGGGTCGGACGCACGCGCTTGTGACACCGCTCGAACAGTGGGATACCGAGTTCCCGTTCAAGCTGGATGATTTGATTCGAGAGTGACGGTTGGGAGAGGTGAAGCTTTTCGGCGGCGTGGGTGATGTTGCCGCACCGGGCAGTCTCGACGACGTAGATCAGCTGGTTCTTTTCCATGAGAAAACTCCTGCTTTGCAATAGCTTTTAGTTATGAACTATATAGTAAATATGATTTTTACAAATCGAACTAGAACGATTATAATAAAATAAACCAAAAAAATCAAGGAAAGGAGAAAATATATGACAAAAACATACGGATACGACGTTATCGTAGTCGGCGGCGGCTCCGCAGGCATTGCGGCAGCTCTGGGTGCAGTAAAGGCAGGTGCAAAGACCCTGCTCATCGAGCGGAACGGCAGTCTCGGCGGACAGGCGACCAACTCGAACGTCGCTTCCTACTGCGGCTTCTACACCCGTGGCGAGAACGCAATGCAGATCGTCAAGGGCATCGGCGAAGAGGTGCTGGAAAAACTTCGGGAGGTGGGTGTCCACACGGTGGTGAAACATTCGCCGACCGGAAACACCATCATTACTTTCGACGAGGAGGAACTGAAATACGCGCTGGACTGCCTCGTGCAGGAGTACGGTCTGGATGTGTTGCTCCACTGCCGGATGATCTCGGCCAAGAAAAACGAGGCCGGTGACAAAATCGAGAGCATCTGCTGCGTGGACGACGAGAACGAATACTGCTTTGAGGCGGCTCAGTTCGTGGATGCGTCCGGCGACGCAAATCTGGCCCATCAGGCAGGCGCGGATGTGCGCTTCGGCGACGGAAACGGCCACGGATATGTCTCCACCAAGATGATGCGGATCGACAACATCGACCCGAAAGTGCAGTTCAAGCCGGACATTCTGGAAAAGGTCTTCAAGCAGGCAAAAGCCGATGGTTACAAGCACCTGACGAAGGAATCCGGCATCGTGTTCCGTACCCATGAGGACACGGCCTACGCCATCCTACCCAGCGTCTTTGTCACGGCACTGGATGCAAAGACCCTGACCGAGTGCGAGATGAACACGCGCCGCCAGTGTCAGGATTACATCAAGGCCTTCCGGCAGTATCTGCCCGGAATGGAAAACGCCCGTCTCGTTTCGACCGGCGCAAATCTGGGCCTGCGCGATACCCGGCACATCCTCGGTGAGTATATGGTGACGATGGATGATGTACTGAACGCGACAAAGCAGGAAGATTCGGTCGCCTGTGGTGCATGGCCCTGCGAGATGCACAACGAGCTGACGAAAATGCTGTCCTACCTGTTCGTAAAGGACAACGGCTATTATAACATTCCGCTGCGTGCCATCACCTCACGGAATATCAAAAACCTGTACAGCGGCGGCCGTGCCGTCAGCGCGGACCCGGTCGCATTTGCGTCCGTCCGTGTCATGGGAACCGGCTTTGCAACCGGTCATGCGGCCGGTGTTGCCGCTGCCTGCCGGGCAAAAGACCCGGCCGCAGGCTATCCAGAGATCCGCGCGGAACTGCTGCGTCAGAACGCAGTCTTGTGAAAGGAAGTTGAACCATGAAATCAACGAAGAAAACCATCCTCTATGTGATATCGTTGCTGTTCATTCTTGGTTTCCGTTTGATACCGGCTCCGGCAGGGATGACGTCATCCGGGATGCAGGTGCTTGGAATCTTTATCGGCATCCTGCTGCTCTGGCTCTTTGATTCCATCGACTGGCCCAGCTATCTCTGCCTTGCCGGACTGAGCCTTGTTCCCGAATTGAAGATGAATTCGATTCTGAGCAGCTCGTTCGGCAACGCGACTTTTGCGTTCCTGCTGTTCACCTTTATGTGTACTTACGCGCTCGGCCAGACCTCGTTCGTCAAGCGGTGCGCAATTGGCTTCATCACCAACAAGCTGGCCTCGAAAGGCTCCTGGTGGTTCATTACCATCTACTGCCTGTCCGTTCTGCTCATCGGCATGGTGATGTCACCGGTCGTCCTGTTCGTCATTTACATGCCCATCTTCGACTCCATCTGCAAGGAGCTGCAGCTGGAAAAGAACGATAAGCTGGCGAATACCCTTGCACTCGGAACCCTGTTCTGCTGCGCAATTGCCTGCGGTATGACCCCAATCTCTCACACTTTCCCGGTCATGGCACTTGGCTTCTATCAGCAGATGGCAGGCGGCACCATCTCCTATGCACATTACATGGCGTCCGCGATCCCCGTCGGCCTCATCTGCTTTGTCGTGATGATGCTCATCTTCCGCTTTATTATCCGCCCGGATACCGGCAAGCTCGGCAACCTGAACCCGGAACACCTGAAAGCGGAAGTAAAACCGCTGGAAAAGCGCGAAAAGTGGGTCATCGGCATCTTCTTCGCGGTCGTTGCGGCGTGGGTGCTGCCGGAGTTCCTGAAGAACATCCTGCCCAGCGTTTCCACCTTCTTTTCGTCGAAGGGTACGACCTTCCCTCCGATGCTCGGTGCTATCGCAATGTTCATGATCTCCATTGACGGCAAACCGCTGCTCAACTTCAAGGAAGCAATGAGTAAGGGAATCCAGTGGGGCGGTCTGGTGATGGCTGCGGCAACGCTGGCTGTCGGTTCCGCAATGACGAACGCCGATATCGGCCTGACTGCATGGCTCTCGGGCGTCATTGAGCCGGTCCTGTCTGGTCTGAGCCCGACGCTCATCGTTCTGGTCTTTGCACTCTGGACTTATGTTATGACGAACGCCTGCTCCAACATGGTGACGACGACCGTTGTGTGTGCTGTTGCGATTCCTATCTGCATGGCTTCGGGCGGTAGCTTGAACGCAGCAGCGGTTGCCTCGATGATCGGCATGGGCGTAAGCTATGCGTTCGTTCTGCCTCCGGCTCACCCGAACGTCGCACTTGCCATCGGCACGGGCTGGACGAACACCTCTCAGGTCATCCGTTACGGTACGATGCTGATGCTGGCCGCAGTTGTGGCCTCTGTGTTTGTGGGTTATCCCATTGGCACAATGCTCATGGCTTAAATCAAACAGAAAAAACGAGGAGAGTTTGGGCTCTCCTCGTTTTTGTGTTGTCATTGATAATCTTTGTCCAGCGAGAAGCCGCGTCCGGCGACTTCGGTGACACGGCTGACGATCATGAAACATTCCGGGTCGATGGTATGGATGAGCCGCTCCAGTTTGGGAAGCTCCCGGTTGGAAACGACCGTCAGAAGCAGAGAAGTCGGTTCCCGGGTGTAGCCGCCCTCGCTGTGCAGGATGGTCACACCTCGGTCGATGTCGCTGAGGATGGCGGACAAAATCTCGTCCGACCTCGCGCTGATGATCTTCACCTGCGTCTTGCTGCTGCCGAGCAGGAGCATCTTGTCCATGACGATGGTGTGGATGATGACCATCACAATGCCGTACAGCACCTGCCGCACGGGGCTGAACATTGCCTGTGCCAGCAGGATGGCAATATCGAAAGCAAGCATCGTCACGGAAACCGGGATGCGGAACCACTTGTGAAGCACCAGCGGCGGAATATCCATGCCGCCGGTCGATGCACCGGAGCGCAGGACGATACCCAGTGCGACGCCGATGCCAAGACCGGAAAAGATGGTGCAGAGGATGATATCGTCGGTCAGGATGCGCCCGGCCAGCAGCCGCTGCCACAATTCAAGGAAAAACGGACTAAGCAGGCTGCTGGCGAGGGTGTTCAGGGCAAATGCCCGGCCAAACACGGCCCAGCCCCAGACCAGCATGGCAAGGTTGAAGACCAGCAGGACGCCCGAGACCGAAAGCCCGGTCACTCGTCCGACGGCCAGAGCGATACCGGTCGCGCCGCCGGTGATAAGCCCGGCAGGTTCCAGAAAGACGGCGACCGCAAGCGAGTAAAGCGCATTTCCGAAAGTGATCGCCGCCGCATTGCACAGCAGTTGTTTCGTTTTGGATGGATTCATGTCAGTACCTCCCATCTATCCCCTATGATACAGGAAAATCATGAAAAAATCCACGCCGGACAGTTATTCCGGACATGAAATGTATTCTGGCGGAAAATGAACGGATTTCGAAGAATATTGTCATTCGGTGAAATCTATGGTAAAATAAAAACGCCGTCAAAAGACGGCGGAATTGGTACTGCCTGCATTGATAGGTGGTCATGCTCCTGCACCCACTCGCTGAATGTTCCTGCGAACGAATCAGGTGAGCCGGGAAATGGACTTTTTTGAAAAGCGAATCTTCCCAGTGCCTGATGGCAAAGGGGGGATGCACGATGACTCTGCTGGAAGTTCTGGCGTTGCTGACGCTCATAGTCACTGTGATTTATGAGACCGTCGACATCACGTTGAAGATTATGCAGTACATTGATGACAAGCAAAACAAAAAAGATTGACTGCCGCAGCCTCAGAAACTCGAGCAGTCAATCTTCTTTGTAAGTTTTGACATCGGGTACAGGAGCTGACCCTTGCAGACAGTACCTTTTCTATTTGTAGTATAGTTGATTTTTCTCGTCTTGTCAAGCAGGAGGCAGTGTGTTTTACACCGTCTCGTCCGTTTCATCCAGTAGGCGGAGGCCGGCGGTATCGGTGACGGGCAGGGAGAAGACGATCGCGCCGGCCTTTGGGTCGGCATTTTTTATGATGGCGGACATAATTTTATTTTTCTGGGTGGTGCGGCTGACGATCAGCACCACCTCTTTTTCGTTTACGAGGTCGACGCCGAGGAACCGGGCGGCTCCCTCCATGCCGGTGCCTTTGGCGTGGATGACGGTGCCGCCGCCTGCACCTTCGGCACGGGCCGCGTCCATGATGGAGCCGGTGTAACCCTGGTTGGCGATGACGAGCAGCAGCTCATAGCGAGTATCTTTCAAGGTGCTTTCCTCCTTCAGTTCGAGCTTCTGGTGTTCGGTTAAAAACAGCAGGGCACGCTTTCCGCCAATGCTGCTGACCGGGATGATAAAGGCGATACCGGTGCCGGGAACGTCGATCCGCATCTGGCGGCGGAGAGCTTTCTGGATTTTTGGCCAGGTGTCGGCGGTGACGATGGAGAGCAGAACGGCTTTTTCAGATTTTTCAAGGCCGAGGGTCGCCAGCATCTCGCGAACAGCCGTACCCGAACCGACGGTGCGCAGGTTGACATTCACCCCATGCTCCTCGTACAGCTTGAGGAAGGCGTCGGTGGAGTGGCGGTCGGTGATGGTGACGAGCCAATATAATGTATTCACAGACATCCTCCTTTACAGCTCGATGATGGCATCATCCGGCAGGTCGGCAAAGGCCGTCGCAGCGGCAAAGGCAGGCTGTGCCTGACGTGCCTTGCGGTTTTTCAGCTCTGCCACCAGACCCATTAGCTGCACCGTGATGAGCGGCGTCATAGCAACCATCGCGACCACACCGAAAGCATCCGTGACGATGTTGCCGCCGACAGCCACACACGCACCCTGCGCCAGCGGCAGCAGGAAAGTCGCCGTCATCGGGCCGGATGCAACGCCACCGGCGTCGAACGCAATGGCGGTGAACAGCTTCGGCACGATGAACGAGATGCCGATCGCGAACGCATAGCCCGGGATGAGGAACCATAGGATCGAGATGCCGGTCAGGACGCGAACCATCGCCAGACCGACCGAGATGGAGACACCGGCAGAGAGTGCTGCGCCCATCGCTTTGGCCGAGATGGCACCGTCGGTGACCTCTTCGACTTGCTTGTTCAGGACATAGACCGCAGGCTCGGCCTTGACGATGAAGTAACCAATGAGCATCCCGATGGGGATCAGCACCCAGCGGAAGCTCTGTCCGGCGAGGACTTGGCCCAGATAGTTACCGGCAGGCATGAAGCCGACATTTGCGCCGGTCAGGAAGAGGACAAGACCGATATAAGTATAGGCCAGACCGACTGCGATGCGGCCCAGCGTCCGCTTGTCGAGCTTGAGCGCGACAAACTGGAAAACGCCGAACATCACGATGATGGGGAGCAGCGACGTTGCAATCTCATGGATGTAGGTCGGCAGGCCCTCGTGGAAGAGCTGCCACAGTTCCACCGAGTCGCTGACTTCGGGCAGGATGGGCGGAACGTAGGTGCTGTCGCTGGCATTGAAAGCAATGCCCAGAATCAGGACTGCCAGGATCGGGCCGACCGAGCAGAGCGCGACCAGACCGAAGCTGTCGTCTGCGGCGTGGCGGTCGCTTCGGATGGCGGCGACACCGACGCCCAACGCCATGATGAAGGGAACCGTCATCGGGCCGGTGGTGACGCCGCCCGAGTCAAACGCGACAGCCAGAAACTCTTTCGGCACAAAGGCCGCCAGAATAAAGACGATGCCGTAAAAAATCACCAGCAACTGCGGCAATGGGATGCCGATCAGCATACGCAGGAACGCAAAGGTCAGAAACAATCCGACACCGGCCGCGACGGATAGAATCAACGTCATGTTCGGGATGGAAGGTACCTGATTTGCCAGAACCTGCAAATCAGGTTCCGAAATGGTGATAAGAAATCCCAGCACGAACGCGATGCCGAGGATGAGCGGCACGTTTTTTGTCCGGGTGATGACCGAACCGACACGCTCGCCCATCGGGGTCATGCTCATTTCGGCACCCAGCGTAAAAAACATGATGCCGACGATGATCATCGCTGCGCCCAGCAGAAAACAGAGCAGGATGCTCGGCGACACGGGCGCGATGGAAAAGCAGAGTACAAGCACGATGGCGACAATGGGCAGCACGGCCTGTAACGCTTCGAGAAGCTTTTCTCGCAGTTTGGGGAGAGAACCTTTAAGTATGTTGTCCACCGACCTTTCAGACGCTGTTTCCAAAAATATTCGGAGAATTTTGGAAAGGCGCACAAATTGTTGAATCCATGAAAGGATTTATAAACAGTATACCAGACTCAAAGTTTTCCGGTCAACTAAACAGCGGCTAAGAAAATAAACCTCCCGGCCGTCGTTTTCATGGGCAGAGAGGTTCCGCTTGACAAGTTAAAATAATTTGACTATACTACAAATAGAAAAGGTGCTGACCTGCAAACGGCTAGCATCCCGGTCACTTGTGGTTAAAAAGGATTAACCGTTGCTTGGGGAAGCAAATTGGCGGTTAATCCTTTTTGTTATGTTTGCGCTCGAGATGAACCTGCCATGCAATGTCAAACACTGCACGAACCACATCGACAACCAGTGCCAATGCTGCAATAATCGCAGAAGTATCCATGCGCTATCCCTCCCTTCGCTGCAAGCTCAGGGAAGTTGAATTTTTATAAAAAAGATTCGTCTTGCCCGTCACCGCCTGCTTCGCTCTGAGTAAAAAGCAAAACATCAAGTGACCGGAGACATTAGCCGCCTGCGTTTGGGTCAGCACCTGCCGTCGTTCGACGGCTTTTTTAGTTTAACATATTTTAGAGAAAAGAGCAACAAAAACGGGCTGCCGCGGTTCAATTTCCGCAGCAGCCCGTTTGCTATGTTTACAGATTATCCTGCTTTGTCAGGACATCAGAGGTCGGGGTGGTGAAGGTGGGGATATTGGCGTAAGGGTCGGGGGTGTTATCGACGGGCAGGCTCTTCATATACTTGTCCATCGACTCGGCGACCTTCTTCGCGATGGCAACGGCCTCGACAACGGTGCGTGCGCCCATAACGGCGTCGCCGCCTGCGAAGACGCCTTCACGGGTGGTACTGCCGTCCTCGCCGACGGTCACCAGACCGCGCTGATTGGTCTCGATGCCAGTGGTACTCTTGACGATGTTGCTCTCAGAGCCCTGGCTGACCGAGACGATGACGCCGGTGTGGGGGTAGAACATCTCGCTGCCCTCGACCTGCGTGAACTTGCCATCCTCACCCTTGACGGTGTCGCGGCAGATCAGGCCGTTCTCGCGGATCTCGACGGGAGCCTTGCAGAAGCGGAAGCCGACGCCCTCGAGACGAGCGTAACGGACTTCATGCTCGGATGCGCTGATACACTCCTCGTCACGGCGTGCATAGCAGGTGACGTGACGTGCGCCGTTGCGGATGGCAGTGCGTGCGCAGTCCATTGCGGAGTTGCCGACACCGATGACGGCGATGTCGTCGCCCAGACGGAAAGCTTTGGAGTTTGCCAGATAGTCGATGCCGAATACGACATTGCCGAGGCTCTCGCCCTTGATGTGGAGGGAGTTTGCCTTCCACAGGCCGGCACCGATGAAGACGCTCTTGTAGCCGTCACGGAACAGGTCGTCGATGGTGATGGAGCGGCCGATGGCGGTGTTGGTGCGAACTTTGATGCCCTTCAGCTCGAGGTGGCGATATGCGAAGTCGTCCAGTACGCTGTCGGGCAGGCGGTAGTTGGGGATGCCGTACCGCATGACGCCGCCGATCTTATCGCGTGCGTCGAAGATGGTGACATCGTAGCCCCAGCGCGCCAGCAGGACCGCGATGGTCAGGCCGGCAGGGCCTGCACCGACAACAGCGGCCTTCATGCCGTTCTTCTCAGCAGGGCCTGCAACCATCTTGTTTGCGTAGGTGGTCGAGATATAGTCCTCGATGATGGAAAAATGGACCGGGTCGTGGCTGGGCATCCGGTTGCGGATGCAGTGGCCCTCGCACTGGTTCTCGTGGTTGCAGACCAGAGAGCAGACCGTGGTCAGGGGGTTGTTCTCAAACAGCATCCGGCCTGCGGCATCCAGCTCGTTTGCCTTGAGCAGACGGATGACCTCGGGGATATTGGTGTGGATGGGGCAGCCCTGCTGGCACATCGGCTTTTTGCAGCCGAGGCAGCGGTTGGCTTCGTCCAGAACGTGAAGTGCCATGAAATTCTCCTCCGTAGTGTGTTGATTGACAGATATCTACGTTGTATCCAAGTATGTCTCTTTAATGATACACCGAACTGAGAGGAAGAACAATAGTGAAAATGACAGTTTTTATAGAAAAAGTTTTGTCATTACGTCAAAAAGATAATTTTTTGACGAAGTACACCACCCATCGGCTCCGGTTTTTGGCGGCAGAACGCCGCAAAATCGCTCGCGGCAAGCTGCGCTTGCACAAATGCCGCACAAGAGGAATTTTCTTCCCGAAGGCGGCTGAGCGAGTGCGAGACGGGAAGAGCTGTACCTTTTAAAAGAGAAAACAGCTCCCGGTGGCCGCCCAGCAGGTGCAGATAGGGCGGAAGAACGTTCAGCTCGGGCGCATAGCCCAGTGCGGCGTCCATCGCGAGGCGGCGCATCCGGGCACGTGGATAGCGAACAGTCGTGAGGGCATCCAGAAGCTTTTCCTGCATGGTACAGCTGCGGACGGCGTTCTCCAACCGGTGTTCCAGCCCCTCGGAAATGCCACGGATATTGATAAAAGGTGTATCGCTCTGGCAGGCGGCACGAAGCAAGACCATCTCGTACCGGCCAGCAGCGGAGAAATCTGTGTACCGGCCGGAGGAAAACGCCTCCTGATAGAGAGGGAAGACAGATTCGGGAACATACGGCCGGAGGGCGTCGACGCCTTGCCCGACCCAGAGCCTCCGGAGCGCGCTTGCACTGGCAAACTGCCCGGCAGCGGACTGCGCAAGAGCTTCGCCGTGGTTCGCGCCCTGCCGGGGGAATGGAACGGGTGTCATGGCGGCGTTCTGCTCGAGGATGGCCTTGCAGTATTCGATGGCGAGGTTGTTGTTCGGCTTGTTCAATAGGTCGGAGAGGCCGCTGCCCGGACAGAGCGACTCGACCGCAGCTTGACGCGCGGCGGCGAAGTTTCTGGCACCGCCTGCAAGCTGTTTCTTGAGAGCGGCGCGGTATTCTTCGCTCAGCAGGAGATGAGCGGCTTCCATCAAAAGGGAAGAGTCCGGCGTTTCCGCACCGAAAACCAGAGCGTCGCACCCGGCGGCAGAGAGGATCCGGACACCAGCACGGGCAAAGGCTTCGGCACCCGAGCAGGCGGACGGCGCAGGCAGGGCAAAAACCAAATCGGCTCCGCAGGTCAGCGCGGCACGGACACGGACCTCCTCGGGCAGGAGCGGCACTGCTCCGCGCTGGGTCAGGCCGCAGCTCATGGCAACGGCGACATGCTCGGCACCCAGTGCCTTCGCCTGTGCCAGCTGCCACGCATGGCCGTTGTGGAAAGGGTCATATTCAGCGATGATACCAGCTAGTTTCATGTGTTGTATCCTAAAAAGTTTGTGAAATATCTGTCAGAGTGCCGGGAGAAAACAAGGACTCCGACACAATTCTGGGCAGGATGTACAAAAAAGGCGGCGAGGATTGTCAAACCCTTGCCACGGTTACGGCTTGAAAAGATGCCGACCCTATTATATAATAAAAATAGGAATCTGTAAAATTCTGCCCGGTTCCGGGCTGCAAAAATCAATATTGGAGGCAACAGAAGATGAAGGTTCTGGTTATTAACTGCGGTTCTTCTTCCCTGAAGTATCAGCTGATCGACATGGACGGCGAGAAGGTTCTCTGCAAGGGCCTGTGCGAGCGCATCGGCATGGAGAGCAGCATGATCACCCACGAGGCTAACGGCCACAAGGCTACGACTCCGGCAATCTTCCCCACCCACACCGAGGCTTTTGCTGAGGTCGTCAAGAAGATGACCACCGGCGAGGGCAAGTGCATCGACGACGTCAAGGAGATCAACGCTATCGGTCACCGCGTTGTCCACGGCGGCGAGAAGTTCAAGAACAGCTGCCTGATCACCGACGAGGTCATCAACACCATCCGTGAGCTGAGCCCTCTGGCACCTCTGCACAACCCGGCAGGCATCCTCGGCATCGAGGCTGCCCGCAAGGTCTTTGGCCCGGACATCCCGATGGTCGCAGTCTTCGACACCGCTTTCCACAGCACCATGCCGCCGAAGGCTTATATGTACGCTATCCCCTATGAATACTACGAGAAGTACGGTGTCCGCCGCTACGGCTTCCACGGCACCAGCCACAAGTATGTTGCTCACAAGGCTGCTGAGTATCTGGAAGAGCCCATCGAGCGTCTGAAGCTCATCACCTGCCATCTGGGCAACGGCTCTTCCATCGCTGCTGTCGACCAGGGCAAGGTCGTCGATACCTCCATGGGTATGACTCCGCTGGCTGGCCTGATGATGGGTACTCGCTGCGGCGACCTCGACCCGTCTGTTGTCAACTACCTGAAGTACACCCTGAACATCACCGGCCACCAGCTGGACGAGATCCTGAACAAGAAGTCCGGCCTGCTGGGCATCTCCGGTGTTTCCAGCGACAAGCGTGACGTTGAGGAAGCAGCAGCTGCCGGCAACGAGCGCGCACAGCTGGCTTCTGATATGCTGAACTATCAGATCAAGAAGACCATCGGCAGCTACATCGCTGCTATGGGCGGCGTTGACGCCATCGTCTTCACCGGCGGCATCGGCGAGCATGACGCAATTGCTCGTGCAAAGATCTGCCACCACATGGATTGGCTGGGCATCCGCATCGACACCGACAAGAACAAGCATCCTGTCGGCGATGTCTGCGAGATCACCGCTTGGGGTGCAAAGGTCCGCACCCTGGTCATCGCTACCGACGAGGAGCTGATGATCGCTCGCGACACCAAGGAAGTCATCGAGAAGTAATTTCTCACCAAAGCAGAATTTTGAGGGCTACATGTTCCGTAACTGGGGCATGCAGCCCTCTTTTATTGCATTTTGTAAAGTCGAAGCCGGTCTTATTTGGCTGAATGTACAAAAAGAAAGGCGAAGGTTAGTTTTTCAGTTGACAAACAAAAAAAAGCACGGTACAATAGGGGAGTCCTCAGTTCGAGGGCATTTACTCATTCAAGCCCCTGGTAAGCTTACGATCAGCGCGATGGTCCCGAAAAACCAAAGGTATGGTTACAATCCTTCCGTGGGCAAGAACTAAACAAAGAGGAGATATTACTATGTTTGAAGACAAGACTTTAGTTTGCAAGGACTGCGGCAAGGAGTTTGTTTGGACTGCTGGTGAGCAGGAGTTCTACGCATCTCGCGGCTTTGAGAACCAGCCCCAGCGCTGCAAGCCCTGCCGTGACGCCCGCAAGAACGGCGTCCGTGGCGGCAACAACGGCGGCGACCGTCAGATGTTCGATGCTGTCTGCGCAGCTTGCGGCAAGGCTTGCAAGGTTCCCTTCCAGCCCCGTGAGGACCGTCCGGTCTACTGCTCTGACTGCTTCGCTCGTATGAAGCAGAACTAAGCTTTAGCTACAACTGAAGTTTTGAGCCTCCTCTGCCATCCGGCAGGGGAGGCTTTTTTCTGTCCGCCTCTTGCAAAATACCCTACCTTTGGGGTATAGTATAAATGAACGGCCGTTTTGGGCCGCAAATCACCCGGAAGAAAGGATTTTCAACTATGTTTGATATTTTTAATATGCTCAAGAAGGACGAGGAGACCCCTGCAATCAAGCAGGTGAGCCGTGAGACCATCATCGGCGACATCCTCGATATGGACCAGTCCACCGCTCCCTACTTTATGGAGATCGGTATGCACTGTCTGGGCTGCCCGGCATCCCGCGGCGAGAGCATTGAGGAAGCCTGCGAGGTTCACGGTGTGGATTGCGATGAGCTGATCGAGAAGCTGAACGCTCATCTGGCATCCAAGAAGGCATAAATTTGCTGCCGACACTGGATGCGCGTCTGACTGCCGCCGCCGAGCTTGTCCGCCCGGGTCAGCCCGTGGCGGATATCGGCTGCGACCACGGCAAGCTGACGGCGGTGCTGGCGGCATCGGGAAAGTTCCCGAAAGTCATCGGTGCCGACCTGCGGCCGGGGCCTTTGGCAAAGGCAAAGCAGACGCTGGAACATGCAGAGTGTGAAGACCGCGTTGAGCTGAGGCTCGGCGACGGTCTTTCTGTGTTATCGCCGGGCGAAGTGGGAACCATCGTGCTGGCCGGTGTCTCGGCGCAGACGACGTGGGAGATTCTGGAAAAGGCCCCGTGGGTCTTCTCGGAGAATGGCCCCCGTCTGGTGATGGTTCCGGCGACCCGGCACAGCGACCTCCGCCGCTGGCTCTGGGAGAACGGTTTTTCACTTATTGCAGACCGCCCGGTTCAGGCCGCTGGCCGCTGGTATGCGGTCATGGCGGCGGAATACACCGGCGAAAAACACGAGCCGGCCTTTGCGGAATGTCTCTTCGGAAAGACCGGGGAGTACCCCGAGGGTGCGGATTACGCCGCATGGCAGAAAGCGAAGCTTCCGCGTTTCCGCCTTGGCGTGCCGGATGAAACGCCGTTGGCCGAGGAGATCGATTCTCTGTTGTCAACGACCTAGCCCTCTCAGGCACTTCGTGCCAGCTCTCCCAGAGGGAGAGCCCACCGAAAAATGAGGATGAACTTTATGGGAACTACTGTACACCAGATCTACGAAGAAATGACCCGTATCACACCGCCGGAACTGGCCGAGGGCTGGGATAATGTCGGCCTGCTGGTCGACTGCGGCGGAACGGTAAACAAGGTGCTGGTCGCGCTGGATATCACGCCCGAAGTGATGGACGAAGCGGCGGCGAAGGGCTGTGAACTTATCGTTTCTCACCACCCGGTGATTTTTTCGCCGCTCAAAAAGCTGTCGCCGGTGGATGTGCCGTTTCAGCTGGTGCAGAAAGGCATCTCGGCGATTTGTATGCACACGAACCTCGATGCTGCCGAGGGCGGTGTGAACGAAGTGCTGGCCGGCATTTTCGGCATGAAGGAAATGCAGGTCTTCGCGGAGGGCTGCGGCCGGGTCGGAACGATCGAGCCAATCTCGGTGGCAGAGCTGGCGAAAAAGGCACAGACCGAACTTGCGAAACGCTGCAACCTGCCATTGGATGGCAGTGAACCGGTTCAGGTGAAATATGCCGACGCTGGAAAAATCGTGCGGCGGCTGGCGGTCATCAGCGGCGCAGGTGGCAGTATGTTCGAGGATGCCATTGCGCAGGGTGCGGACTGCCTGCTGACCGGTGAGGCGAATCATCACCACGCCTGCGATGCCAAGCGGCTGGGGCTGTCGCTCATTGCGGCAGGCCACTACGCCACCGAGTTTCCAGTGACAGCGGCTGTTGCGGAGAAGCTGAAAAAAGCATTTCCGGAACTGGAAGTTCAGGTCAGCTGTGAGAACCACGACCCTTATACTTATTTATAATATATATGAAGAACTCCTTCCGTCATCGCGCAAGGAAGAAAGCTCCCTCATTGAGGGAGCTGTCGCCGCAGGCGACTGAGGGAGTATGAGGTAATGAACTATGGCATTGGATGCCGCGACACTGGCGTTGACAGCGGCGGAACTCAAAACCACCCTGACCGACGCAAAGATCGCAAAATTGTTTGAGCCGACCCGGGATGAGCTGGTGCTTACCCTGCGCACCCGGACGGACACTTACAGCCTGCTGCTGTCGGCGCGCAGCGGTTCGGCGCGTGTCTGCCTGACCGAAGAGAGTTTCGAGAATCCGGAAACGCCGCCATCCTTTTGTATGCTGATGCGCAAGCATTTGACCGGCGGACGACTGATCGACGTCCGGATGGAGCCGGGCGACCGCATCGTGTATTTTGAATTCCTCTGCACCAATGAGATGGGCGACCTTGTCCACAACATCCTCTGCGCGGAGCTGATGGGCCGCTACTCGAATCTGGTTCTGGTGCAGAATGGCAAAATTATCGACGCCCTGAAACGAGTCGATTTCGAGGACAGCGATGTGCGTCAGCTGCTGCCCGGCCTGCCCTACACGATACCGCCCAAACCGGCACGCCCGGATTTCCTCGCAGTGAGTTCGGCGTCCATCGTGGCGTCGGCCTGCGAGCGTGACCTGCCGGTGGCGGACGCTCTGAACAAGACCGTCGCAGGCGTTGGCCCGGTAGTCTGCCGGGAAGCCGCATGGCGTGCGTTCAACGGCGAACACCTGCCGGCAAACGAGCTGACCGAGGAACAGAAACGTCAGCTGATGGCAGCCATCGACGAGCTGAAAGAAATTTACGACAAGGGCGGCTGTCCGTGCAGCGTGACCGCGCCCGATGGAAAGCCGGTCGAGTATACTTTCTTTGAGCCGAAACAGTACGGCGAAAAGTACGAAATTCGGAAGTGGGAATCCTTCAACGCCATGCTGGAGGGCTACTACGCCGAAAAAGACCGCACCGAACGCCTCCGCACCAAGAGCAAGGAACTCCACAAAGCCGTTCATAATATGTATGAGCGTGCTGTCCGCAAGCAGGCGGCGCGTCAGGAAGAATTGGCCGCCAGCGGCAAGAGCGAAAAGCTCCGCCTGTACGGTGAACTGCTGTCGGCGAATCTCTATCTGGCCGAAAAGGGTATGAAGAGCATCACCGTGCCGAACTGGTACGACGAGGGAAAAGAGGTCACGATTCCGCTCGACCTGCGGTTCAGCCCCAGCCAGAACGCCCAGAACTTCTTCAAGAATTACAAGAAAAAGCAGACGGCGGCCCGAATGTTGGTCGACCTGCTGGCCGAGGGTGAAAAGGAAATTGCCTACCTCGAAACGGTTCTGTACGAGGTGGAGTCGGCCACGGGCGAAGCAGCTCTGAACGAAATTCGTGCGGAACTCAAGAGTCAGGGCTACCTGAAATACTACAAGCAGCGCGACAAGCGGCAGAAACCGGCGGATTTCCTGCGGTTCACGTCCAGTGATGGATTTGAAATTCTGGTCGGCCGGAACAATGCCCAGAACGACCGGCTGACTCTGCACACCGCTCGCGGCAAGGATTTATGGTTCCATGTCCAGAAGGCTCCCGGCAGTCATGTCGTCGTCATGAGCCACGGCGAGGATATCCCGGACACCACCAGACAGGAAGCGGCGGAGCTGGCGGTTTTGTATTCCAGCGCGTTCAAGGCCGGTACCGGCGCAAAGGTGGCGGTCGATACCACCGAAGTGAAAAATATCTGGAAAGCCAACGGCGCAAAACCCGGCATGGTGCTGTATGAGGTCTATACGACTGTCTACGTCACCCCTCGGGAAAAGCTGGCAGAACAGTTGAAGAAAAAGTAAAAATTGGGGTCGCCGAAAGGCGGCCTCAATTTTTTTGTAAAAACCGAAAACACTTTGCCTCTGCCGTTCGTCTTACAGACAGAACGCCGCCAAGGAGAAAGGAGGGAGGCACCCCGATGTGGGAAAGGATGTACGAAGAGTTCTGGGAGAAGCTCGAGCATTTCTGTGCGAAGCTCTGCCGGAACGAGAGCCGTGCCGAAGACCTGACGCAGGAAGTTTTTCTGAAGGCATTGCAGAACCGAGAGCTGATCGACAGCTTCAACGCCCGGCAGTGCAAAGCGTGGCTATTTGCTACAGCTCGGAATCTCTACTGCGACCAGATCCGCCGCACGGCAAAGGAAGAAGAACTGATGAACTCCTTCCGGCCGGATGGCGGCGAGGAACCTCCGGATGAGACGGCGTCTGCCGCGATGGGCGAGGTCGACCTTGACAATCTGCTGGACTTACTGGAACCGGGCGACCGGCTGCTGTTCACCCTGCGCTATGACGAAGGGTACAACGCCAGCGAGCTGAGCGAGATGTTCGGCCAGCCGCCCGGCACCATCCGGACCCGTCTGAGAAAAGCACGAACCCTTTTGAAACACGAACTGTTGGAGGAATGAACGATGAAAAACCTGAAAGTCGATGCTGTTGTCCTTGACCTGCGCCACCTGACCGAAGAGACCCTTGCCGCTTACGACAAGTGCGAGATGGACGCGGTCTTCGCCCTGATGAATCCCCACGCACAGGCACTTCTGAACCAGTACGGCGTCAAGCTCGATGTGGTGCAGAGCATCAACGGCGAGGACGATGTGGATGTCAGCACCATCAACGGCAAGGCAACGCTGGACGGAACGTCTATCCCGGACAAGAAACGGGCGATGGTCGTCAACGGCAAGCTCTATGTCAAGCCGGAGGGTGTGAAAGCTCTGGAACAGTATTGTGGCATCGTTATCAACGGCAAGCTCTACTGCCCGGAGTCACTGGTGTCGGCGGTCACGGCAAAATGCACCGTCAACGGCAAGGTCTGCGTCTATCCGGACAATGCGGTGATCCTGAACAGCACGACCAAGCTGGACAAGACCTTTCTGCTTCGGACGCAGGCAAAGCTTTACTGGGCGGAGAGAATGTTCGTTGCAGTCGACCCGAAGCTGGATGCCGAAGCACTGGCGGCAAAAGGTGCGCGGTTCGCTGCGCCGAAAGCCATCCTGACCGAGAGCAATGCCGAGACACTTGCACCTCTCTTTACCGAGGAGACAGAGCTGGTCGTCCTGCCGGACGGCACGGCATTTCTGGACGATGATATCGAGCTGAGCGCGTCGGTGCTGCGCCGGAATGGGAACCGTCTCTATGTCATGGGAGACGTGATGATTCCTGAAAAGGCAGGGGAGCTGCTGGAGAAGATCGAATACCTGCATGCGGACGGAACGATTTTTCTGCCTGATACACTGGAAGAAGCCGTTGACGCCATTCCCGACCTCGAGTATCAGGAGCTTCGTGTTCTGCACGGACATACCCTGATCGGCAAGCCAATGCTCTGGCTGGGAAAAGAGATGCTAGCACTTTACCCAGACGGCGTCACCTGCGTGGACTGCGCGATGGTAAAGCTGGATAAGGCTTTGGAGCCGGACACCATCGCGAAAAAATTCTGCTTCGATGGCTGTGCGATGGTGTACTGCACCGAATTGCAGCAGAACGCGGTCAGTGCCGTCTCGAAGAATGTGGCTCAGATCATGACCGGGTTTGCGAAAGAAGAAAAAGACGACGTCGTAAAGCTGGACGGCATCCAGCTGACCCTGTAAGCTGCCATCCTCCCATTTATATAAAGGCAAGTGTGCCGCACCCTCCCGACTGCGAAAGCAGTACCCTCCGGGAGGGTGTTTTGCGTTTTGAAGGTATAAACGGGCAGGGAAGGGGCGATACTAAGCCCCGACAGGGTTTTCACCGGAAAAACGGAATGTGGATTGTGCGTTTTGCACAAAAAATATCCCGAATGACAGCAGAAAGAAAATAAGAAAGAAAATTCGTGTTTTTTTCAAAAAAGACTTGCCAAATGCACGCAGTTGTGATAAAATATCTCTTGGCTGCAAAAGGCTTGTGCGATACAAGTCGTGCAGGCCAGCGATATGCGTAGATGCGGGAGGTTGTCGTCCGGCGATAGTCGAGACGGGTTATTTCCGCGGAGTATGTCCGATCTTAGAACCGGGCGAAAAAATTACTGACAGCGATGGAATATGTTTCCACGGCGGAGCAAGACTCTGCGGACGTGAGAAACCAATGTTCGGATTTGATTTGCTAATATATTTCCGGGAGAACTGCCGAGCGGTTCACCGGTTTTTCTAGTGCCAA
>CAKTEM010000021.1 GCA_934548045.1 uncultured Faecalibacterium sp. | reverse complement strand
CGAGGCTTACGAGAAGCCGTCTGTCAAGCGCAAGAAGAAGTCCGAAGCAGCCCGCAAGCGCAAGTTCAAGTAATTGACGTCGCTAGTTGCTTTAGATTTTCGCGTTGCTAACGCCGATGTAGGAGAGCCTGTTTTGCAGGCTCTCCTATTTTCATTTTATAGCCCTCTCAGTCAATGCTGACGCATTGCCAGCTCTCCCAAAGGAAGAGCCATTGGCAGGCCGGTCAACAGTATCAACTGGGTTGAACAGCCGGGCCTTGCTGTCAGCCCAAAGTGTGAGAGAACAAGGAGTATACCATGCTGATTACCCCTGAATATGTTTTCAAGGACGTTACCCACATCACGCCGGAATTTCTGGCCGAAAAAGGCATCCGCGGCCTTGTGCTGGATATCGACAACACCTTGACCGCCGACCGCAGTCAGGAGCTGCCCGACGAGGTGGCGCAGTGGCTGGAGACCATGAAAGCCGCTGGCATCCGGATGACCATCGTCTCCAACGGCTCGGCAAAGCGCGTCCGCCCCTTTGCCGAAAAGCTGGGTCTGGCCTGCATCTGCCGCTCGGCAAAGCCGCTGCCCTTCGCCCTGATGGTCGCACAGCACCGGTTGGGAGTCAAGCACCGTCAGCTGGCGATGGTCGGCGACCAGCTCTACGCCGACCGGATGGCGGCGGCTCTGTACGGCATCCCGGGGCTGGTCGTCATTCCGCGCGGCCCCGACCTCGGCGCGCAGGTCATCCTCAAGCGCAAGTGGGAGAAAAAACACTGGCAGGAGTATTACGACAAAGGGGGTAAGACCCTGTGAGCAGTTTGGAACATCCGAGCGGCTGGCGTATCCGGTTCGGCACGGCCGGCACCAGTGACAGCTTCACGGCGCAGGGCTACAAAAACAGCCTTGATATCCCCAAATACACGGCGGAGATGGGGCTGGATGCCTTCGAGTATCAGTGCGGACATGGCGTCCGCCTCGGCCTCGAAAAGGCGCGGAAGATGGCCGCAGACGCTGCTGTGAGGGATATCCTGTTCAGCGTCCACGCACCCTATTATATCAGCATGTCCAGCCTCGAAGAGGACAAGCGTCTGAACAGCGTCCAGTACCTGCTCCAGAGCGCGGCCGTCTGTAAGGCTCTGGGTGGAAAGCGTGTCATCTTCCACTCCGGCAGCTGCGGCAAGCAGAGCCGGGAAGCCGCCCTCGAAAAGGCTCTGGACACCATGCGGCGTGCCGTGGCCGCCCTCGATGAGGCTGGCTTCGGGGATATGACCCTCTGCCCGGAGACGATGGGAAAAATCGGCCAGCTGGGTACGCTGGACGAGGTGCTGGCCCTCTGCGCCGTGGATAAGCGCATCACGCCCTGCATCGACTTCGGCCACCTGAACGCCCGGACGCTGGGCGGCATCCAGTCCAAGGCCGATTATGCCACCATCCTCGACCGGATGGAAGAATCCCTCGGGGATGACCGCGCGAAACGCTTCCACGTTCACTTCTCACGCATCGAGTTTTCGGCAGGCGGCGAGAAACGGCACTGGACCTTTGCCGAGACCCAGTTCGGCCCGGAACCGCAGCCCCTGATGGAGCTGCTGGCGGAGCGCGGATGCGCGCCGGTCATCATCTGCGAGAGTGCCGGAACGCAGGCTGAGGACGCCCAGACCATGCAAAAAATGTATGCTGCGGCGGTCAAAATGCGCTGATTTTCAAACTTTTTTCGATTTCAAACGTCTTTTTTGCTCAAACCCCTTGCCAAACTGCACGGGATTGAGTAAAATAAATAGAGATATGCGTTAAGCATTTGAGACATTACAACTAATGGAGGAATTCCTATGATTTCTGCAGGCGAGTTTCGCAATGGCGTGACCTTTGAGCAGGACGGCCAGGTTCTTCAGGTCGTTGAGTTCCAGCACGTGAAACCCGGCAAGGGCGCAGCCTTTGTCCGTACCAAGACCAAGAACGTCATCACCGGCTCTGTGGTTGAGACCAGCTACAACCCGACCGCAAAGTTCCCTCAGGCTTTCATCGAGCGTAAGGACGTCACTTACAGCTATGAGGACGGCGATCTGTACCACTTCATGGACAACGAGACTTACGATGACATCCCCGTCAACGCAAGCGATGTTCCCGATAACTTCAAGTTCTGCAAGGAGAACGAGCTGTGCAAGCTGCTGTCCTACAAGGGCAAAGTCTTCAGCGTCGAGATCCCCAACTTCATCGAGCTGGAAGTTACCCAGACCGAGCCGGGTGTCAAGGGCAACACTGCTACCAACACCCTGAAGCCCGCTACCGTCGAGACCGGTGCTGAGATCCGTGTGCCCCTGTTCATCAACGAGGGCGACCACATCCGCATTGATACCCGTACTGGCGAGTATATGGAGCGCGTCTAATCTTTTACCGACAGACCGGGCAGGCGGGAGACCGTTCGCCCGGTTTTTTGCTAAAGTGCTGTTTTGCGATAGGAGGTATTCCCTATGAAAGAAAAAGCTGCATACCTGAAGGGCCTGATCGATGGCCTCGGCATTGATGAATCCACCAAAGAGGGCAAGGTCATCAAGGCCATGAGCGAGCTGCTGAGCGAGATGGCCGACGCTGTGGACGGCATCGACGAGGATGTGACCCGTGCTTACGACCAGATCAACGACCTGAGCGAAGAGCTGGAAGACCTCGAAGCCGACCTCTACGAGGACGACGATGCCGATGATTCCGACGAGGAAGAAGACGAAGAGACTGTGGACGATGAGAGCGACGAGGGCGAGGATGACAACTCCGACGTCGCAGGCGAGCCTTACTATGAGGTCGCCTGCCCGGCCTGCGGCAACACCGTCTATGTGAGCGAGGACGACCTCGACGCAGGCGAGGCCATCTGCCCCACCTGCAAGGTCGCTTTTGAGGTCGCACTGGCCGACGAAGAGGACGACGAGGCCGCTGAGGAAGACGACAGCCCCGTGCAGTACGAGGTCACCTGCCCGAACTGCGGCGCAACTTCCGTCGTCGAGGAGGACGCTCTGCTGGATGGTGAGCCGACCTGCCCGAACTGCGGCAAGCCCCTCGATTTTGAGGTCACCGAAGAGTAATTCTCCGGCGTCTTTGCGCTTTATAAACCAATAAGAAAAGCAGAACTTTCCGCCACTGGACGGGAAGTTCTGCTTTTTTGCGTAATAGGGGTGCTTTTGGCGGTTTGACGGGTTTCACATGAAAATTTCAAGCAAAATGCCGAAATTCAAGAAGTACGGCAAAGACACTTGACAAAAAAATTGTAGGAAGGCTACAATGAAATTGTAATGGAAAAAACCAAAATCGGCTTTTCAGAAAAGGTTTAGACCTGAAAGGGGAAATCATAATGCGGTTGAAAAAAGCAGGATTAAGAATCGTCTCCGGTGCGGCATCGGCGGCAGTCATGGCGGCAATGGTGCTGACTGCCTGCTCGGGCGGAAATCCTCCGGCAAGCTCTTCGAGCAGTGTGTCTTCAAAACCGGCTTCGTCTATCAGCCAGCCGACAAGTTCGGTGAGCAGTTCAAGTAAGCCGGTCAGCAGCTCGAGTTCTACCTCCAGCTCAGTATCTAACAGCGCAACAACAACGCCGTCAAAGAATGATGGCGTCATGTGGCTTTATCAAAAGACAGGTGATTCGACGGCAACATTGACTGGTTATAATACGGTGAGAGGAAAAAAGCCGACTGGTGTAGTAGCACTACCTTCTAAAGTGGATGGTTATACCATTACAGCAGTTGGTGAAAGTGTATTCTATCAGAATAATGATATCACGGGGGTCATTTTCCCGGATACAATTACTAGTATCGGATGGGGTGCATTTTATGAGTGCAAAAATCTGTCACAGGTACAGTTTTCGAAAAATCTGAAATCTATAGGATTGTCTGCATTTAGAGGAACTGCCGTGACGGAACTGATTTTTCCGCAGGATGAGCTGTTAATTAAGAAGGGGGCGTTCCAAAGTAACGAATCACTGGAACGAGTAGAATTTAGAGGAAAAGCCACATTGGAGAACTCTGAAGATTCTATTTTTGGCAATTGTAGTAACTTGAAGTCCGTTGTATTGAGCGACAATATTATAGAAGTTCCGGATGGTATGTTTAATGGTTGTACCAGCTTAAAGAGTGTTCGACTGCCCAAAAAGTTGAAAACTATCGGTGTGGTTGCATTTATGAACTGCACTTCCCTGACGGATATTACAATTCCAGAGAGTGTAAACAGTATAGGTGCAAGTGCATTTTTTGGATGTAAAGCTTTGAATTCCATCACCCTTCCGAAAAACGTGAAGATAATCAAAGAAGGCACATTCTGTGAATGTACCAATTTGCGAAAAGTTACTCTGCCAGAAGGGCTAACGACAATTGGTGATAGTGCGTTTGATAATAATCAGAATCTAAAATACATTTATTTGCCGCAGACGCTCGAAAAAGTCGGAAGTAATGCGTTCTCTGGCTGCAAAAATTTGATGGATGTTTACTATGGCGGTAGTGAATTGAAATGGAAAGCAATCACCATTTGCGACGCTGAGAATACGGCGGCAGGCAAATATATTCACGGCGCAACCAAACATTACTTCGCAACGGCAGACGCGTTGAATACCGTGATTTAAAGCGTTTGACTTTGCAGAATAACAGGCAATAAAGAACCCCGTTCATCGAGAGACAGTACAGGCGTCTTCCGGTGAACGGGGTTTTATTTTTATCAGATGATTTTTTGGAGCTGATTCAAAGCAGTCTCGCGCCCGAATGGGGTGTGCCGGACGTGCCGAACAGCCCGAACGCGCGGAGCTGCTCGGGCAGGGCGGTCAGCTGGCCATTCGTCCAGTACCACGCCGCAGCAAAGGCGGCAAGGAGAACGAGAAGCAAGAGAACCAGAACCCGGCGCAACCAGTGCTTCCGGGACTTGGAGGGCTTCGGAGGCGGCTCTGAGGGCGAGGGGTTCGGGCTGGCCGTCTTGCGTGCCGGTAAAAAGCCAGTGCCTTTCGCCTGCGGAAGCCCTGCAGCGGCCCGGCGGATCATGTCCATCAGCCAGAGGGCAGGGGAGTCGTCCGCCCGGACGGTGCGGAGCCAGCACCCCTTTTTGGTGCAGAGGATGAGGACTTTGTCCTGTTCTCGTTCGGCGCACCCGGCGGCGAGTTCTGCCCCGACGATCCTTCTCGTCGCCTGCGCCCGTGCGAGGGCGAGACGGAGTGGGTCGGGCGTTTCCCCGGCAGGCAGGTGCAGTTTTGCGCGCGCACGCTTCTCGATTTGGGGGCCGGTCTGCGGATGTGCGTAGCTCAGCGTGCCGAAATCGAAGACCTTTTCCGCGCCCGGCACGTTTTCCAGCCGGGCATCCAGCAAAGCACCGGCAGAAGCATCGCTGCATACCAGAAGCCGGTCACAGCGTTCCAGCGTTTCCACAACGGCGGCGGCAAGGGATGTCTCGCCCTCGCCATACAACTCCGCCGGAAAGCTGGTGTGCAGCGAGTGAGCGGCTTTTTTCAGGCCGGCCGGGTCGCTGGCATGGAGGGCAAGCAGCGTCTCGTTCCCACGGGAACGCCATTCTGCCGTGGCTTTCCACTGGGGCGCAAACCGGCCCACGGCTTCAGCCAACGCAGCCGGGTCCGCCCCGAACAGCCGGAGCATACAGCTTTCGGTCTTGGTATCGTCGGGCATAACATCACACACCTTTTATCCGTTTTGTGTGTGGCCGACCGGGAAATTCTCAGGCGTTCAGGAAACCTGCGTCCAGCTTGTCCAGCGCGTCGCGGTCATGCTGCTGTGCGGCGGACAGGGCGGTGGTTCCAGCCGGAACTTTGCCCTGCGCCAGACGCAATGCCAGCTCCAACGCCGCCTGTGCCGCCCGTGCGCGCACCAAAGCGCGGTCCGGACGGGAGACGCGCAGTTTCCGGACATAGACCGTCTCGCCGCGCGCGGCACCGACATAGACCGTACCCACCGGGCGGATTGCGTCGCCGCCGGTCGGCCCGGCAATGCCGGTCACGCTGACCGCGATATCCGAACCGGAGACTGCCGCTGCGCCCAGAGCCATCTGTGCCGCGACGGGAGCCGAAACGACGTTGTACTTCGCGATGACGTCCGGCTCCACCCCGATGAGCTTCGCTTTGGCCTGCTCCCAGTAGGTGACAAAGCCGTAACCGAAGATCTCGCTGGAACCGGAAACGGAGGTGATGCGCTGTGCAATCAGACCGCCGGTGCAGCTCTCGGCAGTGGAAACGGAGAGGCGATTTGCGCTCAGGGTATGCACCAGCGTCTCTTCCAGACCGGCCACATCCTCATCATACACCGCGTCGCCCAGTAAATCATAGAACTTTTTGGCGTATGCTCTGCACATTTTTTCACCCTCGGCGTCCGTTGCGGCCCGGGCAGTGATACGAATTTCACATTCGCCGACCTTGCAGTAGATGGCGGCGGTGGGGTTCTCGTTTTCAAGCAGGTCACGCACTTTGTATTCGAGGTCGCTCTCGCCGCCGAGGATGCGCAGGGTCAGCGAGTGCAGGACGCAGTTCTGCCGTGCCAGCAGCATTGGGCGGACGCTTTCCGTCCACATGGCCTTCATCTCGGAGGGAACGCCCGGCATCAGGACAGCGCAGTGACCGTCCTGCTCGAACCATGCGCCGGGTGCGGTGCCGTGGTTGTTGATGACCTTGTGGCCGTTGACCGGAACCATCGCCTGCTTGCGGTTGTTGGGTGCAACGGTGCGGCCGGAGCGGTGGAAGTAATCGACGATTTTGTTCCACTCGTCCTCATCGAAAGCAAGGCTGTCGCCGAAGCACTCCGCGACCGTCTCCTTGGTCAGGTCGTCGGCCGTCGGGCCGAGTCCGCCGGTGAACACCAGCAGGTCACAGCGGCTCTTGGCCTCGTTGACGAAATCGGCTAGACGTCCGTGATTGTCGCCGATGGTGCTTTCGCGCTGAACGGTGATGCCAAGCGCAGCCAGCTCCCGGCTGAGGTACTGGGCGTTGGTGTTGAGGATGTTGCCGAGCAGTAGCTCGGTGCCGACACTGATGATCTCCGCTGTCATGGCCTTACCCCTCGAATTCTACGTCGTCGTTGATGCGGATACGGATGCGCTCCGCGTTGGCGGCAGCTTCCGCTTCCAGCTCGGCCAAACCGGGCATCCCGGCCTCGGCTTCCAGAATTTCGTCCAGTTCCGGGCGGATCTTCGGGTGCGGCGGCGTGAAGATGGTGCAGCAGTCCTCGTAGGGCAGGATGCTCGTCTCGAAAGTGTTGATGTGACGGGAAGTCTCGATGATCTCGGTCTTGTCCATGCCGATGAGCGGACGCAGAATCGGCAGGTCCTGCGCGGCGTCGGTGCATTGCAGAGCCTTGACGGTCTGGCTTGCGACCTGTGCAAGACTCTCGCCGGTGATGAGGGCTTCACAGCCCTGCTTCTTGGCGATGATGTTGGCAATGCGCATCATGCTGCGGCGCATCAGGACGGTGAACAGGACATCGGGCGCGTTATCCCGGATGTACTCCTGCGGTTTGGTGTACGGTACGACAAAGAGGTTGGTGCTGCCGGTGTATGGGGTGATGAGCTGGGCCAGAGCCTTGACTTTCAGTTTGGCGCGCTCGGAAGTGTACGGAGGAGAGGCAAAGTGGATGTGGTCGAGGCCGAGGCCGCGCTTTGCCATCCGGTATGCGGCGACCGGGCTGTCGATGCCGCCGGAGAGCATATTCAGCGCGCGGCCAGAGGTGCCGACCGGCAGACCGCCCTCGCCCGGAACCTTCGGGCCGTGGATGTACGCGCCATAATCGCGAATCTCGACGATGACCTTGAACTGCGGATTGTGAACATCGACTTTCAGATAGTTGTGCTTGCCCAGCAGGTAGGCACCCAGCTCACGCATCAGCTCCGGGCTGGTCATGGGGTAGGACTTGTCGGCACGGCGTGCCTCGACCTTGAAGGTCTTGATGCCGCGCAGGTCGTCGCCGAGGTAGTCCTCAGCGGTCTGGCAGATGGTGTCAAAATCCTTTTCGCAGACGACAGCACGGCTCAGAGCGGCAAGGCCGAAGACCTTGCTGACGCGCTCGAAGGCGAGGTCCATGTCGATGTCGTCCTCTTCCGGCTCCATGTAGAAGGTGGACTGGGTGCAGTAGACCCGGAACTTGCCGACGGTCTTGAGCCGGTAGCGGAGAATTTTCAGCATCGCCGACTCGAACTGGTTGCGGTTGAGGCCCTTGAGCGACATTTCGCCCTGATAACCCATAATAACTTCTCTCATAATATTCCTCTAATATAATTTACTTGTGAATCCTCTGCAAATGCTTCATGCCGTCCTCAAAGCGGTTGAGGAACGCATCCACATCCTCGGGGGTGTTGTCTGCACAGAAGGATACCCGGATGGCGGTGTCGATGGCAAGTGGGTCACGCCCCATTGCGGCGAGGGTGTGGCTGGGCTGACCCCGGCCGCAGGCACTGGCCGACGAGACGTAAATCTGCTTTTCAGCAAGGAAGGCAAGCATGGTCTCGCTCTTGATGCAGTTCTCGCTGAAATTCAGCACCTCCGGTACGGCAGTGTCCGGGCTGTTGATGACGACTTCCGGGAAGACGGAAAGCCCCTCTCGCATCCGCTGGTTCAGCGCACGCACAGCGGCGTCACGGCTCTTCATGTTTTTGGCGAGCCGGGTCGCGGCCGCAGCCAAGCCCATCGCGTAGGGAAGATTCTCGGTGCCGGGGCGCATCTCGCGCTCCTGCTCGCCGCCGAGGTAGGGCGGCTGGAACGCCTGCACCAGACGGTCACTCAGGTAGAGCGCGCCGATGCCCTTGGGTGCGTGAATCTTGTGTCCGCTGACCGACAGGGTGTCGATGTTTGCCAGCTTGATGGGAACGCGCATCCATGCCTGCACTGCGTCAACGTGGACGATGGTGCGACTGTTCTTCTGCTTGACGGCAGCGGCCAGACGCTCGACGTCGTTCCGGGTGCCGATCTCGTTGTTTACCATCATGCAGGCGACAAGGATGGTGTTTTTGTCCACATGCGCCAGCATTTCGTCGAGGTCGAGGGTGCCGTCCGCCTTGGGGTTGACGACGGTGACATCGTAGCCCATCTTTGCCAGACGTTCCAGCGGTTTTTGGACGCTGGGATGCTCAAAGCCGGACACGACGATGCCTTTGCCGAAGTTCCGGGTCAGAGCCGCGCCCAGCAGAGCGAGGTTGTTGCTCTCGCTGCCGCAGGAGGTGAAGTAAAGCTCTTTCGATTTGCAGCCCAGTGTCCGGGCGATGGCGGCACGAGCGGAATTCAACGCCTCCTCGCTCCGCGCGCCGGGTGCGTAGAGGCTGGACGGGTTCGCCCAGTGTTCGCGCATGGCTTTGTCAATGACGTCCGCCACTTCGGGTGCGACCATCGTCGTGGCGGCGTTGTCTAAGTAATGGATCTCAGGATTTTGCAGCATAAAAAGATTCCTGCCTTTTGATTGGATGATTGAACATAATAACTCATATTAAGTATATCACAGAAAACATGGTTTGCAAATAAAAAAGGACTGCTCCCGACTGGGAAAACAGTCCTTTTTGAATCACAACGGCGATCAGTGCGTCTCGTTGGCCTTTTGCAGCCAGATGCTGCCGATGTCCAGCGCGTTGTACAGGCCGTGTTTGGTGGTCTGACGGGCAACGCGAGCCTCGGGAGCCTTGCTCTCGTCGGTGGAAAGCAGCATCAGGTGTACCTTGTCCGCGACCTGCTGGTCACCCATCGGGGTGGTCGTCAGGATCTGGAGATAAAGCACATAGGGGTCGGTCATACGGCCGTAATACAGCTCGTTGTCCTTGCGGACGAGGGGCTTGCCTTTATAAGTCAGTTTCGGAGTAAATGGCATCGTGAAAGCCTCCCTATCGTTTAGATTCACTCTAGTATAGCACATTTGTTACAATAGATGCAAGCCGGGATGGGCGGTAGAGCAAATTTTTCCTACAGGATGGGCGGTAGAGCAAATTTTTCCCGGCGGCTTGCGCGGCTCCGTCCGCCGCGCTATAATGTAAATAGAAACCATCCGAAAAACGGAGAAAACGAGAACAGGAGGCGGCTTATGGCTGACTATCAGGAATACCGCAGACGAGTCCTTCACAAACGGTGGCGGAGGCGTTTTACCATTGTGGCGTTGCTGCTGCTCCTCATTCTGTTGGGCGTGGTCGGGATGATGTGGCGCGTGCTGCACCGCACTCAGAACCCGGATCGGGTCAACGATGTCACCATTTTGCAGCAGGCTCTGCCCGGCAACGAGTGGAATACCATCAGCTATAAACCTGCCCGTCAGCTGAAAGTGCAGACCTGCGCCGACGGCTCCACAGCGATGGATTTCCGGATGGCGGCTCTGCCCGAGTCGGCGGCGGTGGATAAGAGCGTGTTCAATACGGCCAGCTTCCTCGGCGACAGCCTGACGCAGGGGATGCAGATGTACACCAGCGGCCTGCCGAACGCGATGTTCTGCGCCTATAAGGGCGTCGGGCCGAACGCCGTCGTCAACGGCACGACCTGCAAGCGCGCCGATGGCGTGAAGGAGATCCCGATGGAAGCTCTGGTCGCCCAGCAACCGACCGACCTGTATGTTCTACTGGGTACGAACGTCCTGAACCGTGATGGTGATTACACCAGCTTTTTGACCTATTACCGTCTGATGCTGGATATGCTGTCGCAGTCGCTGCCGAACACGAATATCTATGTCCAGTCCATCACGCCGGTGCGCCCGGAAGTCCGCGAAACCCACCCGGGCCTCTACCGTGACCGCCTGTGCGAGATCAACAACGAGCTTGCGGCCATCGCGTTGGAAAAGGGCTGCTCCTTCCTCAATCTGTGGGAGGCTCTGGCCGACGATAACGGCGACCTGAAAGAGGAATACGCCCAGAAAGACGGCTACCACGTCAAGCCGGAAGGCTACACCGCGTGGGTCGATTACCTGTGTGCCCACCGCATCGCCGAAAATACCACGACTGCCGCTTGACAAAAATCAAATCGACGAAAGGTCGATTTCTCCGGTAAACTGAAACCAACCATCCTTGTAAAGCATCACAAAATCACTCTTTCACTCCACGCAGCGTAGGTTGTGTGGAGTTTTTTGTTATAGTATACTTTTTTCAAAAAGAAGGGAAAACAATACGAGTGGTGGTTTATATGGAGCTGTCGAGAAAAATTAAACTGAAAATTGCTTTGTCCTGTCTGTTATCGACATCGTCGTTGTACACGCCAGTCAAGACGATTTTTCTTCTGCATTTTCTGATGCAGGAACAGGATATATCCTTTTTTAAATTCATCTTTACATTGGCGACATTGGCGGCATTTGTTTTTGAACTGCCGAGCGGTTATCTTTCTGATAAATTTGGAAACAGACTGTGTTTGATTCTTTCGTGGCTGTTTTCAATCGCATCGTTGCTTTTTTATTGTGTGAGTCCAAACTTTGCAGGTTTTCTGACGGCGAATTTTTTGCTGGGAATGGCAGATGCCTGGGAAAGCGGTGCAAAGGATTCATACTTTCTGATGCTGTGCCAGGCTCTGAACACCAAGTATAATACAGCGTTAGAGTATCGAGAGATAAAAATTTCGGTGACAAAAAGTTCGTATTTGATGAATTTTGTGCTGATGTTTTTCAGCACATTTCTGTATGATAAGAATGTCTTCTACCCGTTTATAGGTTCTGCTGTCCTTTTGGCGGCGTCAGCTGGTATCATTCTGACGCTTCCGCCGGACAAAATGCTTGCGCCACAAAAATCGGAGAAAGAAAAACTGTTTTTGGATGAGACGGAATTCATGATACATAAAATCATTTCTAATAAACCGCTTCTCATCGAAATGTTTTACACGATAACATGCACGTCAATATACATCATAAACTTTGAATACTATGCGGTGACTTTTCGACAGGCAAGCATCCCGGATTCGTTGATTGGGCCGATTTATGCAGGCTTTATGTTAATTAACAGTGTGGGTGTTCTCATCTATCAAAGAAAATCGTTATCGCCTGTTCGCAACCTGTTGTTGATTCTCTCCCCGTTTTCATTTGTGTTAATTATAAGCGGATATCCGCCTGCGGTATTGGCAGCGGTTGTGATTCAGCAATTGTGTTACTCGTATTACAACTGCAATTTTGAAATTTATGTGCTTGATTCCATAGACGATTTATCCCAAAGTTCCTATTTTCAATCAACCATCAGTTTTATCAATGTCGTGAACAGAATGACATTGACGCTCATCGTTACCGCTCTGTTTGCTCGGATTTCGTTTGAATGGACATATATCGTCTTTGCACTTATCATTTTGGGAGCTTCGCTTTGTAAGGCTGCGTTAAGTCGTTTAGAAGCGCGTAAAAGGGAACTTTAAATCTCCGCTTGACAAATCCCGACCAGTTGTGCTATCTTAACATTATCGAGAAAAACTTTTCCTGCTGACGGAAATTTGTGGAGTACCACAGTGTAGGAAGAGTTTGAACTGTCAATGCCGACCGTCTGGGCAGCTTTGCGCGATTGCTGCGCGAAGCTGCCCTTTTTCGTTAAAAAGGAGGAAGATCCATGAAGTCTGATATCGAGATCGCTCAGGAAGCAAAAATGAAGCCGATTTCCGAAATTGCCGCCTCGCTTGGCATTGCCGACGAGGATGTTATCCCGTATGGCCGCTACAAGGCGAAGATCAACCACCGCCTCATCCACAAGGCAGGCAAGCAGGGCAAGATGATCCTCGTGACAGCCATCAGCCCGACGCCGGCCGGCGAGGGCAAGACGACCACCAGCGTGGGTCTGGCCGACGCCATGAACGCCCTCGGCAAAAAGACCATGCTCTGCCTGCGTGAGCCTTCCCTCGGCCCGGTCTTCGGCGTCAAGGGCGGCGCGGCCGGCGGCGGCTATGCGCAGGTCGTGCCGATGGAGGACATCAACCTCCACTTTACCGGCGACCTGCACGCCATCGGTGCGGCGAACAATCTGCTTGCGGCCATGATCGACAATAGCATCCAGCAGGGCAATCCGCTCAACATCGACCCTCGCCGCATCACCTGGAAACGCTGCATGGACATGAACGACCGTCAGCTCCGCTTCATCGTGGACGGTCTGGGCGGCAAGGTGAACGGTACGCCCCGTGAAGACGGCTTTGACATCACCGTTGCCAGCGAGGTCATGGCAATTTTCTGCCTTGCGACCAGCATCTCCGACCTGAAAGAGCGGCTGAGCAAGATCGTCTGCGCCTATACCTACGACGGCAAGCCGGTCACAGCTGGCGAGATCGGCGCGGCTGGTGCCATGACCGCCCTGCTGAAAGACGCCCTCGACCCGAACCTCGTCCAGACCCTCGAGAACAACCCGGCCATCATTCACGGCGGCCCGTTCGCAAACATCGCCCACGGCTGCAACAGCGTCATGGCAACCAAGCTGAGCCTTGCGCTGGCCGATTACGTCATCACCGAAGCTGGTTTCGGTGCCGACCTCGGCGCGGAGAAGTTCCTTGACATCAAGTGCCGTTATGCCGGTATCGCGCCCAGTGCCTGCGTGCTGGTCGCGACTGTCCGCGCCCTCAAGAGCCACGGCGGTGTGGCAAAAGCTGACCTGAATCAGCCCAATCTCGAAGCGGTCAAGGCTGGCGCGGCAAATCTCATCCGCCACATCGACAACCTGAAAAACGGCTTCGGCCTGCCGGTGGTCGTCGCCATCAACGCCTTCCCGACCGACACCCCCGAGGAGCAGGCGTATGTTGAGCAGGTCTGTGCCGAGCAGGGCGTTCCCTGCGTCCTGAGTGAAGTCTTTGCCAAGGGCGGCGAGGGCGGCAAAGCTCTGGCCGAGGAAGTCCTCAAGATCATGGAAGACCGCCCGATTCAGTACGTCTATCCGCTGGAAATGCCCATCAAGGACAAGGTCAAGGCCATCGCAACGAAAATTTACCGTGCCAACGGCGTGAATTTCAGTGCCGCCGCCAGCAAGACCATTGCCGAGCTGACCGAGATGGGCTACGGCAACCTGCCGGTCTGCATCGCTAAGACCCAGTACAGCTTCAGCGATAACGCCAAGCTTCTGGCCGCGCCCACTGGCTTCACGATGGAAGTCCGGGAAGTCCGTCTCGCCGCCGGTGCCGGTTTCGTGGTCGTCATCTGCGGCAATATCATGACTATGCCCGGCCTGCCGAAAAAGCCTGCCGCTGTCAATATCGACGTCGATGCCGATGGTAAGATTACCGGGTTGTTCTGATTTGTCAGACGAAACAACGACAACATATTTTGCAGAGACTTTATAAAAATAAAAAGTTGAGCAATTGAAAAGAGCAGAGTTTTCCGAGAATAAATGGAAATCTCTGCTCTTTTTTGATGAAAATTATTTATTCCGATATTTATTCAGCACCTCATCCGGGATATGGCAATAGCTGCAATCCTCGGGAAAGCGTTCCAGATGGTGCTGATGTTCCTCGGCACTGCGGACATAATTTGTCAGCGGCAGGACCTCCACAACGATCTTATCCCGGTCTTCCCGGCTGGCGATAAAGGCTTTTGCTTCTTCGAGATGCTTTGCGGAAGTGCTGTACAGGCCGGTCCGGTATTTCTTTCCGACATCCACGCCCTGTTTGTTCAGACTGTACGGGTCGATGATCTCGAACAGATGTGCCATGAGGTCGGTGATCGTGGTGAGCTTCTCGTCAAAAACGACCTTTACACACTCCGCGTAGCCGTCATACGGGCCGTCCAGCGTCTGCGTTGTTCCGTTGGCTCTTCCGGCCTCGGTCATCTGCACTCCGGGCAGGCTGTCAAAGAAATGCTGTACACCCCAGAGACAGCCGCCAGCAATATAGACTGTTTCCATAATTTTAGTACCCCTCTTTATTTTTATCAGATGATATTGTGTTTGTGCCAAGTATAGCACACGGCTCAGAAAAGTACCATCCCGAGATGCAAAAACTCCCATGCCTGACGCTGTAAACGTGCAGACATGGGAGTTGCTGTTTTTGTGGAACTTACTTGCTCAGCCAGCGCAGAGCAAAGTAGCTGTATGCGGCAGAACCCTCAAAGAGGATGCTGTCGTCGAAGCGGACTTTCGGGTGGTGCTGGCCGTAGAGGTAGCCGTCCTTGGAGCTGCCAGCCGAGATGAACATGCTGACTGTCGGCACCTCGTGGCTGACAAAGGCAAAGTCCTCGCTGCCGCCGCCAGCCTTGCCGCCGGTGATAGGCGTCATATCCATGGCACCCTGACCCAGTAGGTCGGTCATATAAATCAGCGCGTCCGCCGCCAGAGCCTTGTCCACGACCATGCAGGGGCAGTAATCGCTGAACTCGACCTCCGCCGTGCAGCGAAACGCCGTTGCAACGCCCTGCGCGATCTCGGTCATCCGCTTGCGGATGAGTTCGCCGGTCTTGTTGTCGGGGTCGGTGGTGCGGATGGTGCCGAACATCTCCGCCGTGTCCGGGATGACGTTGGAAGCCGCACCAGCCTTGAAGCAGCCGGTCGTCAGGACACCGAACCCGTTGGGGTCGAGCTCCCGGCTGTTGATCTCCTGTAGCGCGATGTGGATGTGCGCCGCTGCCGTTATGGGGTCGATGCAGGCGTTCGGGGTGGAACCGTGTCCACCCTTGCCGTGAACCGTGATGTGGTACTGCTCACAGCTTGCCATCGTGATGCCGCCGCCCGGAACCAGCACCGTACCGGCAGGCAGGGGCATCCCGGCCAGAACATGGAACATCACGGCCGCATCGACCTTCGGATTTTCCAGCAGGCCGTTCGCGATCATGTCGGGCGAACCCTGAAAAATCTCCTCAGCAGGCTGGAATTCCAGCTTGACGGTGCCTTCCAACTCGTCCTCGTGGGATTTCAGCAGCTTTGCTGCGCCCAGCATCATGGCGGTGTGCATGTCGTGGCCGCAGCCGTGCATCTTGCCGGGAACCTCCGACGAAAATTCCTCGCCGGACTGTTCCTGAATCGGCAGGGCGTCCATATCGCCCCGGAGAAGGATGGTCCTGCCCGGCTTTTTGCCTCCGGCCAGCGCGATGACACCAGCTTTGCCGCAGTCCTGCGGTGTGTAGCCCATCTCGGTCAGAGCCTGCTTTACCAGAGCTTTGGTCTGGGGCAGGTCAAAGCCGACTTCCGGGTGCCGGTGGAGCGTCCGCCGCCAGGTTTGCAGCTGGGGTTCCAGCGTTTTCGCTTCGTTCAAAAGTTCTTTTGCAGAGATCATGGTATCAGCTCCTTGTCGATAATTGCCAAGGAAGCTGCTGCAAAACTCCCTCCGTCATCGCTGTGCGATGCCACCTCCCTCATAGAGGGAGGCTTTTCGAGGCCCCATCTCAGAGGGGGCCTCGAAAAGCGGAGCTGTGACTGGGGGAGTGTTTTGTAACAGTCTCCTGAGAGGTTTAGTTGTTGTTAGAACCTTCCGGGTGGTACTGTGCGCAGGTGCATTTCTTCCACTTGAGGCCGCTGCCGCAGGGGCAGGGGTCATTCCGGCCGATTTTGATAACGCGGACGGGCTGACCCTTGGGCGCGCCCTTTGCGCCGGGTGCGCCGTTGCCGGGGACAAAACCTTCGCCGGTGGGCTTGGCGACCTGCTCACGCTTGGGAGCGGCACCGGCTTGACGGACTTCGATGGTGAGCAGCATCTTGATGCTGGACTCACGGATGGCATCGACCATCTGGTCGAACATGTCAAAGCCCTCGATGCGGTACTCAACGACGGGGTCTTTCTGGCCGTAGCCGCGCAATGCGATGCCCTGACGCAGCTGGTCCATGTTGTCGATGTGGTCCATCCAGTTCCGGTCAACGCACTTGAGCAGGCAGATGCGCTCCAGCTCACGCATGAGCGGTGCGCCGTAACGCTGCTCCTTGTCGTTCAGGACATCCATGCCGCGGTCATACAGCATGTCGGCGATGCCCTCCACCGACAGGGAATCGTAATCAGCGACGGTGTAGTGGAAGTCGGCCTCGGTCGTCAGCCAGCCCAGATAGTGGCGGCGGAGCGCGCCGAAATCCCACTCGTCCTTGACGTCGCCGGACAGGAACTGCTTGCAGCTGGAGTCAATGTTCTCGCGGAGCATCTTGTGCATCTCGGCACTGATATCCTCGCCGTCCAGCACCTTCCGACGCTGGCCGTAGATGATCTCACGCTGCTGGTTCATGACGTCGTCGTACTTCAGGACGTTCTTGCGGATCTCGAAATTGCGGCCTTCCAGCTTCTTCTGTGAGCTCTCGATGGTGTTGGTGACCATGCGGTTCTCGATGGGGGTGTCCTCGTCGATTCCGAGGGTACCCATCAGGCCCTGAACACGGTCGCCGCCGAACAGACGCATCAGATCGTCCTCGAGACTCAGATAGAAACGGGAAGCACCCGGGTCACCCTGACGGCCGGCACGGCCGCGCAGCTGGTTGTCGATACGGCGGCTCTCGTGCCGTTCGGTGCCGATGATGAACAGACCGCCTGCGGCACGCACTTCGTCGGCTTCGGCGTCGATCTCGGGCTTGTACTGTGCGTACAGCTCGTCAAAACGCTTGCGTGCAGCGAGGATGTTGGCATCCTCGGTGTCGCCGTGGCCGTTGGCCTCAGTCAGCAGCAGCTCAACTTCGGCCGGGAGTGCGTCCTCGGGCTTGTCCGGGTTGAGCAGGTTCTCGCAGAAATGCTCTTTCCGCATCTGTGCCTTTGCCATGAACTCGGCGTTGCCGCCCAGCATGATATCGGTACCACGGCCTGCCATGTTGGTGGCGATGGTAATGGCACCCTTCTTGCCGGCCTGCGCGACGATCTCTGCTTCGCGCTCGTGGTTCTTTGCGTTCAGGACGTTGAAATCACGGGTGTACTTCTGCAGCATCTTTGCCAGCAGCTCGCTCTTCTCGACGCTGACGGTGCCGACCAGAACCGGCTGGCCGTTCTTGTGGCACTCGAGGACCTGCTGGATGACGGCCCTATACTTGCCGTTGATGGTCTTGTAGATGGCGTCCGGGTAATCTTTGCGGATGTTCGGGCGGTTGGTGGGAACGGTGACGATGTTCAGGCCGTAAATTTCGGTGAACTCGGTCGCCTCGGTCTTTGCCGTACCGGTCATACCGGCCAGCTTCTTGTACATGCGGAAGTAATTCTGGAAGGTGATGGTCGCGAGGGTCTTGCTCTCAGCAGCGATCTTGACGCCCTCTTTTGCCTCGATGGCCTGATGCAGACCCTCATTGTAGCGGCGACCGATCATCAGACGGCCGGTGAACTCGTCAACGATGATGACCTGGCCGTCTTTCACAACGTAGTCGATGTCCTTCTGCATGACGCCGTAGGCCTTGATGGCCTGATCGATGTGGTGAGCGAGGGTCATGTTCTCAGCAGCGGCGAGGTTGTCGATGTGGAAGTATTCCTCCGCCTTCTTGATGCCGTTTGCGGTCAGGGTACAGGTCTTGTGCTTCTCGTCAACGACATAATCGCCGTCGGTCTGCTCGTCGGTCTCGACCTTGTCTTCCAGCTCGACGACAACGCTCTTGCGCAGGGTGCGGACAAAGCGGTCGACCTGCGTGTACAGGCTGGAAGAATCCTCGCCGCGGCCGGAAATGATCAACGGAGTACGGGCCTCATCAATTAAGATGGAGTCGACCTCGTCGACGATGGCGTAGACGTGGCCGCGCTGGACCATGTTGTCCTTGTAGGTCACCATGTTGTCGCGCAGGTAGTCAAAGCCGAACTCGTTGTTGGTGCCGTAGGTGATATCGGACTGATAAGCCCGGCGGCGTGCGTCGCCGTCCATGCCCTGTACGATCAGGCCGACCGACAGGCCCAGCCAGCGGTACAGCTTGCCCATCCACTCGCTGTCGCGCTTGGCAAGGTAATCGTTGACGGTGACGATGTGGACGCCTTCGCCGGTCAGGGCGTTCAGGTAGGCCGGCAGAGTCGCAACCAGCGTTTTGCCTTCACCGGTCTGCATCTCGGCGATGGCACCGCGGTGCAGAGCGATACCGCCGGTGACCTGTACCGGGAAGTGCTTCATGCCAAGCACACGCCATGCGGCCTCGCGGCAGACAGCGAACGCATCCGGCAGGATGCTGTCCAGCGTGGCACCGTCGGCCAGTTTCTGCTTGAACGCAGGCGTCTGCGCCTGAAGGTCTGCGTCGGACATGGCCTGATATTTGGGCTCCAGCGCAAGAACCTGTTTGGTAATCGGATTGATCTTTTTCAGCTCTCGGTCCGAAAAGCTGCCGAAGATTCTTTCAGCAAGGGACATTCAATACACCTCATCTATTCAAATTGTGGCGGAAAACCACCCGGGATAAAAACACAGATATATCTATATGATACACCAAAGCACAAAACGCGTCAAACCCACAGAATGATTTTAACCCGGATTTGGATGAACTTTCTGTAAAATCGTGCGGAAGAAATGAAAAAACGGTTAAGAAATGAAAAAGCTGCCGCAAAAATGCGACAGCAGTTGGATAAGAATTGCACTCTTTTCAAAGGCCGAGCAACCGGGAATAAAGCCTTTCGGGATACCGTGGGAGCCTGCTCGATCAGGAAGATCTCCGGCGGTCAGAGTGAATGACAGATACAATAAAAAGAAGCGTTATGCCTCGACAAAGACTTTGCGAAGGGCGGTGTTGGATTCGATGATCTTTACCAGCAGGACACCGAGAACGGTGCAGCTGATGAGTTCGCCGACGCCGACCGAGATGCCGTTGGAAATGCAGGCCAACCAGAGCGGAGCCGAAGAAGACGGGTCGGGGAAGAGGACTGCGATCTCAATGCCGATGATGACGGCGTTGAAAATGACCGGCGGCAGGGAAGCTGCAATTGCCAGACCCTTGAAGCGGACATTGCGCAGCTTGTAGGTCACGAGGCAGGCCAGCAGGGTCGCCAAGGTGCCGAAGATGACGTCCACGATGGTGGAGCCAAGCAGGTTCGCGAGGAAGCAGCCCAGCACGACGCCGACGATGTACTCAGCACCGAAGATGGGCAGCAGGCAGAGGGCCTCGGCTACACGCACCTGAACAGCACCGTAGGACAGCGGCTGCAACGCCATGCAGAGGACGACGTAGATCGCGGCGACCAGCGCACAGCGAACGAGCTTGCGGACGGAAGAATTCTGATTCATGATAATTACTCCAGCGGTATGATTTTGACCTCACAGGGCCGCCAGCCCCTGTGGGTTTGGCCCGGCATGGTTCGAGACACACCGGGGAGCCTAAAATCCTAAGTTGCTCTTTTAGGGATGCCGTGCAGAACACAGCGACAGAGAGTATACCATAAAAACGACCGGATTGCAACAAAAAAGCTGCCGCAAAATCGAATTGCGGCAGCTTTTTGATAAAACGATATTTAGTCTCTGGGCTTACCCACATAGACGAGGGCGATGGTATCGGGGCCGGTATTGGCCGAGACGACACCGCCGAGGTTGAAGGTGATGAGCGGAGCCTTGCCGAATTCCTTCCGGCAGACCTTTTCCAGCTCAGCGGCCTGTGGAATGTTGGTGTGGCCGATCATATAATCGAAGTCCTCGACACCGGCAGAACGCTTCTTGCACAGGTCGACCATAGCCGGGATGACCTTGTCGTCGCCGCGGACCTTGCTCTCGACCTTGGTCTTGCCGTCGATGAGGGTGATGATGGGGCGCAGGCCCAGCAGCTCACCGGCAAACGCAGCGGCAGCAGAGATGCGGCCGCTCTTCTTCATCTGCTTCAGGCTGTAAGGTCCAAGGATGATCTCCATCTCGTTCATGCGAGACTCAAACTCGCTGATGACGTGGCTGATCTCCGCGCCGTTCTGCAGCTTGCGCGCCATCTCACAGAGATACCAGCCGAAGACCATCGAATAGGTGTGGGGGTCGATGAGGTGGATCTTCAGATGATGCTCCGGACGCTCTTCACGCAGCATCCCCTGTGCCATGACGGCGTTGTTGTAGGTGGAAGAGCCAGAACGGTTGATGGGTACATGGATGACATCCGTGTAGCCCTCGTCAACGTACTGGCAGTACTTCTCACAGAACTGGATGGGGGTGATGGCGGCAGTGGAGGGTACGCCCTTGGCTGCACGCATCTTGGCGTAGAACTCCTCGTTGGTGCAGCTCTCACGCTCGACATAGTCCACATCGTCCAGCAGGATGTGGAAGCCCATGATGTCAATGCCATATTTCTCGGCCAGCTCCTGCGGAATGTCGCAGGAGGAGTCGGTCAGGATCGCGATTTTGCTCATAATGTTCCTCATTTCCATTCATAGTCACGCAGGTGGCCGTGATCCAGCAGTTCCGGGAAATCCCACTGACGCAGGACTTCATAGACGCCGACGGCGACGCTGTTGGAGAGATTCAGGCTTCGGCAGGTGTCACGCATCGGCATCCGGATGCAGTGTTCCTGATTTGCGGCTAACAATGCCTCGGGCAGACCAGCGTCTTCCCGTCCGAAGACGAGGTATGCACCGTCCGGGTAGGAGACATCGGTGTAACGCTGGGGTGCCTTGGTCGTAAAATAGTAGAAGGGGCCTTTGTTCTTGGCAAAGAAATCTTCGAGGCCGTCGTAGTAGCTGATGTCGAGGTAGTGCCAGTAGTCCAGCCCGGCGTGCTTCAGCTTCTTGTCGTCGATGGCAAATCCCATCGGGCCGACCAGATGCAGGCGGCAGGAGGTGCAGGCACAGGTACGGGCGACATTGCCGGTGTTCTGTGGGATGCGCGGCTCGACCAGCACGATGTTCAGAGTCGGTTTTTCACTCATCGTCCGTCCTCCTTACACTTCGCGCAGGGGGCAGAGACGGGGCAGCAGCGGCTCGAACCAGACACCGAAACGGGTATCCTGCCCGAAGGGGGTGTTCTGGATGGCCAGCGAGACGAACTCGGCGGCGTTGTCAGCGGCGGCACTCAGAGCGTTGCCCTGAATGAGGGAGCCGATGAGGACTGCGCCGTACAGATCGCCGGTACCCGGGAAACTGCGGTCGATGTGCAGCTTCTTGATGATGAAGCGTTCGCGGCCTGCACCTGCACAGCCGATGTACTTGCCGAGGGAAAGTCCGGTGACGACAGCACCCGGTGCGAGCTGAGTCAGCTCGTCGGCCAGAGCCTGTGCGGATCCATCGTCAAAGGTTTCGGGCAGGCTGTCCTTTTGCAGGAGCAGCCCGGCCTCGGTCGCGTTGGGCAGGATGATGTCTGCCTGCCTGCAAAGCGCGCGCATCCGGTCGATGAGTTCCGGCGTGACGGTCGAATATGCTTTGCCGTTGTCGCCCATCACGGGGTCGACGATCTTTTTCGCACCCGGCCAGAACGCAAACGCTTTTTCTGCCAGCGCGACCTGCGCCTCGCCGCCGAGATAGCCGGTGTAGATGCAGTCGAACTCCAGACCCAGCTCCCGGTAATGGTCGAGGGCAGCTTCGCCGTAAGCGCAGCCGTCCATCCGGGCAGGGGTGCCAAAACCGCCGGTGTGGGTCGAGAGAACGACCGTCGGCAGGGCAACGGGCTGGACGCCCATGACCGACAAGACCGACAGGATGACGGAAAGGCTGCACCGACCGACGCCGGACAGATCGTGGATGCAGAGAACTTTTTTCGGTTCGTTATGTTTCAGCAAAAAAAGTGGCCTCCTTCGCAGAATGTGCCATAAAATCCGGGCAGAACGACCCAATTTTATCAGCATACTTATACAGTATACCACATTTTCCTGCGTAAAAAAAGCGTATAGTGGATTCTTTGTCGGAAATACTAGGGATATCGACCCGAAAATTTTTAAACTCTGAGCAGCGAAAGGAGATATTTTATGAGAAACGAGCATAAATCGAGTTCGGCCAGCGGTGTTCTGCTGGGAATGGCGGCAGGTGCGGCTCTGGGGATGGCAAGCACGATGATGGTGACCCAGAATCCCCGTCAGGCCAAGCGCACGGCCCGGAAGCTGGCAAAGGGTGCGGAAAAGGCCATCTGCCAGCTGGATGAGATGGTCGGCGATTTCGTGGAAAAGAAACTGGATATGTAAACAAAAAGAGCCGCCCACGCCGGGCGGCTCTCAGTCTGCGTAGTGCTTATTTGACCCAGATGCACATCCGGGCGGAGGTGTTGAGTTCGCCGAGGATGCTCATGTCCATCTGGATGTTGCAGGTGACGAGCAGGGATTTGTTCACATCGCTGCCGGTCAGGACGGAAGCCGGCAGGTTCTTGATGGTGAGGACTGCGGTGCCTTTCTCAAGGTCGCCGCTCGTCACGCCGTCATAGGTCATGTCGCCGATGGTGAAGCCGGTCAAAGAACCGGTGACACCCATCTTGGAGACCTGCTTGATGGGCAGAGACAGGGTGTAGGTGCCGTTGGACTGCCGGGTGAGGGTGGCCTCACGGTCAGAGTCGATGCCGGTGTTTGCCATGGACTCTTTATCAGATTTCTCTTTCCAGAACTTGACGCCGACGGTCAGCTTGGTCGCTGCCATCGCGCTGAGGGTCAACATGCACAGCAGTACCAGAGAGATGACTGCCGCGCCGGTGCGTTTGAATGTATTTGTCATATAGATTTCAGCCTTTCCTGCCGCAATGCGACCTCTGTAACGAGCCTGCCCGAACGCAGACTCCGGGTTTGTCGAGACAAAGGTAGCATAACTACTGAAAAATGTCAATTGCCTTCATGAAAGATTTACAAAAATTACTCAACGTCAACATGATAAACTGTGAAGATGAAGACCGAGACAACAAAAACCGCCGCTTCTCGACCGGAACCGGTGAAAAGCGGCGGAATGTTCTAAACTGTTAAATCAGAACGGCATCAGACCTCAAAGTTGGGGTCATCCTTCAGGACGTGGATCTCGTCCATGAAGGGGCTCTGCTCGGGATCCTGGAACGGAGCATCCTTGATGTACTTGTTCAGCTGAACAGCGGTACGAGCCGGGTCGGCGATGGTGCCTGCGCCGCCGATGCAGCCGCCCGGGCAGCCCATGCCTTCCAGCAGGTAGCCGTTGTACTTGCCAGCCTTGGCGAGCATCAGCAGCTTCTTGCACTCGGCCAGACCCTGTGCGGATGCGATCTTGACATCCATATCGGGGTGCCATTCCTTGATCTTGTCGGCGACAGCCTTTGCGACGCCGCCGGACTGTGCAAAGCCGCGGCCTGCACCGGAAGCGGAGCAGAGAGCTGCCTCGTTGGGATCGACCTCCAGAGAATCGAAGTCGAGATCCTTGCCCTCCATGATGCCGGCCAGCTCCTCGAAGGTCAAAACGAAGTCGACGTCACTGCGGACGGTGCGGCGAGAAGCTTCCAGCTTCTTTGCGGCGCAGGGTCCGATGAAGCACATACGGGCGGTGGGGTCCTTCTGCTTCATCATACGAGCGGTGAAGACCATCGGGGTCATGGTCATGGAGATGTTCTTTGCCAGAGCCGGGAAAGCGGTCTTTGCCATCATGCTCCATGCCGGGCAGCAGGAAGTTGCCATGAAGTTCAGCTTCTCGGGAACTTCCTCGAGGAAGTCGTGTGCCTCATCGACGGTACACAGGTCAGCACCGATGGCGACCTCGATGACGTCGTAGAAGCCGACGGCCTTCAGCGCAGCCTTGAGCTTGCCGGTGGAAGCCAGAGCCGGGAACTGGTTGACGAAAGCCGGAGCGACCAGAGCATAGATGCGGTCGCCACGGTTGAAGCCCTGGATCAGCTGATAGATCTGACCCTTGTCGGCGATAGCACCGAACGGGCAGTTAACGAGGCACTGACCACAGGAAACGCACTTGCTGTAATCAATCTCGGCACGGCCCAGCTCATCGGAGTGGATAGCACCCATGCCGCAGGCAACGGCGCAGGGACGCTCGGTCTTGACGATGGCGTTGTAGGGGCAGACGGTCGCACAGCGGCCGCACTTGATGCACTTCTCCTGATCGATGGTGGAACGGCCGCTCTCCCAGGTGATCGCCTTCTTGGGGCAGACTTCCATACAGGGATGAGCCAGACAGCCCTGGCACAGGTCGGAGACCTTGACCAGCTTTTCGGGGCAGCGGTTGCAGGCGAACTTGATGACGTTCACCAGAGGGGGATCATAATACTTATCGGCGATGGAAGCATCTTCCAGGCCGGAGACGACACTGTTATGCTCGTCCATGCGGCGAGTGGGCAGACCCATTGCCAGACGGACGCGCTCCTCAACGATGGCGCGCTCGAGGAAGATGTCCTTGCGGAGCTTGCCCTCTTCACCCGGGATAATGGTATAAGGGATCTTGCGCATCAGGTGGTTTGCCTGCTCGCCCTTGACGTTTGCATAGGCCATCCGCGCAACCTCGGTGAACACTTGGCGGCGGATCTGGATGACCGTCGTGTTGATTCCTCTAAAACTCATTCCAATCTCTCCTTGTATTTGAAACAACAGAACACAATGACCGCAGGAGCCTTTTCCCGGCTCTGGTACGCTGCGGTGCTTGCATCGGGCGGTGGTACCGCATCGCTGCAAACGATGCGCCGACCCGAATAATCCACTTTTATTGTAGCACAAACAAAAACGTCTGAAAAGACCAAACCTTAAAATTTGTTATACAATTCACAATATGCAGCAGGTGAAAACGTTTCACCTAAAAAACGAAACCGATTCCGTTAGCCTTGACAGAGCTGCGCGCGGACACGCTCGCCGTCGTACTGACCCAGACGGACGTGAATGATCTCGCCGCTCTTGTGGCCGGGAGCTAAGACAACGACCGGGATGTACAGCCGGGTGTAACCGGTGAACAGCGTCTCAGACAGCGGCGTTTCCAACAGGACATCGTCCTCGGTGCCTTCGTAAGTGGCGAGGACTTCCCGGCGGACTTCCTCGGCAATGGCGTTCATCGTCCGGCTCCGCTCCTGCTTCTCACGCTCATGCACCTGATCCGGGAAATCGTAGGCAGGCGTGCCGCTCCGACGGGAGTAGGGGAAGACATGGACTTTCAGGAAGCCGATCTTCTTCAAAAATTCGCAGCTCTCCTCAAAGTCGGCCACCGTCTCGCCCGGGAAACCGCAGATGCAGTCGGTGGTAAAGCTGACCGGACGCTCACCGTAGGCGGCGCGGATCTGCGCAACGACCTCGGCGTATTGCTCGGCGGTGTAGACACGGCGCATCCGGCGGAGAGTTGAGGAACAGCCGCTCTGCAGGCTCAGGTGGAACTGCGGACAGAGCTTGTCCACAGCGGCCAGCCGGGTGATGAACTCAGGGGTCAGCATGTCGGGGTCAAGACTGCCCAGACGGATGCGCTCGATGCCCTCGACCTCAGCGCAGTGTTCCACCAGCTCCACGAGATTCGTGCCGGTGTCCAGACCGTAGCTCGGCAGAGAGATCGCGCTCAGCACGACCTCCCGGTAGCCGGACGCGGCAAGCTGACGCAGCTCATTCAGGATGCTTTCTTCGACACGGCTCCGCACCGGGCCGCGTGCGCGAGGGATGACGCAGTAAGCACACTGACGGTTGCATCCGTCCTCTACTTTAATGAACGCGCGCGTATGGGTCTCGAAGCGTTCGACCGGCAGCTCCTCGAACCGCTCGCCCCGTGCGTGGGGGGTGATGGCGACGATGCGCTCGTGGCCGTCCAGCAGCTTCATCACATTGTCGAGGATGGCTTTCCGGTCGCCGTTGCCGCAGACGAGGTCGGCCTCCATGAACTGGGCGGCCTCTTCCGGGAAGGCCTGCGGATAGCAGCCGGTCAGGACGGTGACCGCGCCGGGATTCTCGCGCTTGGCCCGGCGGAGCCACTTGCGGCTCTTCTGGTCGCCGAAGTTGGTGACGGTGCAGCTGTTGACGACAAAGACGTCAGCCTCTTCGCCTTCCTGCGCGATGGTGAACCCGGCGGAGCGGAACATCTGCTCCAGCGCGCCGGTCTCATTTAAATTGACCTTGCAGCCAAGGGTATAAAAACAAACTCGCATGAGGGGATTCCTTTCGATTTGGAAAAAAGCTTACAAAATCTTATTATACCAGATTCTTTTTCATTGGAAAAGGGTCATTTTGCGCCTTGGCCCTGCATAGACTGCAACCAGAGATTTTTTGTGACGATGCAGGGAGGTAGGAGAGATGGAACGGAGAAGATTTGCGGCGTTCTGCGCAGCTGCACTCTGCTTCTGGCTGTTCGCGCTGGCGTTCGGGTCGGCACAGGGGTTCGGACTGCGCGCGGTGCTGGCACCGGATGGGGCAAAGGCCGAGACGCGGACGGCGATACCGACCCTGAACAGAACCGAGGCTCCTCCGACCGTAGCCGACCAGCCGTCCTTACAGCTGAACTGCCGGGCGGCGGTGCTGGTGGAGCAGGAGAGCGGACGGGTGCTGTATGAGAAGAACCCGGACGAGGAGATGCCCATTGCATCCATTACAAAGGTGATGACCCTGCTGCTGACCTTCGAGGCCGTGCAGGAGGGAAAGCTGACGATGGACACGCTGGTGCCGGTCAGCGAACACGCCTATAATATGGGCGGCAGTCAGATCTGGCTCGAGCCGGGGGAACAGTTCACACTGGACGAGATGATAAAAGCAATCTGTGTTTCCTCGGCCAATGACGCCGCTGTTGCCGTCGCAGAACTGGTCGGCGGCAGTGAACCGATCTTTGTGGAGCAGATGAACGCCCGGGCAAAGAAGCTTGGGATGGAGCATACGACCTTCCACAATGCCTGTGGACTGGACACCGAAGGCCATCTCTCCACCGCCCGGGATGTGGCGACCATCAGCTGCTATATGCTGAACAACCACCCGGAGGTGCTGCACTATACCGGCATCTGGACGGACAGCCTGCGGAACGGACAGACCCAGCTCGTGAACACGAACAAGCTGCTCAAGCGGTATAACGGTATCACCGGCCTTAAAACTGGCACGACCAGCGGCGCAGGGGTCTGCATCTCCGCCAGTGCGACCCGGGATGGACTGAAACTCATCGCTGTGGTTCTGGGTGCGCCGTCCAGCGCGGACCGATTCAATGCGGCGACCACCCTGCTGGATTATGGCTTTGCGACCTACGAGGCAGCTCCATTGCCGGAGCTGACCGACCGGCCCTTGCAGCTCGACGTGAAGGGGAGTGCAGAGGGCTTTGTGCCGCTGGATTACGCGGCGATGCCGGAAACGATCCTGCGGAAAAAGGGGAGCGGCGATACCCTGCGGACGGAATTGACCCTGCCCGAAGAGCTGACCGCACCGGTCGAACAGGGGCAGACCGTAGGAAAAGTCTCAATTTATGACGGGGATGCACTGGTGAATGAATTTGAAGTGAGAGCTGCCGCAGATGCACCAAAATTGACTTTTGACTCCGCACTCCGGCTGCTGTGGGAAAGTCTGGTTTGTTAAAAGAAACACATTACCGAAATAAAATCAGACGGCGGTCCGAAAAGTGCCTTGGACGGCTGAACAAAAGATACCAGATGCACCAAAAGATTATCATTAAAATTGTATGAAAACCAGAGATTTTGGCCTTGACTTTGCCCGGTGGGAACGGTACACTTATACCATAGAAACATCCTCGCTGGGCAAGAGGCCCGAAAAATGTTTGGAGGTTCTGATAAAATGAGTCTTGTTCTGAATACGAAGCACCTTTCCAGCTTCATCAACGAAGAAGAGTATCAGGCAATCTACCCTCAGGTAGAGGCCGCTCATAAACAGCTGGAAGCCAAGAATGGCCCCGGCAACGATTTCCTGGGCTGGATGTATCTGCCTCGTGATTACGATAAGGAAGAGTTTGCACGCATCAAGGAAGCCGCTGCAAAGATCCGTGAGGATTCCGAGGTTCTGGTCGTCGCCGGCATCGGCGGCAGCTACCTCGGCGCACGCGCTGTCGTTGAGGCGGTCAAGGGTCTGTATCACAACGAGCTGGACAATGGCCCGAAGATCTACTTCTGCGGCAACAGCATCAGCCCCACCTACCTGAACGATATCATCGCTCTGTGCAAGGGCAAGAAGTTCTCCATCAATGTCATCTCCAAGTCCGGCACCACCACCGAGACTTCTCTGGCATTCCGCGTCCTGCGCAAGCTGCTGGAAGATGAGATGGGCGTCGAAGAGGCCAACAAGCGCATCTATGCTACCACTGACCGCGCACGCGGAACCCTGAAGCAGCTGGCTGACGCACAGGGCTGGCCCACCTTCGTCGTTCCCGATGATGTCGGCGGCCGTTACTCCGTCCTGTCCGCTGTCGGCCTACTGCCCATCGCAGCTGCCGGTATCGACATCGACGAGCTGATGAAGGGCGCAGCAGATGCTATGGAGCGTTTCTCCGTTCTCAGCCCCGACAACGATGCTTACAAGTATGCAGCCATCCGTAACATCCTGTACCGCAAGGGCAAGAGCGTTGAGATTCTGGAGTGCTACGAGCCGAACTTCACCCTCATGAACGAGTGGTACAAGCAGCTGTTCGGCGAGAGCGAGGGCAAGGACAACAAGGGCCTGTTCCCGGCAAGCTGCATCTTCTCCACCGACCTGCACTCGATGGGTCAGTTCATCCAGGAAGGCTCCCGTATCATGTTCGAGACCATCGTCGACGTCAAGAAGCCGGCACAGGATCTCTTCATCGAAAAGCTGGAGGGCAACTTCGACGGCCTGAACTTCCTCGCTGACCAGAACATGAGCGTTGTCAACCGCAAGGCAATGGAAGGCACCATCCTCGCTCACACCGACGGCGGCGTGCCGGAAGTCCTGATCGAGCTGGACGACCTGACCGCATATAATGTGGGCTACCTCATCTACTTCTTCTGGCGTGCATGCGCATGCAGCGGCTATCTGCTGAGCGTCAACCCGTTCAACCAGCCGGGCGTCGAAAGCTATAAGAAGAACATGTTTGCTCTGCTGGGCAAGCCGGGTTACGAGAACCTGACCGCTGAGCTGGAAGCAAAGCTGAAGTAAGAAAAAAAGATCTTCCGCCGCAAGGCGTGGAAAATACAGGAGGACAGAACTATGATTAAACTGATTGTTGGCGCAAAGGGTTCCGGTAAGACCAAGGCTATGATCGACATGATCAATGATTCGGTCAAGAACACCAAGGGCAACGTCGTTGTTGTTGAGAAGGGCATGAAGCTTACCTATGATATCGCTCCGGCTGCTCGCCTGATCGACCTCGACGAGTACAAGGTCTCCGGTGGCGAAATGCTGTACGGCTTTGTCGCTGGCCTGCTGGCAAGCAACTATGATATCACCGATCTGTACATCGACGGCATCCTGAAGGTGCTGGATCACGACATCAACCGTCTGGGCGTCGTTCTGGACGAGATGGCTGCTGCTGCCGGTGATTCCGTCAAGATCACTGTCACTGTCAGTGCAGACGAAGCTGCTCTGCCCCACAACGTGAAGAAGTACCTGTAAATTTCTGAAAAAATTCCTGAAAATCCATCCCAAACGGGCAGGAAACCGGCAAAAAGAAATTTTTTCGGTTTTCTGCCTGTTTTGGTGTTGACAAAGGGCTGGGTTGGCGTTATACTAACAAAGCAGCCTTTTATGAGGTGTACTATGCAATTTGACCTGAGAAAGTTTATCGCCACTGGCAAGCAACCTTACCATGCAGAGTTTCAGTGTGATTTGTCTGCAAAGGATTTTGCCGGGGCGCGGATCGAACAGCCGGTGACGGCCTGCTTTGATGCAGAGACCGACGGTGAGGAAGTCCGGATGACCCTGCGGGCAACGGCGTTAGTACACGGAGAGTGCGCTCGCTGCCTTGACCCGGTAGAACGGGAAGAGACGGTCGACACGGAGTGGACGGCAAAGGAACGGGATCTCGATGATCCGGATTTCGACCTGCCGCTCGACGAAAAAGGCCATCTGGATGTGGATGAATGGCTGAATCAGGAATTCATGTTCCAGATCCCTACGGTGCTGCTCTGCAGTGCCGACTGCCCGGGATTGTGTCCCCGGTGTGGGAAAAAGAGGGCAGAATGTGTCTGTCCTCCACAGGAGGATGAAGCCACTCCCACAGACGCAAGGCTCGCGATCCTCAAATCACTGCTTAACTGAGAAACCCATCAAGGAGGTGCAAAAATATGGCAGTACCTAAGAGACATCTTTCCAAGGCCCGCCGCGACAAGCGTCGCAGCAATGTTTGGAAGCTGGAGGCCCCTGCACTGGTCAAGTGCAGCAACTGCGGCTCTCTGAAGCTCCCCCACCAGGCATGTGGCAACTGCGGTTACTACAAGGGCGAGGAAGTCATCAAGAAGGCCTAATTTGCGCGGAATTGGTGGCATAATTGGTGTTATGTACAGAAGGGGAGGGCGCACGCCTTCCCCTTCTTGTTCTGTCTGAAAACAAAAAGAAGGTGAAAGCTTGAGTATCAAAATCGAACGCATCGAGGCCGGCAGTGAGGCCGAAGCCCTTGGTCTTATGCCGGGCGACGAGCTGCTGAGCGTTGATGAAAACCAGCTGAACGACTCGCTGGACTACGATTTCTATACCGACAGCAAGAGCTTTCATCTGAAAGCGAAGGTCGCCGACGGCATCCGGGAGTGGGATGTCCACCGGGAAGCGCGTGGGCCGTTCGGCTGCGACTTCTCGACCTATCTGGGCGACAAGAAACATTCCTGCTCCAACCACTGCATGTTCTGCTTTATCGACCAGCTCCCTCCGGGAATGAGAGAGAGCCTGTACTTTAAAGATGATGATGAGCGTCTGAGCTTCCTGTTCGGCAACTACATCACCATGACGAACATGCAGGACCACGAGATCGACCGCATCATCAAGATGCACATTTCGCCCATCAACATCTCCGTCCACACCACCAACCCACAGCTTCGTGTCCGGATGCTGGCGAACCGACGGGGCGGCGAAGTCCTCAAGTACCTGCCCAGGCTGGTCGAGGGCGGCATCGCGGTCAACTGTCAGCTGGTCCTCTGCCGCGGCGTCAACGACGGCGACGAGCTTCGCCGGACGCTGTCCGACCTGCTGGAACTCACCCCGATGGTGCAGAGCATCGCCGCCGTTCCCTGCGGCGTGACCGACTACCGCAAGAACCTGTATCCGCAGGTCCCCTTTGATAAGGAGACGAGTGCGGCAGTCATCGATATCATGGAAGAGTTCGGCGACGAGTGCAAGAAACGGCACGGCAAGCGGATCATCTATCCCAGCGATGAATGGTATCTCAAGGCGGAGCGGCCCATCCCACCGGCAGAGTTCTACGAGGACTTTGACCAGCTGGAAAACGGCGTCGGCATGATGCGGCTCTATGAGGGCGAGTTCCTCGATGAGCTGGAAAAGCCGCACCGCATTTATGGCAGCAAGAAACTCGATGTCGTCACCGGCACGATGGCAGCACCTCTCATTGAGAAGATGATGACGGAGCTGCACCGCCAGTACCCGATGATCGAGGTCACCGTGCATCCCATCAAGAACAACTTCTTCGGCGGAAACGTCGGCGTCGCCGGCCTTGTGACTGCGACGGATATCATCGACCAGTGCAAGGGCAAGCTGACGAGCGGAACGCTGGGCGTTCCTGCCGTCATGCTTCGTGAGGAGAAGGACGTCTTTCTCGATGATGTCACCATTGAGCAGCTGGCCGAAACGCTGGGCGTGAAGGTCGAAGTTCTGCCCACCAGCGGCGGCGAGGAGGCAAAGGCACTGCTCCGCAGCGGCCTGCACATCTCGCGCCGGAGACATTAAGGCTTTTTATTTGAACCCCTTTGTGAAAGGAGGAACCCCCATGAGCAAACCGATCGTAGCAGTTGTGGGCCGCCCCAATGTCGGCAAGTCCACCCTGTTCAATAAACTCTGCGGTCAGCGTCTGGCGATCGTTGAGGATACGCCGGGCATCACCCGTGACCGCATCTTTGCAAACTGCGAGTGGAGCGGCCACGAATTCCTGCTGGTGGATACCGGCGGTATTGAGCCGAAGGCCACCGAGGGTATTCTGGCCCACATGCGTGAGCAGGCTCAGATTGCCATCGACACCGCAGACTGCATCATCATGGTCGTTGACGTCCATGACGGCCTGACCGCCGCCGATGAGGATGTCGCGCACATGCTCCGCCGCAGCCACAAGCCGGTCATTCTGGCTGTCAACAAGTGCGATAACGTCGGCCAGACCCCGATGGAGCTGTATGAGTTCTACAACCTCGGCTTTGATGAGGTGATGGGTATCTCGTCTGTCCACGGCCACGGCACCGGCGACCTGCTGGACGCTGTCTGCGCCCACCTCGACTTCAGTGATACCGTCGTGGAGGAAGACCGCATCCCGGTCGCCATCATCGGCCGCCCGAATGTCGGCAAGTCCAGCCTGACCAACCGTATCCTCGGCGAGAACCGCATGATCGTCGCGAACGAGGCCGGCACCACCCGTGATGCCATTGATACCCCAGTGGACAATGCCTACGGCAAGTTTATCTTTACCGATACCGCCGGCCTGCGCAAGCGCAGCAACATCACCGATGGCCTCGAGCGTTATATGGTCGTCCGCGCACTGGCCGCTGTCGAGCGCAGCCGTGTTGCATTGATTCTGGTCGATGCTACCGTTGGCTTCACCGAGCAGGACAGCAAGGTGGCCGGTTACGCCCACGATCAGGGCAAGGCCTGCATTATTGTTGTCAATAAGTGGGATGCCGTCGAGGGCAAGGAGACCAACACGATGGAGCTGCAGCGTCGCGGTTATGCCGAGTGCTTCAGCTTCATGGGCTATGCACCCATCATCTTCATCTCCGCACAGACGGGCTACAACGTCAATAAGCTGATGCAGCTCATCCGTGATGTGGATGCCCAGAACGGCGCGCGTGTGCCGACCGGCGTCCTGAACGAGATGCTGGCCCGTGCAACTGCCCGGATGCAGCCGCCCTCCGATAAGGGCCGCCGCCTGAAGATCTTCTATCTGACTCAGGCTTCGACCCGTCCGCCGACGTTCGTTGCCTTCGTCAACTCGAAGCAGCTGTTCCACTTCAGCTATCAGCGGTATCTCATCAACCAGATCCGCGAGAACTTTGGTCTGGAGCATACGCCGATCCGTCTGGTGATCCGTGAGCGCGGTGCTGGCGAAGTCCGCGCGAAGGATGTATAAGAAGGAGGCGTCTGTTTCATGCTGACGATTTTTATCGTCCTCGCAACGGCAGCGCAGGCTTACCTTCTGGGAAGCGTCGATACCGGCATCCTTATCAGCAAGTATCTCTATCACGACGATGTCCGCAACCACGGCAGCGGCGCGGCCGGCATGACGAACATGCTCCGCACCTTTGGCAAAAAGGCGGCAGCTCTGACCGCCACCGGCGATGTCCTCAAGGGTGTCATTGCGGTCTGCATCGGCCGCTGGCTGTTCGGCTATCTGCCCGAGGGCGCAACCGTTTCGTCCTATCTGGGCGTGTATCTGGCCGCTATCCTCGCGGTCATCGGCCATCTGAAGCCCCTCTACTTCGGTTTCAAGGGCGGCAAGGGCGTCCTCGTGGCAGGCGGTGCCATCCTCGCGATTCAGCCCATCCTGCTGCCGTTTCTGGCTCTCATCTTCCTTGTCTGCCTCATCCCGACCGGCATGGTCTCGCTGGGCAGCGTGACGATGGCAGTGGCGTATCCCATCCTCACCTTGATTTATTGCATGATTCGCCATGTCGCCACTGGTGATATGGTCGTCTGCGTGGTCGGCGCGCTCATCATGGGCGGTATGGTCATCTATATGCACCGCTCCAATATCCAGCGCATCCGTGAGGGCAAGGAGTACCGCTTCGGCCAGAAGCACCAGAAATAAGCATTTTTCGATTTTTTCGGAAATTGCAGAAAAACGCTTGACAACCTCCGGGTTGGCTGGTATAATAACTAACGTCGTCAGGCAATGACGTTAGTTCATGGGGGATTAGCTCAGCTGGGAGCCCAAGCAGTGCGCTCACGCACCCCCACGACTGAACTTCATAAAACGTTTCTTGTTTGAGTATCTCTTTTCCAGAGGTTTCTACTTCTGGAAAATTATGGGGGATTAGCTCAGCTGGGAGAGCGCTTGCATGGCATGCAAGAGGTCACCGGTTCGATCCCGGTATTCTCCACCATTGGCTCAAATAAGAGTTACAAACACCGTTGATTTCAAATCGAAGTCAACGGTGTTTTTGTGTTTGTCAGCAAGCAAGTTCATCGCTATTCTCCAAATACTGTGCAAGATCAAAGTTGAAGTCCACATGGATTTGGTATCCGCGATAAACTTCTACCCTGCGGATAAGCTGGCTGACGATCATCTTTTTTGCTTCAAAGCTGGCACTATCGTACAGGTCTGCGTAAGAGATCAATTCTTCGTACAGCTGCGATACATTTGCCATCAATTCAGCGTTTCGCTCCAGTTCTGCACTGGCTTCTTCACACAGAGTGTCCAACTCCGTGTGCTTCTTTTCCTGTGCTGCGATCATCTCGGCAAGAGTGTCTTTCGGAAAAGCACTCTCCCCTTTGATTACAGCCAGAATCTCAGTTTTTAAGGCGAGCAAGTCTTTTTCGGCCTTGTCGCGTTCTGCTTGAAGGGCTTGCAGATGGTTCTTGCGCTCCGCAGTTTCCTTCGCATAGCGGCTGGTGATAAGCTGCTCTTTTGGGATACCTCTCAAGCGGGAGAAAATCTGGCGAACCATCTTGTCGATGATCTCATCCAGAATGTGCATAGTGTAGCCGGTCTGCCCGGTGCAATCCGTCTGCTTGCGGAGTTTTCCGTAGCAGGTGTAGCGAATGCGGAGCGTATCGTCCAGAGTACCATCGGAGAGCTTACGCCATTTCCGGCTGGTCGTCAGGGCGAGCCTTGCACCACAGTGGCCGCAGTAAACGTTATTGGAAAGCAATGCCTGTCCACGGGTACGAAGAGGAACATGGTGTTCGGCTTCTTCCGCTGCGTGGGCAGAGCGATCTTCCCGGATACGCTGTGCAGCTTCAAACTCCTCCTGCGGGATGATCTGGAGTTCGGGCATCAATTCGGAGCGGGCATCTCCGCAGCGGAGAACGCCCATGTAGGTCAGGTTGCCGACCATTCCTCGCAAGCTGCCCGGATGCCAGCACTTTCCAGAGCGGGCACGGTATCCAGCATTGTTCAGATAGGTGGCAATCCGCTGTGCGCCGTAACCCTCGTATACATATTTATCGAAGATCAGCCGAACGATTTCGGCTTCCTGCTCGTTGATATGCAGTTCGTAGAGTTCGTGCTTGCGCTTGTTGATGCGGCCACTTTTCACAAGGTCATAACCATACGGCGCACTGCCGCCCTTGAAGTGTCCTTCTTCCACAAGCTGCCGCAGGCTGGTACGGGTACGGACAGAAGTTTTTTCGCTTTCGCCGTCTGCCTGCCAGAAGCGGATATAGTTCAGCAATTTGTCAGTGTGGTTGTCGAATCGCTGCTCACCCTCTTGGGTACTCCATACCCGGATGCCGTTTCGTACAAACCATTCTACGACAAATGGCGTTTCATCTGCGATGCGTCCGATACGGTCGAACATGAACACCAGCAGAATATCAAATTTGCCCTTTCGGGCGTATTCCTTGATGATTTGCAGCTTGTCACGGGCTTCTGCGCGGACTTTGTGGCCAGACACGCCTTCTTCTTGTTCTTCATGGACGATGACCCAGCCCTTTGCTTCGGCAAATTTGTGACACGCCTTGCGCTGCATGGGAAGGTCTGCTTCATGGTTCGAGTTGAAATCCACCTGCTTATCGGTGGAAACACGGTACAGGCAGCAGACACGGTTTTTATTTTCAGTCATAGGGGGTTCCTCACTTTCGCTATAAAAGCGAGGATGAACGATATTCGGTTATCAAAGAACGGTTGGTCGTGGTTCATGGATTGCTCCGAATACCACTGCCATCCTCAGTATAGCGCGTTCTTTTGTCCTCGTCCACGATGTCAGCTGGTCTTTTTGGTATAGCTGGTGGCGAGCAGGATGTCACGGACACGCTCAAAGACACCCGGATTGGGTTCTTTTGCAAAATTGAGGACGACAGGATAGCCATTGATAACGGTATATCGGCGATTCGGGTCGTTATTGGTCACCGGAACGTTGCCAGCGACCTGCGAAAACTTATCGACCATTGTATCATCACTCCTATATATTGTAATTTTCAATATGTAACAAGGGACATCCGCAGCTTGCAGATGCCCCTTGGCAGAGAGAATATGTTTTAGAACTTCATCGACAGAGCGTCCTTGCGACCTTTGCCGTTGTAGGCCATGTAGATGGGGAAAACGTATTTCTTCCATCCGGGCAGCTTGGCGGGATTATCCCTGCCGACACGGTAGATCTCCATAGGATGGACGTTGCCCAGCGCACGGATGAGCCGTTCCTCGCTGAACTCACCGTGATACAGTTCTACGAAGTGCATCACGCCCCGCAGGACAGATGCCCGGAATGAATCAGGCTTACCCTCCCATGCGGCGACGATCAGCCGCAGGGATTCGCAGTAGATTTTTTCGCCCATCTGGTTGTACAGCTTGAGAGCGGTGCCCACACAGCTGATGCGGTAGTCGCTCAGCTGCAGGCTGTCATAGTTGAACGCCAGACCAACCCGGTTGGTGGCTGCGAGAAATGCTTTGGAAGGTGCATCGCCGCCCACGACCTTGGCGCGCAGCTTGATGCCAGCAGTAAGCGGTGCGGAGTGACCGTTCTGTTCAGCAAAGAACAGGGCTTCCTGCTCCATCGTCAGGCCGGTGTAGACCTTACAGAGAATCGGCAGGTCTTTGCCGCCGTTACGGAGGATGCGCCCCTCGATAGTGTGCTGACCGTCCACCACATAATACTTACCGTTGCGGAAACTGACCTTCGGTTCGTTCGCAACATATTCGTTGAAGTCCGCAGCAATCATTTCCACCCGTTTGCGCTGTACGCCCCGCTGATAAAGTTCACGGGGATAAATCAGCATCTTGCTGTGAAGCACCAGCATCTGGTAAGGCGGGGTGATATTGAAAGAAGCGGCAAAATTGTTCGTGTCGTTTTTCAGGCGCATCGCATTTCCTCCTTGATTCGCCAAATGTATTTTTCGGCTTCAGTCAGAATCTCAGCCACCTGCTTCTTACGCTTCGGGCTGGTGAGCAGGCTGGGATTAAAGGTGAAGCTGTATTCGAGCCGCTGGATCATGGCATGAACAGCGGATTGCAGTTCGGTGTATAACATCATTTCTTCGACCGTCTCTGCGTCCTCAAAATCGGATTTGATGGGCGTATAGGGATAAACGGGCGGCTTACCGTCAACCACTTCAGGCGGCGCGTAAGCCGCTGCAGAGCGGATGATAGGTTTGAGCTTCTGGATACTCCCCATCGGGTTCAGGGCAAGGCTGATCTTTACGGCATCATCGACCCGGCTCATTTCTTCCGGGGTGAGGTGCCCAACAAAATTCTGGACACGGCTCTTGTCGATGGTGAAGATCTGTTCGGCCTGAACAATGGATGGCTCCAGCTTTTCCGGTTCCACCAGACAATGAGTCGGCTGTGCAGCTTTCTTTTCTGTCTTACTTGTCAAAGTCGCAACGATCAAAGTCGGTGAATGGGTGTTTCCTACATCGTTTTGCAGGATGACCGCAGGGCGGGTTCCGTTTTGTTCGGAACCTGTGCTGCTGTCAAGTCGGACGAAGTAGATGTCTCCGCGTTGGAATTTCAGAGTGGATTCCAATTGCGAAACCTCCATCTGGATATGTAAGAAGCCCGCTGTACCTCCTAGGCAGCAGACTTCTGTTAAAATATGAAAGCTGTTTTATTTATACGGTACGAGCATCACCTCCCATGATTGGAATGAAGCACCGGCATCAGCGGTGCATGACAACATAATCGTGACCGCGCCGGGTCTGGCAGACGGTGCAGGTGTCCATACTCCTGTCTGCGCTCGGCACGAGAGCGATTTTGAAAGCCTTGGCTTCTACGAAATGCCGCAGACAGGTCGCACAGAGGGTTCGGATGGACTTAATCATTTCCGGGGTCAGTTCCATCTCCTCGTAGATCTCCTGTTCGCGCACCGTAGGATTCAACTCGTCCATTTGAGCAGTCCTCCGTGTTAGAAAAGTGAATGGCGGATAAATATGTAAAAGAACAGGAGTGACCGGAGACCGAAAACAGCATCCGGTCACTCCTGATAAAATATGTTCAGGTCTCGCATATTCGCCCTCGGCTCCCTGCGAGTGGGGAATCATTCGGCAGCGGATTTGTACCGCTTCATTGGCATCTCAGCCACCCCGCCTACATTCTGACCGGGCCGCGAATTACGGAAGTATCATTATCTGAGTACCGAACAACTGAACTCTTCAATTTTCAAGGTTCGTGAGTGCGGACGTTTTGCCAGCGGTAAGAGCCGCTTTTTGAAATTGTCCCCTCACTTGGTAGCCGACGAAAATGCCGTTTAGACAACCCTGATTTGAAAGTTCTTGATAAAATTAGTAATTCTACGGATTTTCTTACTTATATTTTGCTTTGTTGTGCCAAACAGTTTAGAAATTTCAACAGTGTCATACTCTTCATAGGCGTACAAAGTTATAAGTTCTAAGTCAGAATCCGAGAGTTGCTCAAGTGCAGCAAGTAGATTCTCATCCTCGATTTCACCAATCCATGCAAAGCTGCGCTTGGTTTCGTGGTATGTATCTGTTGTGGTAATGGCTTCCTGATAGCGCAGCATTAGAGGTGAGGCTTCTTCCTCGGTGCTTTCATACGCAGGTGCAGTGAACTCCTGCGTTCGCTCAATGCGGGTGCGTTCGGAATTGAACTGCTGACGGTCATAGTCGTACATCTTCTGAATGGCATCCTCAGCCATTCCTGCCGCTGCGTACTCGATTCGCAACTTTTCCCAGTGCGCTTCAAACTTTTTTAACTCATAGCCCTTATTAAAAGCCATCGCAAACCTCCAAATTTTCGATAAATCGTAAAAAATCGAAAACTTGGAGTTGCTAGGGATACCGTGCGGCCAGTTCCAGCCACGAAAAATGGGCAAAAAGAAACATGAAGTGTCCTTTCCGCCGGATGCGGAGGTTGAGGACACTTCACTGTGTGACAGCTTGCGGGCTTTTCTTGGCAACAAAAAAGAGATGCACTAAAGAAAAGGGTACCGACACTGTTTTCCATCCGAGAATGGAAAGCGGTATAAGTATCCTCGGCCTTTAATGCATCTCAGGCTTCGATATGTTTTTGTTCCGACGCATCGAAGCCTATAAAAAAGAAAACCGCCGTGCGATCAGCTTACAGGGCATCGATTCGTGCCCTGTAAGCATATCACACGACGGTGTTATGAAAGTCATCTGGCGGTGTTATGAAAGTGTTATGGAGCCATTTTTGCCCCTTTCTGAAAAATTTTAGGTGTTATGAAAGTCACATGAAGGTGTTGCGAAAGTGTTATAGGAATCATTCTTACCAATTGGCTCCAAATGCAAGGATTTCCTCGTATTCTTCCGTAGTCAGATGTTCCTTTGCTGCGGCCAGCTCGTTGGTTGCAAGTTCATTCATTCCCTGTGCTTTCAGGGAGCGGATCAGCCAGCAGTATGCTTTCGGATTATCCGGAGCGATGGTCAGAGACTTCATGGCGTACTGATTGAGCAAGTCATAAGAATGCAGCGAATCCAGCTGCTTCAGCAGTTCACTGACAGCACCCATATAGGAAAGATGGTATTTTGTGGAAAACTGAATGAGCCAATGCTCCCCATCTGCGGAGGACAAGACCTTCCCATGATAGAGGTCAAGAGCATTTTTGAGAATGTCCACTTTGTTGATTACGGAGGACGCTCTGACAGCGGAAGATACAAGTTCATCAAAACGCTGATAATCTGTCATAATGTGAAGCTCCGGGTTGAGCTGATATCCGGATGCGGAGGATAAAACCAATGGTTCATCCGAAATAATACTGAACTTCTGGCGTAAACGGTAAACCAGCCCTTTGACGTTCTTGGCTGGATTGTCTGAATCATCCGACCAGAGCGTTTGGGTGATTTCCTGCGGAGAAATGGCATTTTTACGGGAAATCAGCAGGTAAGAAATCAGTCGGTTGATGCTTGGAGAGCTAAAGTCAGCTTCTTTCAGAACGCCTTTGGACGTACTGATGCTCAGTTCGCCAAACAGACTGACATAGATGTCCTTGCTGCTTTGAATCGAAGTGGGAATATACGCCATCTGGAGCCGGTTCAGCATCTTCTGTTCGTTGTACGACGCAAGCAGCACATAGGCCAGAATCCGCAGCATACTGGTCTGCTGAATATACCGCTTAGGATTCCGGACGGCAAGCAGAGCGACTGGGCGCGGCTCCAAGGAAACGGCAATAACAGACCGGATGCCAAGCCGCTGGTACAGGTTATACTCCGCAGGATAGGCTTCTTTTGTTGCTTCGGCGTCCGGGACGACCATTGGAATTCCCTTGCGGACAGTTTGTACCCACCGATCCAGAAATTCAGCGGATTCATATTCTTCGGTTAAAAGCATCGTCTTGTCTGTTGCGCCAGCGTTGAACCACCAGAATGGTGTCCACAAATTCAAATCAAGATCGACCTGAATTAAACCGCACCAGTCAGCATCGTAAAATTGGCAAGTGGCTTTCAGCACCTGCTGGGCAACTTCTTTCGGGGAAAGATGCTGGTAATACAATTGCGATTCAAGGTCATTCATACTGTTCTCAAAATCAATTGCACGTTGAATATCTCCAAAGCTCCGTTCTTCGTACTCATGATCAGGCTGACGCATAAAATTTCACCTCGTGTCAAATAAAAAAGCACAGCATCAGGGATTCACTCGCTCTGTACGGTGAATCCCGATGCTGTGCTGGTATCAATCATGCAACCGCAAGAGCTGAACAAAGCTACATCATAGGGTGGATGGGTGACTCCAGAAGAAGAAAAAAAATCTCATTTCGTCAAAAAATCAACAATCAAATCATTAAAGGAGCCATTCAAATGAAACGAAATCAGAATTTTGACTATAATCGCTCTCAAAAAGTGCTTTCCTGCCGCTACAACATGGACATCAACCGAGTGGAAGCCCGATTCGAGGATGGAACCATTCTTTCCATCGACTGCATCGTCATTGAGGACGAATATGGCAACACCCCGGCACAGCGAGCAGAACTGGACTGGCTACTTATATAACAAGCCCTTGGAATATACCCAGCTTGTGCTGAGTGGAGAAATCGAACATTATCTTTCACTTGGTTGCGATCACGGTAGACTAGAAGATTGACCTTTTTTCATAGAAATGTGATTGGCTGTTACAGAATGGCTCTTCAAAAAGCATTACAGAAAATCCGGAAACTTTTTTGAACCATAATAACTCAAAAAAGTTTCCGGATTTCTGTTTTTGTACGATTGCTATCGTATTTTCATTTTGCAATAGTTTTCATAATTGACCATTGTCCATTACAGAGAATATAGGTCTCTTCCTATAATTGGCTGACATTTTATAGCACACACATTTATTTCTGCATGGAATACCCACTGCTTCCATAAAATATTTACTCGAATAATTTTCCGCAAAATGGACAACGATCTTTCACTGTTAGTACAATTGAAAAGTGCTTCCCACAAAAAGGACAACGACGTGTTATAAAATCAAAAATATAGTCTATCAAAAGTACAACAACAGCTGCTATACGAAACTCAAATGCCCATAGTGCGCATACGACTATTGCTATGAAGATGAATACAGCTTTGCATAATGTGAGTTTTGTTTGGAATTTCATTTTTTATTCTTCTTTCAAGCATTTTCCTTATAAGACGGAAGATTATGCTCAAAGCAATAGTAGGCTTTTTCCAAGATATAGCTATCGTTGTCATAGTGAGTAGCTTTTCTATATTCTGTCTTCTTTGCAGTTTGTGAGGTAAATCTTTTTGTTTTAGGATTTACCAGTGCATAAGTTACAGTCGTATCCTCAATGGTTGCTCTTTCCAAAAAAGCATTTGGCTGCCATGAGTAATCCTTATAAAATTCACATTGTCTAATTGTCAGATGTGTATAAATATTTGTTGATGCGTATTGACTGGGATCACTGTAAATGAAAATCTGAGAGGGAGTTAGCCCAGAAGCTGTAAATGGAATCCAAATATAGGGTTTTGTTAATCCAATCAGAATATTAACACCTCTGTCTAGTACCGCAGCTGCAGCAGGACTCACAACACTTCTCCTTTCATTTTTTACAGGTTTATTTCCGTACGTTATCTGAAAACGATATGGAACTCCCTTATAAGAATCTCGCGCTGCAGGTCTTTCGACAACAATTTTTTCATATGTAATTGTCGAATCATATGGGATGTTACGTTCGGTAAGGATTTTTTCCTGTTCGACAGGCGACAAGCCGCTTAAATCAACCACTTCACTTATATACATTCCTGCCGATGGAGCATCTATCTTCGACGTGTCTGCATATGCCGAAGTGGGGATAATATGGGACATTGCCAACAATGCGGTACTTGCACCCGTGAGTTTAAGAAATTCTTTGCGAGTCATCTCTTTCATATTTATTCTCCTTGAAGTTTACTGATTATCGCATACCGTTACTTGATATAATATATTGTTTATACGTTTCTTCAACTCTGCATTGGAATCACCCTTTCATGTAAAAACAAAAGACACGAAATTGTTACGTCCACCTTAATTCTTAGATTAACTATTGATAGCATCAAAGCACAATAAGCAATCAAAGTCCACGATTTTGTATCAAAGTAGAGAAAACTTGTAACGAAATCGGTGTGGCCGCAAATAACATGACCCTCAACACTGGGCATCCAGCATTGAGGGTCATACTTAAATAACCGTTTGTATTGCACTCGCACTATGCCTCAAGTCGATTGTCAACCGAAGGCTTTTATTATGTCATGAAGAATTTCCATCTGCTGTGGGGAAAGATCATTTCCTTTTTGACTTGGTGAA
>CAKTEM010000020.1 GCA_934548045.1 uncultured Faecalibacterium sp. | reverse complement strand
GAGGAGAACCCCCAGTTCATCCAGCCCGAGAGCCGCAAGAACGAGATGATCGCCTTCATCAAGCAGGGCCTGCAGGACACCTGTGTTTCCCGTACCTCGGTCAAGTGGGGCATCCCGGTTCCCTTCGACCCCAAGCACACCATGTACGTCTGGGTCGATGCTCTGAGCAACTATATCTCCGCGCTGGGCTACGGCAACGAGAAGTATCAGGACTACGACAAGTTCTGGCCGGCCGACCTGCACATGGTCGGCAAGGAGATCCTGCGCTTCCACACCATCCTGTGGCCGGCCATGCTGATGGCTCTGGATCTGCCGCTGCCCAAGCGCGTCTTCGGCCACGGCTGGCTGCTGATGAACGGCGGCAAGATGTCCAAGTCGGTCGGCAACGTCGTTGACCCTGTCATCCTGTGCGACCGCTATGGCGTCGACGCCATCCGTTATTTCCTGCTGCGTGAGATCCCCTTCGGCAACGATGGCATGTTCACCAACGAAGCCCTCATCAACCGCATCAACAGCGACCTCGCAAACGACCTCGGCAACCTGCTGAGCCGCACCGTCGCAATGTGTGAGAAGTACTTCGGCGGCAGCGTCCACAACGTCGCAGGCACCGAGGCCATCGACACCGAGCTGGAGACCATGGTGAACGAGCTGACCGCAAAGGTCACCGCCGACATGGACAACCTGACTATTCCGCAGGCTCTGATGGAGATCTTCGCCGTCATCCAGCGCGCCAACAAGTATATCGACGAGACTGCGCCCTGGGCTCTGGCAAAGGACGAGGCCAACAAGGAGCGTCTGGAAAGCGTCCTGTACCACCTGTGCGAGGCTCTGCGTGTCTGCGGCATCCTGCTGAACGCTTACCTGCCCTCCACCGCCCCCAAGATGATGGAGCAGCTGGGTCTGGATGCCTCCGCACTCGACCTGTCCAAGACCACCTACGGTGCACAGGAAGCTTACACCGTCCACAAGGGCGATGCTCTGTTCCCCCGTATCGACGTCGCAAAGGAGATCGCGCACCTGAAGGAAGAGGATGAGAAGCGCAAGGCTGCTGCTCTGGCCGCAAACAAGGCCAAGGAAGAGGCAGAGAAGGCAAAGACCGCTCCTGCCGCTGAGGAGAGCAATGTCGATTTCACCCACGAGGAAGAGATCTCTTATGATGATTTCTGCAAGGTCGAGCTGCGCGTCGCCGAAGTCCGTGCCTGCGAGAACCTGAAGGAGAGCAAGAAGCTGCTCCACCTGACCGTCTTCGACGGCGAGCGTGAACGCTGCATCCTGTCCGGCATCGCAAAGTGGTTCAAACCGGAAGACCTCATCGGCAAGAAGATCGGCATCGTTGCCAACCTCGCACCCCGTCCGATGATGAAGGGCAAATACGTCAGCGAGGGCATGATCTTCGCTGCGGACACCGCAGACGGCGGCTGCTCCATCGCTTTCTACGGCGACGACACCCCGGTCGGCGCACGCATCCACTAAGCGTATGCAGGATAAGACACAAAGCCGTGCCGACAAGCTTGACCGCATCTTCGGCACGCCGGCTCTGGCCGTTCTGCTGGCGATCTTCTGCAACTGCCTGTGGGGCTCAGCGTTCCCCTTCATCAAGATGGGTTACCGTCTGTTCTCCATCGACTCGGCAAATACGCCGTCCATCCTCTGCTTTGCCGGTGTCCGGTTCATGCTGGGCAGTTTTCTCGTCCTGCTGGGCAGCGTGCTGTTACAAGGCAAGCTCCCAAAGTTTCCGCGCGGCAAAGTCGCACTGGAATCCTGCGCGCTGGGTCTGTGGCAGACCACGGCACAGTATGCCTTCTATTATTCTGCCGTTGCCCTGCTGACCGGCGCATTCGGCGGCATCCTGAACAGCACCCAGAGCTTCCTCGGCGTTATTTTCGCCCACTTCATCTACGGCGACGCCGATCGGATGACCCCGTCCAAGGCGTTGGGCTGTGTGGTCGGCTTTGGCGGCGTGCTGGTGGCGACCATCGGCAACCACGGCAGCGGAAGTGCTTGGGGCATCTTCTGCATGCTGCTGGCGACGGTCATCTTCACCCTGTCCGGCCCGTGGAACAAGTCGGTCACAAAAAAGGCGGACAGCTTTGCCGTCTGCTTCATCAACCTGTTCATCGGCGGACTGGCACTGCTTCTCATCGGCCTTGCGATGGGCGGAAGCCTGCATGTGCAGAGCGCGCTGGCCGTGGTCGTCATGCTCTATCTGGCGTTCATCTGCGGCGCAGGATACGTCCTGTGGGCCTTGCTGATGAAGAACAATCCGGTCAGCCGCATTGCGGTGTTCGGCCTTGTCAATCCGGTCGTGAACGTCCTGCTCAGCGCAGTGCTGAACGGTGAGCCGCTGTTCGAGTGGCAGTACCTCGCCGCCCTCGCGCTGGTCTGTGTCGGCATCTGGCTGGTAAACAAAGCCCCGAAAAAGGAGAACGCATGACAGGCCCTATCTTTGACACCCATGCCCATTACAGTTCTAAGGCTTTTGACGAAGACCGCTTTGCCCTGCTGGACAGCCTGCCCGAAAAGGGCGTTGTCGGCGTCTGCGAGCAGGCCACCCATTCGGGCGATGCACTGCGCTGTCTGGAACTGGCGCATCGGTATCCGTGGGTCTATGCAGCCATCGGCATCCATCCCGAAAGCCTGCTTGCCGCGGAGGACTGCGGCGAGGACGGCCCTGCCCCGACCGTCTCGGTCTATGGCGGCGACTGGGAAGCCGAGATGCGCGCCCTTGCGCCCTACTACGACGACCCGAAAGTGGTCGCGGTCGGCGAGTGTGGTCTGGATTATCACTGGCCGGTGCCGAAGGACGCACAGCTGGCCCTCTTTGAGGCCGAGATCAAACTCGCCCTCGAACTGGACAAGCCCATCATCGTTCACGACCGGCAGGCACACGCCGATGTCTACGCCCTGTTGAAGCAGTACCAGCCGAAAGGCATCGTCCACTGTTATTCCGGCAGTGCCGATGACGCTCTCTGGCTGGCGAAGCAGGGATTGTACTTCGGTTTTGGCGGTGCCTGCACCTTCAAGGGTGCCAAGCGTGCCGCGAAAGCCATCGCTGCCCTGCCGCTGGAACAGATCGTTCTTGAGACGGACTGCCCCTACATGGCACCGGAACCTGTCCGCGGCACACGCTGCGACAGCTCCCTCATCCGCTATGTCGGTGAGTATATCGCTTCGGTCAAGAGCATTTCGCCCGAGGAAGTCTTCCGCCGGACGGCTGAGAACGCAAGAGCTGTGTTTCAAATTTAATAACCCTCTCAGTCACCTGCGGTGACAGCTCTCCCAAAGGGAGAGCCTTTGGCAAATCGGGTCAGTTCGCTCTGGCCAATAAAGTTTATCATTACGCAAACTTCCGGACCTCGCGTCCAAGGTCAGCGACCATTGCTATACGACCAGCAGCTTGAAATAGTTTTCTATTTCTGCTTCTGTATAAATCAAAAAATCAAACTTGTCATCAAGGAGAATTATTATGAAAGCTCGTATCCCCAAACACCGCGAATTCATCATCAACTTCCCCGACAGCGTCGATCAGGCCAAGGCAAACGAGGGCTGGGCAAAGCTGCAGCAGATCGTTGAGGACTACAAGAAGGCTCACAACGGTGCTTCTGTCTACGCTCCTACCTTCATCGAGGACTGCGAGGCAGACGTCAAGAAGCTGCAGGAAGAGTACGGCTTCGAGTATACCGTCGAGTACGTTCAGTAAGTTCTGAATCATCGCACAAAAAGGGAGCGCATCCCTCTGCCGATGGCGGAGAAGATGCGCTCCCTTTCTGTTTATTCAGTTTTAGTGACGCTTCTTTTTCTTATCGCTCCACTTGAAGTATCCCACATAGAGGACGAAGACCGGTATCGCGATGAGGGTCACGGTCTTGCTCAGTTTCAGGCCGTCCGCCTCATACACAAAGTCGATGACGCTGTACCCTGCCGGGCAGAGGACAGCCATCAGGCCCTTATCGACCTCGATGACCTCCCGTTCCTCGCCGTTGACGTAGGCCGTGAAGCCATCGTCGTAAGGCACCGCGAAGAAGACGAGGTTGTCTCTATCCAGATTGATCTCCGCGCTAAAGCCGGAATTCGTCATCTGGAACTCGCTGCACGCATTGGCGCGGCGGTCGTTGCAGTCGCTGACATAAGTCTCATAATAGAGGTCGTAGAGGTTTTCCTCGGGCAGTTCGGTCAGGTACTTGCCGTAGGTCTCCACATCCTCATCCGACAGCACCAGTGCGCGCATGAGCAGGTTGGAACGGGTCGTGGTGATGCTGTCCTCATAGGTCTCCTCGGTGACATAGTAATCGTAGGTGAAGCCCATCGGAACGTAATTCGTGTTCTCATAGAGGACATATCCGTCCAGCGTGTCGTAATACTCCCAGCCGGAATCCGCCTCATTCTCGAAATCGCTCTGGTTTTCCGGCGTCGTGATGAGGTACTTCACGCTCAGCAGGCCGCGGAGGGCGTAGTTGGTGATATCCGGTTCGCTCCGGACGTCGCGCTTGACACCCAGTGCCGGGTAAAAGCTCAGGATGCTGGGTGCCGCCGTGCTGCCGAAGTATTGCAGGCAGCTCTTGTCCAGCCAGAGACCGAGGTTGTCGTGGGTCTTATAGGTATCCACGCGCCAGTCGCCCTCCGGCAGGTCTTTTTTCAGTTTCAGCGCGTTGGTGTCCTGCTCCACAAGGTCGCTGTCGGTATGCCACTGGCCGAACTTGCCAATGCCGATATGGACGATGCCGAACATGCAGGAGAAGGCCAGCACTGCCGCCAACAGACGCCGGACGAAGACCTTTTTGCCGCGCCATTTCTGGCAGATGAACCGGTAGACCAGCAGGCCGCCCAAACCGAAGCCCAGCACCGCTGCATACTGACCGGGATTTTTCAGAACGCCCAGCGACCACTCGCCCGTGCTGCTGTCCAGCACCGGAACAAGGGCAAAGACCAGCGTTGCCAGCATCAGCCAGCCGATGCCCTTTGCCGGGGCATCAAGGTCGATCTCCGGGTCTTCCAAAGCCTTGATGGTCATTGCGCACAAAATCAACACCGGCATATAGTACCAGCGCGCATAATAGCTCGAGTTGAGCATATAGAACGCGCTGTTCAGCACCGGCACCAGCGCGAAGATGGCGCAGGTCGCCACGATGCGCTTCATGCTGTCGCCCTTTTTCGTGCGCCAGTAGGCCATTACACCGGCCAGACTGCAGAGCGGCAGGTAGGCACTCATGCTCGTCCACTTGATGATGCCCTCCGACCAGACCGAGGTCATATAGGGCGAATCCGGCGGCATGATCCAGCTGACGAGGATCGCCAGATACTGCTGGACGTGGGAGTAAGTCAGGAAGCCCCAGCCAGAGGACAGGTCGACGGTGCGCGGATTTTGCAGCAGCGACAGGAAGGCCGGCCAGATGAGCAGACAGCCCATCGCCACGCCGAGGATACTTTCCACGGCCAGATGCCCGAAGAGTTTCAGGGTCAGCTTGCACTCGCCGGTGCTGACCTTGCAGACAAAGTAGATGACGAGGAACAGCACCTGTCCAGCGAAGAAGAAGTAGTTGTTCAGCAGGTTGACGGCCACCCAGAAGGCAAACAGGCCGTGCCGCTTGTTGTAGATGGCTTCATCCAATGCCCAGAGCATCCACGGGAAGAGGGCCACGACATCGACGAAGTGGTTGAAGAAAACGTTGTAGACCGAAAAGCCCGAGAACGCATACAGGCAGGCACCCAGCACCGCGTAATTCTGGTTCTGGACGTAGCGTTGCAAATACTTGTACGCGCCGCCGCCTGCCACCGCGAATTTCAGCACGAGGAGCGGCACCATCAGGTAGGGCAGCCAGTGCTGTGGAAAGATCAGCGAGAACCAGAAGAACGGCGAACCGTACAGGTAGAACGAGTAGGCGTTCATCGCGCCGCTGCCGAGGTCGGTCGCCCAGGAGAAGGTATTGGTCGGCAGACTGTGGCCGTTTACGCTTGTCAGGCCGTCCGGGTATCCCATCCCCTTGATGAAGCCATTCATGTAACGGTAAAAGCTGATCTGCTGGCTGTTGAAATCGCCTGCGTAGTGGAAAAATCCGCCGTCAAGAATGTAAAACGGCAGGAACATCAACGCCGCCGTCAGCGCGCAAAGGCCGACCGTCAGCCAGAATTTATTTTGCGGCTTTCCTCGCAGCAGCCGGGGCTGAGCGGAATGTGCCGAACTCAAAAAACTCATTATTTCCTCATTTCCCCACCCGGTGTTTCCTCGCACAGCACCCGGGAAGAATTTTATTGTTCTGCGTCTAGTATAGCACGCCGCCGGGATGAAAAAAAGGTCTTCTTTTTACGGGAACGGAACCTCCCGGGTGTCGTCGTCCTGCCCGGCTTTGCGCTGCTCGGCAAAAACGGCATCAATGAGTTCGTCAAGATCTTCGAGGTGGGTCAGCTCACAGCAGTACCGCCGGAGGGATGCTGCACCTTTCAGACCCTTCATATAGTGCATCGTCTGAGCGCGCGCCTGCGGCATGGCAACGAACTCGCCCTTCTGTTCCACCATCTCCTCGACCTGACGGCGGAGGGCGTTCATCCGGGCCTGTAAATTCGGCTCCTTGGGCGCAGGCAGACCCTCGAGGGCGGCGTTCACACGCTCAAACAGCCACGGGTCGCCCAGAGCGGCACGGGCGATCATCACACCGTCGCAGCCGGTCTGTTCGACCATCTTCACGGCATCCTCCGCCGAGCGGATATCACCGTTGCCGAGGACAGGAACCTTGACCGCATCCTTGACTTTCGCAATGATTTCCGGGTCAATACCGGGCGTGTACATCTGCTCCCGAGTACGGGCATGAACAGCGATGAGTTCCGCGCCGGCCTGCTCGCAGGCTTTTGCACACTCGACCGCCGTGATGTGGTCGGCATCCCAGCCCTTTCGCATCTTCACGGTAACAGGCCGGGAGGTGTGCGCCTTGACCTGCTCGACGATCTTTCCGCAGAGGTCGGGGTCGAGCATCAGCTTGCTGCCTGCGCCGCCCGAGACGATTTTCGGAGCCGGACAGCCCATGTTGATATCGAGGAAATCGAAGTCGTATTCCTCGATGGCAGCAGCGGCCTCACCCATAATTTCCGGCACCTCGCCGAAAATTTGAACACCATAAGGCGCACCGTTGGGTTCCGCCTTGAGCAGGCCCACCGTCTTGTGGTCGTGGTAGACCAGCGCGCGGCTGGACACCATCTCGCTGACCGTAAAGCCTGCGCCGTGCTGTGCCATCAGCCGCCGACAGGGTGCGTCCGTAAATCCTGCCATCGGGCCAAATACCGCCCGGTGCGGCAGGATGATGTTTCCGATTTTGATCTCTTTCATGAACTGCCTCTCGTTTCTATCACACGTTGCCGTTTTTGCGGCAAAAATTTCAGTTATATCGAATCTTCAACGCGATTTTTTAATTTTATCAGGTATAAGTGACAAAATCAATCTTTTTGCAGTTTTTTCAGTGACAGCTGACATCCTGCATCCTTGCTCCGGTCTGGGAAGCGTGTTATACTGGAGCAAAAGGAGGAACGGCGGAACCGGGTCAAAGTTCCGCCGCAAACGAGAGTATGGAATACCGCAACTGGAAAAAGAACGCCGCCCACACTTCCCTGCTGGGATACGGCTGTATGCGCTTCCCGACCAAAGCCGACGGCACCATTGATGAAGAGCGTGCCGCCGCCCTGCTGAACACCGCCCGGGATGCCGGGGTGAACTACTTCGACACGGCCTATCCCTATCACGGTGGACAGAGTGAGCCGTTCGTGGGCCGGGTCATCGCCGACTGGCCGCGAGAGAGTTTCTATCTTGCCACCAAGCTTCCGCTCTGGCAGTGCAAGAGCCTTGACGACGCCAAGCGCATTTTCGCCGAGCAGTTCGAGCGGCTGGGCGTGGACTGCATCGACTTCTACCTGATGCACTCGCTCCACAAAGCCCGGTACGATCAGGCCAAGGAACTGGGCATCGTCGACTGGCTGTGGGAGCAGAAAGCCGCCGGAAAAATCCGGAATCTGGGCTTTTCCTGCCACGACAACTTTGCCGGATTCGAGCATATCCTCCGCGACCAGCCGTGGGATTTCTGTCAGCTGCAATACAACTACCTCGATACCGACGACCGCGCCGAGGAGATTTCCGGCGACCGCGGCTATCAGCTGACCGAGGAGCTGGACATCCCTCTCATCATCATGGAGCCCATCAAGGGCGGCACGCTGGCGACCCTTCCGCCGGACGCCGAAGCTCCACTGAAAGCTCTGCGCCCGGACGCAAGCGATGCTTCGTGGGCGTTGCGCTGGGTCGGCAGCCACAAAAACGTCCACATCATCCTCTCGGGCATGAGCGCGGAAGACCAGCTGGACGACAACCTGCACACCTTCGACCACTTTGAGCCGCTGAACGCCGAAGAGGAAAAGGCCGTCGAGCAGACCGCCGCCATCCTCCACAGCCGCATCAAAATCGGCTGCACCGGATGCCGGTACTGTATGCCCTGCCCGATGGGTGTCGATATTCCGGACAATTTCAGCATCTGGAACAAGCTGGGCATGTTCAACCAGCCCGATGCCATCAAAAAGCAGTGGACGGCACGCTTCCCGGACGCCGAAAAAGCGACCCACTGTGTCCGCTGCGGCAAGTGCGAAGCCGTCTGTCCGCAGAAACTTCCCATCCGGGATTCTCTGGCACAGCTGCAAAAAGAACTAGACAACCTATAACACAAAATGCCGGGCCTTGCTGTCCAGATTCACCGGTACGACGCCGTGAATCCAGACCACAGGGTCCGGCATTTATTGTTTATCGTAGAAAGTAAACCGATATGCCAAAGGCTCTCCCTTTGGGAGAGCTGTCACCGTAGGTGACTGAGAGGGCTATTACCAAAGCCGAATGACCTTGATCACGCCTTCGGCCTTATCACGGGCAATTTCCAGATGCTGCTGCAGGGCATCGGCAGCGGTATTCCAGTCCTCCCGGAGAGCCGCATCCAAGATCTGGATATGCTCATCGCAGGTCTGCTCCCGGTTGATCATGCTCACCTTGCCGGTCATGATGCGGAAACGGGTATTCAGACCGGTGATGCGGTCGTAAGCCGAACGCAGATACTTGTTTGGCAGAGTGCTCATCAGCAGTTCGTGGAAGTCGTCGTCCGATTTGCAGAAATCGTCGATCCGCTCCGGGTTGTGCATCAGGTCCGCAAACGCTTCCAGCTGCTCACGAGGGATCTCGTTTCCGTAAGTACGCAGGGCATACGGCTCCACCAACAGACGCATCTCAAACATGCTGTGGACGTCTTCCTCGGTGATACCGGAGACCATCAGGCCCTTTTTGGGCAGAATGGTGATGAGTCCTTCCTGCTCGAGCCGGCCCAGTGCATCACGCATGGGGGTACGGCTGATGTTTCCCATTTCGGCGCAGAGTTTCTGCTCATTCAAAAACTCGTTCGGACGGTACTCACAGTTCAGGATCTTTGTTTTCAGATACTGATAAGCCTGCAGCTTCAGGCTCAGTTTTGTCTGGGGTTCCATCTCTTTCATCTTCTTCGCTCCTAACTTTGTCCAAGTCGTAGCGGCCATTTCAGGGATACCGCCCGTACAAGCATGTATCCCTGAAACCATCCAACTAATATGTTAGTTGTATTATCCCATATTAGGGCATTTATTACAAGAGTTTTTCTGAAAGTTTGGTAGCATTTCTGTTTTGCACAACGATTCTGCCCGATTTTTGCATATTTTGAACAGTCTTTTTGTGCTTGTAACCAGTTTCAGGAAAGTCTTTTGCATCCAACAGTGAAATGTGGTACACTAGTCTCAGCTCAGAAAGGAATGATCTTGCAATGGCACGAAGTGACGGCTACAATACCAAGACCCGGCAGCTGATTCTCGATTATCTCATCAACAACCGCCAGCACGCGGTCAGCGCGTCCAACATCCTCGAACACTTGGAGGCGGAGGGTGCCAGCCCCAACCCCACGACGGTCTACCGCTACCTCGACAAGCTGGCCGGAGAGCAGCGCATCATGAAATACGTCGCCGACAAGGGCGAACGGGCCGTCTTCCAGTACGTCGACGAGGGCAGCCACTGCCGGGAGCATCTGCACCTCAAGTGCGTTCAGTGCGGCTGCATCTACCATCTCGACTGTCACTTTATGGACGAGGTTCGCGCCCATCTGATGGCCGACCATGGCTTCACTCTGCAATGTGAGGGCAGCGTTTTGTACGGTTTGTGTCGCTCCTGCGCCGCAAAAAACGCCCAAAACAGTCAGGCTGCACAAAGTGACAAAAATTCTTCCACGCCTGTTGACACGGAGAAAAAGGCGTGATACAATTCTGGCAAGAAAAGCGATGACCGGGAAAAGTAAGGTTCAAGCTGTCTTCTCTCAGAGAGTGCGGAAAGGTGAAAGCCGCGCAGAAGACCGAACCCGAACGAACACCCGTGAGTTTCTCCCTGAACCCGAAGCAGTCCGCTTTGGCAGTAGGGCCAGACGGCAGCCGCTCGTTATCGCGGCAGTGCTTTCAACGGGGAGAGTACACAAAGTGACTGACGGGTTTCGTCAGTAATTTAGGTGGCACCACGGATACGGCAGCATTCGTCCTAGCAATGGGATGAACGCTGCCGTATTTTTTATTTGCATTTGCAATTTTTAGTTAGAGGGGTAAGAAATATGTGTTGTGTTATGGGTTACACCGGGCATGATTTGAGTGCCGACAAATTCAAGGAATACCTGCTGCGTACCGTCTCCCGTGGGCCGGACGACCAGCGTGTTGTCGAAGGACCGTTTGGTCTGATGGGCTTTGGCCGTCTGGCCATCATGGGCCTGACACCGGAAGGTATGCAGCCGTTCTACCGTGGCGCAGACTGTGTGGTCTGCAACGGCGAGCTATACGGTTTCCGGTTCGAGAAAGAGATTTTGAAGCGCGCTGGCTACAAGTTCAAATCCGACTGCGACTGCGAAATTTTGCTGCCGCTCTATTATGAGTACGGTCTGGACATGTTCCGTCACATGGATTCTGAGTTCGCACTTATCATGTACGATTCCCGGAAAGACCGTCTCATTGCGGCGCGTGACCCCATCGGCATCCGTCCGCTCTTCTACGGCTATTCCAAGTCCAGCCACCAGATCGCGTTTGCATCCGAGATGCAAAACCTCATCGGCTGGTGCGACGACATCCGCCCCTTCCCCATCGGCAGCTACTACTGCGATGGTCGGTTCGTCCGGTACGAAGACATCGCCGATGTTCCTGCCCCGATGGAGGATAGCATGGATAGCATCCTGAAGAACATCCGGGAAAAGCTCATCGCCGGTGTGGAAAAGCGTCTGGATGCAGATGCTCCAGTCGGCTTCCTGCTGTCGGGTGGTCTGGATTCCTCGCTGGTCTGCTCCATCGCCGCCAAGAAGTTGAAAAAGCCCATCCGCACCTTTGCCATCGGCATGGACACCGACGCCATCGACCTGAAATACGCTCGTCAGACCGCTGAATACCTCGGAAGCGAGCATCACGAGATCATCATCAACCGGGATATCGTCATCAACAGCCTCGAAGAGGTCATCCGTCTGCTCGGCACCTGGGATATCACGACCATCCGCGCCAGCATGGGCATGTACCTGCTCTGCAAGGCCATTCACGAGCAGAGCGACGTCCGCGTTCTGCTGACCGGCGAGATTTCGGATGAGCTGTTCGGCTACAAGTACACCGACTACGCACCCACCGCCGACGCCTTCCAGCAGGAATCCCAGAAGCGTATCCGCGAGCTGTACATGTACGACGTTCTGCGTGCCGACCGCTGCATCTCGGCGAACAGCATCGAGGCACGTGTTCCGTTCGGCGACCTCGACTTTGTCCGGTACGTCATGGCAATTGACCCCGAAAAGAAGCTGAACAGCTACGGCAAGGGCAAGTACCTGCTCCGCAAAGCCTTTGAGGGCGACTGGCTGCCGCCGGAGATTTTGTGGCGTGAAAAGGCCGCCTTCTCGGATGCTGTCGGCCACAGCATGGTCGACGACATCAAGGAGTACGCCGAGAGCCTGTACACCGACGAGGAATTCCAGCTCCGCCGGGCAAACTATTCGGCACACTGCATGCCGTTCACCAAAGAGAGCCTGCTCTATCGTGAGATCTTCGAGAAGTATTATTACGACCAGAGCCGTACCATCGTCGGCTTCTGGATGCCCAACAAGGCATGGCCCAACTGCAACGTCAATGATCCTTCCGCCCGTGTCCTCGCAAACTACGGCGCATCGGGTGTGTAAACTCCCTCCGTCGTTCCTTCGGAACGCCACCTCCCTCAATGAGGGCGGCTTTGCTCCCTCCGCGTAAGCAACTAAATAAGTTCTTAGACAACGACCCGGCTGCTCATGATAAGCAGCCGGGTCGTTGTTGTCTTTATTTTTATTTCAGCTCAATATTCTGCGCCGCACGGGCAATGGCGGCAAGGAGGTCGACGAGTTCTTTCTCATCCATCTTCTCGCTGTTATTCGAGAAGGTATAATAGCATCCCTGCACGCAGAAGGACAGGATGACGCCGCGCACCGGGTCATTTGCGAAGTCCGGGTCGGACTCCTCAATTTTTTTCCGGAGTTCCTGTTCGATGCAGTTGATGAAATTGCCCTGCCGGGAATCCGAGAAGAGGATGCGCACCTCTTTCTGATTTGCCACGAACGCCCGGAATAGTTCCTGTGTCAGCCATTCCGTCCGGCTGCGCAGGTCGTACAGGCTGACCGTCGGCAGGCTTTCCAGAATTGCAGAGATCAGTTCTTCTTCCAGAGCGTTCGCCAGCGCGTAGATATCCTGATAGTGTGCGTAGAAGGTCGACTTGTTGATACACGCCTTCTCGCACAGTTCCTTGATCTTTATCTTTTCCAGCGGCTTCTGCTCGCGCAGGTCAAGGAACGCCTGCTTGATGGCTCGCTCGGTCTTTTCGATCCGGATGTCCAGAAAAACCACCTCTTTTTATTCTTGGTCGATTATCCAACCGTTTTCTTTTTTCGTCGATGGACAAGCCCCGTCGCTTTTCTTACAATAGAGTCAGGACGTTACTCTTTTTTATAAAGTAACCCAAGTGCATCCAGCGCATCCCGTACACGGCGGAAAGTCGCCTCGTCCGGGCAGCGGAGGGTGTGCAGGTGGACGCCGCCGGTCATCCGGCTCAGCAGACACTCGGGCGTTTCCGCCGCCTGCTGGATGAAGTTGTCCACATCGTACCGGCTGGCGAGGTTCAGGTTGCCGCGCAGTTCACCGTAGAGCGGATTTTCGACTGCCACATCCACGACCACGCCGCCCTGATCCACCACCGTATACAGTTCGGTGCGCATCTCCTCTGCCGTGCGGTGGGCGCAGGCCAAAATTCCCGTATAGCCTTTTGCCTCCGGGTGGAGCTGGTATCCACGGGGCGTCGCGTCGATCTGGGTGCCGGCCGCTCGCAGAAGAGCCACATCTCCCACCACGATCTGACGGGAAACGCCCAGCTCTCCGGCCAGCGCGCTGGCACTGACTGGCGCGGCGGCATCGGTCAGCCGTCTTAAAATCTCTTCTCTGCGCTGCGCTGAATTCATCCCTGAATGACCTCCCTGCCTTTAAAAATCTTACTTTATAATAGCAGACTCCCGGGCAATGTGCAAGGCGTTACTTTTTCAGCCGGAGCAGGGTCGCGTAGTTGGACGACAGCTGAACTTTCATCCGGCCCCACTCGATGTTCGTCATGATGTTCTGGCTGCCAACACAATCGGCCAGCAGGTCTTCGACACCAGACGCCTCCACCGGCAGCTGGAACTCCAGCTGTGCAGGCGAATCGCCGTTGTTCATGACCGCTACGATGGCCTCACCGTCCAGCACACGGGCGTAAGCGTAGCACTGGGTCGTCAGATGCAGCTCATTGACCTCGCCCCAGCTCAGCTCCGGACATTCGGCCTTGAGTTTTCCGAGTTTTGCGTATACACTGGTAACAGGATTGGTGGTCTCTGCATCCTTGAAGTCTTCCAGCTCGAGGCAGGGGCGGAGCGGCCAGTCGCTGCCCCACTCTTTTTTGCCCTCGATTGCAAATTCTGAGCCATAATAGATGGACGGAATCCCCCAAAGCGTATATACTAGAATGGCAATGTGGCGGATATGGTCTCGGTTCCGCAGTTTGTTGGGCAGACGCTCGACATCGTGGTTGTCCGAGAAGTTGTAAAGCCGTGTCTCGTGGCACAGACCCTGCAGGCGGCGCATGGTGTGCGCGATCTCAAAATAGTTGTGGTCGTTGTGGCCGCTCCACAGACCCTTGTGGAGTTCGTAGTTCGTCACCGAGTGGAGCATCTGGGGATTTGCCCAGCGGCTGTAATCGCCGTGGATGACCTCGCCCATCAGCCAGAAATCGGGTTTGACCTCATTTGCCAGACCGCGCAGGCCGCGCATGAAGTCGAAATCCAGAACGTCGGCCGCGTCCAGACGGATGCCGTCGATGTCGAATTCATCCACCCAGAACCGGATGGTATCGAAATGATAGTTCTGGACTTCCGGGTTGCGCTGGTTCAGCTTGACCAGCAGGTTGAAGCCGCCCCAGTTGCCATAGGAGAAACCGTCGTTATACTCGTTGTTGCCCCAGAAGTTGACATCGCAGAACCAGTCCTTATACCGGGCGTTCTCCCGATGCTCTTTCAGTTCCTGAAAGGCAAAGAAGTCACGGCCGACATGGTTGAAGACGCCGTCCACGATGACGTGCTGGCCGCGTGCATGGCAGTTCGCCACAAATTCCTTGAATTCCTCGTTGGTGCCAAGGCGGCGGTCGACCATACGATAATCAATGGTGTCGTAGCCGTGGGAGCCGCTCTCAAACAGAGGGCCGATATAAATTGCGGTGCAGCCAATCTTTGCCGCATGTTCCGCCCAATCGTTCAGTTTCTGGAACGCGCCGGGCGTGGGCTGGCCGTCGTTCTCGTGTGCGCAGCCGCACAGACCCAGAGGATAGATGTGATAGAAAACTGCATTGTCATACCAAGCCATTGTTTGATCCACTCCTATATTCTTTCCAAATGATTCTGTCCGTTCAATGACGACAGGCTTAGTATAACACAAAAATAGGCAGAAGTGTGAATTTATGCCAATTTTGTTCCAGAGTATCTCTTAAAATCAGCAGGTTTGCCTATATTTCTTTGATTTTCTTGGTGGATGTGCCGATGTACAACCGCCAAAACCATAAATAAAAGGAGTTTTTCGGATGAATTACCCAGCGATCAGTCCTTCGTTTTTTGTGGGCGAATGTTTTGACGCCTACCGTACCCTTGGTGCGCATCCCTTCCGGGCCGACAACGGCGCGGAGGGCTGGCGGTTTGCGGTCTGGGCTCCCGGCGCAACCGCCATCGAGATCTGCGGCGGCTTTGACGGTTGGGGCCCGGGCGTTCCGATGGAGCGCGCTGCCACCGGTGTATGGAGCGGCTTTATCCCGGGTCTTGCCGAGGGTGAGATGTACAAGTACCGCATCCACGGTGCGGACGGCAGCGTTGTCATGCGGAGCGACCCGTATGCCTTCGCGACGGAACTGCGCCCCGGCACGGCAAGCAAGCTGACGAAGCTCGACTTCAAATTCGACGACAACGAGTGGATGATGCGCCGCGACAAATGCCGCAACCTGCCGCTGAACATCTACGAGATGCACGCCGGAAGCTGGAAGCACAAGCCCAATACCCAGCAGGAAGACGGCTCGGATGGCTGGTACAATTATGAAGAGCTGGCACGGGAGCTGATTCCCTGGCTGCTGGAGCATCACTTCACCTATGTCGAGCTTCTGCCGCTGGCGGAGCATCCCTTTGATGGCAGCTGGGGCTACCAGACTACTGGCTACTTCTCCGTCACCAGCCGGTACGGCACGCCTGCCCAGTTCGCAAGCTTTGTCAACGCCTGCCACCGGATGGGCATCGGCGTCATCATGGACTTTGTTCCCGTCCACTTTGCGGCCAACGCCGACGCGCTGGCCATGTTCGACGGCACCCACCTGTACGAATACGACAGCGATGTGGGCCACAGCGAATGGGGTACCTGCAACTTCAACTACTACCGCCGGGAGGTCTGCAGCTTCCTGAACAGTGCCGCCGCCATGTGGATGGATGTCTACCACTGCGACGGTATCCGGATGGACGCCATCTCTCGCGCGCTTTATTGGCAGGGCGACCCGAACCGCGGCGTCAACGAGGGTGCGGTCACCTTCCTGCGGAACCTGAACCACGGCCTGAACAAGTATTGGCCGACTGGCATCTACACCGCCGAGGACTCCACCAACTTCCTGAAAGTCACTGCCCCGACCCGGTACGACGGCATCGGCTTCGACTACAAGTGGGATATGGGCTGGATGCACGACACCCTTGACTACTTTGCGACTCCGTTCGGCGAGCGTCCGGACCGCTACGATAAGATCACATGGAGTATGCACTACTTCTACAACGAGCTGTATCTGCTGGCTCTCAGCCACGACGAGGTCGTCCACGGCAAAAAGACCATCATCGACAAGCTCTGGGGTACCTACGAGGAGAAGTGCGCCCAGCTGCGCACCCTGTACTTCTACATGTACACCCACCCGGGCAAGAAGCTGAACTTCATGGGCAACGAGACGGCGCATTTCCGGGAGTGGGATGAAAAGCGCGAGCTGGACTGGGGTCTGCTCAAGTACCCGTTCCACGACTGCTTCCAGAAATTTTTTGCCGCCCTCAGCCGTCTGTATGCCACCGAACCGGCTCTTTACGACGGCGAGTACAACCCCAGCTGCTTCGAGTGGGTCGCATCGGAGAGCCGCACCGAGGGCGTTTACGCATGGCTGCGCAAGAGCGGCGGACAGGTCCTGCTCTGTGTCATGAACACCCAGAACACCACCCACAAGAAATTCCCCCTCTGCCTCAAGTTCCCCTGCGGTGCGGAAGACATCCTCAACACCGAGGCTTCGGTCTGGGGCGGTGCCGACAAGAGCCGGACCAAGACCTTCCACACCACCGACGGCGGCGTATACGGACGTGATTACACCCTCTCCGTTGACCTGCCTGCGATGGGCAGCCGGCTGTTCCGCCTCTCTCCGGAACCCCTGCACCCGGATGCAGCCAAGGCCAGTGCAAACAAGGCCGCTGCGCAGAAACGCAAGGCGGCTCAGGCTGTGAAAAAAGCAGCTGTCAGCAATAGCAAAAAGTAATATTTAGCATAAAATATCCCGTTTGCAGAAAATGCAACGGGATATTTTGCGTTTCAGGGGTCGTGCAGGGTTGCCAGCCGGGATTCCAATTGGTATACTGTATCGTGAATGATTTTGTTCTCGTGAGAGGTTTTTGATCATGCCAAATATTTTATCCAAACACCAGCTCACGCCGCTGGGCTGGGCGAGTACCGGGCTGGCCGTCACCGGTGTCATTCTGGCTCTGCTGGGTATCGCCAACATTGGCTTTGCCTCCTACTTTCCGCTGGTCGGATTGTGGTATACCTGCCTGTTGTTCATCGGTGCCTTCTGGGTGCTGCGCGTGGCAGATGTCGAGCTGGACTTTTTCCACCGGGCTGTCCTCATTGGATTCTGGACGGCGGCCATCGTCTATTTTTACTGGGCGTTGAACCGGCGGACCTTCATCTACGCATGGGATTATGTCAACTACATATTAAAGCAATACTCCGTCGAAGCCGCCTTTGCGTCCAGTCCTCACGAGGGCTTTGCGGCGGTGTTCGGTTCCTTTGCGGAGGATTACACCAACTTCATCTCCCTGTTCACCGAGTTCCCGTTCTGTCTGACCGACCATTCCGGCGACAGCTACGCCTTCGCGCAGGTCTTCTGCATCGTGCCGACCCTGCTCGTTCTGCTGGCCGGTGTGGTGGTGAAAGTCGAACAGATGCTGAACGTCCGGCACCGGTTCTACTTCTTTTTGATTGGCCTGTCGTGGACGTTCACCTACCCGTTCCTGCGGATGAGCGCGATGCTCTCACAGCCCGACTGGCTGGGTCTGATTTTCGCCTTTGCCATCATCCTGCTGACGCTGGATTATCGTTTTGATAAGCTGGAACCGGGCCGGTTCGTGTTGATTTTCCTTGCGACTGCCGCCATCATCCTGACTCGGCGGTGGTATCTGTATTTTGTGGTCGGATATTACTTCGCGTATGCGCTGCTCGTCATCCTCGGGAGTGTCCGCCTTGCAAAGCAGGGCGACAAGACCGTCGTCCTCCGCCGCTGCCGGAACCTCATCGGCTTTGGCGTGGCGGCTCTGGCCGCAATGCTGCTCCTGCTCTGGCCGATGGTAAGCAAGATTCTCTCCTTCGACTACGCAGGCCGGTATTCTTATTATAATGTCGGCGGCATGGTCGAGGAACTGCGGTATCACCTGATGCGTGTCGGCCTGCTCAACTTCATTCTGATCGGTCTGGGTCTGGCCTACTGCCGGAAGCGCAAGATCTGCGCCCTGCCCTGTCTGACCGGGTGTGAGCTGCTGGTGAGCATGGTGCTGTTCACCCGGGTGCAGAACTCCGGCTCCCATCAGATGCTTCTGTTCGTGCCGGGCTGGCTTCTGCTCTTCCTCGTCGGCGCAGCGGCTCTGGCCGAGGGCATCAACCGGCACAAGGCTCTCAAGCTGGGCTACTGGGGCTTCACCATCGCCTTTGCCGTCTCCGTCCGGTGTTCGCCGCTGACCGTCATGGCCCTGCCGAACTTCGTTCTCGACCACCTGTCGCTGTCCAGCACCGAATACTTCACCACGATGGACAAGCTGACCTACGACCGGAAGGACGCCGACCAGATCGAAGCCCTCGCCGACTGGCTGGACGAGAACCTGTCCGACGGCGAAACGGCCTACATGATCCCGAACGACATGCTCTACAACCCCGACCACTTCAAGTACTGCGACCTGCCCGAGATTCGCCTGTCCGGCAAATTGTCCGACAGCTTCTCTGTTCCGGGAACGCACAACTTCCCGATGCAGTTCTTCGAGGCAAAATATGTCATCACCGCAGACCCCTTCCCACAGACGTATGTCTTCGAGGGTGAGCTGTCTCACGTCTTCAACGAAAAGTTCCTCGCTGTCCGGAAGCAATATTTCGAGCAGGTCAAACGTTTTGATATGGGGAACGGCACCGTCTTCACGGTCTGGAAACGGACGACAGAGCCCACCCGGGAAGAGATCGAATATTATCTCCGTGCCTTCGCCGCCGAGGATGCGCAGTACCCCGAGATGTTCTCGGAGGTTGCGGAACAGTGGATGGCGAACCACGGATTATAACAGCTTATTTTCATTCATTAGATAGAGGATAGAAAAGGAGTATCACAACATGGAAACCAAGAAAAGCAATCTTCCCGAAGCAAAGCTGGGTCAGTACAAAGGTCTGGCTGTCACCCGTCATGTCCGCCCGGTGACCGAGCAGACCCTTCAGCAGGAGCTGGTTCATCAGACACGCACCCATGCGGTCTACCACAACACCAACGCCCCTGCCAAGGCTGGCGACCGCGTGATGCTGGACTTTGTCGGCTACATGGACGGTGAGGAGATCCCCAACAGCAAGATGGAAAAAGTTATGGTCGTTCTGGGTGACGGCAAGCTGATGACCGACGCCGAGAACGCCATCTATGGCCACAAGGCAGGCGAAGTCTTCCACTTCGACTTCACCTATCCGGCCGATTTCCGCATCGAAGAACTGTCCGGCAAGACCGCACAGTTCGAAATCAACCTGCACTCAGTCGCTGAGAAGTCCACCCCGGAACTGAACGAGGAATTCGCCAAGGCACAGGGCTATGACTCTCTCGACGCCATGAAGGAGTCCTTCCGTGCCAAGAAGCAGGCCATCCACGAGACCGGTGCTGACCGTGCCGCCGGGATGAAGCTGCTGGAAATGGCCGGCGCGAACCTGACCGTCGACCTGCCCGACGCCATGCTCGACCGTGCCGCCGCCAAGGAGATGGATGCCCTGCGTCAGCGTCTTTCTCGCAGCAAGATGACCCTCGAGCAGCACTGCCAGAAGCAGAACACCACCCCGGAAGCTCTCGAGAAGGGCTACCGTGACGAAGCCGAGAAGCGCATCCGGGTCATGCTGGCCGCCCGTACCATTGCCGACGCCGAGGGCATCGTCGTCCGTCCGGAAGAGGTCAATCTCGAGTACCAGCGTCTGTCTCAGATGCAGGACACCCCGGTGGAGGAGATCCGCAAGGCCCTGCCGGAAGAAGCCATCGCGACCGCTCTCGCTGCTCAGAAAGTCCAGAAGTTCCTGCTGGACAACGCCGTTGTCACTACGGTCATGGACAGTGCCGAAAAGGAGTGAGCTTGAATGAGTATCTTTACCAGATACGCCATGGATGCCCTGATGAAGACTTCGCATCCGGAGATCAACCGCCGCCAGTGCTGGAATCTTCATCCGCACCGCACCCCCTGCACCGCCTGTAAGGACATCTGCCCCTTCGGGGAACAGATCTTCACCCGGCCGAACCTCGTTAAGGACTGGGACCCCTGCACCGACTGCGGCCTCTGCGTCTCGGCCTGCCGGAGCGGCTGCATCTCGCCCTCGCCGGAACAGGTCCAGCGCGACACCTCCCCTGCGGACACGGACAACGATACCCTGTGGATCGGATGCGAGAAGAGCGGCCGGAAAAACACCGTCGTCCGCTCCTGCATCGCCGCCCTCTCGTGGGAAGCGTTGGCCTATCTCGCCCTGAACAAAAAGATCGTCCTCGACCTGACCCCCTGCGGCGAGTGTGAGAACGACGCCTGCGCCGCACAGCTCCGCAAAGAGCTGACTCGTCTGGTGGATTTCTTCGGTCAGCCGCTCTTCGAGGCGCGGTTCTCGCTGGCCTACAACGAAGAGGATCACCCCTTCCATGTTCAGGAACTCTCCCGTCGGGAGATGTTCAGCCACATGACCCACGGCTCCAAGGCCGGCACCAAACAGCTCCTCCGGATGCTGCCCGGCCTGCGCAGCGACGATGACGCTGGTGTAGATTTCCGCCTGATGCTCCATCAGCGGACAAAGCAGCTGAAAGCGGCCTCCGAAACGCCGCTTCGCTACGGCTACTATCTGCCGAACTTCACCACCAAGTGCTTCGGCTGCGGCAAGTGCGAAAAAGCCTGCCGTTCCGGCGCGCTCAAGCTGGAGGACATGCCCGACGGTCAGACCCGTATGGTCGTGACACCCTGGAAGTGCAGTGAGTGCGGCGTCTGCGTCGCCGCCTGCTCCAACAGCGGCATCGACGGGATGAAGCTCCGCCAGCTGACCAGCCTCGGCCCGGTGAGCGTCTACAAATGCACCAAGACCCTCTGCAAGGAGTGCGGCAAGCCCATCACTCCCAACAGCCCGGACGGCATCTGCTCGGTCTGCCGCATCAAGGCGCGCACCAAAAAGCGGCAGGAAGAGGCTCTCGCCCGTGCAAAAGAGCGTCAGGCCGAACGGGAGGCCAAGCGCGCTGCTGAGAAGGCCGCACAGGAAGCCGCCGAACAGATGGCGGCAGAAACTGCGGCAGAGACAGCACCGGCTGTGGAAGCAGCTCCGGCAGCAGAACCAGCAGCTGCTTCTGTGGTTGAGACCGCAGCGGCCGTCTCGACTCCGGCTGTTCCGGCCCCGGAAACACCCACCAGCACCCCGGCGGAATCGTAAACTTTTTCCTGCATATTTTGGCATCTTTCACTTGCTGTTCATTGACATTTCTGCGGTGGACTACTACAATACTGTTGTATCCTTGCGTATCTTTTTCACAAAGAGCCTGATGCCAAAAACACCGACTCTCTAAAACAAAGGAATGAAAAACCATGACAACTGAACAGAATGTCCGCTACGCTTCTCAGGAGCAGCCCTGGCTGAAATATTACGACCCGAAGTTCGTCGGGCAGACCCTGCCGGACTGCTCCGCCTTCGAGTTTGTCTGTCAGCAGAACCAGAAGCATCTGGGAAGTGTTGCGCTGGAATATTATGGCCGAAAGATCACCTATGCCGACTTCATCGTGAATGTCAAAAAGACTGCCGCGGCGTTCCGTGCGCTGGGCATGAAAAAAGGCGACATTGCGACCGTCGTCAGCGTTATGACCCCCGAGGTCATCTATGCGTTCTATGCCGCCGATCTGATCGGTGCATCGCTGAATCTCGTCGACCCCCGTTACAGCGAGGAGGGTATCCGGGAATACATCGAGGAAGTCGACTCCCACATCCTCATCTGCCTGAACGTCGTCTACGAACGCTGCCGTCAGGCCGCGAAGCGCACCCATGTCGAGCATGTGGTCGTCCTCTCCCCGGCGGACTCCCTGCCGCTGGCGATGTCCATCGGCTACAAGCTGTCGACCCCCGACCTGAATCACTATAAGTCCAATGTCATCCATTGGAAGCAGATGATAAAAGACGGCAAGAATGCCAGCACTGCCGCCGAGCCTTATGACCCGGAGCATTGCTGTGTGGTCGTCCACACCGGCGGCACCACCGGTTCCCCCAAGGGCGTCATGCTGACCGACCGGAACTTCAACTCCATCGCCCAGCAGTTTGGCGCATACGAGCAGCTGTTCTGCCGTGGGCAGAAGCTGATGAACATCATGCCGCCGTTTATCGCCTACGGCTATGCCTGCGGTGTCCATCTGCCGCTGGTGCTGGGCTTGAAAGTCGTTATCATCCCCAACCTCGACCCGGCAAAGCTGGGAAGCCTGATCCTGAAGCACCGTCCGGAACACATGTTCGGCGTTCCGGCACACTATCAGCAGATTGCCGCTGACCCCAAGCTGAAAGACAAAGGCCTGTCCTTCATCCGCAACTATGCCGCTGGTGGTGACGCCATCGCACTGGGCGCGGAAGAGACGGTCAACCACTTTCTCAAGGAACACGGCGTTCAGTATCCGCTGGCAAAGGGCTACGGCATGACCGAGGTCTCCTCGGCCGCGACCGCAGCTGCCGGTTTCAACAACAAGCCGGGCAGTGTCGGCCTGCCGCTCGCGAACACGCTGGTATCCGTCTTTGAGCCGGGTACTGACAAAGAGCTTCCCATCGGCCAGCGCGGTGAACTCTGTATCTCCGGCCCCGGCACCATGAAGGGCTACTACAACAAACCCGATGAGACGGCGATGATCTTGCGCAAGCATCCCGACGGCCGTGTCTGGGTTCACACCGGCGATATCGGCTACATGGACGAGGACGGCTATGTCTTCCTCGATTCTCGCATCAAGCGGCTCATCATCCGCCACGACGGTTTCAAGATCTTCCCGTCCATGATCGAGAACGTCATCAGCCAGCACCCGGCCGTTCATCAGTGTTCGGTGGTCGGCTGTGTCGACAAAGACCATGTGCAGGGCCGTCTGCCTTTCGTTTACGTCGTGCTGACGCAGCAGGTCTCGCCCAAGAAAAAGAAGCAGATCATGACGGAACTGCGCCAGATGTGTGCCGAGAAACTGCCCGAATACGTCCAGCCCGTCGCCTACAAATTCCTGTCTGAAATGCCGCTGACTCCGGCGGCCAAGTTCGACTACCGCAAGCTCGAACAGGAGATCACTCCTCGCGATTATTGATGTGTAGAAAGGAATCTTTATCATGAGAAAGAAAGTTATCAGTCTGGTGCTTTCCGCCGCGCTGATCTTCTCGACCCTGAGCATCCCTGCTTTTGCGGCCGAGACGGATGCTCTGCCGGAGACCGCGCCGGAAGAAACCGTGGAAATCGCTCCTGAAACGGAAGCGGAAGTTCCTGCGGACTCCGCTGTGGAGGAAGAGAACGCATCTTCTTCTGACAACATCGTCATCGTTCTGCCCTCCGCTTCCAGTGAGAGCAGCTCCTCTTCCGACAGTTCGGCTTCTTCCAAGACGGAGGAACCGAAGGACCAATCGAAAAGTGACGACGCCAGCTCTGCCAGCAAAACCGAAACGACAGAAACGAGCAAAGAGACTGACACTGCCGAAGTGGAAGAAGAGAAAGGCAACGGCTTCACTTACGTAGCACTGGGCGACAGCATCTGCTCCGGTGTCGGCCTTGTCACCATGGAACACGGCACCTCGATGGTCGGCGTCGATGTTGCGTCCAACTTCAAGGGCTATCCGGAACAGTGCTATGTCGGTCAGGTCGCCAAGACCTTTGACCTCGACCGTGACCACGCCATCAACCTCGGCCTGCCTGCTCTGATGAGCAACGACCTCGTCGAGCTGCTGCGCGACGGCAAGATGAACGGCATGAACATGCTGTCCGGCTGCGAGTACAACTATCCGCAGATGCGCGAGTACATCAAGTCCGCTGACGTCATTTCAATCCAGATTGGCTCAAACGACGCTCTGGTTCCCTGCATCGTCGGCCTTGGCAACGCGACCAACTGGAAGACCGAAGAGGCTGCTTCCATCATCCTGAGCGGCGACCTGCGCACCGCAGCCGGTTTCAGCGCGCTGGCAAAGAGCCTGAACAAGTACAAGCTGACGACTGCTGAAGTCAATGCGACCTGGAAGCTGCTGACCTACGGCATGGGCCAGATCTGCAACGATGCTTATCCCACTGCAAGCGAGAACCTGCGTCTCATCGTGGAAGAGATCCGCAAGCTCAACCCGGACGCACAGATCCTGCTCATCGGCTACACCAACCCGGTTCCGCTCATCTCCTGCTGGACGAAGTACTTCAACAAGATGAACAAGTATGAGAAGGAGCTGGCAAGCGTCTACGGCCTGACCTACGTTTCCATCCCCTACACCAAGACCGAGCTGGACGGCCACCCGACCGTTTCCGGCCACAAGTACATCGCACGCCAGATCTCTAAGGCGATCAGCGACGATATCAAAAATAAGTAAAACACAGAAAAGCAGGAACCCGTCAAAACTGACGGGTTCCTGCTTTTCTATGCTAATTTTATTCTTCCGCCCAATCCAGACTGCGGTGAACGGCGCGGTGCCACTGATGGAGCAGCTTTTCGCGCTGTTCGGGTTCCATCTGCGGCTCATACTCGATCTCACATTCCCAGAGTTCTTTCAGGGAGTCGACATCCTTCCAGACGCCGACTGCCAACCCTGCGAGGTAAGCTGCACCGAGGGCTGTCGTCTCCCGGATGGCCGGACGCCGGACACGGCAGCCGATGATATCCGACTGGAACTGCATCAGGAAACGGTCACGGCTGGCTCCGCCATCGGCGCGCAGAGCTTCCAGTTTCAGGCCGGTGTCGGCCTCCATGGCCTGCACCAAGTCTGCGACCTGATAGGCGATGGACTCCTGAGCCGCCCGGATGATATGCTCCCGTTTGGTTCCCCGGGTGATGCCCATGATACAGCCGCGTGCGCGCATATCCCAGTTAGGCGCACCCAGTCCGGTGAAGGCCGGAACCAGATAGACACCGCCGTTGTCCGGAACTTTCTGGGCGTAATACTCGGCGTCGCAGCTCTCACTGAACAGGCGCAGCTCATCCCGGAGCCACTGGATGACCGCACCGCCCACGAAGACCGAGCCTTCCAGCGCGTACTGCACGGTGCCTTTGGGCGTGGCGGCTAAGGTCGTCACCAGCCCATTCTGGCTCTCGAACGGTTTATCGCCGGTATTCATCAGCAGGAAGCAGCCGGTGCCGTAAGTATTCTTGGCCTCACCCGGCGCAAAGCAGGTCTGGCCGAACAGTGCTGCCTGCTGGTCGCCTGCCATGCCTGCAATTGGGATCCGGACGCCCTGCACCTCGGTCGTGCCGTAAATTTCGCTGGACGAGCGGACTTCCGGCAGCATGGCACGGGGGATGTTCAGCGCGTTCAGCAGCGTCTCATCCCAATCGAGCTTGTGGATATCGTAGAGCATGGTTCGGGATGCGTTGGTGCGGTCGGTGGCGTGGACGGCACCGCCGGTCAGCTTCCAGAGCAGCCAGCTGTCCACCGTGCCAAACAGAATCTCTCCTTTTTCGGCACGCTCCTGCGCGCCCGGCACCTTATCCAGAATCCAGCGTATCTTCGTCGCCGAGAAATAGGCGTCCGGCAACAGGCCGGTCGTCTTCCGGATATGGTCGGTCAGGCCCTGCTCCACCAGCTTGTCCACCAGCGGAGCTGTCCGGCGGCACTGCCAGACGATGGCATTATAGATGGGTGTTCCGGTGACTTTATCCCACAAGACCGTCGTCTCGCGCTGGTTGGTGATGCCGATTGCCGCGATATCTGACGCCCGGACATTGCTCTGGGCAATGGCCTCCATCATCACGGCATACTGGCTCGACCAGATCTCCATCGGATTGTGTTCGACCCAGCCCTCTTTCGGGTAGAACTGGGTGAATTCCTTCTGGCTGACGGCCACGATGTTCTGCTGGTCGTCAAACAGGATGGCACGGGAGCTGGTGGTTCCCTGGTCGAGGGCGAGGATATACTTCGACATAAAAAGTTTCCCTCCTGAAATCATTTGGTTTCAGTATAACAGACTTCGCACCGGATGAAAAGCCGGAAGTCACCTCTTTTTGCTGTACAATCTACACAGTTTTTGTCACAAATTTTTTACACGATATAAAAATTTCATCAAAATCATAAGAATTTGACATTGAATGATTTTTAACGATATGGTAAAGTATCTTTAGAAACGTTCGCCGAAGACGAACAAAAGAGAGATTTCGGGAGGAAAAATATTATGGCTGATCGTATTGTTCTGAACAGCATTTCTTACCATGGCCACGGTGCCATCGAGAACATCGTTCCCGAGCTGACTGCTCGCGGCTACAAGAAGGCTTTCGTCTGCTCTGACCCCGACCTGATCAAGTTCGGCGTCACCAAGAAGGTCACCGACCTGCTGGATGCTGCAAACTTCACTTACAGCGTTTACAGCGAGATCAAGCCCAACCCCACCATCGCCAACGTGCAGGATGGCGTGGCTGCATTCAAGGCTGCTGAGGCAGACTGCATCGTAGCCATCGGCGGCGGCTCCTCCATGGACACTGCAAAGGCCATCGGCATCATCATCAACAACCCCGAGTTCGCGGATGTCCGTTCTCTGGAAGGTGTTGCTCCCACCAAGAAGCACGCAGTCTTCACCATCGCAGTTCCCACCACTGCCGGTACCGCTGCGGAAGTTACCATCAACTACGTCATCACCGATGTCGAGAAGAAGCGCAAATTCGTCTGCGTCGACACCAACGATATTCCCGAGATCGCAGTTGTTGACCCCGATATGATGGCTTCCATGCCCAAGGGCCTGACCGCTGCCACCGGTATGGACGCTCTGACCCATGCCATCGAGGGCTACATCACCAAGGGCCACTGCACCATCTCCGATATGTTCCATCTGGAAGCCATCAAGCTCATCAGCGAGAACCTGCGCGGTGCTGTCCAGAACACTCCGGAAGGCCGCGAGGGTATGGCTCTGGGCGAGTACATTGCCGGTATGGGCTTCTCGAACGTTGGTCTGGGCATTGTCCACTCCATGGCACACGGCCTGTCCGCTCTGTATGACACTCCGCACGGCGTGGCCTGCGCCATCCTGCTGCCGGTGGGTCTGGAGTACAACAAGAGCGTCGCTGGTGAACGTTACCGCGCCGTCGGCAAGGCAATGGGCGTCAAGGGCATCGACGAGATGAACGACGCACAGGCTGCAGATGCAACCATCGCCGCTGTCAAGCAGCTTTCTGCTGATGTCGGCATCCCCACCAACCTGAAGGGCATCCTGAAGGAAGAGGATATCCAGTTCCTCGCTGAGTCCGCTTATGCAGACGCCTGCCGTCCGGGCAACCCCCGTGATACCAGCGTGGAAGAGATCGTCGAGCTGTATAAGAGCCAGCTGTAACCCTCTCCGTCAAAGCTGACGCTTTGCCACCTCTCCCAAAGGGAGAGGCCTTGGCATGTCGGATAAGTTTTCGCTCCTAATATAAACAATTGGGCCTTGCGGTCTGGATACACGGCTTTTGCCGGATGTACCCGGGCCGCAGGGCTTTTTGTTTTTTCATCGCATCCATCGCAAAAATTTTCAAGAACGCTTGTGCAACGGGGCAGAATCGAATATACTGGAGACAGTTTCTCGGAAAGGAGAACCACATGGAACTGAATTTTTACACTCTGAGCGTTATTTATCTGGTCTATTCGTTTCTGGGCTGGGTCGGTGAAACGGTCGTTGCCACCATCAAGGGGCGGCGTTTCACCAACCGCGGTGCGGCATCCGGCCCGTTCTGCTTCGTTTACGGCACGGCAGCCGTCCTGATGTCCGTCGGTCTGGCTGACCTGCGGACGAATCCAATCGCGCTGTTCTTCGGAAGTTTTCTGATTGCAACGGTCGTCGAGTGGGTGACGGCAAAACTGCTCGAGCGCGTCCATCACCGCCGGTGGTGGGATTACTCGGACAAAAAGTTCAACATCGACGGCTATATCTGCCTGCAATACTCCGTTCTCTGGGGTCTGCTGGGCATGGTCTGCATCCTCTGGGGCAACGACCTGCTGCTCCGGCTCTGCCTGCTCATCCCGGCGTGGCTGCTGCACCCGGCAGTCTGGGCGGCGATGGCAATTGCAATCCTTGACCAGATCGGTTCCGCGGTCGTAGTCGGGCGGTACGCGGCCAAGCATCCCCATCTGGAACAGCTGAACGTTGAGCTGAGCAAACGTTCCGGCCGCCTGCAGCAGAAAATCAGTGCCAGCGTCGAGAAGCGCATCCAGCGTGCCTACCCGGAAGCTGCCCGGCCAGAGCCGACGACCTCCGCCGAAAAGAGCATCAGCTTTGCAGACCTGCTCTGGCTCTTCGTCATCGGGGCCTTCCTCGGCGATGTGGTCGAGACGATTTTTTGCCGCATCACCGCCGGGGTCTGGATGAGCCGTTCCAGTCTGGTCTGGGGTCCGTTCAGCGTCGTCTGGGGTCTTGCGCTGGTGCTGTCCACCGTCCTGTTACGAAACAGCGAACACAAGAGTGACCGCTCCATCTTCTGCTTCGGCGTCATCATGGGCGGCGCATACGAGTATGTGTGCAGTGCGGTCGGTGAGCTGCTGTTCGGCGTGGTCTTCTGGGATTACAGCGGTTTCAAATTCAACCTCGGCGGACGCATCAACCTGCTGTACTGCTTTTTCTGGGGCATTGCGGCGGTGGTTTGGCTGCGGCATGGCTACCCTCTGGTCGCAAAGCTCATGGCGAAAGTCCGGCACCGGGTCAAACCGTGGATGACGATTCTTCTCGCCATTTTCATGGCGGTCAACATGACCCTTTCAGCCTTTGCGCTGGCGCGGTATGACGCCCGTACCAGCGGCGTCGAGGCATCCAACGATTTCGAGGTCTATCTGGACGAGCATTTCGACAACAGCCGGATGGAGCGCATCTACCCGAACGCGAAAAAAGTAGCAAAGGCGGAGTAAAATTTTCGATTTCGCTTGCTTTTCCTGCCTGAATCTAGTATACTACTCCTCGGATAAAAGGGAGTAAGGGGCGCGGCCTTTTCGTTGGCTGAGGCACGCGCTGCATTTTTGCGACATCCCCGGCAGCAATGCCCGCAAAATGCCGAATGCTTGAGACTTTTATTACAGAACATCCTATGAACAGGGGCCTGTAATAAAGGTCTCTTTTTTGTCCTCCAGAAATTCACCCGTCAAATCAAAAGGAGAGAAATTTATGCTGATCCCCATTTTGTTGTTCATCGTCGGCCTGCTCTGCCTCATCAAGGGCGGCGACTGGTTCGTGGATGGTTCCACCGGCATCGCACGCCGGTTCCATGTGCCGGAGCTGCTCATCGGCGCGACCGTCGTTTCCATCGGCACCACTCTGCCCGAGGTCATGGTCTCCACCACTTCAGCCCTGTCCGGCCACGGTGAGATCGCCTACGGCAACGCCATCGGCTCGGTCATCTGCAATGCCGCTCTGATCGCCGCCATCACCGTCGCAGTCCGCCCGGGCAAGGTCGACCCGAAGAGCCTGCGTGTTCCGGTGCTGTTCTTCTTCGTGGCCGCTGGAATCTATACTGGTGTCGCCTACACTACCGGTTACTTCAGCCGCCCCATCGGTTTCATCCTGCTGGCAATGTTCGTCGCCTACATCGTCTGCAACATTCTGGCGATGAAAAACGCTCCCGAACCCGAGGAAGAAGAGGAAGAGGGCGGCGAAAACTCCCTCGGCAAGGACATCGGCCTGCTGGTCGTGGGTGCTGTCCTGATCGCCGTCGGCGCGAACCTGCTGGTCAATAACGGCACCCTCATCGCACAGGCTCTGGGTGTTCCCGAGTCCGTCATCGCACTGACCTTCGTTGCACTCGGCACTTCCCTGCCCGAACTCGTCACCGCCATCACCTCGCTGGCAAAGGGCCACGGCGCGTTGTCTCTGGGCAACGTCATCGGCGCGAACGTCTTCAATCTCGTCCTTGTCAGCGGCGTTTCCGTCTCGCTCGCACCGTTCAGTATTCCGCAGGAGTCCACCCTCTTCGGCATGAACGCTTCCCTCGTGATGGATATCCCGGTCATGTGGGCCGTCATGCTCATTCTGACCGTTCCGGCTCTGCTCAAGGGCAAGCTCTCCCGTTGGCAGGGCATCCTGCTGCTCTGCATCTATGCAGCTTTCTGCACCGTGCAGTTTGCAATGTAATAGCTCCTTCCGTCAATGCTCTCTCTCATGGAGGGAGGCCTGGCCCCCTCGCCGAGGGGGCTGTCGCGCAAGCGACTGAGGGAGTATGCAAAACCCTCCGCCGGGTCAACCTCGGCGAAGGGTTTTCTTGTTATGCAGTTATGCAGCTTTCTCCATGGACTTTTTCAGGCCTTCCAGTGCCAGCAAAATCACGACGCCGATCGCGACCGCCGGGAGCCGGACGGTTGCAAGGCTCAGCGGCGGCAGAGAAACATCCAGACTTGCCGGGCCGTTCGCGATGGCGTAGAGCGAGCCCACCATCAGACCCAGAATCAGCCACACCATTGCGCTGCGGTGGTCCTGCAATGCCGCGCGAATTGCACTGATGGAGAACCCGACACCGGCCAGCACGCCAAGACCCAGTGCGCACAGACCCGGCAGGACGTTCAGTTGCAAGCCCATCAGACTGTGAACGGCCTGAATGGTCGGCAGATAGACGCCTGCAATCAGCAGGATGGACGAGCCGGAGATACCGGGCAGCACCATTGCAGTGATGGCGACTGCACCCGAGAAGAACAGGTAGACGAACTGCAGCGGCTAAAGCTGTACGTAGCTGATGTTGGAACGCTTGAGTCTGTCCTGAATGGTCATAGAAATCCCCTCCCATATCATTTCTGTTTTGATTGTATCACAGAATCTGACAGGAAAGTTAAACAAACCTTAAAAGCCTACCATGAAAAAAGTTCCGTATCCGGCACTGCTGACAGCCCGGACACGGAACCCATTGTTTTTAGAAAATCTTCACTTCGTCCTTATCCATGAAGGCAGCACCGGCGAAACCGGAAGCTTCCAGCTGGCCCAGCTGCTTGCCGAGCTTTTTGCCCTGCTGCAGGACGGTGACGTTGTAGGTATCACGGAGTTCTGCTGCCTTTGCCAACACGGTGGTGAAGTCCGCATCCTTATTATAGAGCAGCGCGATCTTCTGCTTTGCGCCGGGGATCTGGTAGCCCTGCTCCAGCAGGATACCACAGACGCGCTCGAAGCCGATGGAGAAGCCGACAGCCGGAACCTGCGTGCCGAGGAACTTACCGACCATGTTGTCGTAACGGCCGCCGCCTGCAACAGCACCGCTGAACTGCGGACAGGTGATCTCAAAGACCATGCCGGTATAGTAGCCCTGACCACGGACGAGGCTGGGGCAGTAGGCCACCTGATAGCGGTCGCCTGCCATGGCCGAAGCGGTAGACAAGACATACTTCAGGTCGTCGGCAATGGCAGGGTCTGCGCAGCGAGATGCCACGGCGTCGAGGGTGACTTCGCCAGCCGCGATGAAGTCGGTCAGAGCGTTGATGGCGTTCTCGGGCAGCTGCTTTTCGGTCAGCTCTGCCTTGACGCCCTCGGCACCAATTTTATCCATCTTATCGAAGGTGATACAGACGGAATCCAGCGTATCGGCGGCAAAGCCCATGCTTTCCAGCATACCGCGCAGGATGCGGCGGTCGTTGATATTGACCGTGAAACCGGTGAAGCCGATGTTCAGCAACGCACGGGTGGTAACGTCGATCAGTTCAACCTCGGCGTTCGGAGAGGAATCGCCCAGAATGTCGATATCGCACTGGACGAACTCGCGCAGACGGCCCTTTTGGGGACGCTCGGCACGGAAGACGCGGTCGGTCTGGATGACCTTGAAGGGGCTGGGGAGCTTGTCCTTGTTGGCCGCATAGTAGCGGGAAAGCGGCAGGGTCAGGTCATAGCGCAGACCCATATCGGACAGCTGCTTCGGGTCGCCGGAGTTCAGGGCGGCAGTCAGCTTGTCGCCGCGCTTGAGGACCTTGAAAATCAGGTTCAGATTATCGCCGCCGTCGGACTTGTCGAGGTTCTCCATATCCTCGAGCATCGGGGTCGAGATGCGCTCAAAACCGGAAGCACGGTAAGTCTCGAGAATTTTGCCCTGAATATAATCGCGAAGACTCTGCTCGGCAGGCAGCAGGTCGCGCATACCTTTCAATGCTTGTGTTTTCATATCTATAATTCCTCTCTTAAAAACTCAAATATATAACTTATTATAAAGGAACCTGCCGATTTGTCAATCAAAAAGGGTACACTATCCGCTGAGGTGAAACGAAAATGCAGCAATTTACGGCAAAACACCCGTGGAGCATCCTTGCCGCCGGTGCCGCCATCCAGATCTTGACCGGGCTTCCGGCGGCATGGGGCGTTTTTCAACAGCCGGTCATGGACGAGTACAGCTTATCAGAGCAGGCGGCAGGCTACGCCTTTGGCATCCTCATTGCGGCGTTCGGCATCGGGTGTGTCATCGGCGGATTTTTGCAGGACAAGCACGGGCCAAAAATCGCCGGGCTTTGGGGAACTGCCCTGCTCTGCGGTGGATTTTTCGCGGCGGCTCTCCTGCCCGGTTCAGCCGGCGGCGTGTTTTTTCTTACGTTCAGTATCCCGGCCGGGCTGGGAACGGCTTTTCTCTACCCGTCCATTCAGTCCTGCGCCCAGAAGTGGTACAAGGGCCGGAAAGGGCTTGCCACCGGCGTCATCGGTGGCGCGGTGGGCTTGTCCGGTGCGTTTCTGACCGTCTTCGTCCGGCTGGCGTTGAAAGGGTTCGGCCCGGTGCAGGGCATCCGGGGCGCGTTCTGGTCACTGGGCCTGCTGACCCTGCCGGTCTGTCTGGTGGGCAGTTTTCTGCTGAACGACCCACCGCCCGAAAAGCCAAAACCCGACGAACAGGGGCGGCAGAAAGCCGCACCGCCGCTGGATTTTTCGCCGTGGCAGATGCTCAGGACCCGGCAGTACTGGCTCTGTGCCGGGGCGGTCTGCTTCTCGACACCGGCCGTTCTGCTGTTCAGCCCCATCATCCTGAAACTCGGGATGGAGCGAGGATTGGACGAATCCGCCGCTCTCTGGTCGGTCGTTCTCGGCAGCGTCGGCAGTGCCGCCGGGCGGCTTTTGATGCCGATGCTGAGCGATAAGATCGGGCGCAGGCCGACCGACATGCTGCTGTTTGCGGCGTCGCTCATCCTCTCGGTGGTGTTTTTGTTCGCGCAGGGCTGGGCGGTGGTCGCGGTGTACGCCGGACTGACCTTCTGTTACTCGGCACTGGCGGCTGTCCTGCCTGCGCTGTCAACCGACTTGTTCGGTTTTCCGCACGCCGGGGTCAACTATGGCTTCCTCGCGCTGGGGCAGAGCGTCGGCAGTCTTGCCTTTCCATTCGCGGCGAATCTTCTGAACCTCGAACAGGGGCGGCATTGGCTGGCGATCGCCGGTGCCGTCGCCGGATTCGCGTCCATCTGGGCGATCACGCCCACCGAACCGGAGCGGACACCCCGGCCAAACTGAAAATTCTCCTCTCCTTTGCAAAATTGACAAAATGCTGACAAACCGGGCAGAGTTTGCGGTGATTCCGACAGTTAGTTTCGTCTTACCGTCAAAAAGATTGCGAATTTTTTGTCAGAAACATCTTGCAAATTCCGCCAAGGTTCTCTATAATAAAATCATGCGTGGTAGTACCGGGAAGGGCATTGAAAGAGAGCAGTGCGGCCCGGTCGATGCAAAGCGGCAGGCAGGCTGTGTTTGCCTTGGCAGCAAAGGCCTGTCCGCCGTCAAGCAACAAATTGTCAAAAGGAGAGTATGATTATGACCTATTCGCAGCAAGTACAGAATATGTGCCCGATCACCAAAGGTCCTAAGCATGGTCCGGCTCCCATCCCCGAAGAGGGCGCATGGGTCAAGGCCTATGAGATCAAGGACATCAGCGGCTACACCCATGGTGTGGGCTGGTGTGCACCCCAGCAGGGCACCTGCAAGCTGTCTCTGAACATCAAGAACGGCGTCATCGAAGAGGCTCTGGTGGAGACCATCGGCTGCTCCGGCATGACCCACTCTGCTGCTATGGCAGGCGAGATCCTGCCCGGCAAGACCATTCTGGAAGCTCTGAACACCGACCTGGTGTGCGACGCCATCAACGTGGCTATGCGCGAGCTGTTCCTGCAGATCGTCTACGGCCGCAGCCAGACCGCTTTCTCTGAGGACGGTCTGCCCATCGGCGCAGGTCTGGATGACCTGGGCAAGGGCCTGCGCTCCATGACCGGCACCATCTTCTCCACCAAGGCAAAGGGTGTCCGTTACCTGGAGCTGACCGAGGGCTACATCAACAAGCTGGCTCTGGATGCCAACGATGAGGTCATCGGCTATCAGTTCGTCAAGCTGGGCAAGATGATGGAGGATATCCGTCACGGCAAGACCCCCAACGAGGCTTACGAGAAGAACGTGGGTACTTACGGCCGCTTCAGCAAGGAGCAGGGCGCTGTGAAGTACATCGACCCGCGTGAGGAATAAGAGAGGAGGAACAACTCATGGCAACTTTTGAATCTATGGATCGCCGCATGCCGAAAATCGAGGCATGCCTGAAGGCTAACGGCCTGGAGTCTCTGGACGCTTGCAACGAGATGCTCCTCGCTAAGGGCATCGACTGCGACAAGATCGTCCGCGGCGTTCAGCCCATCTGCTTTGATAACGCTGTCTGGGCATACACCCTGGGCACCGCGATCGCTGTCAAGCGCGGCCTGACCGACGCTGCCGAGTGCGCTGCTGCCATCGGCGAAGGTCTGGAAGCTTTCACCATCCCCGGTTCTGTCGCTGAGCAGCGTCAGGTCGGTCTGGGTCACGGCAATCTGGGCGCACGTCTGCTGAGCGAGGACACCACCTGCTTCGCTTTCCTGGCAGGCCACGAGTCCTTTGCAGCTGCTGAGGGTGCTATCGGCATCGCTCGCACCGCAAACAAGGTCCGCAAGACCCCTCTGCGCGTCATCCTGAACGGTCTGGGCAAGGATGCCGCTTACATCATCTCCCGTATCAACGGCTTCACCTATGTGCAGACCGAGTATGATATCCCCTCTCAGACTCTGACCGTCGTCAAGGAGATCCCCTTCTCCACCGGCGAGCGTGCAGCTGTCAAGTGCTATGGCGCAAACGACGTCATGGAGGGTGTGGCTATCATGAAGAAGGAGGACGTCCAGTGCTCCATCACCGGTAACTCCACCAACCCCGTCCGCTTCCAGCATCTGGTCGCTGGCACCTACAAGAAGTGGGCTATCGAGAACGGCAAAAAGTACTTCTCCGTCGCTTCCGGCGGCGGCACGGGCCGTACCCTGCACCCCGATAACGTCGCAGCTGGTCCTGCCAGCTACGGCCTGACCGACTCTCTGGGCCGTGTTCACGGCGACGCTCAGTTCGCAGGTTCTTCTTCTGTTCCTGCACACGTCGAGATGATGGGTCTGATCGGCATGGGCAACAACCCGATGGTCGGCGCAACGGTCGCATGTGCTGTTGCTGCTGCACAGGCTAACGCCTAATTTTGTTCGGCAGAGGGGAGCCGCCTACCGAATGGGCGGTTTCCCCTTTTTATGCTGATAAATGTTTGTTCTGACAAACCAACAATTCACGAAGCAAGCAAGTTAGGAAGGAAATGAACATGAAACTGAAAAAACGCATTGCTGCGTTCGCGCTTGCATCCGCGATGGCTCTGAGCCTGATCGGCTGCGGCGGTTCCAGCAGCTCCACCGCTGGCTCTGCAAGCGGTGTGTCCGGTGATTTCACCGGCACTGCCAAGGGCATGGGCGGTGACGTCACTGTTACCCTGACCCTGACCGACAGCGTCATTACTGACTGCAAGGCCGAGGGCAAGGACGAGACGCAGGGCATCGGCACGCTGGCTCTGGACCAGCTGCCCGGTGAGATCGCAGCCAACAACAGCATCGCTGTGGATGCTGTGACCGGTGCGACCATCACCTCCGACGCCATCAAAGAGGCCGCTGCTGCCGCTCTGACCGCAGCCGGCCTGAACCCCGATGACTACAAGACCGAGGTCAAGGCCGACCAGACCAAGGCCGAGGACTCCACCCTTGACGCCGACATCGTTGTTGTCGGTGCAGGCGGCGCAGGCATGACCGCTGCTATCACTGCAGCTGCTGAGGGCAAGAGCGTTGTCATCGTCGAGAGCCAGCCCATGGTGGGCGGCAACTCGGTGCGCGCGACCGGCGGCATGAACGCAGGCAAGACCGTCTATCAGGACGAGAACGAGTTCGGCGAGTCTGCCGGTGTTGAAAAGACGCTGGCCGCCGCTGCTGAGAAGTATGCGGACAACGAGACCATCACCGCTCTGGCCAAGACCGTCTCCGAGCAGTGGGCTGCTTATCAGGCCAACCCCACCGGCTACTTCGATTCCGTTGAGCTGATGGAACTGGACACCATGATCGGCGGCAAGGGCGTCAACGACCCGGCTCTGGTCGAGACTCTGTGCGAGAACTCCGCTGACGCCATCGACTGGCTGGACGAGAACGGCATCACCCTGCACAACGTCTCCAGCTTCGGCGGCGCATCCGTCAAGCGTATCCATCGCCCGGTCAACGCCGAGGGCAAGACCGTCTCTGTTGGCTCCTACATGATCCCCCTGCTGGAGGAGAACTGCCAGAAGGCCGGTGTCCAGATCCTGCTGAACACCACCGCCACCAAGATCCTGACCGATGCCAACGGTGCTGCTGTCGGCATCGAGGCCACCGGTTCCACCGGTGAGACCGTCACCGTCAACGCCAAGAGCGTCGTGCTGACTTCCGGCGGCTTCGGCGCAAATCTGGATATGGTCGTCAAGTACAAGCCCGAGCTGAAGGGCTTTATGACCACCAACGCCGCAGGCATTCAGGGTCAGGGCATCGAGATGGCAACCGCCATCGGTGCTGACACCGTGGATATGGATCAGATCCAGATCCACCCCACCGTTGAGGCCAACACCGCAGCCCTGATCACCGAGGGTCTGCGCGGCGACGGTGCTGTCCTGATCAACGCAGAGGGTCAGCGTTTCATCGACGAAGTCGGCACTCGCGATGTGGTCTCCGCCGCTGAGATCGCACAGACCGGCAGCTACAGCTGGCTGGTCGTCGATCAGGCAATGGTCGATGCTTCCAGCGTCATCCAGGGCTACATCAAGAAGGGCTACACCGTGACCGGCCAGACCTACGAGGAGCTGGGCGAGGCTATGGGCGTTGACGCCGATGCTTTCGCAGAGACCATGGACAAGTGGAACAGCTACGTTGAGGCAAAGAACGACCCCGATTTCGGCCGTACCAGCTTCGCAAATCCGCTGAACACCGCTCCCTACTATGCAATCAAGGTCACCGCTGGCGTCCATCACACCATGGGCGGCCTGAAGATCAACACCAACACCGAAGTCCTGAAGGCTGACGGCTCCGTCATCCCGGGTCTGTTCGCTGCTGGCGAGGTCACCGGCGGTGTCCATGGTGCAAACCGTCTGGGCGGCAACGCAGTTGCTGACTTCACCGTCTTCGGCCGTATCGCAGGCCAGAGTGCCAGCGACTACGCTGCATGAGCAAGCGCAAACCCACTGAGGCTTCCGGCAAAAAACGCCTGAAGCCGTGGCAGAAAAACCTCATCTTCGCCGTCGTCGTTCTGCTGGTTGCCGGAATCGCGTTCTTCGCGATTCGCAAAAAGCCGGAAACGGAAACGAAGCTCGTCGCCCTCGTCGATTTCGGCGATGGCATCACCGAGACGCTTCCGCTCGACGAAGATTATGATTACCTGTATGATGTCGGCGATTACGTCGTCCACATTCAGGTCAAGGATGGCGCGGCGGCCTTCCTCGACAGTCAATGCCCGGACCATGTCTGTGAGCAATTCGGTTGGCTGAGCGAAGAGGACGCATGGGCGGCCTGTGTACCGGCCGGGGTCTATCTCCGGATCGTACCGGCTGACAGCGCAGAATAAGTCCGATAAGAGCATCTACATTCCGTCTTTGTACGGCGTGTGGATGCTCTTTTTTACATTTTAAATTGCAATGTATTTCACAAAACGGTACAATAGGGGTGCGTACTTTTTGTGAAATGAAATTTGGACGCTTGTGTATCTTATAAAAATGCGATACACTACACTTAACAGACTCTCAATGAAAGTGCGGTGGTTTTTCCGCCCTTTCTATGCTTAGGAGGAAAGAATCAGCATGAACTGGAAAAAGAAGAAGGACGCATCGTCTCAGCCGGGCGATGCCGCCGCTGCCAACGCGAAAAAAGGCCCCATCCCCTTTCTCAAGCAGCACTGGAAGATCCTTGTCGTGGTCGTCTGTGCCGCGGCTGTGGGCGGATATTTTCTGCTGAAACAGAGAGATACGAAACCGGCCAGCGTTGACACCAGCTATGTCGAGGACGTGCCGACCATCCGGGATGTCTCCAACACCCTGAGCGGCACCGGCACCCTGAACCCGGCCAACACCTACACCGTCAAATCTCTGGTCGATGGCAAAATTTTGTCTTCGTCCATCGAGGAGGGCGATGTGGTCGAGGAAGGCACCATCCTGTACACCATCGACAGCTCCAACGCTTCGACCAACCTGCAGAAGGCCGAGATTGCCTTACAGCAGGCACAGCGCAGCTACGACAAGACCGCTGACCGCCAGTATGTCCGCGCGGACGTTGCCGGTACTGTCAGCAGCCTGAAAGTTGCCAAGGGCGACGAAGTTTCCAGCGGTCAGGAAGTGGCGGTCATCCGCGACAGTTCCAAGATGCTCCTGACCCTCGAGTTCCCGGCAGCGGATGCCGCGAATTTCACCGTCGGACAGGATGCAGTCGTCACGCTGGACGGAACTTTTGAGAACCTGACCGGCACCGTCACCAAAGTGACCGGCACCGATGCCCTGAGTACCGGCAACCTGCTCACCCGTACCGTCACCATCTCGGTGCCGAACGCAGGCAGCCTGACGACCGCGCAGGCCGCAACCGCCACGGTCAACGGTGTTCCTTCCATCTCCTCGGCAAGCTTTGCCTATCAGGCCGAGCGCACCCTGACGGCGCAGGCATCCGGCACTGTTTCGGCCATCAACGTGCAGGAAGGCTCCCACGTTGAAAAAGATGCCATCCTGCTCCAGCTGAGCGGCGACGATCTGACCGAGGCCATCCAGTCCGCTTCCGAGACCCTGCAGAGCGCGCAGATCTCGATGGAGAACATGCAGGATACCATGAATAACTACACCATCACCGCACCCATCAGCGGCACCATCATTGAAAAGGACGCCAAGCTGGGCGACGCCATCACCTCCGGCTCGACCCTCTGCATGATCTACGACCTGAGCTACCTCGAGATGGAGATCAACGTGGACGAGCTGCAGATCAGCTCCCTGTCGGTCGGCCAGAAGGTCCAGATCACCGCAGACGCTGTGCAGGATAAGACCTACGTCGGCACCGTCACCCGTGTCTCGATGAAGGGCAACGCAAGCGGCGGCACGACCACTTACCCCGTCAGCATCCAGATCGACGACATCGACGGCCTGCGCCCCGGCATGAACGCCAACGCTGAGATCGTCGTCGCCGAGGCAAACAATGCCCTGACCGTTCCCAACGCCGCCGTCGTCCGTGGAAACTACGTCCTCGTCACCAAGGATTCGCCCAGTGCATCCAAGGCAGACGACACGATGGACGCGCCCGAGGGCTATGTCTATGTTCCGGTCAAGACCGGCGTCAGCGATGTCGATTACACCCAGATCGTCAGCGGTCTGACCGAGAACGACACCATCGCCTACGACCCAAGTTCTGTCTCGTCTGACAGCTACTATGACGATGGTTCGTACATCATGTTCTAAACAGGAGGGCGTCCATGAGCGCATTGATCGAATTTGATGAGGTCTGCAAATATTACCAGATGGGCGACACCACGGTAAAGGCCGCAGACCACATCACCATGAAGATCGACAAGGGCGAGTTCGTCGCCATCGTCGGTCAATCCGGCTCGGGCAAATCCACCTGCATGAATATCATCGGCTGTCTCGATGTTCCGACCTACGGCACCTACAAGCTGAACGGACGCGACGTCGGCAAAATGAACCGGAACGAGCTTGCCGCCATCCGGAACGAGATGCTGGGCTTTATTTTCCAGCAGTACAATCTTCTGCCCAAGCTCAACCTGATGGAAAACGTCGAGGTTCCGCTGGTCTATGCCGGCATCCCCCGGGCCGAACGCCACCGCCGGGCGCGTGAAGTTCTCGAGCAGGTAGGTCTGGGTGACAAGCTGAAAAACCGTCCGAACCAGCTTTCCGGCGGCCAGCAGCAGCGCGTTTCCATCGCCCGCGCGCTGGTGCGCAACCCGGCCGTCATTCTGGCCGACGAGCCGACCGGCGCGCTGGACTCCCACACCGGCCGCGAAGTCCTCGGGATGCTCCAGCAGCTCCACGAGGAGGGCCACACCGTCGTCCTCATCACCCACGACAATTCGATCGCGGTGCAGGCCGACCGCATCATCCGTCTGGAAGATGGAAAGGTCGTCTACGACGGCGATTCCCACGCGCCGGAAGCCATCGTCCAGCCGACCTTGCTCCCCGACACTGAGGAAGCTGAATCCAAGGAGGCGAAGGCATGATCTTTGAAACCTTCCGTCAGGCCATCCAGAACGTCTGGAGCAACAAACTGCGCACCTTTCTGACCATGCTGGGCATCATCATCGGCGTCATGGCGGTCATCGTCATCGTCGGCCTTGGCAACGGCATGACAAAGAGTATGCGCGACAGCTTTTCTGCTCTCGGCACCAACACCCTGTCCATCAGCATCTGGGGCTACGGCTCCCGTACTGCCTCGGTCGAAGACGTCTACAAAATCGTCGACGAGAATCCCGACCTCATCAAAGCCATCTCGCCGCAGGTCGATTTCGGCAACAGCAAGCCCCGTGTCGGCACCACGACCTATCGCTATTCCAACGTTTACGGCGTGGATGAGAACTACATCGAGATGAAGAGTTACACCATCTCGAAGGGCCGTGGTTTACAGTACATGGACATCAAGGACAACAAGCAGGTCTGCATCATCGGCGATTACCTGAACCGGGTCGCCTACGGCGGAAACGCAGTCGGCCAGACCATCAAGCTGGGCTCCTACAAATTCCTCATCGTCGGCGTGCTGGCTCCCAAAGTCTCGAACCAGTCCATGCAGCAGGGTACCGACGACGACTGCGTATACCTGCCGCACAGCACAGTCAACCGCCTGCTCTCTCAATCGACGGTCACTTCTTACACCGCCATCATGCAGGACGAGAACCGCGCCAACGAGGCCAAATCCGCCATGGAGAACGGCCTGTATGACCTGTTCAAGAGCGACAACGCCTACTATGTTTACAGCGCGAGCGAGTGGCTGGAAGAGATGAACAAGATGATCAACATGGTCATCGTCATCCTGACCGGTATCGCCAGCATCTCGCTGTTGGTCGGCGGCATCGGCATCATGAACATCATGCTGGTGTCGGTCACCGAGCGCACCCGGGAGATCGGCATCCGGAAAGCTCTGGGTGCGAAAGAGCGTGTGATTCTGGCGCAGTTCGTCGTGGAAGCGGCGACCACCTCTGCCCTCGGCGGTGCACTGGGTATCGTGCTGGGCTACATCGTCTCAGCCGCTGCTAACAAAGTCCTGCCCATGCTGGTGAGCGGTACCGACATCACGGTCAGCCCGTCGTTCAACTCCATCGTCGTCGCTTTCGGCATCTCGGCCGGCATCGGCGTGCTGTTCGGCTATCTGCCGGCCAAACGTGCCGCCCGGCTCAATCCCATTGAAGCTCTTCGCTATGATTAACCTCTCACCGCTTCGGTCTGGCTTCGCCAGCGCCTTGCGGAGCTCCCCTAGCAGGGGAGCCGTGAACAGAGGAAGGAGTAATACCATGAAAAAACGTCTTCTCGCACTTTTGCTTGCGGTCTGTCTGTCTGTCTCCATGCTGGTGATGCCGGCATCGGCAGCAGGCAGCGCAAACACCGCCGTCCAGTTCGCCATCACGCTGGGCGCAATGGACACCGACCAGACCGGCGCACTGAACGCTGTCGTGACGCGCGGTGCCTTTGCCAAGATGCTCGTCTCCTTCTCGGTCTACCGGGAGAGTGCGCTTTCGCAGGGCGCAGTCGGCACCCTGTTCACCGACCTGCCCGGCAGCTCAGCATGGGCTCCCTATGTCCGCATCGCCATCCAGCAGGGCTGGATGAACGGCTACACCGACGGCACCTTCCGACCGGACAACGCCGTGACACTGGAAGAGGCCTGCACCGCCGTCCTCAAGATGATGGGCTACAAGATGACCGACCTGAGTGGCTCCTTCCCTTCTGCCCAGCTGAACAAAGCGCAGGAGATCGGCCTGCGCAGCCAGCTCGAGCGCAAGCAGAGCGAAGCGATGAACTATGAGGACTGCTCTGTTCTGCTCTACAACGCGCTGACCTCTAACACCGCCAGCGGCAGTGCCTATGGTACCTCTCTGGGCTTTACCGTCTCGAATGGTCAGGTCGATTCCTCTTCTGTCCTGCTCAGCAGCCTAAAAGGCCCCTTTGTGGCGACAGCAGACACCCAGCTGACCTTCACTCCGGCCACCGTCTACTGCAACGACAAGGCCACCGATTCCACCACCCTGGATCCGTATGACGTCTACTATTACAGCGAGCCGTTGAAGACCGTCTGGGTCTACACGCGCCGTGCCGCCGGCCGCATCACCGCCGTTGCTCCTTCGGCCAGCGCACCCACTTCGGTCACCGTCGCAGGCAGCACCTACACCCTCGGCAGCTCCTTAGTCGCCTCAAAAGTCTCTTCTCTCAACGGCGGCGGTGTCGGTCAGGTCGTCACCCTGCTGCTGGGCATGAACAACGAAGTGGCTGACATCATCACCGGCGAAGAAGCCGATACCGTCTTTTATGGCGTCGTCCAGTCCGCTTCCCGGACGCTCATCGAGGAAAACGGCGCGGACGTCCTGCAAAAAGTCTCGGTCATGTGTACCGACGGCATCACGCGCAGTGTCAATGTCGACAAAAGTCTGAATTATCCTGCCGGCTGGATGGTCGAGATCAAAGTCACTTCCGACGGTGAGAGTGTTCAGGCCATCCTCCCGAAGTCCACTTCCGGCACCATCAACGAATCAGCGACCGCTCTCGGCGACTACAATTTTACCAACGACGTAGAAATTCTGGATACAACAACGGAGGGTGTGGCTGGGACGGTTCGTCCCAGCCGCCTATCGGGGGTAAAATTATCGAGTTCTGACGTCCGCTATTACACCACCAATGATAAAGGCGAGATTGACCGACTCATCCTGAACGACGTCACCGGCGATTTGTGGAATTATGGCGTTCTGGATGACATCAAGAATCTGGCGGCAAATGTCACCACCATCATCAATACCAGCGGCTCTTCCTCCTCGTCCAGTTCCTCCAGCAGTTCTTCTTCCGGTTCGTCCTCGTCTGGTGCATCCTCGGATTCCAGTTCGAGCAGCAGCTCTAGCTCTTCGACGACCACGACCACCACGCCGGTTCAGGAAGTCACCAGCCTGCTGATGCCGACCACCAGTGAGATTCTCTGGGGCGTTATCAGCGGCGACATCCTCTCGACCACATGGAACCGCCTGACGAGCAACACCGGCTCCCTGCTGGGCATCGGCTTCCGTCAGGTCGCCGCTATCACCGGCACGCCGTTCAAGCAGATCTTCGGCTTCATCGGCGGCGGCGCAACTTACATCTGTTATGTCAACGGCAGTCCGGCCAGCTACACGACATCCATCAAGTATCCGGTCATTGCAGGCGGCTTCGCTGTCCGTCAGGAAACGACTGGCTCGGTCAAAGCGATGGTTCAACTGATGCCGATGAAAATTGATCAGGTCGGTGCGGCCACCGTCTTGTCCGGCGATACCCGTTATGAGATGGCCGACAACACGCAGGTCTACCTCTGGTACAAGGGCCAGTATTACCCCACCAAGCTCGCCTCGGTCAACTCGGACGACTACTACCTAACCGGTTGGTATGACAATTTTGGCTGTGCCGCCGGTAAGAAAGTCCGCGTCATCATCGCTGTCAAGAAGGATTGAGTTCCGCATGGACTATTACAGCCGCCCACGCCGGTTTTTCCGGCAGGTTCAGCATCTCATCTATCCCCGGCACTGCCCGTTCTGCAACGCCGTTCTGGGCGGTTCTGTGGCGTTCTGCCCAGACTGCGCCAAGGAACTGGAAACGCTCCGCAGAAAGCCTTCCATGCGCCTGAGCCGTGACCTGCATGTTCTCGGGGAACTGGACGGCGCGGCGGCTCCTTACCGGTACAGCGGCCTTGTCCGCCGGGCGGTGCTGAGGGCCAAATACCAGCAGGCCCCGTGGGCGGCGGTGGATCTTGGCGTCGGGATGGCGCACCTGCTTTTCGGTGCGGACATCCGGATGCAGAGCGCAGAGCCTGTTCCCTTCCCCGTCGAGGGCTACGAGCAGGGCTATCAGATGATCCTTCCGGTTCCATTCTCGAACAAACGCCGCGGCTACAATGTTCCCGAGCGGATGGCTCAGCCTATCGCAAAGGCCATTGGAGTTCCGCTGCGAGCAGACCTTCTTCTCCGCGTCCGGACTGACCGCCGGCAGGAAGGGCTCTCCTTCGAGGAGCGTCTCTCGAACGTTGCAAATGTATTCCGGGTGACACATCCGGAGGAAGTCGAGAACAAGCGTATCCTTCTCATCGACGATGTCATCACCACCGGCGCGACAGTCTCGGCCTGCGCGCGTGCCCTGCGTCTTGCCGGAGCGGAAAGCGTCTACGCGATGGCTTTCGCGACAGTGGAATCGGATGCACCACTTTCTCCCACATCTCCCCTGTATGAAAACACTTCGGAGGGTGACGAAGAGGATGATTTCTCTGATTTTTGAAACAGTTTGACGTCATTTCGATGATTTTCAGTTTTTCCAAAAAATTTGTCAGATTTTTCAAGAAAACGCTTGACAAAATCGCCCGAATCGGATATACTAATTGAGCTGTGAGCGATAACAGTTCACAGGTATCCGGGTGTAGCGCAGTTTTGGTAGCGCGCTTGAATGGGGTTCAAGAGGCCGTGAGTTCGATTCTCGCCACTCGGACCATAAATCCAACGATTTCACGTTAGAAATCGTTGGATTTTTTTGTTTGTGGGCTGACCTCATTTGGTTTTGACCACAATTTTGACCACAATGCCAAAGATTTTATCTGGTCTAATTAGTGTCGTTCTGTCCAATTTTCAGGCCGAAAACGCCTCGCTGAACAACTGGATCGCACTCTGCCGAATGGATTCCTGAACATGGAGATAATGCTCAGTCATCTCGGTATCGGCGTGGCCTACGATACTTTGGATGGTCTGGATATCCACGCCCAACGCCTGCATCTGCGACACATAGGTGTGGCGGCAGCTGTGCGGCGTGAGCAAGCGGACATCGCCCGCTTCTTCCAGAGA
>CAKTEM010000019.1 GCA_934548045.1 uncultured Faecalibacterium sp. | reverse complement strand
GCCGCCAAAGATGCCCCAGAGGGCAATGGTTCGGATTTGGGTTGCTTCGCTCCACCAAGAGAACGTCTGTGTAGAAATACACGGACGTTTTTCTTTTGCAAATTTCTGAAGTTTCACCCTCAAGGGGGGATGAGAACAGCATCGGCCGCCGCCCTACGTCCCGGCGGCAAAAAAGCCCCAGTGGGGCTTTTTTAGATGCGCGGCTCGCGAATCCACCCGCGCCCACCAAAAAAGCTCTAGCGTAATTACTACGCTGGAGCTTTTTGTTTTGTAAAAACATGATTGGAAACAACACAGGGAGGCACCACATGATTTTATCGTTGCAAGGCTGTATGGCCGTTGGAAAGACGACGGCGGTGCGCTATCTGCAAGAGAACGCGCCGTACATCCATATCAGCTATGAAGATAACCGCGATGTCATCGAAGAGATCCGTCGGCGGAAGCTGGACAAAAACAAATATAAAAATCAGCCAAAATTCTCTTCTTACGCCCTCAAATATCTTTAGAAGTCAAATAATAGATTTCATCGTACAATGCCTCGAGAGCTTCGCCATGTTTTGTGACATTCTGCTGGTCGGGGGTCAAGCCTTTGGTGTTGATTTCCTCGTTCAGAATGATTTGAAGCAGACGAATATTATCGGTTCTGACGGTATATGTGCTTTTGTCTAAGGAAATACTGTCTCCCATTTCCGTGAAGTCAATTTCACTCAGAAGTTGAAAGTGTTCAGGAGAAAGAACAAATGAAATCATGGAATGACCTCCTTTTCGGGCTTTTTCCCCAGTATAGCAAAATTTAGGCTTTTTGCAAACAAAAAGAGCCGCCGCAGGTGCGGCAGCTCGAAAATGCTGTGGTAGAACTTATTTGGTGCCGTAGATACGGTCACCGGCGTCGCCCAGACCGGGAACGATGTAGCCATTCTCGTTCAGGTGGTCGTCCTTTGCGCCGAGGTAGATGTCGACATCAGGATGAGCCTTGTGCAGGGCCTCGATGCCTTCCGGAGCGGCGATCAGGCCGATGAACTTGATGCGCTTTGCGCCGTGCTTCTTGATCTGGGTGATGGCGTCGATGGCACTGCCGCCGGTCGCCAGCATCGGATCCAGAACCAGAACGTCACGCTCGGCGATGTCCAGAGGCAGCTTGCAGAAGTACTCGACCGGCTGCAGGGTGGTCTCGTCACGGTACAGACCGATGAAGCCGACCTTTGCGGCAGGCAGCAGGGTCAGCATACCGTCCAGCATACCCATGCCTGCGCGCAGGATGGGAACCAGAGCCAGCTTGCGGCCGGCCAGGACCTTGGTCTTTGCCATGGTGATGGGAGTCTCGATCTCGACTTCCTCCAGAGGCAGGTCACGGGTAGCCTCGTAGCACAGCAGGGTCGCGATCTCGCTCACGAGGTCACGGAACTCCTTGGTACCGGTCTGCTTGTTGCGCAGCAGGCTGATTTTGTGCTGCAGAAGGGGATGCTCAACGATCATAGGGGTCATAACAACACGCTCCTTTTGTTTTTATAAAAACCTCTCAGGCCGGAAAACCAGCCCAAGAGGTCGCTGTGTAACTTATCGGTTTTCGATGTCGGCCAGCTTTGCGACACGACGGACGTGACGGCCGCCTTCAAACTCGGTGCTGAGGAAGATGTCGACCAGCTGGCAGGCCAGACCGGCACCAACAACACGTCCGCCCAGGCAGAGGGCGTTTGCGTCGTTGTGGCGGCGAGTGTATTCGCAGCTGAAGCTGTCGGAGCAGCAGCAGGCACGGATGCCCTTGACCTTGTTTGCGGCCATGCTCATACCGACACCGGTGCCGCAGAACAGCAGTGTCTTCTCGCACTGGCCGCTCACAACAGCGTCACAGGCCGGAACAGCCATGTCGGGGTAATCGACGCTCTCGGTGCTGTGGGTGCCGAAGTCGATGTACTCGATGCCCTTCTCGTCCAGATGTGCTTTGACTGCTTCTTTCAGTTCAAATCCGCCGTGGTCAGCGGCAAGTGCAATGGGTTTAGCCATGATTGGTTATCCTTTCATTTTAAGATGTCAGACGTTTTTCTCGGCGGCGTGAGCGGCTTCGGCCGCAAGACGTTCCGCGCGTTCCCTCTCGGCCTGACTCAGCCGGTGATAATCCGGCAGCAGGGCCTCCGGCAGAACTGCCTCGCCGCGTTCCGCCATCTGTTTGGCAACAAGTGCCACCGCAGCGGCTCTTCCGCCGCGAAGTGCAGGCGGTACGCAGACCACACCCGAAACTTCGCCGTATTTATTATAGCACAGAGACGCGCCATCACCAACAAAAAAGAGGGGCTTTTTGCAATTTTCTACAAATTGGGCGAGGTCAGCTACGGCACGGGCGGCGTCGTCCATCAAACGGGTGTGGGTGGCGAGGTCAAATGCCGCGCTGTATACCTGCGCGCGGCGTGCGTCCAGAGCGCACAGAACCGTACCCTCGCCGGTGTGGGCAGAGGCTAAGGCTTCCAGCGTTGAGACGGGAGCGCAGAGTGTTTCCCGAGGGAAAGCTAATCCCTTGACCGCAGCCAGACCGATGCGCAGACCGGTAAAGCTGCCCGGGCCTGCGTTGACGCCGTACAGGTCGATATTGGCACAGGTCAGGCCGCAGAGCTTGAGCGCGTTGTCGATGAGCGGCATCAGCGTCTCGCTGTGGGTCATGCCTGCATCGAGGTAACATTCATACAGCAGGCGGTCGTCCTGCATGACAGCGACGCCGACGGTCTTTCCGGCGGTATCGACGGCTAAGATATTCATACGTTGACCCCCTCGATGGTAATGCGGCGCGTGGTATCGTCCAGCCGCTGGATGTCGACCCGGATGGGATCTTCGGGCGCGAGCAGATCAGCGAAGTTTTCGCTCCACTCGGCGGCGACGATGGCACCTTGGTCGAGATAATCGTAGAACCCGGCGGCGCACAGGTCGTTCTCGGTCGAGATGCGATACAAATCAAAGTGCGCCAGCGGTTTCGGGCCACGGTAATAGTTGACGATGGCAAAGGTCGGGCTGCTGACCGGATCGGTGCAGCCCAGACCCTCGGCCAGACCTTCACAGAACGCGGTCTTGCCTGCGCCCAGACCGCCGGTAAACGCGATGAGCGCGCCGGGTTCCAGCACAGCGGCCATTTTCCGGCCCAGCGCGACCGTCTCTTCACGGGAATGTGTGATAAATTCAGACATCAAAGATACCTCATAAACAAAACGGGGATGGCAGATTTCTGCCATCCCCTAGTATAGTATAATTTCGCCAAAAGTGCAACTGCAAACAAATTACGCAGCGACCTGTTCGGACGGCTCCAGCGGCGTGATGTGGATCTTCGATTCCGAATCGCCGTAGATCGTGGGATAGGCGGCAGCGGCATGAGGTCGCCGTCCGCCCTGCGCACGGTACCAGACAAGGTCGTCTTCGCCGTAGGTGTCCATCGCGTGCTGAAGGGCCGACTGGATGTTTTCGCCCAGAAGCAGCTGGTTGACGGTATCCCAGAGCATACTCCGGGAGTAGACCGTGTAGACGTTGTTGGTGTAGCCCACGACGGCCGAAGCACCGGCGGCAAGGAGCGCGTCCGCCATCGAACTGTCCGGGCTGCTGTTAGTGCCGCCGAATTCGCACGTCTCGGACAGGACAATAGTTCCGTCCATCGGCTTGAAGAAATACGCATTGCGGAAGAAATCCGGCGTGACGGAGTACAGACCGTTGATCTTAATGATGCGGTGGCAGAGCAGGTCGATGCTGTACCGCAGGTCTTTGTAGGGTGCGGCTTCCTCGGTCAGCAGAATGACCGGCTGGGTGGTGATGCGCTTCCAGAGAAGACCGTAAGAGTAGGTGTAGTATGCGCCGTGCGCGCTCAGGATGCACAGGTCATATTGACCCATCTTTTTCAGGTCGGAGACGGTAACGGTGGTGTCCAGCCGGGTGTCCATGCCCAACGCCGACCAGAAGCCCTTCATATAAGAATAGTACGGATAACGGGAACTGTTGACCGTGTTGTCAAAGGCGTAGTAGATCATGGCTGTGCCAAGTTCCCGGGAACGGGGCTGGGTGGAGAGGGGCGAGACGGTCAGCTTGTTCGTATCGAGCGGAGCCGAAAAAACGTTCTCGTCGTCCAAATCATTCAGCAGGATGCCGCCCCAGACGCCGCAGGTGTACGCAAAGCTGATCATCCCGTTTTCGGAGTCCACGCAGATGGAACGGGCGTTGATAAGCCCTTTGTCGGCCAGTTCGTCCAGCTGTTCCAGTGCGGCGGCCTGCCGCTCCTCGAAGGTCATGGCGGTGTATTCATCGCTTTCGGTCAGGGCGGTCACGGCTTCGTCCGCCTGCTGCATCTGCTGGGCGTCTTCTGTCGTCAGTGTCTCAGACGAACTCACACCCGGCTTCTGCGCAAAGGCAGAGACCGGCACAGCGGCCGAGACAAAAATAACGAGTGCAAAAAAAGCGCACAGGAAACGGTGGCATCTTTTATTCATGTCGTAGAAGTCCTCCCAAGAGAACGCAACGCCGACGGAAAATACCGCCGATCCGGTAGGTTTCTCTACGCCCATTTTAGAGAGTCCGGCCGCCTTTGTCAAGCGTTCCGCACCGATTTTGCAAAGCTGTCACAGGAAAGGGAATTGGAGGAAAATTTTGTCGGTCAGGCCAGCGAAAAACGAGGCTTTGGGATGAGATTTGAACTGGGAAATAAGCAGAGAGACAGGCAGACCCAAGACCACAAAAGACCGAAAAACTATTTTTATGAGAAATGACAAATAAAAATGACGAAGTTTGTGGAAAATCACATTGACTTTTTTAATCGGGGGGGGGTACAATGAAATCGTAATATGGGAAGTTGTGGGAAGATAAAACTTCTCAAGAGCTTTGAATCTGAAAGGAGAAATCAAAATGCGATTGAAGAAAACAAGTTTAAGAATCGTTTCAGGTGCGGCGTCTGCGGCAATCATGGCGGCCATGATTCTGTCCTCCTGCGGCGGCACACCGCCGACCCCGTCCAGCTCAAGCAGTACGTCCACCAGCACCTCGACGAGTACGTCAACAAGCAATTCAACTTCTTCCAGTTCTACGTCGAGTTCCAGTACATCGTCGTCCAGTACGTCGAGCAGTTCTACATCCAGTTCGAGCAGCAGCACATCTTCCAGCTCGACGTCGAACTCCACCAATAGTTCGAGTTCCAGCACGTCCAGCAGCTCAACTTCAACCAGTAACTCCAACACATCCAGCAGTTCCACACCGGAAGGCCCCCAGATCATCTGGACGTATCGCCTGAACAATGACGGCACCGCAGAGCTGACCGGTTACGACAGCACTGGCGTGATCCCCACCGGTGCAATTGAACTGCCGAAGTCCGTTGACGGCCATAAGGTCGTTTCCATCGGCTACGAGTGCTTCCGCAACAATAATAACATCACCAGCGTTTATATTCCGGAGACAGTCAAGACCATTAAGACGAGAGCGTTCAACCGTTGCCAGAACCTCGCTGAGATTATCTTGACCGAGGGCCTTGAGACAATTTCGGAAGGTGCGTTTGCGAATACAGCGATTCTGAAAGTAGAACTGCCGAAGAGCGTCACCAAAGTCGATTATCAGGCATTTTATAATGATGCGGCTCTCCGCAGTGTTACGGTGAAGGGAACTGCGACTTTTGGCAATTATACCTTCCAGGACTGCATCAGCCTGCGGAGTGTTGAGTTCCAAGGAAATACTGCCGAAATTTCGTCGGGTATGTTCTATAACTGCAAACAGCTGCTGAATGTTACACTTCCGGCACAGCTGCGCGTTATCAACTACAATGCGTTCTATGGCTGTGTTTCTTTGACAGATATCACCATTCCGAAGAGTGTAACGAATATTGGCTCGTCGGCATTTGAAAAATGTACTTCGTTGAAGGCAATCGCAATTCCGGAGCTTGTTACAGAGCTGAAGGATGCAACATTCCGGGGATGCACTGCTTTGAAAACAGTATCTCTGCCAGATGATTTTATGATTCTGGATAACTGGGTATTCAGCGGATGCAGTGCATTGAACGCAATTTCTCTGCCGAAGGATATGACCCAAATCGGAAAAGGAGTGTTTACAAATTGCACCTCGCTTACCACGATGACGATCCCCGACCGTATCACCACGATTCCGGCATCCTTTATGAATGGCTGTACCGGACTGACGACCCTGAAACTGCCTGAGAGTCTGGCGACAATTGATGGAAATGCGTTTGAGAATTGTAAGTCTTTGACAAAGATTACGATTCCCAATGATACAAAGACTATCAACACCAGTGCGTTTTATAATTGCACTTCTCTGGAGAGCGTGACCTTCCCGGATGGCTTGAAGGTGATTGGTGGAAGTGCGTTCAGCAAATGTTCTGCACTGAAAGAAGTAAAGCTGCCTAATACGGTAAGTACGGTTGGCAGCAGCGCATTTGCAAACTGTGTTGCGCTGGAAAAGCTGACACTTTCCACCAGTATGAAGGCAATTGAGGGCTCGACCTTCTATGGCTGTGTCAAACTGCATAAGGTCGTTGTTCCTGAAGGTGTTACAAAGATTGGTAGCTGGGCATTTAATGACTGCAAAACGTTGCAGTATGTCTACTTGCCTTCTACGCTTGCAACCATTGATAGTCTTGCTTTCCCAGGCCTGAGCGGTGTTTACTATGGCGGCAGTGAAACCGCATGGAATAATATCAACATTGTGGGTTACGGCGTAAAAGGCACGAATGAGGCTCTTTACCTCGCCACAAAGCACTACAACGCAACTCCTGCCAGCCTAACGCTGCTGTAAACTCCCCTCAAAATCTGAATCATCCCCAATAAAACCCCAGCCCTGACAGAACGTAAAAATACGCCGTCGGGGCTGGGGGTTGTGTTATCAACAGTTTTTATCGCCGGTTTCCTGTTGATAATTGAACTCTCTGTGAAAAATCGCTGCTGGGTTGCGAAGATGTGCGGTGTGCTGTATAATAGTGACGACTCTTTGAGAAAGGTGGTGCCTCTTTGGAGACCATTCAACGATATTGGAAACGAACGGATAAAATTTACCTGCTGCTGTGCCTGTTCAGCAGCGCGATGGCAGTGCTTGCGCTGTCGTCGTGGGCGGCGAAACAGGGCAATGGCTTTGCGCTGGACGAAGTGACCGGAAAAATCGCAGGCGTCGGTGACTACCGCCGCGCGGTGGTGCAGGCAGGCGCGGCGGCTCTTGGCTTGGCGATTGCGGTGCTACTGTCGAACATCGACTATCGCAGCCTCGTCAAGGTCTGGCCGGTGCATGTGGCGGTGACGTGGGGTCTGGTCTTGCCGACTCTGTTCATCCGGAACGTCGCCATCGGCCCCATCACCATCGGCTACAACGCAGGCGATACCGATAACTACTCGTGGTACAAACTGGGCGGCTTCACGTTTCAGCCGACCGAACTTGCGAAGATAAGCTTTATTTTGACCTTCGCGATGCACCTGAACAACGTCCGGGGCAAGATAAACGAGCCAAAGGAACTGGGCAAGCTTCTGCTGCATCTGCTGGCACCCATCGCCATTATTCATGTGCAGGGCGACGATGGCACGGCAATTATTTATGGTATCATCGGCTGCTGCATGATGTTTGCGGCTGGCATCAGCTGGAAGTACATCTTCAGCGCAGTCGCCGCCGCCGGTGCGGCAGTCGCAGTGGCCTTTGCCTTCTTCAGCGACTCCATCGGCAAGGGCTATCAGTGGTACCGTATCCTTGCGGTCATCGACCCGGAGAACAAAACCGGCTGGGCTCCCAGTGAGGCCGTTTGGAAAAATATCATCTACCAGCAGCAGCGCGGCGAAATTGCGCTGGGCTCGGGCGGAATATTTGGCAACGGCCTGTTCGATGGCCGCTATTACAGCGTGCCGAACGCCCACAACGACTTCATTTTCAGCTGGATCGGTAACTCGATGGGCTTTGTGGGCTGCTGCGTGGTGCTGGGCGTTCTGTTCGCCCTCGTCGTGAAGACCTTTACCACCGGCGCAAAGAGCGAGGATATGCTCGGCAGCTTCATCTGTGCCGGTATCGGCGGCGCGCTGATGGCACAGATCGCCGTCAACGTCGGCATGAACCTGCGCGTCCTGCCCGTCATCGGCGTCACCCTGCCGTTCTATTCGGCCGGCGGCAGCTCGGTGCTGATGCTGTATATCTGCGTCGGATTGGTGCTGTCGGTGTATATGCACAATACGAAAAAGTTGTTTGGGTAAAATATTTGCAGCGAATACGAAAGCAAATTTGGAGATTGCTTAAGCAAATAAACTTAAAGGATAGACTGTCGCACAGCGTTTTTGTGCGGCGGTCTATTTTTTATGAGAACCTACAAATAAATAGACCGAATTTTGTCGGAAATTACGTTGACTTGAACCGTGCAGGTGGAATAAACTTAAGCTATGCAAAAGGGGTTTTTGCAAAATATTAAAAAAGAAAGGAATCATGGACTATGAAAAGGCTCATTGCGGTTTTGCTGGCCCTGTCGATGGCGTTCTACGTTGCTCCTCTCAACGCAATCGCAGCGACAAACGACAGCTTCAGCCAAACGATCACGGTCAATTCACAGCCGGATGCAGACCTCGTGCAGGCCATTGCATCTGACCCGTTCCTGACGCAGGCAAACCCTGCCTCGCAGGAGCAAAACGCAACCGTTGACACCTCGAACGTGTCGATGGAAGCGACCAACAGCTTCGGCAAGCTGCTGTTGAACGGTATGGATGAGGAGAACGGCTCGAATTTCTCTTCGGATAACCGCATCATCAGCGTCACGCTGAACGGAAAAACGGCCACAGTGAAGTATCTCGTTGAGGAAGATGCCGACCTCGTGGTGGGTATTTATGCCGACGATGCCGAAGAGCAGATGGTTGCCAGCGGTACTGTCGCCGTCACCAAGACGACCGACGGCACGGCAACGGTCGCCATTACCGGTGATATCCCGGAGTACTACGTTATCAAGGGCTATCTGTTTGATAAGGCGGAGCATGCACCGTTGTGTAATCCGTTTGTCAATACATTCAATACGAAGGACATGGTAGACCTGAGTACGGCAACGGTCGATGACTTCCCGGAAGACCGTGTTATCAATCTTGATGACGACGCAACGACAAACTTTGCTGTTGTTAAACAGGACGTCACGCTTTTGACTACTGAGGATTCTGCCGAAGGCAAGAACAACATTACAAATGAAGATAACGATGGTCTGAATTATACCATCGAAAATGCTAGTGAGGAAATCAAGAACCTGAAAGCTGGCGATATCCTTACTTATGAGTATGCGCCGGGTGAGTTGCTCGTTGTGAAGGTATCAAGCATCCAGACCTCTGGTGATGCTGTAACCATCAGTGGCGATGATTCGCTGGAAATTACAGATGTGTTTGAGGCGGTTAAAATTGAAGGCGATGCAGATAATGATGAACTATCCTATGACGATAGTACAGCGGATGAAGGCGTTACTTATTTAGGAGAAGTTGATAAAGATTTTTCGTTTATTGGCGAAGAAAGTGGCTTAAGCAACGAAAATGGCTATACCTTTGATGCGGGAACTATTTTTGATAAAAAACCAAAGGAAGTTACGGGAAAAGCTTCAAAAGAATTTGAAATTTTTTATAAACACAAGGGGTATATTGAGGATGGATATAACCCAGATGAGGGAACTACGGCAGATGCTACAATTACAGGAAAAATAAATTTTTGCGCAACTGCAAAATTGGGCTTTTTTGTTGCAGCAAATAGAAAATATGTTTCCTTTGCGGTTAATGGGGCAGTAATAGGGGAAATTGAAGCAAGTGGATATATTGAAACAAGACTTAGACTGGGATCATTTGGTTTTGCTCCGGTGGTGGGTTGCTATATTGCGTTTGAACCAACATATGTGACAAGAGCAGAAGCGAAGTTAACAGCCAGTATAAAAATAAGCGTAACCATTGGTGCGGCCTATGATAGCATCGGCGGTGGAGTGCAGAATCTTTGTGAAGCACCAAATGTTGTTTTGAGTGCAAGCGTAGAGGGAACACTATATGTTGGTGTTGATATGGTGCCGAAGGTGCATCTGATTGGCTCGGTTGTAAACTTGTCACTTTCAGTAGAATTTGGCGGAGAAGGAGTATTTAATCCCATTGACTGGTCAAAGAAACTGGGAGAAGACCTTATGCCGGAGACAAAGCACGGTTGCTTGATATGCTATTCTGTTGATATTAGAGTATTACTTAGTGCAGGCGGAAGCATTAACTTTTTAGGACTGGACAAATTTACAGAAAAATTTAAGTTTTTTGATATTGATAAATCTGTCGGTAAAGCATATTGGGCTCCCCAGTATCACGATTTTGGATGGGGAGAGTGTCCGCATGACCAATATCGCGTAAATATGCAGACGGATTTGCTGAACCCAGAAGGAGCGGAAATTTATCTGAATGAACCAAAAGATTTTGTGAGTGATACAGGTGTAGAACTTAAAAAACTTGGAACGATAGGAAAGGATGGAATCGTGACAAGTTATCTAGACCCGGGAATATACACATTAACAGTACTTGTGGATAATAAAATATATGGTTCTAAGACATTTGAAGTGACAACGCATGCGTTGGAAGTAATGATTGAGGAAGGCCACATTGGAGAAACCAAACCAAAACCCGGAACAGAACCAGAAGAACCGAATAAACCGAATGAACCAGAAACAGATCCGGACTATGTGCTGTATTTGGCGTCTTTGACAATTTATAATCCTAATATTCTTATGGATTACTCTTCGGCAGAAGAGACACCGTGGTATAATGATCGGGAAATGATATACTCTATCGAGTTAAAAGAAGGGGTTACAAAAATTGGTACGTTTTCTTTTGCAGAGACGACAGCGCGTGTAGTGACAATGAAGTCTAAAGTAACAGAAATTGGAAATTCGGCATTTGCAGGCTGTACGGAATTAAACTCGATTGAATTTCCGGGAACAATTGAAGAGTGGAAACAGGTACAAATTGGAGAAGGAAATGATAGACTAAAGCAAGCTACAATTTATTGCATAGATGGTGAAGTTGTAGGGGAGGAAAATGTTGTTGCTTCGGGTGATTGTGGGGAACGGGGAGATAATGTTAAGTGGGTGTTAGATAAAAATGACGTCCTTACAATTTATGGAAAAGGGAATATGGCAAATTATAGATGGTTGAATACTGAATGGTATGATATGAAAGATATACTTTATGCAAAAACAATAAAGAAGGTGGTGATTGGATTTGGAGTAACTAGCATTGGAAGTTATGCATTTTCTGACTTTAGTAATTTGGAAAATATAAGTATTCCACAAAGCGTAACAACGATAAATGAAGGAGCTTTTCAAGATTGCACGAATTTGGAAAAAGTTGCGATTCCTCAGAGCGTGGTAAACATTAAAGGCTCAGCATTTGCTGGATGTACAAAACTAGAGAATATAGTGCTTCCAAGCGGTATAACAGAAGTAGCAGACCAAATGTTTGTCGATTGTTATAGTCTAAAAAATATTGTGTTGCCTGAAGGAATAAAAAAAATTGGAGAAAGAGCATTTATAGATTGCTTTGAACTAACAACTATCACGCTTCCCGATGGAATAGAATATATTGGAATACAAGCGTTTGAAAGCTGTCTTAATCTAAAGAATATCACGATTCCAAATGGTGTATTGGATATTGGGAGAATGGCTTTTATGGATTGTGACAACTTAATGGAAATTGTAATACCGGGAAGCGTTGAACGTGTTGGGTATGGTGCATTTGAAAGTTGTAATAACCTAAATAATGTTGTGGTTGAAAAAGGTGTGGATACAATTGGAGAATGTGCATTCTATGACTGTGAAAACTTAACCAGTGCTATAATTTCTGAAGGGGTAACAACAATTGAGCCGAGCGCATTTGCATGGTGTGAAAATTTAAAGAATATTATTCTTCCTAAAGGAATTAAAACGATTGGGAAAATGGCCTTTAATGGTTGCTATGGTTTAGAGGAAATTGTATTTGAAGGAACAAAAAGTCAATGGGTGTCAATTAAATTTGGAAGTTATCATAGATTGTTGGAGATTAATATTCGTTGCACAGATGGTATCATTAGAAGAAAAGACTATCAATGGATTGATGTGGAAGAAAACTCCATTGAAGCCGGCCAGACCAGCGCAAGCGGCAGCACTCTGCACGCAGTATTTAACGGCCTGACCGAGGGCGAAAGCTATGCGGTCATCGTCAGCAAGTCTGAGACGGACCCGTTTGCAGCAGGGAATCTGATTTACGTTAACCAGAAGACCGCTGACGTAAACGGTGTGCTGGATGTGCCGTTTGTACCGGTCAATGCGACGGAAGCTGACGCCGCCTATGTTGTGGCAAGTCGTCGTGAACCCGAAAAGCCGAAATATACGATCACGATAAAGGTAGGCGATAAGGTCGTTCAGACGATTGAGGCCGCAGAGGGCGAGACTGTAACCATCGAGGCACAACAGAAACTGGACGACGGCAGAGAATTCCAGAAGTGGAACGTTGATACAAACAACGTGACCCTGAAAGATGCCGCAAGCTCCAAGACCACCTTTAAGATGGTCGGAGAAGATGTTACCATCCACGCGGTCTACAAGTCCAACGGAAACGGCTCCGGCGACAGCGGCACGACCAAACCGGACAACCCGAGCAGCAGTGGTTCGAGCAGTTCGAGTGGAAGCTCGAGTTCTTCCTCGAGTAAGCCCGGCAGCTCCAGCAGCTCTGCAGGCAGCGGTTCTAGTTCGACGCCTTCCAGCAAGCCGGACAGCTCGAGCGGCAGTGCAAGCAGCGGTTCCAGTTCCGCATCGAGTAAACCCGGCAGCTCCAGCAGCTCTGGCTCTTCCAGCTCCAGCTCGTCATCTTCGAGCAAGCCCGGTTCGAGCAGCAGCTCGTCCTCGAGTAAGCCAAGCAGTTCCGGCAGCTCGGATGAGGAAGTTGATCCCGGCACGGAGGCAATGATCGTTGTCTTCGCACTGGGCAGTGTCGCAGCGGTTGCTGCGATCGCTGCAGGCGTCGTTCTGGCGATGCCTGTCGAAGTCAGCGGTGTTGCACAGCTGGGCGACGGAAATGTTCTGGCGAACGCAAACGTTCAGCTGATGAAGGACGGCCAGCAGGTCGCTCAGACGACGACCGACGAAAGCGGTCACTTCGCGCTGGAAGTAAAGCGCGGTGAGTATACGCTGAACGTTATCACGACCAACCCCGAAACGGGCGAAGAGATCGTGCGGACGACCAGCATCAAGGCTCCGGCGAAGAATACGAATTTCGTGTTCTGAAAAATGCAATAGCCTGAAAAAGGCATAAAGAAACACGGCACTCAGCTGAAAACTGGGTGCCGTGTTTTTGTGTATTGTGTTAGGTTACTTCAGCACTGCGCCGAGGTTTGCGCTGGTGACCATCCGGGCATAGCGGCTCAGCCAGCCGGTCTTGACGTTGGGTTCGGGAGCAACATACTTTGCCTTGCGCTCAGCCAGAACCTCGTCCGAGACCTCGAGGGTGATCTTTGCGTTGGGAATATCAATGTTGATGATATCACCTTCCTCGATGAGGCCGATGGGGCCGCCGGAAGCTGCCTCCGGGCTGACATGGCCGATGGCGGCACCACGGGAAGCACCCGAGAAGCGGCCGTCGGTGATGAGGGCAACGGTCTTGTCCAGCTTCATACCGGCCAGAGCAGAGGTCGGGTTCAGCATCTCACGCATACCGGGGCCTCCCTTGGGGCCTTCGTAGCGGATGACGACCACGTCGCCCGGAACGATCTCGCCGGCGTAGATGGCGGCGATGGCAGTCTCCTCGCTGTTGAAGACGCGGGCCGGGCCGGAGTGCTGCTGCATCTCCGGAGCGACTGCGCTGCGCTTGACGACACAGCCGTCGGGAGCGATGTTGCCCCACAAAATCTGCAGGCCGCCGGTGGTGGAGTACGGGTTGTCGATGGGGCGGATGGCCTTATCGTTGAGGATGTGTGCGCCCTTGATGTTCTCGCCCAGCGTTTTACCGGTGACGGTGGGAACATCGAGGTCGAGCAGGCCCTTCTTTGCCAGCTCTGCCTGAACCGCCGGGATGCCGCCTGCAGCGTACAGGTCGGGCATGTGGGTCGGGCCGGCCGGTGCCAGATGGCAGAGGTTCGGGGTCTTTGCGCTGATCTCATTGAAGAGCTTCAGGTCGATGGGAACGCCTGCCTCGTATGCGATGGCCAGCAGGTGCAGGACGGTGTTGGTGGAGCAGCCCAGTGCCATGTCGCAGGTCAGGGCGTTGCGGATGGAACGCTCGTTGATGATCTGGCGTGCGGTGATGCCCTTGCGCACCATGTCCATGACGGCCATACCGGCGTGCTTTGCCAGCTGGAGACGCTTGGAGTAGACGGCCGGGATGGTGCCATTGCCGGGCAGAGCGATGCCGATGGCCTCGCACAGGCAGTTCATGCTGTTTGCGGTGTACATGCCGGAGCAGCTGCCGCAGCTCGGGCAGCAGTTGCAGGTACAGTCTTCCAACTGTTCATCAGTAATCATGCCGGCCTTGTATGCGCCGACGGCCTCGAACATCTTGGACAGGCTGACTTCCTCGCCGCCGTAGGTGCCGGCCAGCATCGGGCCGCCGGAGCAGACGACTGCCGGAACATCCATACGGACAGCCGCCATCACCATGCCGGGAACGATCTTGTCGCAGTTCGGAACCAGAACGAGGCCGTCCAGCTGGTGTGCCATCAGCATGGTCTCGACGCTGTCGCAGATCAGCTCACGGGATGCCAGAGAGTATTTCATGCCCACATGGCCCATCGCGATGCCGTCGCAGACACCGATGGCCGGGATGAGGATGGGCGTGCCGCCTGCCATCTGGACGCCGGCTTTGACCGCGTCGGCAATCTTATCCAGATTCATGTGGCCGGGTACGATCTCGCTGTAAGCGGAGACGACGCCGATCAGCGGACGGTCCAGCTCTTCGGGGGTGTAGCCCAGTGCGTAAAACAGGCTTCGGTTGGGAGCGCGCTCCGAACCCTTGGTCACGTTGTCACTTCTCATTTTTATCCTCCATAGCCCTCTCAGTCAATGCCTGTCGGCATTGCCAGCTCCCCCAGAGGGGGAGCCATTGGCAGGCCGGGCAAGCCTGAGCATTTAACAAAAAATTCCGGGCCTTGTCCTCCGGATTAACAGCATCTGAAATGCGGTTTCCCCAGACAGCAAGGCCCGGACGGTAAAGTTTGAATTATGAACTTTTCCGACACGCCAGAGGCTCTCCCTTTGGGAGAGCTGGCGAGCGAAGCGAGACTGAGAGGGTTACTTCTTCAGCCAGCTCATCATGCCGCGCAGCTCAGCACCGACCTTCTCGATGGGATGCTCAGCCTGGATGCGACGCTCAGCCAGGAAGTGGACCTTGCGGCCGCCCTTGTCGCTCATCTCGGTCAGGAACTCGGAAGCGAAGGTGCCGTCCTGGATCTCGGTCAGGACCTTCTTCATCTCCTTGCGAGTCTCCTCGGTGATCAGACGCTTGCCGGTGCGGTAGTCGCCGTACTCAGCGGTGTTGGAGATGGAGTAACGCATCTTGGAGAAGCCACCCTCGTTGATCAGGTCAACGATCAGCTTCATCTCGTGGCAGGTCTCGAAGTATGCCATCTCGGGAGCATAGCCAGCCTCGACCAGCGTGTCGAAACCAGCGTGGATCAGCTCGCAGACGCCGCCGCACAGAACTGCCTGCTCGCCGAACAGGTCGGTCTCGGTCTCCTCACGGAAGGTAGTCTCGAGGACGCCTGCACGGCCTGCGCCGATGCCGGAAGCATAAGCCAGAGCGATGTCCTTAGCCTTGCCGGTGTAATCCTGCTCAACGCAGATCAGAGAAGGGCAGCCCTCGCCCTCGGTGTACAGGCGGCGGACGATGTGGCCGGGGCCCTTGGGAGCGATCATGATGACATCAACGTTCTTCGGAGCGGTGATGGTCTTGAAGTGGATGTTGAAGCCGTGAGCGAAAGCCAGAGCCTTGCCCTCGGTCATGTAGGGAGCGACCTGCTTGTTGTAGATGTCAGCGCACAGCTCGTCCGGAACCAGCATCATAACAACGTCGCCAGCCTTGGCAGCCTCTTCGACTTCCATGACCTTGAAGTTTGCGTGGGTAGCTGCGAACTCGGAAGCCTTCTCCCAGTGAGCGGAACCCTTGCGCAGACCGACAACGACGTTGACGCCGCTCTCGGCCAGGTTCTCGGAATGAGCGTGGCCCTGGCTGCCGAAGCCGATGACAGCGACGGTCTTGCCGTCCAGCACGCCGAGGTTGCAGTCGGAATCGTAGTACTTCTTGATCGCCATGATAGTGTTCTCCTTTTTGTTTCTTAAATCAAATTTTTGAAATCAACTTTATATTTTCGCCCACCGGCGGAAAATCATTTGGTAGTCGGGCATTTCGTACCCGGCAGAGGAAACTGCATTTCGCGGATCTCCTGCGGAGGTTTCTGGATGTGCTGGTGCATGCCGCCGCGCTCCAGTGCGGTGACACCGGTGCGGCATAGCTCCAGAATGTGATAATCCTGAAACATCACGAGGAAGGCATCCAGCTTGTCGGGCTTGCCGATGAGTTCGAACACCATGCTGTCCGGAGACAGGTCGATGATCTTTGCCTTGTAGATGCTCGCGATCTCTCGCAGCTCACCGCGGTTGTGGACATCGGCCTCGACCTTGAGGAGCAGCAGCTCACGCTGCAACGTTTTCTCGTTGTCCAGAACGAAGACCTGACGGGTGACTTCCAGACGCTCGGTCTGGAGGATGAGCTGTTTCAGCTCCTTGTCCGTACCCGAGACCGTCACGGTGATGCGGCTCACGGTGGGGTCATTGGTGGCTGAAACGGTCAGGCTGTCGATGTTGAAACCACGACGGCAGAACAGGTTGGACACCCGGGCCAGAACGCCGCTCTGGTTGTCCACCAGCAGGCTGATGACCTTGCGCTGATTGGATTCCATGTTGTTGTGTCCTCCTTATTTCATGATGATGTCATTGATGTCGCCGCCGCCGGGGATCATCGGCAGAACTTTTTCGTCCTTGTCGATCATGCACTCGATCCAAGTGGGGCCTTTCTGCTTCAGGGCATCCGCGAAAGCGGCCTGGAACTCGGCGAGGTTCTCGCAGTGATAACCCTTCAGACCAAAGCCCTCAGCCAGCTTGACGAAATTGGTTTTGCGGTGAGGGTCGGTCTGGGAGAAGCGTTTTTCATAGAACGCGGTCTGCCACTGGCGGACCATGCCCAGCACCTGATTGTTGAAGATGACCGTGATGATGGGCAGCTCGTAGCTGACGGCGGTGCAGGCTTCGTTCAGGTTCATGTGGAAGGAGCCATCGCCGGTGAACATCACGACACGCTGGTCGTCGCCCAGAGCGACCTGTGCGCCGATGGCGGCACCGTAGCCGAAGCCCATCGTACCCAGACCGCCGCTGGTGATGAAACCGCGGCTCTTGGTGTGGCGGATATACTGCGCAGCCCACATCTGATGCTGGCCGACGTCGGTGACATAGACGGCCTCGGGGCCGCACTGGTTGCAGACCTCGCCGATGACCTGATGGGGCATCAGGCGGCTGGCATCGGATACCGGGTGGTAATCCTGTGCCTGCCACTCGTGGATCATCTTCATCCAGTCGGGATGCTTCTTTTCCTCGATCTGGGGGAGCATTGCGTTCAGGACGTAGGCGGCATCGCCCACGATGGACAGGTCAACGTCCACATTCTTGCCCAGCTCCGAAGCGTCGATATCGATTTGAATGATGGTCGCGTTCTTCGCGAAGGTCTTGGGGTTCAGGGCAACGCGGTCGGAAAAACGAGTGCCGACGGCGATCAGCACATCGCAGTCCGCGATGGCACGGTTGGAAGTGTAGCAGCCGTGCATACCGATCATGCCGAGGCTCATCGGGTCACCGTAAGGCACGATGCCGGCACCCATCAGGGTGTAAGTGGCCGGGATCTCTGCCTTGTGGAGCAGGTCGCGCAGGGGCTGGCAGCTGGCTGCCGAGCGGACGCCGCCGCCGAAGTAGACCAGCGGCCGCTCTGCCGCATTGATGATGTCGGCCGCCCACTTGATCTGCTTCGGATCGAAGGTCGTCACAGTGCGGATCAGCTCCGGCTCTTTCGGGGTGAACTCGCAGACATTTGCGGTCACGTCCTTGGGGATATCTACCAGAACCGGGCCTTTGCGTCCGCTCTGTGCGATGCGGAAGGCGGCACGCATGGTGTCGGCAAGGTCTTCGACCCGGCGGACGGTGAAGTTGTGTTTGGTGATGGGCTGGGTGATGCCCTCGATGTAGACCTCCTGAAAACTGTCGCGGCCCAGTGCAGGCGTTGCGACGTTGCCGGTGAAGGCGACCATCGGGACAGAGTCCATATAAGCGGTGGCAATGCCGGTGACGAGGTTGGTGGCACCCGGGCCGCTGGTGGCCAGTACGACGCCGGTGCGGCCGGTGGCACGGGCGTAACCGTCTGCGGCGTGGGATGCGCCCTGCTCGTGAGCCGTGAGGATATGACGGATGCGGTCGGAGTTTTTATACAGCTCGTCATAAAGATTCAGAACTGCACCGCCGGGATATCCGAAGATGGTATCCACGCCCTGCTCACAAAGGACCTCAACAAAGATCTGAGAACCGTTCAACTGCATGGTGAGTTTCTCCTGTTTCCTATTCCTTCTCAAACTTCATACACTTTTTTGAACACAGGGGCTTTTAAAAGAAAAGGCCCCTGTCCCCTGTTGCTCAAGAGACAAAGACCTTGAAAAATACAAGCTCTCTGCGGTACCACTCTCGTTGGTGCGGCATCTTCCGCACCCTCTCATGGGGTTCCAACAAACCCCTGCACGCTAACGGCTGCGACCGGCTCTGCTTAACAGGCAAAAACCCTTGGGCAGGCTGCTCCGGGAGGATTTCCCACATAAGATACTTACTGCCTTGCATCCACCGGCAACTCTCTGAAAAGTACGACTTATGTGCTACTTTTTCCCATCTGTGCATTTGTTTGGGTTTATTATACTATAAATCGGGCTATTGTCAATCGACGATTTGTAAAGTGAATCGTCGGAAAGATGAAGATAATTGAACACCCTTGCGCCCCAGCAGCCGAAGAGGTATACTTTTAAACACCATGTACTTATCAAAATAAGAGGGAATAAAAAGGGGAGCATTATGAAACTCAGAGAATGGAACGCCCATCTGCATGGGCTTGTGATCTTCCGCGCACTGCTGGATGACCCGGTGGTGGCAAAACTGGTCGACCTGACTGACCGGATGGAGGCCGGGAGCCGGAGCATGGGAACGGTCTGCGACGCAGTGGCCGCATTTGAAGCCGCTCTGTTCGAGCATACCACCAACCTCGGCGAGTATCTGGCGGCGGCTGTCCTCGAGACCGAGACCGTCTGCGTCCGTCAGGCGGCGGCAGGGGAGCTGTCGCCGGTGCTGCAGAGCGCGCTGGACAACGAGCTGCGCTTTTTGCAGGAACTGTGCAGTCTGACGCTGGATGAACTGTTCCAGACTGCGTATTCTGAGCAGTCGCAGCGTCCGGAGCTGGCCTTCCTGCCCCGTTGGGAAACATCTAAAATCGACCTGCCTGCGGCTTATGCTCAGCGGATGAGCGAAGTCGGCAAAAAAGGCTATGGCATGTTTGCAAAGCACCGCGTCTTCACCGTTGAGAACGGCCATCTGGTGCCGGTCAAGTATCCTGACCCTCAGCGGCTCAGCGAGCTGCCGGGCTACGAGAAAGAACGGGAAAAGGTCATCGCCAACACGCGCGCACTGCTGACCGGGATGTCGGCAAACAACGTCCTGCTCTACGGCGACGCCGGCACCGGCAAATCCAGTACGGTCAAGGCCATCGCGAACGAGTTTGCCGCCGACGGCCTGCGTCTGGTGGAGGTCAAGAAGAACCAGCTCTATCAGATCCCCGACCTGATGGACAAGCTGGCGGCAAATCCGCTCAAGTTCATCTTGTTCATTGACGATCTGAGCTTCACCGCCAACGACGACAACTTTGCCGCCCTGAAAGCCATCCTTGAGGGCAGCGTCGGCGGACGGGCAAAGAACATCGCCGTCTATGCGACTTCCAACCGCCGCCACCTCATCAAGGAAACGCTCACCGACCGCACCGGCGACGACATCCACGAGGCGGATACCCGTCAGGAACTGATGAGCCTGTCGGCACGCTTCGGCCTGACTGTGACCTTCCAGCGTCCGGAGAAGGCACGCTTCGAGGCTATCCTGACCGAGCTTGCCAAGCAGCACAATATCGAGATGCCGCTGGATGAGCTGATGGTGAAAGCCGAAGCCTTTGCCATCCGCGCCGGCGGCAGAAGTCCCCGTGTGGCAAAGCAGTTCATCGAACAGTGCGAGGGCGGCGTGCAAAAATAAATCCCAGAGAAAGCAAAATGGTCTGTGCCGCATGACACAGACCATTTTTGTGCTGTAAATTATACGCGCTCGGCGACCAGCTGGAAGCCTTCCTTCGTCAGTTCCTGACGGATCTGCTCGATCTGAGCATGGTCGCGTGTCTCGAGAGCCAGTTTCAGGAAGCAGCTGGAAATGGGCATGTTGGGGTCGGAACCGTCATGCAGGACGGAGACGACGTTGCTGCCGCAGCGAGAGACGATGGCAGCGACCTTTTCCAGCTGGCCGGGCTTGTCCTCCAGTGCGATGGTGAGGTTTGCCTTGCGGCCGCTCATGACCAGACCACGGGTGATGACACGGTTGAGGATGTTTACGTCGATGTTGCCGCCGGAAACGAGGCAGACGACCTTTTTGCCCTCGATGGGGAGCTTGTGGAACAGAGCAGCTGCCACAGGAACCGCACCGGCACCCTCGGCGACCAGCTTCTGGTTCTCCATCAGGGAGAGGATGGCCGCAGCGGTCTCGTCCTCGCTGACGGTCACGATGTCGTCAACGTATTCTTCGCAGAGCTTGTAGGTCAGCTCACCGGGGGTCTTGACCTGAATACCGTCGGCAAAGGTGGAGACGGCAGAGAGAGTCTGATACTTATGCTCGTGGAGGGAGCGGTACATGCTGGGTGCGCCCTCGGCCTGAACACCGTAGACCTTGACCTCGGGTTTCAGGCTCTTGATGGCGAACGCAACGCCGGAGATGAGTCCGCCGCCGCCGACCGGAACGATGACCGCATCGACGTCGGGCAGCTGGTCGAGAATTTCCAAGCCAATCGTACCCTGACCGGCGATGACCTGCTCATCATCGTAGGGGTGGATGAAGGTCATGCCCGTCTCGGACTGCAGTTCAACTGCCTTGTCGTGGGCGTCGTCGTAGGTGCCGGGAACGAGGCAGACCTCCGCGCCCAGATTCTTGGTGTTCTCCACCTTCATGATGGGTGCGCCGTCCGGCATACAGACGATGCTTTTGATGCCACGGCGTGTTGCGGCCAGAGCGACGCCCTGTGCATGGTTGCCAGCGGAGCAGGCGATAACGCCCTTCTCACTCTCTTCCTTGGAGAGCTGGCTGATTTTATAGTAGGCACCGCGGACTTTGAAGCTGCCGGTCACCTGCAGATTTTCGGTCTTGAGGTAGAGGTGGCAGTCCTTCGACATCCGTGAAGCTTCGATGAGGTCGGTCTTGCGTGCAACATCCTTGAGGACGAAGGCGGCGTGGTAGATCTTATCCAGAGTCAGCATGACATTTATCCTATCCTTTTTTCGTTTTTTAACAATCTTCGTGTTAGAAGATAGTATAGAATACCAAAATTGATTTGTCAAATGAAGGTTCTTCATGATTTGACTTACAAAGAGGAAAGTGGAAAGCCCTCAGGCTGCGGCCTGAGGGCTTTCGTGTTATCAAAATTTTTAGATTTCTGCCAGAATCGCGTCACCCATAGCGGTGCAGCCGAGACAGGTGCAGCCTTCGCTCATGTTGTCGGCGGTGCGCAGGCCCTTGTCCAGAACTTTGTTGACCGCGTTCTCGATGGCGTCTGCTTCCTCAGCCATGCCGAAGGAGTAGCGCAGCATCATCGCCGCAGACAGGATGCAGGCGGTGGGGTTGACGATGTCCTTGCCGGCGATGTCGGGCGCAGAGCCGTGGATGGGCTCGTACAGGCCGCGCGTGCCTTCGCCCAGAGAGGAGGACGGGATCATGCCGATGGAGCCGGTGATCATCGAAGCCTCGTCCGACAGGATGTCGCCAAACATGTTCTCGGTCACGATGACGTCGAACTGGCTGGGGTTCTTAACGATTTGCATTGCACAGTTGTCCACGAACATCTCGCTGTACTCGACATCCGGGTACTCGGCCTGCAGGCGGTGCATGACCGAACGCCACAGACGGCTGGTGTCCAGAACATTTGCCTTGTCGACACAGCAGAGCTTCTTGCGGCGTTTCTGGGCCGTCTCGAAACCAATGCGGCCGATGCGCTCGATCTCATGCTCGGAGTAGGGCATGTAGTCGATGGCCTGCTTCTCGCCGTTTTCCAGCGTCTCGGTGGTGTGCTTGCCGAAGTAGACGCCGCCGATGAGTTCGCGCACGATGATGAAGTCGATGCCCTGCGCCACGATCTCGGGCTTCAGGGGGCTGGCCGGAGCCAGCTGCGGCCAGATCTTGGCCGGGCGGTTGTTGGAGTACAGGCCCATGCCGGCGCGCAGGCGGAGCAGGCCCTTTTCCGGACGCTGCTCACCGGGCAGACCCTCCCACTTGGGGCCGCCGACCGCACCCAGCAGAACACTGTCCGCTGCAAGGCACTTGTCCAGCTCGTGCTGGGGCAGAGGGTCGCCGTACTTGTCGATGGCCTCGCCGCCCATCGCAGCGTCGGTGTAGTGGAAGGTGTGGCCGTACTTTTCGGCGACTTTATCGAGAACGCGGATGGTCTGCTTGACGATCTCCGGGCTGGAGCAGTCGCCCCAGATGACAGCAATATTTTTTTCCATAATCAAATCCCTCATAAACAGGTTTGCCGCCGTCGGCGGCAAACCTGTTTTGTTTTTTATTTCTTCGTCAGCGACTTCATCAGGCCGCCTGCGGTGATGATCTCCTGAATGAACGGGGGGAACGGCTCGGCCTGAAAGGTCTTGCCGGTGGTGATGTCGGTGATGACGCCGGTGTCGAAATCGACACTGACCTGATCCCCTGCGCTGATGGCGTCAACGGCTTCCGGGCACTCCATGATGGGCAGGCCGATGTTGATGCTGTTGCGGTAGAAGATACGGGCGAAGCTCTTGGCGATGACGACCGAGATACCGGCAGTCTTGATGGCAAGAGGGGCGTGTTCACGGGAGGAGCCGCAGCCGAAGTTCCAGCCGCCGACCATGATGTCGCCGTCCTTGACGTTGTTGACAAAGTCCTTGTCGATGTCCTCCATGCAGTGAGCGGCCAGCTCTTTTGCGTTGGGGGTGTTCAGGTAACGGGCAGGGATGATAACATCGGTATCGACGTTATCGGGATATTTGAAAACAGAACCGTTTGCGTTCATGGCTGTATATCTCCTTTCGTTAGACCGTGCGAGGGTCGGTGATGTAGCCGGTCAGTGCGCTGGCGGCGGCAGTAGCCGGAGAAGCGAGGTAGACTTCGCTCTTGACGTGACCCATGCGGCCGACGAAGTTGCGGTTGGTGGTGGAAACGCAGCGTTCACCTTCGGCGAGGATGCCCATGTAACCGCCCAGGCAGGGGCCGCAGGTCGGGGTGGAGACGATGCAGCCTGCGTCGATGAAAGCAGTCGTCCAGCCGCGCAGGATGCACTCCTTGTAAACGTGCATGGTCGCCGGAATGATGATGCCGCGCACGCCCTTTGCGATGTGCTTGCCTTTCAGGATGTTGTAAGCGGCCTCCATGTCCTCAAGACGGCCATTGGTGCAGCTGCCGATGACGACCTGATCGATCTTGATGTCCTTGCCCTCGCTGGCCGGGTGGGTGTTCTCAGGCAGGTGCGGATAGCTGACGGTCGGCTCCAATGTGGACAAATCGATTTCGATGGTCTTCTCGTACTCGGCATCCGGGTCGGCCTCGTAGAAGACCGGCTCACGCTGGCTGCGGCCATCCAGATAGGCCTTCGTTACATCGTCGATGGGGAAGATGCCGTTCTTTGCACCGGCCTCAATTGCCATGTTGCAGATGGACAGACGGTCGTCCATGCTCAGGGAAGCCACGCCCGGGCCGGTGAACTCCATCGACTTGTAAAGCGCGCCGTCGACGCCGATCATGCCGATGATGTGGAGAATGAGGTCTTTGCCGCTGACACGGGGGTTCAGCTTGCCGTTCAGGACGAACTTGATGGCGGAAGGAACCTTGAACCATGCCATACCGGTGGCCATGCCTGCGGCCATGTCGGTAGAGCCGACACCGGTCGAGAAGGCACCGATAGCACCATAGGTGCAGGTGTGGCTGTCGGCACCGATGACGCAGTCACCGGCGGTCACGATGCCTTTTTCGGGCAGGAGGGCGTGTTCGATGCCCATCTGGCCGACATCGTAGAAGTTGAGGATGTCGTACTTGTTGGCGAACTCACGGCACTGCTTGGACTGGGTCGCGCTCTTGATGTCCTTATTCGGTACAAAGTGGTCGAGGACGATAGCGATATGCTCCTTGTCGAACACGCCGTTGAAGCCTGCGCGCTCAAACTCGTTGATGGCGACCGGGGTCGTGATGTCGTTGCCCAGAACGATGTCGAGCTTGGCGTTGATGAGCTGGCCTGCCTTGACCTCGGCAAGACCTGCGTGAGCGGCCAGAATTTTCTGCGTCATGGTCATTCCCATGGTGATACTCTCCTTTATATCCTGAAATACAAATTACTTATTATTGATCGCCGACACCAGAGCCTGAATACCGGCTACGATGATATCGGTGTTGGTGCCTGCGCCCCAGGTCACGCTGCCGTCGCCCCAGGTCAGGCCGACATAGGAAGCTGCACGGGAGGTGGAACCCTCGTCGAGGCTGTGTTCCGAGTAGTTCTCGAGGTGGAACTCCATGCCGGTCGCACTCTGGATGGCGTTCGCCACAGCGTCCAGACGGCCGTTGCCGACCGAGGTGACGACCTTGCGTTGGCCGTTGAGGTCGAGGGTGACGGTGGCGGTGATGCCGTCCACCTGTGCGAAGTGGGCCTCGATGACCGACAGCGGCTTACTCTTGTTGAGGAAGGCTTCCTCGAAGATGCGGAGGACTTCGCCTGCGCTCAGTTCCTTGTGATTGTGGTCGGATACGCTCTTGACCTTGTAGCCCAGAGCCTCGCGCATCTTGGGCGGCAGGTTGTAACCGTAGTTCTGCTCAAGGACGAAGCCGATGCCGCCCTTGCCGCTCTGGCTGTTGATGCGGATGACGTCGGCGTCGTAGGTGCGGCCGATGTCGTGGGGGTCGATGGGGATGTACGGGCAGGTCCAGCGATGCTCGTTGTGTTCCTTGCGGTAAGCCATGCCCTTTGCGATGGCGTCCTGATGGCTGCCCGAGAAGGCGGCGAAGACCAGCTGGCCGGCATACGGGGTGCGCTCGTAGATGTGCATCCGGGTCATGCGCTCGTAAGTGGCACAAATTTCCGGCATGTTGGAGAAGTCCAGCTTCGGGTCGACGCCGTGGCTGTACATGTTCATCGCGAGGGTGACAGCATCGACGTTGCCAGTGCGTTCGCCGTTGCCGAACAGGCAGCACTCCACGCGCTGTGCGCCGGCCAGAACCGCCAGCTCTGCGCAGGCGACGCCGGTGCCGCGGTCGTTGTGGGGATGGGTGGAGATGATAACGCTGTCGCGGTATTTCAGATGTTTGTCGCAGTACTCGATCTGATTTGCGTAGACATGGGGCATACTCATCTCAACGGTGACCGGCAGGTTGATGATCATCGGGCGGTCAGGTGTGGGCTGCATGATGTCCAGAACGGCGTTGCAGACGTCGACCGCATAGTCGACCTCGGTGCCGGTGAAGCTCTCGGGGCTGTACTCGAACAGGAAGTTGCCCTCGTACTCCTGACTGAGCTGTTTTACCAGCTTTGCGCCGTCGGTAGCGATTTTCTTGATCTCCTCTTTGGACTTGTGGAAGACCTGCTCACGCTGTGCAACAGAAGTGGAGTTGTAGAAGTGGATGACCGCACGGGGTGCGCCCTTGACAGCCTCGAAGGTGCGGCGGATGATGTGGTCGCGGCACTGGGTCAGCACCTGAACGGTGACATCCTCGGGGATCATGTTCTTTTCAATCAAGGTGCGCAGGAACTCGTACTCGGTCTCACTTGCGGCAGGGAAGCCAACTTCAATTTCCTTAAAGCCGATCTTGACGAGCATCTGGAAGAACTCCAGCTTTTCCTCAAGGCTCATCGGAACGATCAGGGCCTGATTGCCGTCGCGCAGGTCGACACTGCACCATGCAGGAGCCTTTTCAATGTGGTCTTTCTTGACCCAGCTGTCATAACCGGCCGGTACCGGATAGTATCCCGGAGCGTACTTGGTAGCGTCCATCATCTTTGTTGTCCTCCTGAAATCTTACACTTTTTAAAATCCGAATAAACGAAAAGGCTCCCGTCTCTCAAAGGTCAAAACCCCTGAGAGACGAGAGCCTGTAAAATCATTTACAAGGCGGCCCGTGGTACCACTCTCTTTGCCGCAAAATACGGCCACTCATCACGATCGGCTTTTGGCGAATCGCTGTTCCAGTATAACGGGGAACCTCCGTCAGAGCCTACTGTCCGCTTCAGCCCTGCCGCTCAGGGGCCAGTAACCGAAACCCTCCGCACTGCCTTGCACCACCCGGCAGCTCTCTGTGCGCAGAAGAAAATCGTTTTTTCCCCGTCAAAGCGTTTGAACTTTCTTAAAGTGAATTCAGTGTATCAAATCTGACCGGAAGTGTCAAGAAGTTTGCTTCACAACCACGATGAAACAAATTCACAAAACAGGGAAGATAATTTTCCAAAATTTGAAATTCCCAATATTACTAATATGCAGAAAGCCTTTCGCGCCGCATGAGAACGACGGATATTAAGTTTTTGCGAAGTTTTTGCAAAGTTGTCCTCGAAAAGCTGGTTTCGGGCAAAACGCTGTGATATAGTGGATTCACAAATCCAATAAAGGAGGAAACCCCATGAAAGAAGTCAAAACACCAAAAAAGCCGTTGGCGGTGTATTACGCCATCGTGCTGGTGCTGCTGATGCTCCTGAATTTCGTGTTCGTGCCTTGGCTCAGTGAACGCCAGATCCAGGAGGTCGACTATGGCACCTTCATGTCCATGACCGAGAACAGTGAGATCGGCAAAGTGGACATCGAAGATAACCAGATCTTGTTTACCAATAAAGACAACTCGCAGATTTACAAGACCGGCCTGATGAACGACCCGAACCTGACCCAGCGTCTGTACGATTCCGGTGCGCAGTTCTCGAGTGAGATCGTCGAGCAGGCGTCGCCTGTGGTGAGCTTCCTCGTCAGCTTCGTGCTGCCCATCGTGATCTTCGTCGCCCTCGGCAACTATATGTATAAGAAGCTGATGGAAAAGGCCGGCGGTGCCAACTCGATGATGTTCGGCGGTGTCGGCAAGTCCAACGCAAAGGTCTATGTCCAGTCCACCCACGGCATCCGGTTCGCGGATGTGGCCGGTGAGGACGAGGCAAAAGAGAATCTGCAGGAGATCGTCAACTATCTGCATGACCCCAGCAAGTACAAGGACATCGGCGCGTCCATGCCGAAAGGCATCCTGCTGGTAGGCCCTCCGGGTACCGGCAAGACCATGCTGGCAAAGGCCGTCGCAGGCGAGTCGAACGTTCCCTTCTTCTCCATCTCCGGCTCGGAATTCGTCGAGATGTTCGTCGGTATGGGTGCCTCGAAAGTCCGTGACCTGTTCAAGCAGGCCAAGGAGAAAGCTCCCTGCATCGTCTTTATCGACGAAATTGATGCCATCGGCCAGAAGCGCAACAGCGGCAATATCGGCGGCAACGATGAGCGCGAGCAGACCCTGAACCAGCTGCTGACCGAGATGGACGGCTTCGAGGGCAACAACGGCGTTATCATTCTGGCGGCGACCAACCGCCCGGATTCCCTTGACCCGGCTCTGACCCGTCCGGGCCGTTTCGACCGCCGTGTTCCGGTCGAACTGCCTGACCTGAAGGGCCGCGAAGAGATTTTGAAAGTTCACGCAAAGAAAGTCAATCTGGCTCCCGGCGTTGACTTCAACACCGTTGCCCGTATGGCATCCGGTGCGTCCGGCGCAGAGCTGGCGAACATCGTCAACGAAGCCGCTCTGCGTGCCGTCCGTGCAGGCCGTAAGAGTGTGACCGAGGCTGACCTTGAGGAGAGTATCGAGGTCGTCATCGCAGGCTATCAGAAGAAAAACTCCATCCTGACCGACCATGAAAAGTGCATCGTGGCTTACCATGAGATCGGCCACGCGCTGGTGGCGGCGTTGCAGTCACATTCCGCACCCGTGCAGAAAATTACGATTATTCCCCGTACCTCTGGTGCGCTGGGCTACACGATGCAGGTCGATGAAGGCAACCACTACCTCATGAGCAAGGAAGAGCTGGAAAATAAAATTGCCACCCTGACCGGTGGCCGCGCGGCGGAGGAAGTTGTCTTCAACTCCATCACCACCGGTGCGTCCAACGATATTGAGCAGGCGACCAAGCTCGCCCGTGCAATGCTGACCCGTTACGGCATGAGCAGCGATTTCGATATGGTGGCTCTGGAAACGGTCAACAACCAGTATCTCGGCGGCGATACCTCGCTGGCCTGCTCTGCGCAGACCCAGCGCGAGATCGACCAGAAGGTCGTCGAGCTGGTGAAACAGCAGCACGAAAAGGCCATCAAGATTTTGACCGAGAACCGCGCAAAGCTGGATGAGCTGGCAAAGTACCTCTATGAGAAGGAGACCATCACCGGCGACGAGTTCATGAAGATCCTGAATGACACGCCCGAAAAGCTCGAAGCATAACCTATAAAAGACGAACCTCCCATGTCGGCACTTTTTCAGTGCAGGATATGGGAGGTTTTTGATAATTTAGAACGAGCCGCCACTGGAACCGCCGAAACCGTCGCTGTCGGTGGAAGAGCCGCCCGAGCTGGAACTTTCCTTCTGGGGAGGGTCATAGACCTGCGTCCGGGCCGTGCGGATATAGATGTCCTCCTGACGGCTGAGACGGATGCCATACTTCGGCATGTAGTCGTTGGCCTCGGTCTTCTCCTTGGCGGTCTTCATCTGGCCGCACAGGATGCCGCAGACGATGCCAGCGACAAGAAACGAGATGCCGACCACCAGAACCACGCCGAAAACACCGGGGCCGTTGTCCGGGTCGTTGCCGATGTCCAGAGGTTCGCCCTCTTCGGCGTAGAAGTCGAGAGTGTCGGAGCAGAGCGAAATGAATGTCTCCGCCGCGTCCGCGTAGTCGCCGTCCGAGAGCTTCGGCACGACGGTGTCCTCGATTTGGCTGATACGGTAATCGGTGAACGCGGTCACACCGCCGCCATAGGTGATAGTGACGTATTTCCGGGAGCCGACCGCCAGTAAAAACAGGATGCCGCTGTGGGAATTCCCATAGCCGAGGTCGTTCGAGGTGTAGTAGCTCTTGGCGTAGTCGCGCTGATTCTGATCGCCGATGTCGTCCACGACCAGAAAATAGACGTCGCAGCCATGCCCGGAGACGGCGTCTTCGGCCTGCTGTTCCAGAGAGGCGACGGTGTCGGCGTCGAAAAGACCACATTCATCCCGGACAAAGGGAGCCGCCGCCGAAGCTGGAATCACTGCCCAGAGACAAAAGCTCAGGCTGAGCAGAAACGCCGCAAAGAGGGAAAAGGTACGCTTGCATGTTTTCATCGTCATCATCCCCTTTACCACAGCAGCAGATAGGACAGCACCGCCATGAGCGGCAGGCTGATGCCGAAGAACCATGCGGCAAGACGACCCTTGTCGATGGGCAGGTCGCCGATGAGCCGCCCGGTCTGGCCGTTCATCGCGAAGAGAAAATCTTTCCCCTTCCACTTGGTGTGGAGCATCCAGACCGGCAGCAGGGCGTAGTGGGCTTTCTGCGGCGTGATGTTGATGTTCTCGGTCTGCGGATGGACTTCGGAGTAGCCGGTGATGGTATCCCGGAGGGCATCTGCCGTGGACTGGTTCATCCGCTTCTCGGCACGGGCGTAACAGGTCTTTTCGTCCTCGTCGTACCGGTCAGCCAGAAAGCCGGGCAGGTATGCCGTAGAGAAGGGAACCATCGCGCTGTAATCAAACGGTTCGATGGCGTCCATGTGGGCGTCCGGCATCTTGCTGGAACCGTCCACAGGAACCTTCACGAAATCGGTGGAGCCGTTCCGGACGATGTCGTAGAACTGGGTCGTTGTCACGATGTAGTCGCCCTCCCGGTGGCTCTCGCTGAGCTGGCCCTCATACCGGCCGCGTGCGTCAACATGGGCGTCGTAAAGCCAGAAGGGAACATACACACCCTGAATTTCCTCGATGTGGTTGTGACTGCGGAAGGCTTTTGGCAGGAGGAGCTTTCCTTTATAATACCGGGTCAGCTGGTCGATGGCGGCTTTCCGGTCGAGCTTAAAGGGGATGATGTACTCGGGTTTCAATTTGCCGGAGAGCTTGCCGCCAAGGACGGTCGGGTTGCCGCAGTAGGGGCAGGTGGTCGCGGCCGTTTCGGCATCGCAGACCAGCTCTGCACCGCAGGACGGGCAGGAATAGCTGTTCAGCCCGGCGGCTTCGGCCTCGCTCCAAAGGGGAGCGTCCGGCTCGGTTTTGACTTGCTTTGCGGCTTTTGCGGCCTTTTGTGTGTCCGCTTCGGCGGCTGCGTCGGCCTTTGCCTGCTGGCTGGCATACTGGGCTTCAATCTCCTTGACCTCATAGCTGGAACCGCAGTAGTCGCAGGTCAGCTTTCCGGTCTTGCTGTCGAAATGCAGAGGGCCGGTGCAGGCCGGGCATTGGTAGTTCGTGGTTTTCGTTGCCATGGTTCCGCCTCATTTACACGCCGAACGGCTTGCCGCAGTTCGGGCAGAACTTCGGCGGCTGAGCCGGGTCGGCCGGTTCCCAGCCGCAGCTGGAACACTTGGCGGCAGGTCGGGGCTTGCCACATTCAGAACAGAATTTGCCGCTGTTTTTGGTGCCGCAGGAGCAGACCCAGACGCCCGGTGCCTCGGGCTTCGGCTTGCCGCAGGCGGTGCAGAACTTGCCGGTGTTGCCGGTCTGGCCGCAGGAGCAGTTCCAGCCGGAAGCAGCCGGAGTCGGCTGTACGGCCTGCTGCTGTGCGCCCATCTGGTAGAGGGTCTGGGCGTTGACGCCGCCCATCGAAGCAGCCTGATTGACGCCCATGAACGCCATTGCCGGGCCGGCGGTGGTGTTGGAAGCGGCGGCCTGCATTGCGGCGGCCTGCGCACCCACCAGATGTGCGGCGGCACGGGTCGGGTCCATGAACGCCGCGCTCCGCTGCAGGTCTTTCAGCATCTGTTCGTCTTCCTCGCTGGCCTTGACGCCCGAGACGCCCAGAGAGACGATTTCCAGACCGCGCAGCTTGCTCCACTTGGCCGAAAGCTCCTGATTCAGTGCGTCGGCCAGCTCGGTGGTATGGCCGGGCAGGGAAGAGTAGCGGATGCCCATCTCGCTGATCCGGGCGAACGCCGGCTGAAGGGCAGTCATCAGTTCGGTCTTCAGCTGGCCGTCCAGTGCGTCACGGGTGTAGGCGTTTTCCACATTGCCGCAGACGTTGGTGTAGAACAGGATGGGGTTGGTGATGCGGTAGCTGTACTCGCCGAAGCACCGTACGCCGATGTCAATGTCAATGCCGGCGCGCTGGTCCACGACCCGGAAGGGTACCGGGCTGGGTGTGCCGTACTTGTTGCCGACCAGCTCCTTGGTGTTGATGTAGTAGATGCGCTGGTCGGACGCCGCCTGACCGCCAAAGGTGAACCGCTTGCCGATCTCGGAGAAAACTTCGTCGATGTTCTTTGCCAGACCCTTTCCGGTAAAGAGAGAGGGCTGGGTGCCGGTGCTGTAAGTGTACTCGCCGGGTTCCGCGCAGAGGTCAACGACCTTGCCCTGCTCGACGATGAGGGCGCACTGACCCTCGGCAACGGCGATGAGGGAGCCGTCCGAGATGACGTTTTCCGCGCCGCGGCGGTTTGCGGAACGGCCGGAAGCCTTCTTTTCGCCTTTAACGGCGAGGACGTCCGCCGGGAGAGCGTTACAAGAGAAAAATTCCTTCCACTGGTCGGCCATCACACCGGATGCCGCGCCAACAGCAGCTTTGACAAAACCCATAAGCCAGATTCTCCTTTGTATTCACAGATTGCTGTAAAGGCAGCTTTTTATCAGTATAACATAAAGAAGGGTTTATTAAAAGGCTTCCCCTCGAGGGAAAGCCTGAATTATGGGTTGCAATTTTCCCAAAAGTGCGGTACAATACGAATCGACAATTGAAGACAGGGGAGCTTGTAAAGCAGGCTGAGAGGAAGTTCTCGAACTTCGACCCTTTAACCTGATGCGGATAATGCCGCCGTAGGAAGTCATAGGGATATGAATTTTTACAGGAGACACCGCAGAAAGGTGTCTCCTGTTTTTTGTTGCGCTGAAATTCTGAGGGGAGGAACACAAAAACGGTTCCGCGGCACCGATTTGCCGCGGCGAGGCTGAGGGCGAGCCCCCTGAACCTTGTATCGACAGCGATGGGAAGCCGTGTTCCGGCGTGAGAGGAGACCAGCAAGTCTCGACCGATTCCAAGGGGAAAGTGTCTTTTGGGATGTGCTGTCGCCAGCCGTTCCCGGACGTTTTCCGAAAACGAAAAGGAGTGTTCCGCTATGAAAAATCTTTCTGTCAAAAAGCTTGCTCTCGCCGGTATGTTCTGCGCTCTGGCCGTGGTCGGCAGCGTCTTCTCGTTCCCCATCTTCGGCAGCAAGTGCGCACCCGTGCAGCACATGGTAAATATCCTCTGCGCGGTCCTGCTCGGCCCGTGGTACGGCGTGGGCGTGGCCTTTGTCGCTTCGCTCCTGCGCAACCTGCTGGGTCTGGGCAGCCTGATGGCATTCCCGGGCAGCATGTTCGGCGCGCTGCTCTGCGGTCTTGTCTACCACAAGACCAAGCAGCTCCTGCCGACGCTGGTCGGTGAGGTCTTCGGCACCTCCATCCTCGGCGGTCTGTGCGCCTACCCGGTCGCCATCCTGCTGATGGGCAAGAGCGCAGGCGATATCGCGTTCTATGCGTATATCGTGCCGTTCCTCGTTTCCACCGCAGGCGGTGCCGTCATCGCCGGTGTGCTGCTGTTCAGCCTGCAGCGTTCCGGTGCCTTGAAGGGGATGCAGGCAAGCCTGACCTGATATAGTAAGGAGAACTCTCTTGCTTTCACTTTACGAAGTTTACCGGAATGTTCAGACCGTTTCGCCTCTTGTCCACTGCATCTCGAATCAGGTGGCGTCCAACGACTGCGCGAACATCGTGCTGGCCTGTGGCGCATCGCCCATCATGGCCGAAGACCCGGAGGAAGTCGCCGAGGTGACCGCCATCAGCAGGGCCGTCTCCCTGAGTCTCGGCACCCCGAATCCTCGCAAGGCCGAAGCCCTGCTCCGCGCCGGAAAAAAGGCGAACGAGCTGGGGATACCGGTCGTGTTCGACCCGGTGGGCGTCGGTGTGTCGCAGTTCCGTCAGGAGACGGCGGAACACTTCCTGAACGAGGTGAAGCCGGCCATCCTGCGCTGCAACTGCTCGGAACTGCGCACCCTCTGCCTTGAGGAAGAAAACCGCCGGGGCGTCGATGCGGACGAAAAGCAGGAGCATGACATGGAACAGAACATCGCGCTGGCAAAAGCGGCGGCGAAAGCTCTGGGCTGTGTCGTCGCCATGACCGGCGAAGAAGATGTCCTGACCAACGGCAAAACGGTCTATCTCGGAAAGAATGGCACCCCTCTCATGCGGAAAGTCACCGGTACCGGCTGTATGCTCTCGGTGCTGACCGGTGCTTTCGTGGGCGCGAACCCGGAGCATCCGCTGGAAGCGGCTCTGGGTGCGGTCTGCGCAATGGGATTGTGCGGACAGCTGGCCGAAAAACGAATGAAGGGTCTGGACGGAACGGGAAGCTTCCGGGTCTACCTGATGGACGCCGTTTCCAACCTGACCCCGGAACAGTTAGAGGAGGGTGCGGATTATGAACATTACCGCTGAACAGCTTCGGCTCTATGCCGTCACCGACCGCGCGTGGGTCGGCAAACTGACCCTGCCCCAGCAGGTCGAAGCCGCTCTGAAAGGCGGTGTGACCTGCGTTCAGCTGCGCGAAAAGCAGCTGGATGAGGGGGATTTCTTCAACGAGGCGTTGGAAATTCAAAAAATCTGCCGGTATTATCATGTGCCGTTCCTGCTGAACGATAATGTTCCGCTGGCTCTGCGCTGCGGCGCGGACGGTGTGCATGTCGGGCAGGACGATATGAGCGCGAAGGAAGCACGCCGAATTCTGGGCGCGGATAAGATCATCGGCGTGTCGGCGCACGACCCGGACGAGGCGAAAAAGGCCTATGCGGACGGTGCCGATTATCTGGGATGCGGCGCGATGTTTTCCACCGCCACCAAGACGAATGTTCAGGTGCGGAGCCGGGAAACATTGGCTGCGGTCTGCGCGTCCGTTCCCATCCCGGTGGTCGCCATCGGCGGCATCCACAAGCAGAACCTGCTCACTTTGGCCGGCTGTGGAGAAGCCGGTGTCGCCCTCGTCAGTGCGATTTTCGCCGCCGAGGACATCGAACAGGAGTGCCGGGAACTGCGCAAGCTTGTCGAAAAGCTTTAAAGGTTGCTTCAACGGTATGCACATGCGGTGCAGAAACCGTTTGAGAGATATAAGAGAGGTTTGAAGATTATGAACTACACCACACAGATGGACGCTGCCCGGAAGGGCATTGTCACGCCCGAGATGGAGATCGTGGCAAAAAAGGAATACCGCACGGTCGAAGAGATCCGCCAGCTGGTCGCAGAGGGCAAGGTCGCCATCCCTGCCAACAAGCACCACACCTGCCTGAACCCGGAGGGTATCGGCAGCATGCTGCGGACCAAGATCAACGTCAACCTCGGCGTCTCCCGTGACTGCAAGGATTACAGCGTCGAGATGGAAAAGGTCATGAGTGCGGTCAACATGGGCGCGGAGGCCATCATGGACCTGTCCAGCCACGGCAACACTCAGCCCTTCCGTCAGAAGCTGACCCACGAGTGTCCTGTCATGATCGGCACTGTGCCGGTGTACGATTCGGTCATCCACTATCAGCGCGACCTTGCGACCCTGACCGCGCAGGACTTCATCGACGTGGTGCGTCTCCATGCGGAAGACGGCGTCGATTTCGTCACCCTGCACTGCGGCATCACGCGCAAGACCATCGACCAGATCCGCACCCACAAGCGGAAGATGAACATCGTCAGCCGCGGCGGTTCTCTGGTCTTCGCATGGATGAGCATGACCGGCAACGAGAACCCCTTCTATGAGCATTTCGACGAGATTTTGGACATCTGCGAAGAGCATGACGTCACCATCTCTCTGGGCGATGCCTGCCGCCCGGGCTGTCTGGCCGACGCGACCGATGTCTGCCAGATCGAGGAACTTGTCCGTCTGGGTGAGCTGACCAAGCGCGCTTGGGCGCACAACGTTCAGGTCATGGTCGAAGGCCCGGGCCATGTGCCTCTGAATCAGGTCGCCGCCAACATGGAAGTGCAGAAGAGCATCTGCATGGGCGCACCGTTCTATGTCCTCGGACCTCTGGTCACCGATATCGCTCCGGGCTATGACCACATCACCGCTGCTATCGGCGGTGCCGTCGCTGCCATGAGCGGCGCGGCCTTCCTGTGCTACGTCACCCCGGCCGAGCATCTGGCTCTGCCCAATGTCGACGACGTCAAGCAGGGCATCGTGGCCTCTAAAATCGCGGCACATGCGGCGGATATCGCAAAGGGAATCCCCCATGCGCGCGACATCGACGACAAGATGGGCGACGCACGCCGTGTTCTGGACTGGGATGCGCAGTTTGCCTGCGCCATCGATCCGGAGACCGCAAAGGCCATCCGTGACGCCCGTCTGCCCGAGGACGACCACAGCGACACCTGCAGCATGTGCGGCAAGTTCTGCGCTGTCCGCAGCATGAACAAGGCTCTTGCAGGTGAATATATTGATATCCTCTAAGCACAAGGCTTTTTCTTCTTAAATGCAAAACCGTCCGGCTGACCACCGGACGGTTTTGTTGGTTATGTGTATTTATGAGAGTCCCACTGGACACCCCAGTGCGGCCACGGTAGACGTTCCGAAAGGTCTTGGACCCGCGGGCTAAGCGACTGTCCGCTGGATAGATCGCTTACTCTGCCAACTGGCGTTGTCAGAGCCGCCCTGTTCGAGTCCCACTGGGCGACGCTGGACAAAAAGAAAAGCCGCCATTGCTAATGCAACAGCGACTGGTGGGGTGCCCAGTGGGACTCGAACCCACGGTCTCCAGATCCACAATCTGGCGCGTTAACCGACTACGCTATGGGCACCATATCAATGCGCCCGAAGGGACTCGAACCCCCGGCCCACTGCTTAGAAGGCAGTTGCTCTATCCACCTGAGCTACGGGCGCACGTTGTAATCCCATGGGGTTTATTGCGGTGGCAACTGTGTGTCGGAACACGTTGCGAGTAGTATAATACCATAGCATCCCCATTCTGTCAAGCAAAATTTCAAAATTCTTTTCGACTTTTTTCGGGATTTTTCTTTGCAACGTCCGGACGCTGTTTTTTGGAATCAAATCAGAGCAGCCACATCCCGGCGGCACCCAGACCGAAGCCCAGAATTGCGCCTGCGACCACATCCCGGACGTAATGCACGCCGGCCAGCACGCGCAGAACGCAGATGGCGAGGGCGACCAGAATCATCACGACGCCCACCGACGGATAAAAATAGAGCCAGACCGCCGCCAGCACCGCCGCGCTCAGGGCGTGACGGGAGGGGAACGAGTTGCCGCTGGTCTCCTTGGTGACAAGGGGAGTGAAACCGGGCTGCTCATACGGCCGGGGAAAGTTGAGCTTGGCGCGGAGCATGGTTCCGAACAGAAAAATCGCGGCCGGTACAAGAATGGCGTGGGCGATCTGCGGCATAAAATCGAGGATGTCGCGCCCGGTGCCGCTGCCCATCAGTCCGAACCACTGGATATTCAGCAGGACGATGAGGACGGGGTAACAGGCAAAGGGGATGAGCGGCAGCCATTTGTTCAGAAGAATCGTCAGCCGCTTTGTGGTGGGGTGTTTGTCGAACCATGCGAGAAGCTTGCGGTATCGTTCCGGGGTCATTGAGACTCCCTCCAATTCGATTTTATTTAAAAGCAGGTATCCAGATAATTTTCCACATCAAAGGGTTCGGGCGTGGAGTCCTTCCGCAGGTAGAGCGGATGGTGAGGATGTCCTTTTTTGCTCCGCTTGCCAAAGGTCACCCACGGGATATTCTTCTCCCGGGTCAGGGCGACCATCTCACGCATCAGGCCGGGCAGGTAATCGCGCTTCTCGATGAGGGTTCCCCATGCGGCCCACATGGTCGGCTCCGTCTCGGCGAGGACGGCTTTCAGCCAGCGGATATTTTCGTCGCAGAGGGCGCGGTCGGGCGTTTTGTCCATGTCGTTGGGGTCGGTGGCGCGCTGAGGGTAGACGTTGAACATGATCCAGCTGTCGAACCCGTTGGCGTTCGCCAGCCGCTCGACACTCTTTAAGGTGGGGTCCAGCGCGCCGGGCTGGGCGGTGCTGGGATTGATGCCGATGCAGACCAGCGGATGCTTTCCGACACGGCCCAGCACATAACGATAGGGTTGGTAAGTATGCGGCTCGTAATACCAGATGCCTCCGGGATATTCGCCTGCTTCCAGTTTGGGAAGCTGTTCTGTCATCATACAGGATACCTCATAATTCTACGTTTTCTATTATCGTACCTGAAAATTTTGCGTAAATCAACACCTTGGAGAGAGAAAGTCTCCCACAAATCCGAAAATCATGCTATACTGTAACCGGACAGACGGCTGCGGCCGCGCTGTCAGATGAAAAATATCTTCATATTCCTGACAAAGGAGTTTTGCCTATGCCAAACTTGGATGATTACAGGAGTGCTTACCGCGCCGGTGTACGGGCCTACCGTGCCGCTGTGGCGCGCGGACAGTCACCGTATCTCGCGGTGCTGGACGATATTCTGGTCGGGGTCAACATCGTCGCTCAGGAACCGCTGGGCCTCGTGGATATCCCGGCCGAGAGCATCGTCGGCACCAAGACCGCAGGCCGCCACACCGCCTTTGCGCCCAATTTCATGCCGCTGCTGGAGGATGATACCGAGTTCGCGTCCAAGTGGGCGAACCTGTGTCAGGCGCACCTCGACGAGGGAATCCACACGCCTATCATTGCCTTTGAGTACATGAACAAGTTTTATGTGCAGGAGGGCAACAAGCGCGTCTCCGTCCTCAAGTATTATGAGGCGGTGAAAATTCCCGGCAATGTGACCCGGCTCATTCCGGAGCGGAACGACACGCTGGAAAACAAGATCTACTACGAGTTCCTCGATTTCTATAAACTGTCCAAGGTCAACTACGTTCATTTCTCCCGTCTGGGCGGCTACGCGAAACTGCAGACGCTGGTCTGCAAGGCCTCGGGTGAGGTGTGGACAGAGGATGACCGGCTGAACTTCTCCTCCCTCTACACTATGTTCAGCCAGCAGTTCTACGCGCTGGGCGGCTCCTCGCTGAACCTGACGCCGGGCGATGCCCTGCTGGTCTATCTGGGCGTCTATCGGTATGCCGACGCCTGCCGCTCGACGCCGACGCAGGTGCGCGCCAACCTCTCGAAGCTCTGGGATGAAGTCCGCATCCTGACCGAACCCCATGCGGTCGAGGTCTCGATGGAGCCGAAAAAGAGCAGTGAGCCGCTGCTGAGCAAGCTGAACATCTTCAGCACCAAGCCCACCGAATTGAAGGTCGTCTTCCTGCACGAGAACAACGCCGAAAACAGCGCGTGGGTGCGCGGACACGACAAAGGCCGTGCCGCCCTGCCGGAAGAGTTCCCGAACCGCATCTTCATCAGCTGCCGGGATAACATCAACCCGGAGGTCGACGCGGAGCAGGTGATGGAGGACATCGCCCACGACAACGCCGATGTGGTCTTCACGACCAGTTCCCGGATGCACACCGCCTGCCTGAAGGTAGCGGCTCAGCACCCGAAGACCCGGTTCCTGAACTGCTCGCTCAACGCGCCCCATCCGCTGGTGCGGACCTACTATCCCAGAACCTACGAGGTGACCTACCTGCTGGGCGTTCTGGCCGGTATCCACTCGCCCACCAATCAGGTCGGCTATGTGGCCGCGAACCCCATCTACGGCGTGCCTGCGGCCGTCAACGCCTTTGCGCAGGGCCTGCGGACGGTGCGCCCGAACGCAGGCGTTGTCCTGCGCTGGGCCTGCCTGCCGAGTGCGGAACATCCGCTGGACTTCTCCGACCGGCCGGACGTGACCTATTTCTACGCCCGTGACAACCGGGAACCAGACGACACCAACCGGGATTACGGCCTTGTCCGCCGGGAAGCGGACGGCAGCATCACGCCGGTGGCCCTGCCCATCTGGAAATGGGAAGCGTTCTATACCGGCATCATCCGCTCCATCTTTGATGGAACTTGGGACAGTGGCACCAACGGCCGCGCCATCAACTACTGGTGGGGCATGAAGAGCCACGCCGAGGACATCCAGTACAGCGCAGGGGCCAACAGCGGCACGATGCAGCTGCTGGAACTGCTCGAACGGGAAATCTGCGATGGAACCTTGCAGATCTTCCCGACGGAGTGCTATGCGCAGGGGCATGAGCTGCACACCCCGAAAAATGGTGTCTACGCGCCCAAGGAGCTGATGGAGATGGACTGGCTGGATGAGTGTGTCGAGGGCAGCCTGCCCCATTACGAGGAGCTGGACACCAAGACCCGTCATCTGCTGACCATCAATGGACTGGACAACGTAAAAGGTCTGGAAAAATAAGCGGAAACGCGGAGTAAGGAGCATTGCGGACGTGAAGATACTAGCTATTTCCGATACCCCATCCAAAGCGTTGTGGGATTATTGTACCAAGGAGAAGCTCGAGGGCGTCGACCTCATCCTCTCCTGCGGCGACCTGCCGAAAAAATATCTGGAATACCTGACGAACTTTACCGCATCCCCCATTTTATATGTCCATGGGAACCACGACGGCAATTACCGGGGCGCGGAACCCGGCGGCTGCATCTGTGTGGACGACGAGGTCTATGTCTGGCGCGGTCTGCGCATCATGGGTCTGGGCGGCAGCATCCGATATAATAAAGAGGAGACGTACCAGTACACCGAACGGGAGATGAAACGCCGGGTGCGGAAGCTCTGGTTCAAGGCGCACCGGGTGGGCGGCATCGACCTGCTGCTGACCCATTCCCCGGCCAGCGGCCTGAACGACGGCGAAGACCGTGCGCACAAGGGATTCCAGTGTTTCAATGACCTGCTGGACGAGTACGAGCCGAAGTGGTTCGTGCATGGACATGTCCACCTGAACTATGACGCAAAGCTTCCGCGTGTCTGTGAGCGTGGGAACACCACCGTCATCAATGCGACCGAGCGGTATCTGTTCGAGATCCCCACCCCGGAGCCCATCGTCCGACGCAAATTTTTTTGGCGCAACTCGGCCTTTCCGACCGGGAACTGAGCCGAAACGATAAAGGAGAACTGTAAAATGGAACTGACCGAAGCAGTGCAGCAGCTGGAACTGCTGCAAAAGAAACTCTACGCTTACACCTGCGCGGATTCGTCGCTCTATCTGGACGCCGTGACCGTTGCGCCCAAGAACACTTCCGAGGGCCGCGGCGTGGCTCTGAGCATCCTTGCAGGGGAGCGGCAGAAGCTGATGACCTGCCCCGAGACAAAGGCCCTACTGGAGGAGCTGGGCGGCCATCTGGATGAGCTGGACCTTGTGCATCGCCGTGAGGTGGAGGAACTGCGCCGCAGCTGCGACCAGCTGACCCGGATCCCGGCGGATGAGTATATGGCATACAGCGAGCTGACCAACCGTGCCAGCGATGTCTGGCACAAGGCCAAAGAACAGAACGATTTCGCTTCCTTCTGCCCGGTGCTGCAGGAGCTGGTGGACTATAACCGGAAGTTCGCCGGTTACTATGACGCCACCAAGAAGCCCTACGATGCCCTCCTGAACGAGTATGAGCGCGGCGTGGATATGGAAATGCTGGACAACTTCTTCGCCACCCTGCGCCAGACCATCGTGCCGCTGCTCCAGAAAATCGAGCAGAAGCCTCAGATCGACGACAGTTTCCTCCACAATTACTATCCGGTCGATAAGCAGAAGGCGTTCGCTGACTACATCATGGAAGTGATGGGTCTGGACCGGGGTCACTGTGGTCTGGGCGAGACGGAGCATCCCTTTACCCTCGAATTCAACAATAAGGATGTCCGCATCACCACCAACTACGACACCCACAATGTGGCGTCGTCCATGTTCTCTGTCCTGCACGAGGGCGGCCACGCTATGTATGAGCTGGGCATCCGGGATGATTTACAGTATACCTGTCTGGCCGGCGGCGTTTCGATGGGCGTCCACGAGAGCCAGTCTCGCTTCTTCGAGAACCTCATCGGTCGTTCCTGTCCGTTCGTGGAAGCCATCTACCCGAAGGTACAGGAGTTCTTCCCGGAGCAGCTGGGCGGCATCAGCGCGGAGCAGTTCTACCGTGCCATCAACAAGGCCGAACCCAGCCTCATCCGCACCGAGTCGGACGAGTTGACCTACTGCCTGCACATCATGGTGCGCTATGAGATCGAAAAGCAGCTCATCGGCGGTACGCTGGAAGCGAAGGACGTTCCGGCAGAGTGGGCAAAGCTGTACAAAGAGTATCTTGGCATCGACGTTCCCACCGACCGGGAGGGATGCCTGCAGGACAGCCACTGGTCGGGCGGCTCCTTCGGCTACTTCCCGTCCTATGCCCTCGGTAACGCCTACGGCGCGCAGATGCTGCACAACATGGAGCAGACCGTCGATGTGGCTGGGGATTCGGCAAAGGGCGACCTGAGCCATATCGCAGGCTGGCTGCGTGAGAAAATCCACCAGTACGGCGGACTGATGGTTCCGGCCGACGTCGTGAAAAACGCCTGCGGCGAATTCGATCCGCACTACTACACCGACTACCTGACCCGGAAGTATACCGAGCTGTATCAGCTGTAAAAACGCAAAAAGAGAAGGGGCTGCTTCGCCAGAATTTCTGGCGGAACAGCCCCTTTTTGGATGCGGAGTCATCGTTCAAATAAAACGGGAAAACTGGTCGTAAAACCACTGCCGGAACCCTCCGACCGGACATTACAGGTCGAGTTTCCCGGAAACTTTGTTGATAACGTAGTAGGCGGCGCGCTCTTCCGGCTTGACATAGACCTTGCAGGACTGGACGCCGACCTTGTGGGTGGTGCGGTAATCGGCTTTGGCACGCTCCACGATGTCCGTGATGTTGAACTGCTTATCGCCAAGTTCGACATAGATTTCGGGCGAGAGCGGCGGACGGCCACGACGGGCAGCCGTTTTTGCAGCTTTCTTTTTCGGCTCTGCTGCAGGAGCCTCAGACGGAGCTGCCTCAGCCACAGCAAGCTTTTTCTCAGACATGACTTCTACCTTCTTTCGTAAACAGTTTCTGGCATGGGAACGGTGGGAAATGACTCCATAAATAAAAACCCTGATTATATAATAGTTTTTCCCGGAACATTTGTAAAGCGTTTTTTGCAAAATTAAGTCCGGAATTTAGCCGCAGGCGGCTTCTGCGCGCTCAGCGATGGGCAGAAGAAGCTCTCCATCCCAGTCTTCCGCGAGGACAAATAAGCCCTGATCGATTACCGGGACCATTTCTTCGGACGGACGGCCCTGTGCCAGCCGGAACAGACTGTTCAGGATGCGGAGCTTGAGGGTGCGGACATCCTCGGGCGCGTTCCACAGCCGGGTCATGTCGTAGTCGCTGGTGTTGCCGCAGGGCATCGCACAGGTGGCGCAGTTGGGTGCGACCCGGTGCTTCTCTTCCCGGACGATGGCAGTCATCCGGCGCAGAGCGTCCGGCGCGGCATCCGGGTTCGATGCCAAACGTAGACCGGATGCCAGCACCCGGTCGGTGTCCTCGGTCTTCGGCTCGTTGACGATGGTGTGTGACAGGCCCACCAAAGCACCCAGCAGACGGTCGCGCTCGGCCTGCGCCTCGTTTACGGGTGCGGAAAGAAACTGACTCATAGAATAACTCCTTTATCTCAGGCCGGGGCTCTCCCGGCAGGATCTCAACGCCCCTAGTATACACGAATCCCACCCGAAAAGAAAAGCAGATTTGCGATTTTGAGCAAAAAGCGCGGAAATAAAAACTGCATCTTGATTTTACAAGAGAAATCCGCTATAATAAGAATGTTCTCAAAAAACAATACGCCGGTGTGTCGGAATGGCAGACGAGGGGGACTCAAAATCCCTTGTGCTAATAACACGTGTGGGTTCGACCCCCACCACCGGCATAAAAAACGGCTCCAAGCTGACTTGGAGCTATTTTTATAATGCGCCATCGCCAAGCGGTAAGGCAGGGGACTTTGACTCCCCCATCGTAGGTTCGACTCCTGCTGGCGCAACTGAAAACCGCCTGAATGGTTCCGGTCTGGAACTGTTCAGGCGGTTTTTGTTTGTACTTATTTGTTGTTGGAAAGACAGGAGAAGATTCTATATTTTTCAGCGTCTATGGATCTTCTTAGGGGTCTTGCGGCCATTCCATGCGTTGAGAAGGAGCCACAGGCCATAGATGGCGGCGGAGATGACGCTCAGGACAATGACGACTTTCAGGTAGAGACTGTGGAAGAAATCGTTGATCTTTGCCACTGTGAAGAGCAGGGTGTTCTGGCTGACGTCCTGCCCGGCGACAAGGTCAACTACGCCGATGGTCTCACCGGCAAGTTTCAGTTCGACGGTGCCGACCACATCGCCCTGCTGGATGGGGGCGCAGACGTAATCGGGCAGGTGGAAATATTTCTGGGTGACCGACCCATCGCCCGAAGAGGGGAGCAGGGTCATCATGTTGTCATTGGGATAGAGCTGCAGGGTGTCCGTATCGGAGGAATATTTGACCGGTATCTCCGCCAGCGCAAGGTCGGTGTCCAGCGCGGCCTGAATCGAGAAGCTGTCGAATACCCAGTCGATGAGCTTGGTCGTCTCGTAGAGGGCCGGGCGGCGGTTGGAGTAGCCGTAATCGTCGCAGGTGTCCGGGCTTTGCATGACGCAGAAGATATAGGTCGCGCCGTTCTTGTTCGCCCACGAGACGTAACTCTGGTTGCCGTTGTCGTTTTTGTAGGCCATCACGTCGCACATGCCGCCCTGCATCGCACTGCGGTAGAATTTGCCGCCGCTGGTCTTGTTCAAAGCGACATTCTGGCTGAGCAGAACGAAGGACTTGGCGTGCTTTTCTTTGGCTGGCATCGTGAAGGTCGGCGCGCTGGAAATTTCAACAAAGGCGTCGAAGCTCATCAGGTAGCGCAGGATGAGGTACATGTCAACGGCGGTCGTGACGTTGCCGCTGTCGATGCCGCAGGCGTCCGTCCAGGTGCTTCCGGTCGTACCGATGCGCTGGGAGAGGGTGTTCATCTGGCTGACCCATCCGGCGAGGTCGCCGCCCGAGAGGGTGTAGGCCAGCCCCATCGCAGCCTCGTTGGCGTTTCGGGTCACCATCGCGTAGATGGCTTCCCGGTAAGTGAAGGTCTCGCCCGAGCGCATGTCGGCGTTGTCGGTGTTGTGGACGTAATCCGAGATGGCGAACGGCATCTGGAAGGTGTTGTCGAGCTGGTCGGCATAGTTCGCCAGCACCAGCGCAATGGTCATATATTTGGTAAGGCCGCTGGCAGAGACCTGCTTCTGGCTGTCCTTATCGTAGACGATGATATTGGTATCGGTGTTGACGATGTAGGCACTCTGTGCCTTGACCGTGTAGACCGGGCTGGGGTCGAACATCGCGCCTGCCGTGATGGACAGGCAGCTGAACAGCACCGCAAGGGAGAGGAAGAGAGCAAAAATACGTTTCATGTGGACAATTCCTTTAAAAAGCGATATGATATAAAAACCGGGCGACAAGTTTCGCGCCCGGAAAATACGAACAGCGAAGCAAAAAATGCTTCCTGTCCTTATAATAACAGGTTTGCCGGAGCGTGACAAGAGTTTCGCAGTTGTTTCACGACTCGCTGCGGCATGGAGGGAAGAGAATGGTATATCTGACAGGCGACACACACGGCGAACTTGACCGCTTCAAACACGGGAAACTCCGCTGGCTGGGCAAACGGGATGTCGTCATCGTACTGGGCGATTTTGGTTTCATCTGGGATGGCAGCCGGGAGGAACAGAAAAAGCTGGACTGGCTCCGCAAACGCCCCTATACATTGATTTTTCTGGACGGTACCCACGAAAATTACGACCTGCTGGCACAGTACCAGACGGTGGAGATGTTCGGCGGCAAAGTGCAGGATCTTGGCGGCAACGTCTATCACGCCTGTCGCGGAAGCATCCTTGAACTGGAGGGCAAGAACTATCTCTGTTTCGGCGGCGGCGAAAGCCCCGACAAGGAAGAACGCGAGTACGGTGTGAACTGGTGGCCGCAGGAGATGCCCTCGGATGAGGAGTATGCAACCTGCGAGCAGAACCTCGAAGCGAGAAACTGGCAGGTAGATTATGTGCTGACCCACGACGCGCCAAGCAGATTCCTTGATTTTACGGTGCTGGCTTCGGGCGAGAGCAACCGTCTGCACCTTTTCCTTGACAAAATTCTGCTGAAAATGCAGTACGAGAAATGGTTCTTCGGGTGCTACCATAAAGATATGCAGCTGTCCACCAAGAGCCGGTGTGTTTTCTGCGATATCGTCAGTATGGGCGACCGCCATGCCGCATGGCATAAAAAGAGGTAAAAAAATCCGCTCCTTTGATAATTGTCAAGGGAGCGTTTTCTTTTTGGAAATCAGTTCATTGCGCCGGCCTTATCGAACATCTGCTGCACCTGCCGGGCGAGGAGAGCGTGGTCGGGATGTTCGAGGAGGGGGTCCTCGGAGAGCATGAGAGTGGCTTCGCTCTGGGCGGCGTGAAGGGTACGGGTGTCGTTCATCAGGTCGGCGATTTGAAGTGTCGGCAGGCCATGCTGACGGCTTCCGAAGAAATCGCCCGGGCCGCGCGTCTCGAGGTCGTACTGGGCGACAGCGAAACCGTCGTTGGTGGAGCAGAGAAATTTCAGCCGCTTCTGGACGTTCTCGCCGGTGTTATCGCTGACAAGGAAGCACCAGCTCTCGGTGGCACCGCGCCCGACCCGGCCGCGCAGCTGGTGGAGCGCGCTCAGGCCGTACCGCTCGGCATTTTCAATCACCATGACGGTGGCGTTGGGAACATCCACGCCGACTTCGATGACGGTCGTGGAGACCAACGCATCCAGCCGCCCATCCTTGAAGTCCTCCATGACGGCGGCTTTCTCTTTGGGTTTCAGCTTGCCGTGCATCAGCCCGACCCGGCGTTCCGGGAGTAGAGCCTTTGCAATGTCCTCGTAGTAACTCTTGACGGCGTTCAGTCCGCCGTCGGGGGTGTCCTCAATGGCCGGGCAGACGATATACACCTGACGTCCGGCTTCAATTTCAGAGTCGAGGAAGCCGTACAGGTTCCGCCGCTTTTTGCCGGTGATGCACCGGGTCTTGACCGGTTTTCGGCCCGGCGGAAGCTCATCGAGGATGGAGATGTCGAGGTCGCCGTAGATCAGCAGACCCAGCGTCCGGGGAATCGGCGTCGCGCTCATGACGAGCAGGTGAGGGTTGTCGGCTTTTTCGGCTAACATTCCGCGCTGACGGACGCCGAAACGGTGCTGCTCGTCCACGACAGCCAGACCCAGCCGGGCAAACTCGACGCCCTCGCTCAGGATGGCGTGGGTGCCGACGATGAGGTCGGCTTCGTCGTTCCGGATGGCGGCGAGGGTGGTTCGCCGTGCGGCGGCTTTCATGCCGCCGGTCAGCAGGGCAACACGCATCCCGAAAGGCGCAAGCAGGCGGTTCAGGTTCTCGGCGTGCTGGGAGGCCAGAATTTCGGTCGGAGCCAGCAGAGCGGCCTGATAGCCATTCCGGATGCAGGCCCAGATCGCCGCGGCGGCGACCAGCGTTTTACCGCTGCCGACATCGCCCTGCAGCAGACGGTTCATGGAAGTGCTGCCGGACATGTCGGTCAAAATTTCACTGACAGCCCGTTTCTGTGCGCCGGTGGGCGAGAAGGGGAGAGATGCCCAGAAGAGGGCCGGGTCGAGCAGTTGCATCGGTGCGCCGGTCGAAGCCGCGCCCCGGTTCTTCATCCGGCCGATGCCGAGCTGTAAGACCAGCAGTTCCTCATAGATGAGCCGACGCCGGGCCGCGTACGCTTCCTCCTCGGTCTTGGGGCAGTGAATGGCGCGGACGGCGTCCGCCTTGGAAAGCAGACGGTATTTTTTCAGCATCTCGGGCGGAAGTGGGTCGGGCAGGAGTTCCGCATGGGGCAGCAACTGCCGGACGCATTTCGCGATGGCGTTGCTGGAAAGCCCTTCGGTCTGCGGATAGACGGCCTCAAACGGAGAAGATTGAATCTGCGCTTCCGTCCGTACCTGTGGATTCACCATCTGGCGGCGGAGCATCCCACCCGTGACGATGCCCTGAAAATAATACTCCTGCCCGAGTTCAAGCTTCTGGGCGGCATAAGGATTGTTGAACCATGTGACCTCTAAGCTTGAAACATCATCACCTGCCGTGATGCGCTCCATCCGCCGTCCGCCGGGCAGGATGCGTCCGCCCGGTTTGGCAAAGACTTCTGCCTTGACGACACACTCAGTGTCAAGGGGAGCTTCGGCGATGGAATACGGCTTGGAAAAATCCAGATACCGCCGGGGATAGTGACAGAGCAGATCGGAAAGCGTGACGATGCCCAATTTCTCGAACCGCTCCGCCGTCTTGGGGCCGACGCCTTTCAGGTAGCGCACCGGGGTGTCCGGCGTTAAACTGGTGTGATGCTCGGCGGCCATCCTGTCCGCCTCCTTTCGGGTGTAGTATAGCCATTGTAGCACGGAGAAGGGGAGAAGGCAAATTCCAGACAACAAAAAATCCCGAACGCTTTCACGTTCGGGAATCTTTTGGAGGTGACGACCAGATTTGAACTGGTGGATGAGGGTTTTGCAGACCCTTGCCTTACCACTTGGCCACGTCACCATATTCGGAGTGATTATTACCACTCCTATTGGAGCGGCCGACGAGGCTCGAACTCGCTACCTCCACCTTGGCAAGGTGGCGCTCTACCAGATGAGCTACGGCC
>CAKTEM010000018.1 GCA_934548045.1 uncultured Faecalibacterium sp. | reverse complement strand
ATTTCGAGTGCGACCTCTTACGACCACTTGAGTAATGCTCCATATCAAGTTCTTCGATAGCTTTTCTATTATAGCAAAAACTCCGCCTGCCGTCAACACTTTTTCAAAGCGGCTTCCGAGCGGAGTTTTTGTCAGCATCATCGAAAACTTTTCGGGAGATTACACATTTTCACCACGAATTTGTGATACTCTGGTGACAGAAAAAGGAAAAGGACGTTTTAAAAATGCAGCATTGTTCCGCCCGGTCGGTGGTTCGGATGGCCGCGGCGGTTCTGGCACTGGTGTTTCTGTTCGTGCTGGGCGCGCCGCGCAGTTCCGCCGCACAGCTCGAAGAAGTACGAGGCATCCCGGTCCTCTCGTTCGATACCAGTCAGATCTTATCCATTGGTAACCAGACCGCTGGAAAATGCAGCTGGTATGCGCTGCGGTACGCCCGGACGATCCTGGACGGAAAGACCTGTTCCGGCAGCGGAATGTGGTCGAACGGTGCGGTCTGGTCGGCGGCAGGATACTCGGACTACTCCGGTAATTTGTCGAACTGTCTTACCAAAATCTACGAAGAGCTTTCGGCTGGGCATCCGGTCATCGTTCACCTGAAAAACACGAAGGTAAGTGGTGTTTCCAAGCATCAGAACCGGGTGACGACCTACGAATACCACCTCACCAGGAACGGTTGGAACGAGGTGAATTACCCTCATATTTCGACCAGCAGCACCTACGGACACTGGGTCTGTGTGGTCGGCATCAGCCCCATTGCTGACCCGAACAACCTCAAGGAAAGCGACTTCTACGCCCTTGACCCTGCCCGGGTGAACGTGAACGGCGTTCTCGTCATGACCCGTCTGCTGGACGGCACCATCTGGACAGAAAACTCTCCCTTAAAAATCGCAGGCTAAACTCCTTTATTGTAAAAGCCCTCGGAGCATTGGACTCCGAGGGCTTTGGTGTTTATGGGGTTTAGTATCCGCGCACCGAGAAACCGCGTTCCCATGGGTCGAGCGGACAATCATGCTGATGCAGGCCGGTAATTTCGACAAAATCACTCTGCTGGATCATGGCGAACAGCTTCATGAATTTTTCCGGGTCACCCTGCACTTCGAGGGTCACAGTGCCGTCGTCTTCGTTTTCGACCCAGCCGGTCAGTTCCAGTGTCTGTGCCGCATACCGGGCGCGGTAACGAAAACCGACGCCCTGCACCTGACCGCTGATGGTATAGTGCCGCCGGACAGTTCCCTCCGGAAGAGCTGGCGGCTCCCCTTTTTTCTGCTTTAGAAAATCAAACACAGTGTTCACCTCTTGCTGCTGCCGCCTTTCACAGCAAGGCCCGGCAGTTCATCTTGTTACATACAGCTTGTCCGACATGCCAATGGCTCTCCCACGGGGAGAGCTGGCGAGCGAGGCGAGACTGAGAGGGTTACAGCTCCTGATATGCTGTCATCATGGCCGGGATAAACTGTTTTTTGCGGCTGACGACGCCCGGCAGCGTCCAGCTGTTGTTCTCGTCCGGCTCGACGTCAAAGCCGCTGCGGAGCATCTCGGCGGCATTGCGGCCGGTGCAGATAACGACGCTCTCCTCTTTCGGCACGTCGGTCAGCAACATATAGAGGTCTTCGACGTTCTGCTTGTTCAGTGCCTCGTTCAGGTAGGGCTGAAGCAGCTTTTCGGCGGCCATCAGGTTCTTTCGGGTCATATAACTGCCCTGCGCCACGCCAAAACGGCGGTCGCCGCACATGAAGACCTTGAAATCCTGCAGGAAGACTTCCTCGGCAGTCTTGCCTGCCAGATTCTCGCCGGCCTCGAACATCTCAAGTGCGAACTCGTCGATGTCGACACCTGCGATCTTTGCCAGACGCTTTGCGCAGGTGACGTCGATCGGGGTGCAGGTCGGGCTGCGGAAGACCAGCGTATCCGACAGGATCGCGGCCAGCAGCAGACCGGCGATCTGCGGACGGATCTCGACGCCGTTCTCATCGTACATCTGGGTGATGATGGTCGCCGTGCAGCCGACCGGCTGGTTGCGGAAATAGACCGGGCTGTCCGTCTCGAGGCTGCCGATGCGGTGATGGTCGATGATCTCCAGAATCTCGGCCTGGTCGAAACCTTCGACGGCCTGTGTTGCTTCGTTGTGGTCGACCAGAATGATGCGGCGTTTGCGCAGCGCGATGATGTTGCGGCGGCTGACCATGCCGCAGTATTTGCCGTCCTCGTCGAGGATCGGGAAATAGCGGTGGCGAACTTTCGCCATGACACGGGTGACATCGGCGACCGGTGTGACGAGGGTGAATTTCATGATGTCGTCACGGGTCATATAGTGGGAAATGGGTGCGCACTGGCTGATGAGCTTGCCGGCCGCGTAGGTATCGCAGGGGGCCGTCATGATGGCGACGCCCATCTCCTCGGCGATGCGCTTGATGGTGTGGCCGACCTTCGCGCCGTTGCAGATGATCAGGAGTGAAGCTTCCTTCTCAATGGCGCAGAGCTGGCTTTCATAGCGGTTGGTCAGGATGACGATATCGCCCTTCTCCACCGAGTTTTCCAGCATCTCAGGCGTGGCCGTGCCGATCTTGATACTGCCGGTCGTACAGATGGCGTTCTCGTTGCCGACGACCATCGTGCCGCCCAGCGTTTCCAGAATATTTTTAAAGGTCGTCTGGCTCTTTGCCAGAATTTCGGTGTCGAAGACGTCCATGTTCGCGGTCGCGATATCCTTGACCGTGATGATGCCTTCGAGGTCGTTGTCCGGGCTGGTGACGGGCAGAGTGTCGATCTGCTGGTCACGCATGATCTCCCACGCTTTGCGCAGGCTGGTGCTGCCCGGGATGCCGGGCATCTCGCGGTAATCGACGTCACGAATTTTCGGGTTGACGTCGGTACACATCCGGGGCGGCTTGATGTCGAACTTTTTCAGGACGAATTCCGTTTCCTGATTCATCTTGCCTGCGCGCCGTGCTTCGCAGACGAGGTCACTGGTCTTGTTTTTCAGTTCCGCATACGCAATGGCGGAACAAATCGAGTCGGTATCCGGATTGCGATGTCCGATGACAACGACTTTGTGTGCTGCCTTTGGCATAATTTCTCCCCCTTGTGGGCTTATGATTTACCTTCTTTATATCAGTCGGTTTTCCGATTTGCTTTGCTCTGCCGCTCCTGCACAGCGGCAGACGGGAAATCGCTTTCCTCTTTTCATTTTAACACAACAAACCGCAGGGGTAAAGGTGCGGCAGGGCGGAGTTTTTCTTAAAATTTTGCGAGAAACTTGTATACAAGTATTGAGTTTTAGAAAGCGGTGCTGTATCATTAGGTTACTTTGCAAAGGCCGTTCAAAAAGGAGGAACTCATGACATCATCCAAATTCACATCCAAGCCCCTGTTTACCCGACAACAGCTCATCGCACTTCTACTGCCGCTGATTGCGGAGCAGGCTCTCAGCGTCACCATCGGTCTGGCAGATACCCTGATGGTCTCTTCAGTCGGCGAGGCCGCCGTCTCCGGCGTGAGCCTTGTCGATACCTTTAACACCTTAATGATTCAAATGATGAGCGCACTTGCAACCGGCGGCGCGGTCGTTGCCAGCCAGTACATCGGCCACCGGGAAGAGAAAAACGCCAAGACTTCCGCCGCGCAGATCATGTTCATCATGGCGAGTTTCAGCATCGTGGTTGCGGCCATCGTCGTGGTCGGACGCCACGGCATCCTGCGCGGAATCTTCGGCTCCATCGACGACGACGTGATGCGATATGCTGAGACCTATTTCCTGCTCTCTGCTCTGAGCTACCCGTTCATCGGCCTGTACAACGCCGGTGCGGCTTTGTTCCGTGCGCAGGGCAACAGTAAAATCAGTATGCTGTCCAGCCTCGTCATGAATGTTGTGAACATCGGCGGAAACGCTATCCTGATTTTCGGCTTTGGGATGGGCGTCATGGGTGCGGCACTTGCAAGCCTTGTTTCCCGTGCCATCGCCTGCTGTACCGTGCTGTATCTGCTCCAGAAGCCCAGCTGTCAGCTCCGCATCGAGGGCCTTGCTGCATTGAAGCCCAACGGCTCGTTCATCAAGCGCATCCTACGCGTAGGCATCCCGGCTGGTGTTGAGAACGGCATGTTCCAGATCGGCAAATTGTCGGTCGCCAGCCTGACAAGCACCCTCGGCACTGCGGCCATCGCCGCAAATGCCGTCGCCAACACGACCACGACCTTCCTGAACATCCCGGCCAATGCGGTCGGCATGGCGGTGCTGACCGTCGTCGGACAGTGTCTCGGTGCCGGTGAAAAGGAGCAGGCTGTCCACTACGCACGCCGCCTGCTGTTTGTGGCCTACTGCGGCGCATGGATCATGAACATCTCGGCGTTCCTGTTCGGCAACCGGTTCGCCATCTCCCTCTTCAACCTCTCGCCCGAAGCGCAGGCGATGGCGTTGCAGGTCATGGTCTGGTTCAATATCTTCTCGGTCTTCGTCTGGCCATCCAGCTTTACCCTGCCCAATATTCTCCGCTCTGCCGGTGACGCTTCCTTCACCATGACCGTCAGCATCTTCTCGATGTGGGTCTTCCGGGTCGGCTTCTGCTACCTGATGGTGTTGGGCTTCCACGGCCAGCTGCTGAGCATCTGGATGGGCATGTACCTCGACTGGGTGTTCCGCTCCCTCTGCTTCGCCATCCGCTTTGTCCGTGGGAAGTGGCTGGAACAGAAGGTTATCTGAATTCTTACTCCCTCTGTCTGTTTACGATGTTCACATCCACCTCCCTCAAAGAGGGCGGCAGAAAGGCCCCTTCTCCGAGGGGGCTGTCGAGCATTGCGAGACTGGGGGAGTTTTTTCATTTTCTTTGCAAGAAAACGTCTTCCTGAATCGTATTGATAAACAGAACGGCTTAGCCGCCGCACATGAAACGCCGGATTTTTCAGAAAGCGCACAAAAACTTCACGAAAAGTTTGTCAAAGTTGTCCTGTTTTCGGCTTGCTTTCTTACCGCTTCGGGCGTATAATGTCATGCTGCTAAGAACTTTCGAGACTTGATATCAAAGGAAGTGTTTTCTATGCGAAACAGTTGGTTTTCTCGCCATCCTGTGTGGTTTATGGCGTTCTATTTTGTCTTCTATCTCACTGCTTTCCATTGGCTGGAAGCGAACATCACGGTGCCGGAAGTCTGGGTGCATTGCCGTCTGGACGATCTGATTCCCTTCTGCAAATACGCCATCGTTCCCTACTTCGCGTGGTTTGCGTGGATCCCATTCACCCTGTTCTATCTGCTCTGGAAGGCACCGCGCAGCGACTTCTGGCGGCTCTGCCTGCCGCTGTTCGCCGGTATGACCATCGCGCTGGCCTGCTATGTCATCCTGCCGACCGGCCTTGACCTGCGGCCCTATCAGGTGTACGGCAGCGACATCTTCGCCCGTGCCGTCCGGATGCTCTACGCCACCGACACCCCGATGAACGTCTGCCCGTCCATCCATGTTTTCAATTCCGTCACCCTGATGATGGCCTATCACCACAGTCACATCTTTGAGGATACAGGCCGTCGCTGGATGCGCCCGGCAGCGACCGTCCTCTGCGTGTCCATCGTCTTCGCGACCGTCCTGCTGAAACAGCACAGTTGCATCGACGTGCTGCTGGGTATCCTGCTGGCAATGGTTCTCGATACCGCAATGAACGCCCTCGAGCGCAACGAAGAAATGCGTCTTGCGGAACGGTTTTAATCACACATCCAAAAAGGGCGTCTGCCGTTCGATGGCAGACGCCCTTTTTGCGTACTCAGAACATATTTTCCGGCAGGCAGACATCCTGTTTCGGAACCTTCTCCCACGAGAAATCTGCGATGAGGCTTTCCGGTGTCCGGGGTGCTGGTTCCGGCTGAAGGCCATAGACATAGGCCAGCTTGCCGACGATCTCCTCCGCCGTATATTTAGCACGGAGATTTTCAAGGCTCTGGTCGCCATCCCGTTTGGAGAGACGCCGTCCATCCGGTGCCAGCAGGAGCGGACAATGTGCAAACTTCGGTGCAGGCAGGCCGAGCAGCCGGTAGAGATAGAGCTGCCGTGCCGTCGAGGACAACAGGTCGGAGCCGCGCACCACTTCGGTCACGCCCATCCGGGCATCATCGACCACCACTGCCAGCTGATAGGCAAACACGCCATCAGCCCGGCGGAGATAGAAATCGCCGCAATCGCGGAGCAGGTTTTCCCGGTGTTCACCCATGCAGCCGTCGACAAAAGTCACTTCTTCATCTGGCACGATGAGCCGGTAGGCCGGGGCTTTCTTTTTCCGCTTTTCGGCCACTTCTTCGGGCGTGAGATTCCGGCAGGTGCCGGGATAAATCACGTTGCCGTCTGAGGTATGGGGTGCGCTGGCCGCGTGGAGCTGCGCACGGGAGCAGAAGCAGGGATAGACCAGCCCCTGCGCCTCGAGTTTCTCATAGCTCGCCTGATAGATATCGCTGCACTCGCTCTGGTAATAGGGCGTGTGCAGCCCACCGTGGCTGCCGCCCTCATCCCAGAACAATCCCAGCCAGCTGAGGTCTTCTTCCAGCAGGTCGGCATACTTGCGCGGACAGCGTTCGGCGTCGAGGTCTTCGATGCGGAGGACGATCTTTCCGCCCTGATGCTTCGCGCTCAGCCATGCGAGCAGGCTGCACGCAAGATTCCCGAGGTGGAGCCGTCCGCTGGGGCTGGGCGCGAACCGCCCGACGACGCTGCTCACAGGCCCAGCTTCCATTCGCCGTCCTTCGGCTGGAAGATGGGAGTGTTATAATACTCGGCACAGGCCAGAGCCATGTACTCGGCATCCTTGCAGCTTGCGGTCTCCATTGCAGAGTGCATTGCCAGCTGACCCAGACCGATATCGACCATCGGCATCAGGATCTGGTGGCCCAGCAGGTTGCCGAGAGTCGATCCGCCGCGCACATCGGCACGGTTTGCGCAGGTCTGAACCGGCACACCAGCCTTTTTGCAGATGGCTGCAAATGCCGCACCGGTGAAGCCGCTGGTGGTGTAGGTCTGGCGTGCGTTGGTCTTGAGCAGGACGCCGCCGCCCATGACGACCGGGTTTGCCGGGTCGCTCTTTTCGGGGTGGTTGGGGTGGGTCGCATGGCCGTTATCGGCACTCAGCAGCAGGCTGTTGGTGCAGGCACGGATGCTCTGTTCCCGGGTCACGCCGAGGCTCTCCTCAATGCGTGCCAGAACATCGGCCATCAGGGTACCCTGTGCGCCCTGACGGCTGGAAGAACCGACTTCCTCGTTGTCGAACATGACCCAGATATCACCGCGGCCTTCCTCTTCGCCGCAGCCCTGCAGGAAGCCCCAAAGGGTCGTGTAAGCGCACTCGAGGTCGTCGATGCGGCCAGACATGAAATACTCACCGTTCAGGCCCAGACGCTCTGCCTTTTCACGGGTGCAGAGAACGAGGTCGGAGTCCAAAATGTCCTCGGGCGCAACACCGGCTTCTGCCGCCAGAACCTGACGCAGGTTGCCCTCAGCGGAGCCGAAGATGGGCTGCATATCGACCTGAGGATTGTACTTCATGCCGTCGTTCAGGTCATGGTTGAAGTGGATGCAGAGGTTCGGGATGCAGGCCAGAGCGCGGTCGGGATGGATGAGGCGGCTCTCGATGCCGGTCTCGGTCTTGATGAGCAGACGGCCGGCCACGCTCAGCGGACGATCCATCCAGGTCGGCATGATCATGCCGCCGTAACCCTCGGTCTCTGCCTTGGCGAAGACGTCGCCGGTGCTGTCCAGCTTCTTGATGCGCCAGGTTGGGGAATCGCTGTGGCTTGCGGTGGCGTGCCAGCCGATAAGTTCACCCTTCGGCATCCGCCATGCGAGGATAGCCGAGCCGTTACGGGTAGTGTAATATTTACCGCCGGGTGCCAGCTCCCATGCCGCGCTCTCCGGGCAGTTGATGTAGCCGTTCTCCTCGAGAATGGCTGCGGCGGCTGCAGTGGAGTGGAACGCGCTGACGCCAGCGTTCAGGAAGTCGAACAGACCTTCGATCGAAAACTTCTGCATAATAAGGTTCTCCTTTATACGACCTCTCCGCCTGCGTTTTTACAGCGGCAGAGCGGTTTCTTATTTCAACGCCCCTATTATATCCTTCCATCTGAGAAAGGTCAAACAAAACCGGCTTTTCGCAGGCATTTTCACTTGAAATTCGTCCTCTCCACGCCGATTGACAACCGGACGGGAGAACAGTATACTAGAATCAGTATTATGACCCCTGATTTTCAGCCCGGCTGCTCTGGCCGGAATCCCATAGAAGGAGGATTCGTTATGAATCGTATTCGTATCATCTCCCTCGCACTCTGCGCCGCGATGCTGGTCGGCCTGCTGGCTGGCTGCGGCGGCTCCACTACACCGAACAGCAGCAGTTCGGCCTCGGATTCTGCATCCTCTGCCGCAAGTGAGAGCATCCCCAGCTCGACCACACGGGCCGACACTTCCGGCCTGCACCCCAACTTCGATGAGAATTCTCTGTTCACCGTGGACGGAACGGCCGATGCGTTTGAGCCGTGTCTGGGCTGGGGTCCGGGCGTCTCGGGCTGCTCTCTGAAATCTGTCATCGCGGCGGCGTCGCTGCTCCAGTGGGCGGAGAACACCAAACTCTCCCTGAAGACTTCCGCTTCCATCGAGGATGCTTACAACGAGTGGTACAATTCCCTGTCCAGCATCGACCAGGAGAGTTTTGCTGAGGCATGGCCGCTTATCCGGGAGGATGCGAACACCCTGCTGACCGACATCGACAGCATGTCCGGCCGCATTGACGATGCCGGTCTGGATATCTCCGATCTGCCCGGCTGCTCGGAGGAAAACTGGGAAGCTTTGCAGAATGTTCTGGACGACCTTGTTCCCGAGGCACAGGGCGAATATTAAACCGTGACATGAAACGAGCAGGTGCCAAAATGACACCTGCTCGTTTTGCGTTTATCAGACTTTTTTCAGGGTGTATTTCCGGGTACCCATGCCGATCTTCTCGGCCTGCTCAAGGGTCGCTTTCCACTCGATGTTGGGGTTGGAATCCTTGAAGTGGTCGTGGTGGCAGTTCCAGCCCGGCTTTGCGAGGTTCTGACCCAGCTGACTATTCTTGATGGGCGTTGCGGCCTGACACGCGTCCACACACGCCTGATCGAGGGCGACCGGGTCGAAAGACGCGAACATGCCGATATCCGGCAGGATGGGCGCGTCATTCTCGCCGTGGCAGTCGCAGTTCGGGCTGACGTCCTGCACAAGGCTGATGTGGAAGCACGGACGGCCTGCACAGACAGCGGCGGCGTACTCGGCCATTTTCCGGTCGAGCATCTCGTTCGCGCTGTCGTAGAGCGAATAGATGGCGTCAAAGTTGCAGGCACCGATGCAGCGGCCGCAGCCTTTGCACTTGTTCTGGTCGATGATGGCCTTGTTCTTCTCGTTGTAAGTAATGGCGTCGGAACCACATTCCTTTGCGCAGCGGTGGCAGCCACGGCAGAGATCTTCCTGCACTGCCGGATGGCCGGAAGCGTGCTGCTCCATCTTGCCTGCACGGGAACCGCAGCCCATACCGATGTTCTTGATGGCACCGCCGAAGCCGGTGGACTCGTGGCCCTTGAAGTGGGTCAGACTGATGAAGATATCGGCATCCATGATGGCACGGCCGATCTTCGCGGTCTTGCAGAACTCACCGTTCGGCACCGGAACTTCGACTTCGTCCGTGCCACGCAGACCGTCACCAATCAAAATCTGGCAACCGGTCGTCATGGGCCAGAAGCCATTGGTCTGGGCGCAGGTCAGATGCTCGAGGGCATTTTTGCGGCTGCCCGGATACAGGGTGTTGCAGTCGGTCAGGAACGGCAGACCGCCTTGTTCCTTGCACAGGTCTGCGACGACCTTTGCGTAATTCGGGCGAAGAAATGCCAGATTGCCCAGCTCACCGAAGTGCATCTTGATGGCGACGAATTTGCCGTCCATGTCGATGTTCTTGATGCCTGCCGCGATGCAGACCCGGCGCAGTTTGTCGGTCAGGCTGGTGCCGACCGGACACCGAAAATCGGTATAATAGACCGTCGATGCTTCCATTGGTTCTACCTCCGTTTGACTCTCTTTTTCCCGGCGCGAATCGCCGGGATTTCTCTCTTCTCATAGTAAAAAGTATAGCACATTTTCCGGGCGAAGAAAAGATGAGCCGCCGGGTTGACAGGGCCGTTTGGAGTTTGTATATTATAACCAGCAGCACGACCCAAGGAAGAAATGACAAAAGCTGCTGCATCTGAAAACTTGATGCAGCAGCTTTTGGTTTGTGTTTTAAGTATTACGCAATCGCGGTGACGGCGGCCACGGCGAGGACGATGATGCCAAGGACGATACGGTAGACACCAAAGACCTTGAAGTTATGACGCTTGACGTAATCCATCAGGAAGCGGATCGCGGCAAGGCTGACGACGAAAGCGACGACACAGCCCACAACGAGGACAGAGAGTTCGGTACCGGTCATTGCCACGCCGGAGAGGGCGAACTTGACGACCTTGAGCAGAGATGCACCGGCCATGACAGGAATCGCCAGATAGAAGGTGAACTCCGCAACGCAGGCACGGGAAAGGCCCAGCAGCAGGCCGCCGACGATGGTCGCACCGGAACGGGAAGTACCCGGGATGATGGCGAGCATCTGCCAGACGCCCACGATGAAAGCTTCTTTGTAAGTGATCTGGTCGAGCTGGGTCACATGCGGTGCAGTGCGGCGGTTCTCGATGATGATGAAGAGGATGCCGTACAGAATCAGCATGGCAGCGACGGTGATGTAATTATAGAAATGCGCTTCCATCCAATCGTCCAGCGGACTGATAATCAGGACCGGAATGGTCGCGACCACGACCTTGAACCAGAGCTGCCAGACCGCCGGTTTCGAGGCGATGCGGCCATGCTTGACGCCGAACGGCCAGAGCTTCGACCAGAACAGAACGACGACGGCCAGAATCGCGCCCAGCTGGATGACGACGCGGAACATCGACATGAACTCTTCGCTTGCGTTAAACTTGATGAGCTGTTCCAACAGGATCATGTGACCTGTGGACGAGATGGGAAGCCACTCGGTGATGCCTTCCACGATACCCATCAGGATGGCTTTGATGATTTCTAAAAACATGTATTTTCCTCCTGCAATCTAAAAAACTCGTTTTCGCGTCTTTCAGTATATCATATTATGACGGCAAATCCATACAAAACACGAAAATTTTACGCATGGCTCCTTATTTATCTGTACGGTCAAATGTGGTATACTGGTTTTATCTTATCTCCGGAACCGAAAAAATGCTTATCCCATTTTTAAACAAAAGAACAACGAGGTGACTCTCATGAATATTCTGGTGATCGGCTGCGATCAGGTCGGCGCGTCTCTGGTGCGTGACTTGGAGCGCATCGGCCACGACATTTCCCTCATCGAAAAGGACTCGGAACAGCTCAAGCGGCTGGACAGCTTCGATGATTATTCCTTTGGCGGCACCGCTCTGGTGGGCGATCCCACCGACCCTGATATCCTGAAACAGGGCGGCATCGAGAACTGCGATGCCGTGGCGGCTGTCAGCGAGGATGATTCCGTAAACCTGATGGCGGCTCAGATCGCGAAGAGCATCTTCCGCCGGGAAAAAGTCCTCTGCCGCGTCTCGGACCCTCATTTGCAGCTGCTGTACCACAAATACTACGGCATCGAGACGATCTGCCCGACCGTCCTGACCGAACAGGCGGTCTTCCGGACATTATCGAAATAGCCCTCTCAGGCACTCCGTGCCAGCTCTCCCAGTGGGCGAGCCTTTGGCATATCGGGAAAGCATCTTCGCATTTCTTAAAAGCGATGGCCCTGCGGTATAGGGCAGCTTTCGAGATACTATAAGTATAGCGAGGTTATAATATGAAAGTTTGTATTGCCGGCGGCGGCCGGGTCGGACGCTATCTGGCGCAGAGCCTGCTCGCCAATCATCACTCCATCATCATCATTGAGCCCATCGAATCCCAGTGCCGGATGCTGGCGGACACGCTGGATACGCCTGTCATCTGCGGCAGTTCCATCAGTGTTGACACCCAGCGCACCGCCGATGTCGCCAGCTGCGACGCCTTTGTTGCCGTGACCGGTTCCGACGAGGACAACCTTGTCGCCTGCCAGATCGCGAAGCAGGAATTCGGCGTTAACCGCACCGTGGCCCGTGCTTCCAATCCGAAGAACCGCACTCTGCTCCACACCCTCGGCGTCGATACCGTCGTCTGCGGCACCGACAACCTGAGCCACATCCTCGAACGAGAGATCGAGACGGACACCATCCGTCAGCTGCTCTCTCTGGGCGGCGGCACAGCCAGCCTGAACGAGATTTTGCTGCCCGAGAATTTCAAGTTCGCCGGTCAGGAAATCAAGGCCATCCCCATCCCGGGCAATGCAATTCTGGTCAGCATCACCCGGGATACTGAGTTCATCATCCCCCACGGCAACACGGTGCTGCTGCCATGGGATCACATCCTCTGTCTGACGCAGGACGACACCCTTCATCTTCTCACCGAGGCGTGGGGCCTCTCCGACAAGTGACCGAGCGCGAGCTGCTGCGAACTGCCGTCATCATTCCGCCAAAAGGCCGGGCCGTCCTCTGCGTCTGGTGTGCCGTTCCCGGCCTGCTGGCCGCACCCTTCGCGTTCTGGCAGAGTGCTTTCGCCGGTGGGGTCTTCTGCCTGCTCTGGTGCGGTCTGCTGGGGCTGCTCTATATCCGGGCCTGCAGCTTTGCGGCGGTGCTGGGCGAGAACACCCTAACCGTTTATTCCGGCATGGTTTTACCCGTCCGCAAGGTCATCCCACGCCGGGCGGTCACCGGTGTCTACCAGCTCCGCACACCACTGCTCCGGCTGGCAAACACCAGTCTCCTCCTCATCTCCACACCGGGTTCCCAGCTGCTCCTTCCGGCGATCCCTGCGTCTCAAGCCGGGCTGCTGGCGCACCTCCTCGCGGAGGATGAAGCATGACGACAGAAAAACGGTTCCACCCCTTTTTAGCCCTGCGCTTCCTGCAGAAGACGCTGGCAGTCTACCTGCTGCCCCTCATCAACGTTCTGTTCGAGCGGAACTGGTCGGCTCTCTGGACGGCCCTTCAACAGGATCTTATCATTTTTTCTCTGATGGCCGGCATCAGCTGGGTCATTCTCAATGCAAGCAGCTGGTCGTTGGACGACCATGATGTTCTGCACATCCACTGGAAGCTCTTCTTCCGGTTCGACCGTTCCATCTCGGGCGATGCACTGGCCGCGCTCACCATCGAGCGGCCGGTATTGTTCCGTCTGTGCGGCGCAAGCCGGGTCGTGCTGTACCCCACCGGCCAACCTAAAAAGAAGACCTTTTCCCTCTGCTTGGAAAAAGACGACGCTCAGGAGCTGGCCGACCGGCTGCTCCCCATCGAGCATCCCACCATCCATCGGCCCGGCGGCGGTGAACGGATGGCGTTGGTTTTGCTGGGTGCGAACAGTATCTCGACCCTTACCCTTTTGGCTCTGGCGGTCCGGGAAACCGAACAGCTGCCGCAGGATGCCCAGACCATCGCCTTCGCGCAGCTGAATTTCTTCGCGGCGTTGGCGGCACGCTGGCTTCCTGCCGGTGCCGCGTGGCTGGTGGTGCTGGCGGCGACGGTTTTCGGCACGAGCCTGCTGCGGAGTTTCGCCCAGACGGTACGGTATCAGGTCTGGCGGACAGAAGACCAGATCGGAAGCAAGGGCGGCTGGCTCCAGAAATTCGAGTGCCGTGTCCGCAGCTCCCAAATCAGCTTTGCGGATGTCCGGTTTTCTCCGGTCGCCCGGCTGATGCGCCGCTGGCCGGTCTTTGTAACGGCTGGATGTTGTTCACCGGAACTTCCCCTTTTCGTCTACCGTTCCGGCGAGGAAGAGATGTTCCGTGACCTACTGCCGGACTTCCGGATGCCGCCCGAATTTCTCGCTGACACCCGGAAGCGGAGCCTCATCTTTTTTGCACCGGCCGGTGTGCCGTTCGCGCTCTACCTGCTGCTGGTATTGGTCTCCCGGTACACGCTTCCGTCCATGACGCCGCTCCTGATGATCCCCACCCTCATCTGCCTGCTCTTTCTGGCTGGGGCGTGGATGGGCTATCGGCAGGAAGGCATCTGGCCGCAGGACGGCCGGTTGACTCTCCGGCGGCAGAAAGGGCTGTATCTCCACTGCATCTGTGCGTTCCACCCCGACCTCTGCCTGACGTCAGTGCAGTCACCGTGGGCGTACTCTGTCCGGCGGACGACATTAACGCTGACGTTCCCCGGCAAAATCAAACTGAACGTCCGCAGTATCCCCGAAGAGGAAGCGGAACGCTGTTTTTCCACCTTAGAATGATGTAACAAAAAGAAGGCATTTTCCATGATTAAAACGATTCTTTTCGATTTGGACGGCACCTTGCTGAACACCATCGACGACCTTGCCGATGCCGGAAACTGGGTCTGCGCACAGCACGGCTGGCCGACCTTTACGGTCGAGCAGTTCAAACACATGGTCGGCAACGGCATCCCCAAACTCATCGAGCGGTTCTCGCCCGAATCTGCCCGGACGCCCGACCAGCTGGCCGCAACGCTGGCAGAATTCACTGCCCGGTACGACGCCCACAAGGAAGACAAGACCGCGCCCTATCCCGGCATCCCGGAATTGCTGGACGCGCTCAAGGCCGAGGGCATCCAGACGGCGGTTTTTTCCAACAAAGCCGACCCTCTCTGTGGAAAGATCATCGAGCATTACTTTGGTGCCGGAAGTTTCTCCATCGTGCGCGGTAGTCTGCCGGATGTTCCCACCAAGCCCGACCCGACTGGAGTTTACTCCCTGATGAAAGACCTCGGCGCGGATACTTCTTCGACCCTGTTCGTGGGCGACAGCGATGTGGACATCCTGACCGGACACAATGCCGGTCTGCCTGCCATGGGCGCGCTCTGGGGCTTCCGTGGCCGGGCAGAATTGACCGCCGCCGGTGCGGACGCGCTGGCAGCCGTTCCGGCGGACATCCTTGATTTCGTCCATAAGCAATAGCCCTCTCAGTCTCGCGTTCGCTCGCCAGCTCTCCCAGAGGGAGAGCCATTGGCAGGCCGGGCAAGTCTGCGGAAATTGAACAGTGTTTCTTATAACGTAAAATACCGGGCCTTGTTGTCCAGATTCACAGGTACGATGCCATGAATCCAGACCACAGGGCCCGGCATTTATTGTTTGTAGATGAAAGTGAACCGATATGCCAAAGCCTCTCCCTTTGGGAGAGGTGGCATTGCGAAGCAATGACGGAGAGGGCTATTACGGACGCTGGCCCATGCCGCCCTCGAGCGTCAGGGTCTCACCCGACATATACTTGAAGTCGGGCATTGCCAGCTGGACACAGACACGGCCGATCTCGGTCTCGGCGTTGCCATAGTGGCCCATCGGGGGCATCTTGACGTTGGCCTTGAAGGCGTCGGGATACGCTTCCTTGAACTGCTCGAGCTTGGCCGTCCATGCCAGCGGACAGACGACGTTGACGTTAATGCCGTCCTTGCCCCATTCGGTGGCGGCGACACGCGACATGCCGCGGATGCCTTCCTTGGCGGCGGCATAGGCACTCTGGCCGAAGTTGCCGAACAGGCCTGCGCCGGATGCGAAGTTGATGACACTGCCGTGAGATTCGGCAAGATACGGATAGCAGGCCTTCATATAATAGAACGCAGCGTACAGGCCAGAGTAGATGGCCAAATCAAACTGCTCGGTCGTATGCTCGGCCAGCGGCACACCGGACGCCGAAGCCTGTGCGTTGTTGATCAGTACCTGAATACCGCCAAAGGTATCGACGGCCTGCTTGACGACATTTGCGACCGTTGCTTCATTGTCGCCGCCTGCGCAGACATTTGCCTGCACGGTCAGGACCTTGATGCCGTACTTGCTTTCCAGCTCCTGCTTAGCATCTTCCAGTTTCTTGACGTTGCGGCCGGTAATGACAAGGTTTGCGCCCTCTTTTGCGTAGGCAGTGGCGATGCCGTAGCCGATGGAGCCGCAGCTGCCGTCTTTCAGGACAGCACGTCCTGCACCCGTGATGAGAACCGTTTTTCCCGTTAAAAAGCCCATAATGACAGCCTCCCTGTTTTCCTTTATTTTCGGTTGCTTTTTGTGCTTTTATTGTAGCCGCAAAGACTCTTGTTGTAAAATAGTCTTTTTATGGGCGGTATGATAGATTTTAGGAATCTATTTTGCCATGTATATATCAATTTTTCAAATCGTTCACAGAAACTTCCTTGAACTGTCCACGGCCGGATTTTATACTAGACAGCACATTTTTGATTTCAGGAGGGCCAAAGGGATGGGTACCGAAAAGAAGAATTCCCCCAATGTAGAAAGCCGTCTGCGCCATATCCTCAAGATGCCGCAGGAAGTCTACGCTGCAAGCGGCATCGTCGTCAATGGCCGACGGCTCAAGAGTTTTGTATTTACGACCGACCTTGCGGTCATCCGGAACTGCGACGCTGACGCGGTGTTTGCGGTCTATCCGTTCACACCCCAGCAGGCCATCAGCCACGCCATCATTCAAGCATCGTACATTCCGGTGTTCTGCGGCGTTGGCGGCGGCACCACCAAGGGCATCCGGACGCTGACGCTGGCGCAGGACGTCGAGGGTCAGGGCGCAATGGGCATCGTGCTGAACTCGCCCATCTCCGACCTGAATCTGCTGGCGGTCTCCCGGGTAGTGGATATCCCGGTCATCATCACGGTTACGAAGGAAGACACCGACATTGCCGCCCGGCTGGAATCCGGTGCGTCCATCCTGAACGTTGCGTGCAGCACGGACACACCCCGGATCGTCCGGAAAATTCGGGAAGAGTTCCCGGATGTTCCCATCATTGCCAGCGGTGGCAAGACCGGCGAAAGCATCTCGGAGACCATCGCCGCCGGTGCAAACGCCATCACCTACACACCGCCGTCTCCGGCTGTGCTGTTCAAAGAGATGATGGAGAAGTATCGGGAATAGCCCTCTCCGTCATTGCTTCGCAATGCCACCTCTCCCAGAGTGAGAGGCCTTGGCATATCAGTTTACTTTCTACTATAAACAATAAATGCCGGGCCTTGCAGTCTGGATTCACGGCATTGAGCCAGTGAATCTCGGCGGCAGGGCCCGGCATTTTACGTTATAAAAAAACACTGTTCAATTTCCTCAGACCTGCCCGGTCTGCCAATGGCTCCCCCTTTGGGGGAGCTGGACGCGAAGCGGACTGAGAGGGCTACGGACGGGTAGTATGAAAAAAGCTCTCAATCTTAGGATTGAGAGCTTTTTTCATGACCCGTACGGGAATCGAACCCATGTTACAGCCGTGAAAGGGCCGTGTCTTAACCGCTTGACCAACGGGCCTTATAAATACAGAGCTTCGCTAAAACCTCCGACTTCCATCATCCACTATTGCGGACGACCGTCCCCCATATCTTAGCGAAACTCTGTAAGATGGTAGCGGTAACTGGATTCGAACCGGTGACACTTCGGGTATGAACCGAATGCTCTAGCCAACTGAGCTATACCGCCACATTATTTGTCGCACTTGAACGGTGCTTTATTATTATATCCAGCCACAGGCAATTTGTCAACATCTTTTTTCAAAAAAATTCACTTTTTTTCATTTCCCTGTTTCTGCACCAAAAAACGCCGCCTGCGTCCTTACGGAACACAAGCGGCGTTTTTCAACTTATTCCAAGGCTTTTGTTTAAAACTCAGCCGTTCTTCTTATGGGTCGGAACCATGACCTCAAGGCCGCCCATGTAGGGCTGCAGGACTTTCGGGATGGTGACGGTACCGTCAGCCTGCAGGTGGTTCTCGAGGAAGGCGATCAGCATACGCGGAGGTGCCACGCAGGTGTTGTTCAGGGTGTGTGCGAGGTAGGTCTTGCCATCCTTGCCCTTGACGCGGATGTGCAGGCGGCGTGCCTGTGCGTCGCCCAGGTTGGAGCAGCTGCAGACCTCGAAGTACTTCTGCTGACGGGGGCTCCATGCCTCGATGTCGCAGCTCTTCACCTTCAGGTCAGCCAGATCGCCGGAGCAGCAGTTCAGCTGACGGACGGGGATCTCCATGCTGCGGAACAGCTCGACCGAGTTCTTCCACAGTCTCTCGTACCAATCCGCGCTCTCCTCGGGGCGGCAGACGACGATCATCTCCTGCTTCTCGAACTGGTGGATACGGTAGATGCCGCGCTCCTCGATGCCGTGCGCACCCTTCTCCTTGCGGAAGCAGGGGCTGTAAGAGGTCAGGGTCAGGGGCAGAGTTGCCTCGTCGAGGGTCTGGTCGATAAAGCGGCCGATCATGGTATGCTCACTGGTACCGATCAGGTAGAGGTCTTCGCCCTCGATCTTGTACATCATGGCGTCCATCTCCGGGAAGGACATAACGCCCTGCACAACGTTGCCGTGCATCATGAAGGGAGGGATGACATAGGTGAAGCCCTTGTCGATCATGAAGTCACGCGCATAGGCCAGAACAGCCTCGTGCAGACGGGCGATGTTGCCCAGCAGATAATAGAAACCGTTGCCGGCAACGCGGCCTGCGGCGTCCATATCAATGCCGTCGAAGCTCTCCATGATCTCGGTGTGGTACGGGATGGGGAAATCGGGAACGACCGGCTCGCCGAAACGCTGTGCCTCGACGTTGTAGCTGTCGTCCGGGCCGATAGGAACGCTGGGGTCGATCATCTGGGGGATGCTGTACATGATCTCCTGAATGCGAGCAGACAGCTTTGCTTCCTCGGCTTCCAGCTCTGCCATCTTGTCAGCATCTGCCTTGACAGCGGCGTTGTTGGCATCGATCTGCTTCTGGATCTCAGCCTTCTGTGCCTCGTCGGTGCATTTCTTCAGCTGGCCGAACAGAGGGCCGTTGGCCTTGCTCAGCTTGTTGCGTGCAGCCTTGAGAGACTCGACCTCTTTCAGGCACTCGCGGTACTTGGCGTCCTTCTCGATGACTTCGTCAACGAGGGGCAGCTTTGCGTCCTGGAACTTCTTCTTGATGTTCTCTTTGACAGCGTCCGGGTTGTCACGGACAAATTTGATATCAAGCATGATAACTCTCCTTACTCTATTGTTCGCACAGGAGGTTTTCCCCTCCCATACCGTTCAAAGGCGTGTGGTTCCGCCTCAGATCGCTTCGTTCTGGTACTGGCCCAGCAGGTTTGCAAAAGCTTTCAGCTGCTCGTCCGAATAGAAGTGGACGGTCAGCTTTCCCTTGCCGTCGTGGTAGGCCACATTGACCTCATTGCCCAGCACCTGCTTGAGGCTTTCTTCGACCTCGACCGGCAGGGTGCTGCGCGGCGTGGGTGCTGCCGGTGCCTTTTCCGGCTTTGTCAGCTTTTTGCAGAGGGCCTCAGTCTGGCGGACATTGAGGTTATTGTCCACCACCATCTGCGCCGCCTGCTCCTGCAGCTCCGGCGTCGGCAGGCCGAGAATGACCTTTGCGTGACCGATGCTCAAAGTGCCGACTTTCAGCATGCCCAGCACGACATCCGGCAGGTTGAGCAGGCGCAGGGTGTTCGCCAATGCGCTCCGGCTCTTGCCGAGTTTCTGTGCCGCCTGCTCCTGCGTCAGGTCACAGCGTACCATCAGCTCCCGGATGCCGGTCGCCTCTTCCACCGGGTCGAGGTCTTCACGCTGAAGGTTCTCCACCAGCGCAAGCTCCATTGCCTGTTCGTCGGTCACGTCCTTGATGATGGCCGGAACTTCGGTCAGACCAGCCATCCGGCTGGCACGCCACCGGCGTTCGCCTGCCACGATGAGATAACCGCCTGCGGCCTTGTGCCGGACGGCGATGGGCTGGATAAGCCCATGCTCGGCGATGCTGGCCGCCAGTTCTCCCAGCGACTCGTCATCAAACGTCTTTCGCGGCTGATCCGGGTCCGGCTCGATCTCTCGCAGAGGGATCGTCTCGATCCGGGCATCGGACTCAAAACTGGGCGACGCATCCTCGAACAGACTTTCGAGACCCCGGCCCAGTCCTCCTTTTCCTTTTCCCATGAACTGAATTCCCCCTGTTTATGCTTCTTCGAGTGCGTTTTTCTGCGGTTCCGGTTCTGCTGCGGCAGCCTTGCGGCGGCGTTTCGGTGCAGCGTCATGCGGACGGTTGTTCTTGACGAATTCAATTGCCAGATCCATATACGCCTCGCTGCCCTTGCCGTGCGGCTCATAGAAATTGATGGGCTGGCCGTAGCTCGGAGCTTCCGAGATGCGAATCGTGCGAGGGATCGTCGTTTTGTAGACTTTTGAGCCGAAATACTTCTTGACCTGCTCCACGACCTGCATCGTCAGGTTGAGACGGGCCGAAAACATCGTAAAAACGACGCCCTCGATATCCAGATACGGGTTATACTTTTTCCGGACAGTCTTCAGGGTACTGATCAGCTCCGACAGACCTTCCAGCGCGTAATACTCGCACTGGGTCGGGATCAGCACACTGTCGCAGGCGCACAGGCCGTTCAGCGTGAGCAAATCGAGGCTGGGCGGACAGTCGATAAAGATAAAATCATAGTCCTTCTGGACACTCGCCAGTGCTTTGCGCAGGCGGCTCTCGCGGCCGGTCATGTCGATCATCTCAAGTGCCGCGCCTGCAAGACGGGTATTCGAGCCGATGACGTCGGTACGGAACTCGGTCTTCCGGATAGCATCCTTGGTCTCCACCTCACCGATGAGCAGCTCATAAGTACCGGCCTCGACGCTCCGCTTCGGGATACCGTAGCCCGTCGTCGTGTTGCCCTGTGGGTCGAGGTCAACGATCAGCACCTTTTTGCCCAGTGCCGCGACGCAGGACGAAAGATTTACGGCGGTCGTCGTCTTGCCTACGCCGCCCTTCTGGTTTGCGATTGCAACAATTTTTGCCACACGCTTGCTTCCTCTCCGGGAAAAGTCTTGTTCCACATGGAACATTTTGTGGTCGAAGCCCTGCGTTTTCCCGTCCGCAGACTCCCTGCACGTTTTAGTATAGCACATCAGCGAGGGTTTTTGAACCGCTTCTTCTCAATTCTACGGAAAATAAATGGCCTTTTCACACGATTTATAGAAAATCAATTAAAAAACACCTGCCGACATACGTCTCCGACAGGTGTTAAAACGCTTATTGATTGGGGATGTTGGGCATTTCTACGATTTCGTACTGTTCGTATCTTACAAGGTTTTTATTGAACGTCTTTGAGAGTTGATGAACCTTGATCGTCTCTTTTGGTGTCACGATGTATTTCAGTTCACCGGTGGTTTTATCATAGCAGTAAGCAAATGTCGCCTTACCAGAGCCGTGTTCTCCGGTTCCTCCCGAGAACGTCTTTCCATCGTAATCCATCAGGATACTTTCTGCATGGTAAACCACATTGTTTAATTCATAGTTATCGTTTACTTCCATAGAGCTAAACGAGGACTTGGAAGGCTCAATTTTTATGACTTCTGAAACCTGAAGGGTTCCTTTGAAAGCCGCTTTTCCACCTTCGCCATCATCATAAACAGTATATCCTTTATAGCCGACACCGGGTACGGGTTCCGAATAGAGAATGATTTCCTCTATCGTATCCTCATAGCCTCCAGCAATGTCGTAAAGTCTCATATATCCCCGGTTGCTTGCACGGTCATATACATAGTACTCCGAACCTGTCCATTCCTCCCCGATAATACTAAAATCAAACAGAAATCCATCCGGGAAGCCATCAAACTTTTTGAAGTACTTATAAGTCCATGTCTCTTCCCATGTTGTGGGCTTTGCTACCGTGTTGGCATCATCTTTTTTGCTATCGCTTGATGCAGAAGAGCTGCTGCTATTGCTTCCACTCGATGCAGACGAGTTGCTATTGCTGTTGCTATTGTTTCCACTGGACGCATTGGAATTGTCATTGCCGCTGCTGGATGCCGACGAGCTGCTGTTACTCGACGCATTGCTCCCACTACTGCTCGGTTTTTCGTTCGGATTTCCGCCGCCGCACGCTGTCATAGACAGTGCCATCACTGCGGCCAATACTCCAACGGCCAGACGTTTTGACAGTCTCATAATACTTCCTCCATTTTCACGGAAACTGATAGTTCCGCATTTTTTATTATTCTACCCCTTCTTTCCGCTTTTCGTCAATCAAATCCTGAAATTTCGTCATTCTATGCAATTATCTCCGGCTGTTTTTCGCGATTTGCTGAAAGGCAAAGCGTTTTTGTTCCACATGGAACACTATTTTTGAGCGGCGGCGGTGGGGATGCGGACAGTATACTCAATATAGCCATCCCGTTCTTCCCGGTGAGCGGTGGCCGGAACGCCGTTGTCGGTCATCAGGCGGATAGCGTGGTCGATGGTATTGACGAAAATGCGGACGTCCTTCACCATTGAGATGCGGTGTTTCCCCTGCGTCGTCTCGCTGAGCAGCTGTTCAATGTACAAGTCGGTCGCCCGGGCGTTCATCCGGCGTTTGGCAATCGTAATGAGGGCTTCACTTCGGCGGTTCTCCGGCAGGCGCAGAACGGCTCGGGCATGACGCTCGGTCAGGCCATTGTCGAGGATGAACTGCCGCTGGTCGGCGGTGAGCTGGAGCAGACGAATTTTATTTGCAAAGGTCGGCTGTGCCATGCCAAGGCGTTTTGCCGCCTCTGCCTGCGTGCAATCCCAGAGGACCATCACATCGCGCAATCCCTGCGCCTGCTCGAATGGGTTCAGGTCTTCCCTCTGGATGTTCTCAAGCAGTCCGAGAGCCGCTGTCCGCTCATCGGAATAATCGCAGAGGACCGCCGGTATCTGCCTTAGTTTTGCCATTTTGCAGGCGCGAAGCCGCCGCTCGCCTGCCACAAGTTCGTACCCGTCGTCCGTTTTCCTTACCGAAATGGGTTGCAGCAGGCCGTTTTCCCGGATGCTCTGAGCTAACCCGGCCAGCTCCTGCTCGTCAAAATTCGTCCGCGCCTGAAACGGCGAGGGATGTATCTCGTCCACCGGCAGCAGATAGATTTTTCCGACGGTTTTCTTTCGTTCAAACATGATATCGCCCCTTTGTCTGGTTCTTCACTGGTTTTCGGCTTTGTTTTCCACCTTTTCCCGGGAAAGTGTGGAAAACTATCCTCGTCACGCCCTCAGTGTACCAGAAAAAGCAAGACCCTGCCAGAACTTTCGTTCGGCAGGGTCTTACAGTATTTGTTCGATATTCCGTTATTTCAGCGGACTTTTCGCAATTTTTCCGCCATTTCTGGGATAGGCTGTCGGAGTTTGCGAAATCTTTTTGCAGAGGATGAGGGTGCGCGTGTCACCACCCGGCAGATGGAAGGTGCGCGTCTCCTCATACTTGCCACCCAGCTTCTTGATAGCACCCTGTGCGGCGGTCAGCTCCTCCTCACCGGAAGAACCCTTCATCGCGAGGAAAGTTCCGCCGACCTTCACCAGCGGCAGGCAGTATTCGGCCAGCATGGGCAGAGCGGCAACGGCACGGGCAGATGCCAAATCAAACTGTTCACGCCAGACCTTCCGGGCAGCTTCCTCGGCGCGCTCTTTTGCGAACTCCACACCGGTCAGGCCCAGCTGAGCGCAGGCATATTTCAGGAAATCGACCCGTTTTCCGGTCGGCTCCATCAGGGTGAGTTCCAGTTCCGGCTTGTAGATTTTCGTCACGATGCCCGGGAAACCAGCTCCGGCTCCGACGTCCACCATCTTCCCTGCTACTTCCGGCTGAGATGCAAACAGCAGGCTGTCGAGGAAGTGCTTGTCCTCGATGCCCTCGGGGTCAGTGATGGCGGTCAGGTTGACTTTCTGGTTGTACTCGACCAGGATCTCCGCAAATGCGTCCAGCTGGTCGAGCTGGGTTCCGGTCAGGGCGATGTTCCATGTGGAACACTTCTGTTCGAGTCTGTTTTTGTCGATCATCTATTTTCCTTTCTTTTACTCCCCGGTCAGATGGACATACACCGGCTCGTGATGGACGGCAGGCAGGAATGTTCCGAGGACTTCGGCGGTGCGCAGTCTGAGCGACGAGGTGTTGATGCAGGGATGGCATCCCAGAAACTCGCCTTTTACGACGTCCTCATCCATCAGCAATTGAACGTGGTTCTCGGGGTCGTTCATCAGGCCCATAATGGAGGAAGAGCCGGGCGTACAGTCGAGGTACTTTTCCATATCTTCTGGCGAAGCGAAGCTCAGGCGCGCGATCCCCAGCTGACCGGAAAGCTCCTTGGTCTTGAACGGCTTATCACCCGGCATCATTAGCAGGTAAAAATTCGTCTTCTGCCGGTTGCAGAGAAACAGGTTTTTGCAGACCGTTGCGCCCAGACAAGCGTCGATAACACGGCAGTCTTCCATCGTGTCCGCCTTCATCCACGCATGGTCGGTGCGCCAATACTGCATCCCCAGTTTATCCAAAAAATCGTAGGTGCGTATTTCTTTTTCAAGGCGTCCGGTGCAGTCCTCTGGACGGCCCTCATAGAGTTTCAGTTCCATTGGTATTCCCCTTATCGTTTTGCGCTGGCAAGGGCAACGCTGAGCTGTGCCACATCCGAGGGTGAAACGCCCGGGATGCGCCCGGCCTGTCCGAGGTTTTTCGGGCGGATGCGTGCCAGCTTTTCGCGCGCTTCCAGCGTCAGACCGGTCAGGTTTTCATAGGAAAAATCATCTGGTATCCGTGTTTTTTCGTGACGAGCAACTTCCCGGATCATCCGGTCCTGACGGGCAATGTAGCCAGCGTATTTGATCTCCGTTTCCAGACGCTCGGCCAGCATGGGAGTGATCTCTTCGCCCCAGCCGATGACACCTGCCAGCAGCGGATAGGAAATTTCCGGGCGGCGGAGCAGTTCTTCCGCGATACCGCCCTCTGCCGCCGGGGTCAGACCGGCGTTCGTCATGGCCGCCTGTAAATCGGCGGTGCGCAGATGGCTCTCGTGGAGACGCTTGCGCTCTTTTGCAAGGATGTCCTGCGTGTGCTGGTACTTCTCCCAGCGGTCATCCTGCACCAGACCGTACTCTCGGCCGATGGGCGTCAGCCGCTGGTCGGCATTGTCCTGACGGAGGGTCAGGCGGTACTCACTGCGGCTCGTCATCATCCGGTAGGGGTCCATGACGCCCTTCGTCACGAGGTCATCGACCAGCGTTCCGAGATAGCTGGACTGACGGGGCAGGATAAGCTGTTCCTCCCCTTTCGCGTTCCGGGCGGCGTTCAGTCCGGCCAGCAGGCCCTGCGCGGCGGCTTCCTCATAGCCGGAAGTTCCGTTAAACTGACCGGCACCGTACAGCCCTCGCACGACCTTGCTTTCCAGCGTCGCTTCCAAACTGGTCGGGTCTACACAGTCATACTCGATGGCGTAGGCCGGGCGCATAATTTCAATGTTTTCAAAGCCCTTGATGCTCCGGTAGAAGGCGTTCTGCACATCCTCCGGAAGGCTGCTGGACGCACCCTGTAAATACATTTCCTCGGTGTTCTCGCCGCAGGGCTCGACAAAAATCGGGTGCCGGTCTTTCCCGGCAAAGCGCACCACCTTATCCTCGATGGACGGGCAGTACCGTGGGCCAACACCCTCGATCATGCCGCCATAGAGCGGACTGCGCTGGATGTTGTCGAGGATGATCTTATGCGTTTCCGGGTTGGTGTAGGCGATCCAGCACTCGACCTTGTTATGCATGGGCGTGTCGGTCATAAAGCTGAACGGCTGCAGCTCATTGTCCGGGTCGCCGGGCTGACACTCGAGTTTCGAGAAGTCGATGCTCCGCCGATGGACACGGGCCGGCGTTCCGGTCTTGAATCGGCGCAGTGGCAGACCGGCGGCTTTCAGGCTCTCGGTCAGCGTGTTCGCGGCGTGCATCCCGTCCGGGCCGGACGCATACCATGCGTCGCCCACAAAGATTTTACCGCCGAGGTTGGTGCCGGTCGCAATGACGACACACTTTGCGCCGTACTCCCCGTTCAGCTGGGTCACAACGCCCTTCACATGGCCGTCCTCCACCTCGATGGAAACGACTTCCGCCTGATGGATGGCAAGGCCGGGCGTCAGCTCCAGCGCGTGTTTCATATACTCGTGATACCGCTTGCGGTCGGTCTGGACACGCAGAGCATGGACGGCCGGGCCTTTGCCCTTGTTGAGCATCCGGCTTTGTAAATAGGTCGCATCTGCGGCCAGACCCATCACACCGCCCAGAGCATCCAGCTCCCGGACCAGCGTACCTTTCGCAGTGCCACCAATACTCGGGTTACAGGGCATGTTTCCAATGGCGTCCAGACTCATGGTGAACACCGCCGTCTTCGCGCCCAGCGTTGCGGCGGCATGGGCCGCCTCGATTCCGGCATGTCCTGCGCCGATTACAATAACATCATAGTCACCTAAGTGATTCATATCCTTCTTTTACTCTCCCACAAGGTAAAACTACCTCGCCCTCTCAGGCTCACTTTGTTCGCCAGCTCTCCCAGAGGGAGAGCCAATTTCAGATTTTATTTGCCCACACAAAAACGTTCAAACACTTCGTTGATAACGGCCTCGGACGCATTTTCACCGGTCAGCTCACAGAGCGCGTCCAGCGCGTCGTCCACGCAGACCGAAACAGCATCCAGACCAAATCCGCCTGCGACGGCGTCCAACGCACCGTTCACGGCATCCCGTGCGCGCGTTGCCGCCGAGAGCTGCCGCTGTCCGGAAAGGCTCGCGGCGTGAGGGTCGATCTGGTTCGTTCCCAGCAGCCGTGCAACAGCCGCCGCGATGACCTTTCTTGCGCCCTCTTCCTGACAGCAGACCGGGATGAGCATCGCGAAATAGGGTGCGATGATCTCTGCATCGAACTGGGTCGGCCTGTCCTCTTTGTTGACAAGGGCGATGGCCGGGCGTCCGGCGCACCGCTGCGCAAGATTGAGGTCTTCTTTCGTCAGCGGCTCGGAGCCATCAAAAACGGCAAGGATAAGTCCGGCCTCGTCCAGCTTCTTCCAGCTGCGGCGGATGCCCTCGGCTTCGATGGCGTCCTCCGTCTCCCGGAGTCCGGCGGTATCGAAGAGGTTCAGCCGGACATCGCCCAGCCGCACCGCCTGCTCCACCACATCCCGGGTCGTACCGGCGACCGGCGTCACAATGGCGCGGTCGAATCCGGCCAGCAGATTGAGCAGAGTCGATTTGCCTGCGTTGGGTCGGCCCACGATGGCGCAGTCGACGCCTTCGCGGAGAACGGCACCGGCATCGTAATTTTGGATAAGGGTGTCCAGCTCTTCCCGGACGGAAGACAGCACCGTTTTCAGATGCTCATCGTCCAGCTCCGGCACATCTTCCTCCGGGAAATCCACCCATGCGGCCAGATGTGCCTGCAAGCCGGTCAAGGCTTCCTTTTCGGCGGCGATCTTTTTCGCCAGCGCACCCGACAGCAACGCATTTGCCAGAGCTGCACCCTGACGGCCATCGGCAGAGATCAAGTCCATGACCGCCTCGGCCTGCGTCAGGCCAAGCTTGCCGTTCAGGTAGGCACGCCGGGTGTACTCGCCGGGAGCCGCCGGTGATGCACCTGCCGCGATGCAGGCTTCGACCAGCCGCCGGGCGACTGCACTGCCGCCATGACAGGACAGCTCCACCACGTCCTCACCGGTATAGCTATGCGGCGCACGGAAAAAGAGGGCAACTCCTTCATCGAAGGCGTCCTCCCCTTCCACAAACTGTCCGAACAGTGCCGTATAGCCTTTTGCATCCAGCACGCTCTTCTTCGCGTTCGCCGGACGGAATACCTTAGCCGCCACCGGGTAGCTCTCCGGGCCGGACAGCCGGACGATGGCGATGCCGCCGGCTCCGGGTGCCGTCGCGATGGCTGCAATGGTCGAATTCTGCATCAGCTTCCTCCTCTGTTTACCGTGTCCGCTCAAGGTGATGATAGTGGTTGCTCTTGTCCGCATACATCCGCTGTTCTGCCAGCTTTACCAGTGCGTCGACGTCGATACCGCCGGCACTCAGGGTCGTAACACCCACTGCCACCGAGTAGCCCTGCATTTCCACTGCGTCGGTGAAATGCTTCAGCATGGTGCGCACCTCGGTCGTAGGCTGGTCGATGGCAAAGGCAACGAATTCATCGCCGCCGATACGGTAGGTATTTTCTTCCCCAAAGATGGCCTGCATACTCCGGCCGACCACCTTCAACATCCGGTCGCCTGCGGCGTGGCCCTGCGTGTTGTTCAGCTCATGCAGATTGTTGACATCTGCGTAAATGCAGCTGAGGGTGTTGGAACACTGCATCGGGTAATCCCGAACTTTTTCCTCGTAGGCGTTCCGGTTCAGCAGACCGGTACTCAGATCCCGTTCTGCAATACGGCTCAACTTGCTGCGGACGATGAAGTTTTCATACATCGTCGTCATAACAAAGGTGGACAGGATACAGGACAGGATCCCGAACACCACGCCGTTGATGATATCCATCGAGACGATGCGCGGCTCATCGAAGATCCTTGCGCAGACTATAAAGGCGATGTCGAACACGATGATGTTTAAAATTCTCTGGATGGGTCGCATGATGAACACCAGCGGCACCGCCAGCAGAAATGCCAGAAAGCTGGTCGCCGGCTGATCGGTGGTCGAGACGACGCCGATGTAAATGCCCAGTACATAGATAGCCGCCTCAAAGGCGTACATTTCCCAGATCAGCAGCCAGCCGTTTTTGTCCGGGAAGACTTTCGCGACGAGCAGCAGACCGATGCAGACGGCCAGCCCGATCCCATACGCGAAATGGTTCCGCCACAGGACTTCCCTGCCGATGGACATCAGAGACAGCAGTGCCAGCGCGAACAGAAACACGCAACTGATACTCAGATAGCTGATGAGCTTTTTCTTATTCGATTGCTGGATCTCCGCCCTACAGCTTTTAAGGTCTTCTGGTTCCGCACTTGCATAGAACAGCAGACTGTACAGCTTCTCGATCACGTCTCTTCCTCCTCGAAAAAACACAGTGATTTGCGCTGTGTTCCCGGCTTTTCCTGATAGGGATACTTAAATTTATTGTACCACGAATCGGATGAAAAAGAAACACCTTCCCTGTCTGGTTTTGACTCCGCAGGCCATTTTTTCCACATGAAATCAAATCTTTGTGGAAAATCCGGCCCTTGATTTTATTCAGGGTGCAAAAAGACCCTGCCGCAGTTTTGCAGCAGGGTCCGAGGATTCAGAAAAATTTAGAAGGCGGCGATATCAGCCTCGGTGATGGCCTTACCTGCCAGTGTGCGGCTGTCGGCATTTTCAGAGAGCTTCAGCTTGCCCTCATTCAGCAGCTGGACAGCCTTCTGATGCTCTGCGGCATCCCAGTTGTTGCCGACGATCTTCCAGTTGTAGTCCACATTCGGCTCAATGACGCCGCCCTTGACGGTGCGGATGTACTCGCCCAGCAGTTCGCGGACGCCGCCGATGTCACCGCGGACGTCGATCTCGAGCAGCTGCGGCAGTTCTTCACCTGCTGTGAAGATATCTGCGTAAACCAGCAGCTGGGTCGTTGCGCGGTAGTTGTTGACAGCAATGATGAAACTGTCATCATCTTCCACCGGGGTGCCGTTGGGCCAGGTCAGATTGCGGATACGGTCGCCCGGCTCCTGCGAGATGTCGATATCGTAGTTGACACCCTGGAACGCATCGTACAGGTAATAACGGGTGGACGGGTCAAACGCGATGGTCAGGTCGCCCGGCTCGTAGGTCTTGAAGAAAGCAGCCGACCACTCCATGAAGCGGCGGAGCTGCCAGCCCTTCATCTGCAGCTTGTACAGGGTGTTCTGGTAAGTATAGATATTTGCCATATCGCACTTGCGCAGGACGCCTTCCTTTACCATGGAAGTCATGGAGGTCATCGAGCAGGCCGAGACAGCTGCCTCGGTGTAGTACAGCTGAACTTCGTTGACGAAATCCAGCATAGCGGTATCCTCGATCATCGGCTGAGGGATCTCGGGGATCTCGTTCTGAGGTGCAAGGTCGCCGCCGCGCAGCTCACCGATCGGAGTCACAGCGTCTTCCTTGGCACGGGTGTCGTAGGATGCCAGCAGCTCGGTCAGAACCGGGTCCGGCTCATAGCCCTTGATCTGCAGATTCTCAGAGGTGCGGTTGACGACCTTCCACTTGCCGTTCCACTGACGCTCGAGGTAGACGTGGATATCGGACACCGTTGCACCGGCATTTTTGTTCTCGACGACCAGAACGCCGTTGATCATCTGGTTCGGGATGCTCTTGTGGCCGTGTGCCGCAACGATGACGTCGAACTCCGGGCAGGCATTTGCCAGGTCGGTGACACCGGAACCATAGACACCGTACTCGTTGTCAATGTCCATGTGCATGACACCGACGAGGACATCGACCTTGTCCTTGATTTTATCAATAATTTTCCGGGATTCGTCCACCGGGTTGGTGACGGTCCAGCCGGTCAGGTTCTTGGCATCCCAGCGGCTGATGTTCGGCGTGACCATGCCGATGAGACCGATCTTGACGCCCTTCTTGTTGATGATGGTGTAGCCGTCCGCGAGGGGCTTGCCTTCCGGGCTGTACACGTTGCCGGTCAGAACTTTGGCCTTCTGCTCTGCCATGACCTTTTCCAGAACATCCATGCCATAGTTGTACTCGTGGTTGCCGGTCGTCCAGACATCATAGCCGATGGTGTTCATTGCCGCGATCATCGGGTGGATATCATCGTTGAGGAACAGTTCCGCCGAGTTCGCCTGAATGGTGTCGCCTGCATCGACTACCAGAGTCGTATCGGTGCGGTTCTCCTTGATGGCAGTTGCCTGCTGTGCCACACTGCCCGAAGCGTCCGCTTTGTTGGCGGCGTAATCCCACGGGTCAAATTTGCCGTGGGTATCGCTGGTCGCCAGGATCTGCAGATCCATCTTCCACAGATTCTTGACATCGCAGGCGGAAGCTGCCGGGGTCAGGCAGCCAGCCGCCGCCACGGTAGCGGATGCGGTCGCCACTTTCAGGAAATTACGCCGGGAAATCATCTTGTTCTGCATAAAGAAACCTCCACTTTCCATAGGTACTTTCACTAACTTCAAGTTTACGTCCTGAAACTCTCTTTTTCAATTGCCTTTACAGAGAAAAATTTCTCTCATTTTTAGACAAATTCTCCATATCCCAAAAAAAGTAAGACCCTTTCTTCTGACCGTTTAACACGGCTCATTCCCAGCGTGAAACCATATCAGCGCAAAATCATTGTAAAGTTTGGAAACAAAAAGAACCCTCCCCGGATTCGAGGAAGGTTCTCAGGTTCAGAAATCAGATTTCGATCTTGCCGAAGCTGAAATCGGCGAAATCATCCACGCGCTCGGTGCGCTTGGGTGCGACCGGTGCCGCGTTCTCTGCGGTACGGGGCGCGTAGGTGCGCTCCGGCACGCTGTTCGGACGAGGGCCGCGCGAAGAACGATTACCACGGTAGCCGCCATTGCGTCCGCCGCGCTCGTTCCGGTCACCGCCGCGATAACCGCCGCCGCGGTTTCCGTTCGGACGGCGGCCATTGCCGCCCCGTCCGCCGCGCGGACGACGCTCACCGTAGGTATTCTCGGTCTGTGCGTTGGGGTCGGTGGAGTAGATGACGACACGGCGGTCACGGCCTTCGCCCTTGCTCTCGCTGCGGACACCCTCCATCTTGCCGATGGCAGAATGGATGATGCGGCGTTCGTAGGGGTTCATCGGCTCCATCGCAAAGCTGCGGCCGGTCTTGCGGACCTTTGCGCCGATGCGCTGTGCCAGTGCGGTCAGGTCGCTCTCACGCTTGCCGCGATAGCCTGCGACATCCAGACCCAGCTTGATGTAGTCGCCCTCGAGGCGGTTTGCGACGAGGCTTGCCAGATAGGAAAGGCTCTCCATCGTCTCACCACGGCGGCCGATGAGCGCGCCCAGCTTCTCACCATCCAGACGGATGATGGTCGCTTCGCCCTTCTGTACAGCACTGAAGGTGACGTCCTGAACGCCCATCAGGGTGATGACTTCGCGCAGGTACTCGACCGCAGCCTTGACCTTTGCGTTCTCCTCGATGTTGATGGGAACTTCCGGCTCCTCGCCTTCCTCGACCGGCTCTTTTGCGGCTTCTGCCGGAGCAGGTGCTGCCTCAGGCTCGGCCTTCTCTTCGACCGGTGCTTCCACAGCTGCCGGCTCTTCCACGACAGGAGCAGGCTCTTCGGCCTTTTCCTCAACGGGAGCGGTTGCTTCCTCGACGACCGGAGCCGGTTCCTCCACCGGTGCAGGTGCCGGAGCGTCCGGCTCCTCGACCTTGACAAGAACCTTGGCCGGGGTCAGTTTCAGGCCCAGAAAACCAGTCTTCTGGGGCATTTCCAGAACTTCATAGCTCACGTTGAGATCATCGGCCTGAACACCCAGCAGGGCGCAGGCTTTTGCGCGAGCTTCATCAACCGTTTTGCCGGTTGCTTCCTGAGTACGGATCATAACCGTTAGTCCTCCTTTTTGTGTTCCAGCTCGCTCAGCGGCACGGTGCGCTCGTCCTTATAGCGTTCCTCATCCAGCTGACGGGCATACTCCAAACGACGCTTGTTCATCTCGCTTGCGGAGATGTTCTTCTCGACCGTCTTTCCGGTCTTCTCGTCGGTGACTTTGATGGTGGTGTTCTTCACGCCGCGCTTCTCTTCTTTCTTGCGTGCGGCCATCTGCTCCAGAACTTCCTGCTTCATCTTTTCGGGGTCGTAGATCTTCTTCATGACGATGCTCTGCACGGTCATCAGGATGTTGGAAACGACATAGTACAGAGAGAATGCGCAGGGAACGGTAAAGCAGAAGAACAGGTACATCAGCGGCATCATATACATGGTCAGCTTCATGCTGCCCTGCATCTCCTGGCCGGATGCCTTCATGCTGACGTGGGTGGACAGGAACATGGTGACGATCGCCAGAACGGGGAAGATCAACAGGGGCAGGTTCTCTGCCGCCAGGCTGTACTGCGGCACACGGGTCAGGTCAATGCCGAAGAAGTCCATGTGATGGCCGAACTCGGTGATGGTGCTGACCTGCTCCGGGGTGAAGCAGCTGGTAACAGTGCTTTCGCCTGCCAGCACCTGCGCGATGATGTTGGTATCACGGGTGACGGTGGTGAAGCTGATGCCCAGCGCGGTCATTGCCTCGCCTGCTGCGGTGATGGCATCGGTGCCGATGTGGAAGATGCGCTGCAGCGGACGGTACACGACTTCGATGACGCCGAACATGACCAGGAAGTTGACGAGCATGGGCAGGCAGCCAGCGGAGGGCTTATAGCCGTACTGCTGAAGCTTGAGCATCTCTTCCTGCTGCTTTTCGGGCTTGTCTTTGTACTTTTTCTGGATGTCCAACAGCATAGGCTGGAATGCGGACATCCGGGCCATGCTCTTCTGCTGGTTGAGCTGGAGAGGAATTTTGACCAGCGTGATCAGCAGGGTGAACAGGATGATGTCCCAGCCGTAGTTCGGGATCAGTTTGTAGATCCACTCCATTACATAGCCGAGAGGCCAGCCGAGGATGTATAAAGGGTTCATATCTTCGTCCATTCTGCCCCGTCTGTGGCACGGGACGTATTATTTTATCGAAGGACACGCCGCCCACAGTACGCCGCGTCACAAGAAGCATAGTTTTCAACGTTTTCCATCGTGCCGGGTGGAAAACAGTTTTGCCGGAGAAAGTTTCCGGCCGGGGTTCACCCAGCGGCCTTTTTCCGGCACGGGGTCAAAGCCCCATCTCCCCAGCGGATTGCACCGGATGAGCCGGGTGATCGTCAGCAGCAGACCCTTGATACAGCCATGTATTTCAATGGCCTGCAAAGCGTAGTTGCTGCACGACGGGCTGAACCGGCAGTTCCGGCCCAGTGCCGGGCTGATGAACCGCTGATAGAAGCGGATGGGCGCGCAGAGCGCGCGGCGGCAGCGGTGGCGGAAGTATTCGAGTCCGCTCACTGGGCTGGCTTCTGTTTCCGGGCCGGTGGGACCGTCGCAGGCGGCGGTGCGTCCGGCCGCTTTGCCTTATCGGGCAGACCTGCCTGCGCGAACAGCTTTGCGACGACACTGCTCAGCTGCCAGCTTTTCAGGTGCGGCGTCATGCCGCGTGCGACAAAGATGAGATCATAGCCGCCGATGTTGTAGTCCAGATGCTCGTCAATAGCCGCCTTCATGACCCGGCGCGCACGGTTGCGCTGGACAGCATGGCCGACCTTCTTGGTGGCCGTCAGGCCCACACGGGTCTTTTTGCTCCGGGTTTTCAGAACGTAAAGCACCAGTGCCGGGTTGACATAGGACTTTCCTTTGGCATACACCCGGCCAAACTCATTGTTGCGTCGGATCGGACGATAGCGCATTTTCCGGCACCTCCTTTTTGAAGATTCGATTCAAGCGAGCATCTGCCTGCCAAAAGACAATGCTCAATGTTCAGTATAACAAAAAAACGCCGACATTGAAAGTGCGTCGGAGCGTTTTTCAGTACAATTCTTTCCGAAAATTTTAGTTAAAACGTCAACACGGGGTCAAAAGGGTAAATAAAAAAGGCCGCCAATTCAATATCAGCGGCCTTTTGTGCGCATGTTCAATTCTGCGCCTGACCCATCGCAATGCAGCGAGATCAGACAGTCAGGCTCTTGCGGCCCTTAGCACGGCGAGCATTGATGACCTTACGGCCGTTCTTGGTGCTCATGCGGGTCAGAAAGCCATGAACTTCCTTGCGCTGACGCTTCTTGGGCTGAAAAGTTCTCTTCATGGTTGTATCCTCCGTAAAAACTTGTCCCCTGAAATGGGGTCTTTCTATGAGTCCCAGATGGGGACAGGCTTGCAATTCAACAGTATATCGCACACTATCCCCTTCTGTCAAGCGTTTTTTTCGCTTTCCTTCAAACTTTTTGCAAATTTTTCTGTGAAAAGATTTTCAACTTTTTCACCGTTTTCCGGTGGAAAACCTTTCGGCCACCATATCTTGTGGCTTGTTTTGCTGTTGGACACAAGACTTTCGACCGGACGAAGATACGTCTTTTCTTATGTATTATAAATTACCTTATAGTAATATAGACGCAGGGAGATTTTTGTGGTATACTAACCTAGTATCAGCAGCATTGTTGAAAACTTCAATGGAGTGGATGTTTTATGGATTCTTTCAAGGACGTTTTAGAGGCCGCCCAGAGCTACTGCAAGACGCAGATGGCCGAGCCGACCTATAATCTCTATATCGACGGCCTCGAGCCCATTAGCTTTGAGGACTCGAGCCACATCACCCTCTCGGTTCGGAACGATTTTATCTGCAAGATCGTCACGGACCGCTATCTCGGCCTGCTCAAGGAGGCGTTCAAGACCGTGCTGGGCTTTGACGTGGACATCACCCTCGTCGTTCCCAGCACGCCGCCGCACGAGGTCGTCCTCGCCCAGCAGTACGAGGCAAATCCAGCCTCGCCGCAGGGGAATTATGAGTTCACCTTCGAGAACTTTATCAAAGGCCCGTCGAACCAGTTTGCGTTTGCTGCAGCGCAGGCGGTGGCGGCCAACCCCTCCGGAGCCTACAATCCGCTGTTCATCTACGGCGGTTCCGGTCTGGGCAAGACCCATCTGCTGACGGCCATCCAGACCGAGATCAAGCGCACCCACCCCGATTTCGTCATCATGTATGTCACCTGTGAACAGTTCACCAACGAGCTGATTGCCGCCATCCGTGCCGGCAGCACGGAAGATTTCCGGATGAAATACCGTGTCGCCGACCTGCTGCTGGTCGACGATATCCAGTTCATCGCCGGAAAAGAATCGACGCAGGAGGAATTTTTCCACACTTTCAATTCCCTGCATGATGCACACAAGCAAATCGTCATCGCGTCTGACCGCCCGGCCAAGGAGATCAAGAGCCTCGAAGAGCGTCTGCGCACCCGTTTCGAGTGGGGCCTGACCGCTGATGTTCAGCCGCCAGATTTCGAGACCCGTGTCGCCATCGTCAAGCGCAAGGCAGAGCTTCTCCACCTCGACCTACCTGAGGATGTTGCCGAATTTATCGCGAATCACCTGAAAAATAATATCCGTCAGCTGGAGGGCGCGGTCAAGAAACTGAACGCTTACTACATGCTCGAGGGCATCCAGCCGGTCATCAGTGTCGCACAGAATGCCATCAAGGACATCCTGAACGAGACGCAGCCGGTGCCGGTCACCATCGAGAAGATCGTAGGCGAAGTTTCGCGTACCTTCAACGTTTCTCCTGCCGATATCCGCGGCACCAAGCGGAACGCAAATGTCGCCTCTGCACGCCGCGTCGCCATCTACATCCTGCGTGACGTCACCGGAATGAGCATGGAAGAGATCGGACGGGAGTTCTCCGGTCGCGACCACTCCACCATCGTCTACTCCCTGAAAACAATGGAGCGCGACATGAAAAACGACCAGCATCTCCGCGAAACGGTCAGCGACATCATCAAAAACGTCAAGGCATAATTCCGCAAAAAGTCAGACTTTTATAGAGGGATAAACCCAAAATATGGGGAGAAATCGGAACAAAACGTGCAAAATGGAACAAGATATTGTGGTAGAGAGCCGAATCTTTCCACTCTTTCCACCGAGTTTTCAACATTCAACTTCCGAAATCCACATTGTCCGTGGAAAGATCCCGGACAAGACTCCATTCAACATTTCTTTCACCGCACATTCACAACCCCGTGGAAAACGAAACTTCCTCATCATTCCAGAGTTTTTCCGACTTTTCAACATCTTCCCCACTCCCTACTACGAATACTACAACAAGTTCAATATAGAAAACAGGATTTGTCATCCAAATCCAAGGGAGACAACCAACTCCCAATGTGAAAAACAATTTTCTTGAGAAGGAGAGAGCAAATTTGAACATTATCTGCGATAAAACCCTTCTGAGTGCTGCTATTGACGGCGTTTCCAAAGCAGTTACAGCACGCTCCACTATCCCCGTCCTCGAAGGCATCCTCCTGAAAGCCGAAGGTTTTCAACTGACTCTCACCGGCTACGACCTCGAAATGGGCATCGTTACCACTATCGAAGCCAATGTCAAAGAACCCGGTGAAATCGTGCTGAACGCAAAACTGCTCAGCAGTATGATCAGCCGGATGCCGGCAGGCCAAATCACCATCCAATCAGCAGAAAACGGAAAAACGACCATTCAGAGTGGCGTCGCCCAGTTTGAGATCCAATCCATGGCTGCGACCGATTTCCCCGAACTGCCCAATACCGGCGCGGAAGAGACCCTGACTATCAAGACTGGCGTCCTCCGCGATATGATCGAGCGCACCCTGTATGCCGTCAGTCAGGACGAGAAAAAACCTGCGCACACCGGTGAATTATTTGAGATCGAGCCGAATAAGCTAACCGTCGTTGCTCTGGACGGCTACCGTCTGGCCATCGTTGAACGCCCGGTCAGCGCAGTCAAAGATATCCGCATCATCGTTCCCAGCAAGACCATGAACGAGGTCAGCCATCTGCTGGCAAACGACGACGAAGAGGAAGTTCACATCTGCGCAAACCGCCGCTATGCTGTGTTTATGACCGCTGGTTACACCATCATGAGCCGCCTGATCGAGGGCGAATTCCTCAACTATCACAACGTTATCCCGACCGGAAGCCGCACCCGGGTCACTCTGGATACAAAAGAGTTCATCGAGACCATTGAGCGCGCTTCGCTGATTATTACAGAACGTTTAAAAAATCCCCTCCGCATCTCCTTTACTGCCGGTAAAGTTGTCGTCCGCTGCCAGACCAATCTGGGCCGTGTCGTCGACGAGTTCAATGCACAGTGCGAGGGTGACGAAGTTGAAATCGGTTTCAACAACCGCTACCTGCTGGATGCTCTCCGCAACGCCCGTACTGAGCAGGTGCGGCTGGAGATCAGCGGCCCGTTGAGCCCGGTCAAGGTCCTGCCGGCAGATGGAAACGATTTCCTGTATCTGGTCCTGCCGGTCCGATTCAAAAACGATTGAGAGGCGTAAAACGATGCAAAAAATTCTCATCCATACGGAATTTATCAAGCTGGATGCCCTGCTGAAATACGCAGGTCTGTGCGAGACTGGCGGCGAGGCCAAGGAGCTGGTGCAGGGTGGCGCAGTCAAAGTCAATGGCGAAGTCTGCACTATGCGCGGCAAAAAATGCCGTGCCGGTGATGTCATCGAGCTGGACGGCCAGACCGTTACCATCGGACAGGGCAATTAAATGCGTCTGCTCTCGTTAGAAGTCCAAAATTATCGAAACATCATCTCTGCCAGCCTGACGCCCGGCCGGGAATTGACCGTCATCTGCGGCAACAACGGACAGGGTAAGACGAACCTCTTAGAGGCTATCTGGCTCCTGACCGGCGGAAAGAGCTTCCGGGGTGGAAAAGATGCCGAACTCATCCGTCGGGACGAACCTTTTGCCGTATTGCAGGCATCGACCCTCCGCGCACAGCAGGAGGCCATGGACCCGGATGATCCGACGCGCGTCCGGATCACCATCGGTGCACCGGATTCGACCCGGCCAGGCCGGATGGCATCAGTCAATGGAGCCGCACCCAAACGGGCGGCTTCTCTGGCAGGCAGTTTCCCGGCAGTCGTTTTCGACCCCGGACACCTGAGTCTCGTCAAAGGCGCGCCCGAGGGCAGACGGAAATTTCTGGACGCCGCTCTCTGTCAGCTCTATCCGGGTTACCTGACGACCTACCGCCGCTATGTCCGGACATTACAGCAGAAAAACGCGCTGATACGGCGTTCTGCTATTGGAAGAGAGCGACCTTACGCTGAAAAAGCGGCGATGCTGGAAGTGCTGAACGCAGAGCTTGCCCTGCAGGGCGAGGCCATCCAACAGCGGCGGCATGCCTATCTGGAACAGCTTGCGCCCATCGCCTGCGCCAACTATGAAGAGCTCTCCCACGGGGCGGAGCGTCTGACCCTGCGCTATGCGGCACAGTTTGAGCCAGGTGGTCTGGCGGCACTGCTGAAAGCCCGGCAGAACGATGAACTCCGCGCCGGACAGAGTCTCTGCGGCCCACATCGGGAAGACTTGGAACTTTTGCTGGACGGTCAGCCAGCCAAAGTTTTCGCCAGTCAGGGCCAGCAGCGAAGCGTCGTTCTGAGCCTGAAAATGGCCGAAGCTGCCGCTGCTGCAGCCATTACCGGCGAGCATCCGGTGCTGTTGCTGGACGATGTCCTCAGCGAGCTGGACGACAGTCGTAAGCAGTATCTGCTGACTCGGATGCGCGAAAAGCAGACATTCGTCACTAGCTGCGACGATACCGCCTTCCTGAAAACGGATGGCGAGGTCTACCGGATGAATGGCGGCGTTCTGAGTAAAGCTTAAAAGCAATTTTGTATTGAAAAAAGTCGTTTTTGGGGATAGGAGGGAGGTAAGTATGAGAAGAAATAAAAAAATGCGGATTATTGCGGCGATGCTGACTCTGTGTGTTGGTATGGCGACGCAGCCATTAACGGCAGTGGCAATGAATTCGTTACAAGCCCAGCAGGTCAATGCAGAAATCCTATTGGAAGCTTCTGATTATGTGGGAGCAGAAAGTGAGTCTAGCAAAATTTTGCAACAAGACCCCAATAATATTTCAGCATATAAAGACCGGGCAAAGGCACGTGCAGAACAGAATAAATTTGAATCTGCGTTTCAAGATTACAGAAATGCAATTTTGATGATGCAATCCAATTCTTCGGCAAAACAATGGCATAGCGATATAGTGGATATCATAGAAGAATCTGCGAATTATGCGAATACCAATATGCAGTATGGTCTGTGGCTGAAATATTTCAACGATATTACACTCACGACTCCAGAAGGACAAGTAAGCTACGGCGAAGATACGTTGAAAAGAAATAAAGAACTTTTTCAGCAGATGGAGTCGATTTACAGTCAGATGCCGGCAGTTGTCCGAGAACAGCAGCTGTTGACAATGGATGGAGCCTATAAAGCAAATCAGGAACAGAAGGCTAATGAACGTCAAGCTGCGCAAAATCGAGAAATACAAAGACAAAAAGCTCTCAATGATTTGAACCAGTCTTATTATAGCGAGCGAGATAACACGACTGTACGCTATGGCGGAACCGGAATTCAGCTTGCTGAAAATAACGAGTGGGAATGGACGCAATTGTTTATTCTCTCACAGCCGATGAAGTCTGCACAATGTTCAAGTCATGAGATGGTTTGTTACGTTCCGGCTGGTACCGAAGTACAGCAGTTTGTTACTGGAATAAGTGAAAAAACTGGCTGGGGTTATGCGTATTTTGGAAAGAAATACACAGTTGGTGCGAATGAAATGATCAAGATTTTGGATGACTCGGAAACCACAGACGAGTACTATTGCTTGACATTGGTTGGAGTGTAATAGGTGATTTTATAAATTCACAACAAGGTCAAAGAGGAATAATACAGTATGTATATCCATCTGGGCCGGGATTACGTCCTGAATGACCGGGATGTGATTGGCATCTTCAATCTGGAAACAACGACGGTCTCACCGCGAGGCCGGGAATTTCTGAACTATGCCCAGAAGAACGGCGCGGTCGTCAGCCTTTCGGATGAACTGCCGCAGAGCTATGTTCTGGCGGATGCACCGGTGGATACCGTGTATCTGTCTGAGCTGTCGCCTGCCGCACTCAAACGCCGTGCAGAGCAGAAATTCGAGTGATTGCCAAATGGCGGTTTTTATCGCTTTGAAATAGATTTTTACAGAAATTTGATATAAGGGAGAAAGGAAATGGCAGAGGAAATTATTACCAGCACAAACGCCGAAACCGTGACCGACCACGAGTATAACGCGAGTGAGATCCAGGTCCTGAAGGGTCTGGAAGCCGTCCGGAAACGCCCGGGCATGTATATCGGTTCCACCGGTGAGCGCGGCCTGCATCATCTGGTCTACGAGATCGTGGACAACGCAATCGACGAGGCACTGGCTGGCTACTGCGACCACATCGAAGTCAAGATTTTGAAGGACAATATCATTCAGGTCACCGATAACGGCCGTGGCATCCCTGTGGATATTCAGGCAGATACCGGCCTACCGGCTGTCACCGTTGTCTACACCATCCTGCACGCAGGCGGCAAATTCGGCGGCGAGAACTCCGGCTATAAAGTTGCCGGCGGTCTGCACGGCGTCGGCGCGTCTGTCGTCAACGCCTGCTCTGAGTGGCTGACCGTCAACGTCCGCCGCGATGGACATGAGTATGAGCAGACTTTCCGCCGCGGCGACCCGGATGGCGACTTGAAGTGCGTCGGCACTGTCGACCCGAGCGTGACCGGTACCCGTGTCACCTTCAAACCGGACCCGGAAATGTTCAAGGATACGACGGTTTACAACTTCGAGACGCTGGAAAAGCGTCTGCGTGAGGAAAGCTTCCTGAACGCAGGTGTCAAGATCACCCTGACCGACGAGCGCGAGCTGTATACCCCAGTTCTCGAGGATGGTCAGGAGGGCGAGCCTTGCTACCGCACCGAGGTCATGTGCTACGAGGGCGGCATCAAGAGCTTTGTCACCTACCTGAACGAAAAGCGCAACCTCGAAGTTCTGCACCCCAATGTCATCTACCTCAAGGGTCAGACTGACCGCGGCATGGCAGAGATCGCGATGCAGTACAATTCCAGCTATAACGAGCTGGTCCTGAGCTTTGCAAACAATGTCAATACGCCGGATGGCGGTACCCACGAAGAGGGCTTCCGCAGCAGCCTGACCCGTGTGTTCAACGACTACGGCCGCAGTCACGGCCTGCTCAAGGATAAGGATGAGAATCTGTCCGGCGCGGATGTCCGCGAAGGTTTGATTTGTGTCATCTCGGTCAAGCTGCAGGAGGCTGAATTCGAGGGCCAGACCAAGGCAAAACTCGGCAACACCGAGATCCGCACCCTCGTCTCCAACATGGTCTACACCAAGCTGATGGAGTTCTTCGAGGAGAACCCCGGCGTCGCAAAGGCCATCTTTGAAAAGGCAACGCAGGCCGCTCGCGCCCGTGCTGCCGCAAAGAAGGCCCGTGAGCTGGTGCGCCGCAAGAGCGCGCTGGAGACCAGCCGGATGCCCGGAAAACTGGCAGACTGCCGTGAAAAAGACCCCTCTCGTACTGAAATTTTCATCGTCGAGGGTGATTCTGCAGGCGGCTCGGCCAAGATGGGCCGTGACTCCGCAATTCAGGCCATCCTGCCTCTGTGGGGCAAGATGCTGAACGTCGAAAAAGCCCGTGCAGACCGCATCTATGGCAACGATAAACTGATGCCGGTCGTTCTGGCTCTGGGCTGCGGCATCGGCGAGGAATTCGATATCTCGAAACTGCGCTATGACAAAGTGTTCATCATGGCCGATGCCGATGTCGACGGTTCGCATATCTGCACCCTGATGCTGACCTTCTTCTTCCGCTATATGCGGCCGCTCATCGAGCAGGGTCACGTCTATGTTGCTCAGCCGCCGCTGTTCAAGGTGCAGAAGGGCAATACGGTCAAATACGCCTACAATGACGCGGAAATGGCGATCCTCTCGCAGGAGATGCCGGGCGCAAAGGTCAACCGCTATAAGGGCCTTGGTGAGATGAACCCGGAACAGCTCTGGGAGACCACCATGAACCCCGAAAACCGTGTGATCGTCCGGATCACCATCGAGGACGCGGAGAAGGCCGACGAAGCCTTTACTATCCTGATGGGCGATCAGGTCGAGCCTCGCCGCCGCTTCATCGAGACGAACGCCCAGTACGCAAAACTGGACGTCTAATCTAATTGGAGGAACAAATGGAAGAAGATTATGTGATGATACCGGGCAGCGGTACCAAGATGATCATCCGCGACGTCAAGAAGGAGATCGAGACGGCGTTTCTGGATTACTCCATGTCGGTCATCGTGGCCCGCGCCCTTCCGGATGTGCGTGATGGTCTGAAACCCGTCCACCGCCGTATTCTTTATACCATGCACGAGCGCGGCAACGACCCCAGCCACGCATACCGCAAATCTGCCGATACCGTCGGTGCTGTGCTGGGTTCTTACCACCCTCACGGCGACGCATCGGTTTACGATGCAATGGTCCGTCTGGCACAGGATTTCTCTCTGCGCTATCCGCTGGTGGATGGTCAGGGTAACTTCGGTTCGGTCGATGGTGACCCTCCGGCTGCTTACCGTTACACCGAGGCCCGTATGAGCCGTATGGCGGTCGAAATGCTGACCGACATCGACAAGGATACCATCGACTGGGATCCGAACTTCGACGAAACCAAGAAGGAACCGAGCGTTCTGCCCAGCCGCTTCCCCAACCTGCTGGTTAACGGCAGTCAGGGCATCGCGGTCGGTATGGCGACCAACATTCCGCCCCACAACCTCAGCGAAGTCATTGACGGCTGTGTGGCTTATATCGACAATCCTGACATCGACCTTGCCGGTCTGATGGAATATATTAAAGGCCCGGACTTCCCGACGGCCGGTATCATCATGGGCCGCAGCGGCATCCGCGCCGCCTACGCAACCGGCCGCGGCAAAATTACCCTGCGCGGCCGTGCGACCATCGAGGAGACCAAGAACGGCCGCACTCAGATCATCATCACCGAGATCCCCTATATGGTGAACAAGGCTCGCCTGATCGAAAACATGGCAGAGCTTGTCAAGGATAAGCGCATCGAGGGCATCACCGGCCTGAACGATGAGACCAACCGCAAGGGCATGCGCATCGTCGTCGACATCCGCAAGGATGCCAACGCGCAGGTCATCCTGAACCAGCTGTACCAGTACACCCAGCTGCAGGATACCGTCGGCGTCATCATGCTGGCCATTGACCACAAGGTTCCGAAGGTCATGACCCTGAAGCAGATGATCCAGAAGTACGTCGAGTTCCAGGATGAGGTCGTCCGCCGCCGCACTCAGTATGACCTGAAAAAGGCCAAGGAGCGCGCCCACATCCTCGAGGGTCTGAAAAAGGCCACCGACATCGTGGATGAGCTGATCGCGACCATCCGCTCCTGCAAGGGCGGTATGGCCGAGGCAAAAGCCGCCATCATGGAGCAGTTCGGCTTTGATGATCCGCAGGCAGACGCTATCGTGAAGCTGCAGCTGGGCCGTCTGGCCGGTCTGGAAATCCTCAAAATCGAGGAAGAGCTGAGCGGCCTGCAGGCAAAGATCGAGGATTGGGAAGACATCCTCGCAAACGATGCCCGTGTCCTCGAAATCGTCAAGAACGAGCTGCTGGATATGAAGAAGCGGTTTGGTGATGAACGCCGCACCGAGATCGAGTCCGTCAACGGCGAAGTCGACATCGAAGACCTCATCTCCGAGGAGCAGTGCGTCTATACCCTGACTGAGGCTGGCTACATCAAGCGTCAGCTCAAGGCCACCTATCAGGCACAGCGTCGCGGCGGCCGCGGCATCGCCGGTATGACCCGGAAGGAAGAAGACATCGTGCAGGAGATGTTCGTCGGTTCCACCCACGATTATGTCCTGTTCGTCACCGACCGGGGCCGTCTGTTCCGTATCAAGGGCTACACCATTGCCGAGGGCAGCCGCACCAGCAAGGGCAGCAATATTGTCAACCTGCTTCAGCTGGCCGAGGGTGAAAAGGTCACCAACATGATCTGCCAGAGCAAGGATGCAGCCAGCGAGGGCGGTTACGTCACGATGGTCACCAAGCAGGGACTCATCAAGCGTACGCCGCTGGAACAGTATGCCAACATCCGCAAGACCGGTCTGATCGGTATTGCTCTGAATGAGGGTGACGCTCTGGCATGGACCCGTCTGACGACCGGCCACGATATGCTCATCGTTGCAACGCGCAACGGTCAGGCGATCCGCTTCAACGAAGAGGATGCCCGTCCGATGGGCCGCAGCGGCCATGGCGTCCGCGCCATCAAGCTGGCCGAGGGCGACGAGGTCGTCGGCGTCTGCATCTGCCGCGAGGGCGGTACGGTGCTGACGGTCACCGAAAACGGCAAGGGCCGCCGTTCCGACATCGATACCTACCGCATCACCGCGCGCGGCGGCAAGGGCATCCGCAACTATGACGCCAACAAGGATAAGGTCGCGGCGGTCAAGATCGTCGACGATGTGGATGATATCCTGCTGAGCAGTCAGGAAGGCATCATCATCCGTCTCCACGCCAACGAGATCCCACTCCAGAGCCGTTATGGTTCCGGTGTCCGTGTCATGCGTCTGGGCGAGAACGACAAGGTCATGGTCCTTGCCCGTACCGACCACGACGACGAGGCACAGACCGAGAAGATCGAGGCCGAGGAGGGGGACGAGGAGCCGACCGCAGAGCAGCTGGCCGCAATGGAAGCTGCTGACGAGGCGTCCGCAGAGGAAAAGCCCGAGGCGGAGACTGTGGAAACCAGCGAAGAGTAATCCTTTTTGAGGAAAAACTTCTTGGCATCCCACGAAATTTTGCCAAAATGGGCGATTCGATAAAATTCTGGAAAGTTAGCCTAGACTTTGGCTTAAAAGTGTGCTAAGATAACGAAACAATCACAAATACCCATGGGGGAGTAGCAAGCACTTTGCAGGAGTGCAGCAAGTCAACATAATGACCGTTTGCAGCGGTCTGGCTTGCTTTAATATGCGAGACTCATGTGTTTTGGTGCGAGTACCAACGCCCATACACATAGAGTCATTGTAGAAAAAATGACCCGGAATTGGACGTCGCGCGCCGATTCCGGGTCTTTGTTATCCCACGGGGAGATTTCCCCACAAAACCGCCCACCAGTTCCGGTCAAATCAGGAGGCAGAATTATGGAATGGAGTATCTTATTTTTCGTCAACAGTGCATTGCTGGGCGTCGGCCTTGCAATGGACGCTTTCTCGGTCTCGATGGCAAACGGCCTGCATGAGCCGAACATGTCCAGAGGCAAGGGCATCAAGATCGCCGGCACCTTTGGCATTTTTCAGGCAGTCATGCCCATGACGGGCTGGATCTGCGTCCACACCATCGTCGAGCTGTTCTCGTCCTTTGAAAAGTTCATCCCGTGGATCGCCCTCATCCTGCTGGCCTACATCGGCGGCAAGATGCTCATCGAGGGCATCAAGAACGAAGAGGCAGAGGAAGCTGACGAGCTGAGCGTAGGCGCACTGTTCGTGCAGGGCGTTGCGACCAGCATCGACGCGCTGTCGGTCGGATTCACCATCTCGGAATACGGCTGGCTGATGGCTCTGGTCTGCTCCCTCATCATTGCGACCGTCACCTTCTTCATCTGCGAAGCCGGTCTGTCCATCGGCAAGAAATTCGGCACCAAGCTCTCCGGCAAGGCATCCATCCTCGGCGGTGTCATCCTTATCGGCATTGGTCTGGAAATCTTCCTGTCCGGTATTCTGGGCTGAGAGAAAATCTAAAATTGTTCCACGGGGAACAAAATATACGCAAAAAGAGGCACCAGTTCGGTGCCTCTTTTTGCGTATAAAAGTTATTCTGCGTTCTCGAAATAGTCCGCGTATTCCTCGGTCAGTTTGGAGCCAAGGCGGCGGATTCCGCCGTAAAGGTGCCGCTCGACCAGCGGCTCAAAGGCGGCAAGGTCGCAACGCTCGATGGCGTCAATAAGGTTGTGATGGTCTGCAATGACCTCGGCCAGTCCGCCGCTGGTGATGGTGTCCAGCATCCGGAAGCGGCTGTAATCGGCGTGGGCGTTCTGGAGCGTCCGCCAGAGATACATTTTGTCCATCGCGGCGAACCACGTCTCATGAAGGCGACGGTCGGCCTCATAGAGTTTGTTATAATCGGGCGTCTCGGCGTGGGCCAAAGCATCGTAAGCTTCGGCACGCTGCCGGATGAGCGCGCGCTGTTCCGGCGTGCATCGGGGCGCGAAATCCCGTAATACTTTTGCTTCAACGGCCGTCCGCTCATAGATGAGTTCATCCACGATATCCCGGTTCAGCCGGGTGATGGTCGTGCCTTTGTAGGGAACGATTTTGACAAGGCCGTTCTCCTGCAATTTTTGCAGAACGACCCGTATCAGCGAGCGCGGCGCGTTGAAACGCGCGCAAAGTGGATTCTCGCTCAGCGAGGTACCCGGCCGGAGGGTCAGGTCGATGATCTCCCGTTCAAGTACCGCGTAGATTTCCGCATCTTTGTATTGCTTGTCCATAATTTTCTACCTGATATCATGTTACCCCAAATTCCAAACCTCTTCATCCGGTGCCGGAATCTCAAATTCCATCTTCTTCCCACTCACCGGGTGCAGGAACGAAAGCCCGGCACTTTGAAGTGCGATATTGCCCTTCACCCGGCTGCCATATTTGCCATCGCCCAGCAGCGGATGCTTCCGGGAAGCAAACTGCACCCGGATCTGATGTGTCCGCCCGGTGTGAAGAATGATTTCGGCAAGGCTCCGAGTCTTGTCCGCTGAGACTGCCGCAATGCGGTATTCCAGCACGGCCTCCCGGACGCCTTTGCGTGGGCGGCTGACCGGGAATACTCTTCCCTTCCGGCTGTCCTTGAACAGGTAATCGCGCAGGATTCCTTCTGCCGGGAGTTTCTCGTCCGGTACCCCTGCAATAACGGCCCGGTACCGCTTGACGAAACAAGGCGTTTTTGAAGTATTTCCGGCATTTTCCACCCGACCGTCCATTACTGCGTATGTTTCCTGACTTTGGGTGACCTGTCGGCTGAGTACGGCAGCGGATTCGGGCGTTTTGGCGTAGACCATCAGACCCGAAACACCGGTGTCGAGCCGGTGGATGACGCCGACATAGGCGTCCGGCTTCCCCCAGAGTTCCCGGAGCCGGGAAGGAACGTCAACTTCGCTGGAAAGTCCGGCCGGTTTGTTCAGGACGACGAGGGCGGCGTCTTCGTATAAAATCACAGCTTGCCCTCGGAGATCAGGGCCTTGAGTTTCAGGATGCCGGCGATGGTCTTGCCGTCCTTGATCTCACCGCTCATCACCATCTCGTATGCCTTGTCCAGCGGCACACGGTCGGGCGTCAGGAACTCGTCAGCGTCGAGGTGCATGTGGGTCTTGTGCAGGCCGGTCGCGACCCATGTATAAATGACTTCGGTATCATAGCCGACGGTCGGGAAGAACTGGCCCAGCGAGGTGTAATGGTCGGCAGTCAGGCCGCACTCCTCTTCCAGTTCCCGTTTGGCGGCTTCAAAGGGGTCTTCGCCCTTTTCCAGCTTACCGGCCGGAAGTTCCCACAGCTCCTGCTGCATCGCATAGCGGAACTGGCGCACCATGCAGATGGTGCCATCCTCAAAATAAGGCAGGATGCAGGCACCGCCGTGGTGATGGACCACTTCGCGCGTGGCAGTCTTGCCGTTCTCGAGCAGAGCGGTGTCCTTGGTCAGGGTGATGACCCGGCCCTCGAACAGCACTTCACTCGTCAATGTTTTTTCATAATGTACAGCTGCATCCATGACAATTTGTCCTTTCTGTCCGTTTGATTGGGATGACTTCAGTTTACGGCAATCTATGTACGATTGTCAATTCTAAATTAAGGATAAATTAAGAAAAATAGGCCGAAACCGGCAAAAACTTAAAATTCTGCAAGAATGGATTCAACAAAAAACACAAGCGTAAAAAAACCACAAAAAAAATTCTGAATTTTTGTGGTTTTTTGCTAGGCGGTTTGCATTTACAAGCTGGACAGAACATGTTATCATAGTATATGAGCAATAGTGCCTTTTAGGGGATCTCCGGCCCCACGGGAGCTATTGCCCCGCGCAAAAGGTACCAAATTCTGAACAATGGAGGAAGAAAAATGCCTATCGTTAGAGCAAAGCAAACGATGGATGGCAATACCGCTGCTGCACATGTAGCATATGCCTACACGGACGTAGCTGCTATCTATCCTATTACCCCGTCTTCTCCGATGGCTGACTCTGTGGACCAGTGGTCCGCAGCTGGTCAGAAGAACATCTTCGGCAACCAGGTCAAGGTCGTCGAGATGGAATCTGAGGCTGGCGCAGCCGGCGCAGTTCACGGTTCTCTGGGCGCAGGTGCTGTTACCACCACCTTCACCGCATCTCAGGGCCTGCTGCTGATGATCCCCAACATGTACAAGATCGCTGCGGAGCAGTTGCCCTGCGTCTTCGACGTTTCGGCTCGTACCGTTGCTACCCAGTCTCTGAACATCTTCGGTGATCACAGCGACGTCATGGCCTGCCGTCAGACCGGCTTCGCAATGCTGGCTGAGAGCAGTGTCCAGGAGGTCATGGACCTGTCTCCTGTCGCACATCTGTGCGCGATCGAGGGCAAAGTTCCGTTCCTGAACTTCTTCGATGGCTTCCGTACTTCTCACGAGTACCAGAAGATCGAGAAGTGGGATTACGCAGATCTGAAGGAAATGTGCAACATGGAAGCTATTGAGGAGTTCCGCAAGAAGGCCCTCAACCCTGAGCACCCGAAGATGCGTGGTTCTCACGAGAACGGCGACGTGTTCTTCCAGCACCGCGAGGCTTGCAACAGCGTCTACGACGCTCTGCCCGCAGTCGTTGAGAAGTACATGGCAAAGATCAACGAGAAGCTCGGCACCAACTACGATCTGTTCAACTACTACGGCGCACCCGATGCTGACCGCGTCATCGTCGCTATGGGTTCCATCTGCGACGTCGCTGATGAGGTCATCGACTACCTGAACGCTAAGGGCGAGAAGGTCGGTATCATCAAGGTTCGTCTGTATCGTCCCTGGGTTTCCGCTTCCCTGCTGAAGGTCCTGCCTAAGACCGCTAAGAAGGTCGCAGTTCTGGACCGCACCAAGGAGCCGGGTTCTCTGGGCGAGCCTCTGTATCTGGATGTTGCTGCTACCCTGCGTGAAGCTGGCCTGAACGACATCGTTCTGACCGGCGGCCGTTATGGTCTGGGCAGCAAGGACACTCCCCCGTCCTCCATCTTCGCTCTGTTCAAGGAGCTGGAGAAGGATCAGCCGAAGGAGCGTTTCACTCTGGGCATCACCGATGACGTCACCTTCCTGTCCCTGCCCGAGGTCAAGCCCGCTCCCATCACCGCAGCTGCTGGCACCAAGGAGTGCAAGTTCTGGGGTCTGGGCGGCGACGGCACCGTCGGCGCAAACAAGAACTCCGTCAAGATCATCGGCGACCATACCGACAAGTATGTTCAGGCATACTTCCAGTATGACTCCAAGAAGACCGGCGGCGTGACCATCAGCCACCTGCGTTTCGGCGACAAGCCCATCCGCAGCCCCTACTACATCAACCAGGCTGACTTCGTGGCCTGCCACAACCCCGCTTACATCCACATGGGCATGAAGATGGTCCAGGATGTCAAGCCCGGCGGCGTGTTCATGATCAACTGCCAGTGGTCCGATGAGGAGCTGGGCCAGCACCTGAACGCTGAGGCTAAGAAGTACATCGCTGACAACAACATCCAGCTGTACACCATCAACGCGATCGACAAGGCTATCGAGATCGGTATGGGCAAGCGCACCAATACCATCCTGCAGTCCGCTTTCTTCAAGCTGGCTGACGTTATGCCCATCGAGGACGCTGTCAACTTCATGAAGCAGGCAGCTCAGAAGAGCTACGGCAAGAAGGGCCAGGACGTCGTTGAGATGAACTGGAAGGCTATCGACGCTGGCGTTGACGCTATCCACAAGGTCGACGTTCCTGCATCTTGGTCGAACCCCGAAGCAGATCCGGCTCCCAAGGCTCTGACCGGCCGTCCGGAACTGGTCAAGCAGATCCGCGACGTCATGGAGCCCATCGCTCGTATGGACGGCGACAGCCTGCCTGTCTCTTCCTTCACCGCTAATGCTAACGGTGAGTGGGAGCAGGGTGCTTCTGCATATGAGAAGCGCGGTACCGCTGTCAATGTTCCCGAGTGGGATGCTTCCAAGTGCGTCGGCTGCAACCAGTGTGCATTCGTCTGCTCTCACGCTACCATCCGTCCGTTCCAGCTGACCGCTGACGAGCTGGCTGCTGCTCCTGCACAGACCAAGAGCCGCGACAACCGCCCGGCAAACGAGTACAAGTTTGTCATGGCAGTGTCTCCTCTGGACTGCATGGGCTGTGGCGAGTGCGTCACCGTCTGCCCGACCAAGGCTATCGCTATGGTTCCGCAGGACAGCCAGGCAGATCAGCAGGAAGTCTTCGACTACTGCGTTGCCAACATCTCCAAGAAGCCCAGCAAGTTTGCTGATGATACCGTCATCGGTTCTCAGTTCAACCAGCCGCTGCTCGAGTTCTCCGGCTCCTGCGCAGGCTGTGCTGAGACCTCTTATGCACGTCTCATCACCCAGCTGTTCGGCGAAAAGATGTACATCTCCAACGCTACCGGCTGCTCCTCTATCTGGGGCGGTACTGCTTCCATCTCTCCGTACACCGTCAACAAGGACAGCGGCCATGGTCCTGCATGGTGCAACTCCCTGTTCGAGGATAACGCTGAGCATGGTCTGGGCCTGTACCTCGGCCAGAAGACCGTCCGTGAGAACCTGATCAAGCGCATCGCTGAGGTCGCTGGTTCTGACAAGGCTTCCGCTGAGCTGAAGGCTGCATTCGACAAGTTCATGGAGACCAAGAACAACACCAAGGCCAACGACGAACCCGCTAAGGCTCTGATCGCTGAGCTGGAGAAGGCTGCTGCCGCTGGCTGCACCGAGTCCGCTGAGATCCTGAAGAGCAAGGAGTTCATCGCTAAGAAGTCCGTCTGGATCTTCGGTGGTGACGGCTGGGCATACGACATCGGCTTCGGCGGCCTGGATCACGTCCTGGCTTCCGGCGAGGATGTCAACGTCATGGTCTTCGATACTGAGATGTACTCCAACACCGGTGGACAGGCATCCAAGGCTTCCAACATTGGTGAAGTCTGCCAGTTCGCTGCTGCTGGTAAGGA
>CAKTEM010000017.1 GCA_934548045.1 uncultured Faecalibacterium sp. | reverse complement strand
TCCAGCTCATCGTACATGGTGGCATCCCGGACTTCCTGAATATCGAAGGGTGCGAGCCGGGCACCGCAGGAAATAAGGATTGACTTGGCCGTTTTGCCGGCAGCTAGCTTGTAAAGTTTGTACTGCCGCACGGCAAAGGATTTTGGTTTTTTCTTTCCCAGATCCTCAAACAGTAGGTCAACTGGATTCTGATAGGTTTCATCATCTTCCGAAACCTGCATGGTGTTGAGCATTTCCAGCAATGTTGCGAAGTTTTGCTCCTCAACCGGGGCTTCATAGTGGAGGTATGCGATCAGTGAAACCAGCAAAAGCCGTTCAGCCTTGTCCCAGAAAGGGTCGCCACCTTGCCCCTCACCTTTGGTGTTGGTCATCAGTGCGGTGACGAGTTTCAAAATGTCCTTCTCGCTGTGGATATAGGCCATCGGATTGTATTTCATACTCTTGGAAAAGTTGATGGTGTTGAAAATCTTTAGCTTATAGCTCTTTTGTAACAGGGCATTGCCGCACTCGATCACGATACTACCTTTCGGATCGGTGACCACATAGGAACTGTGACATTGTAAAAGGTTGGGCTTGAGCCAAAACCGGGTCTTGCCGCTGCCGGAGCCGCCGACTACCAGCACGTTTTTGTTCCGGGCGTTCTTGGGGTCAGGTGGGCGGTTGGACATCATCAGGCGTTCTGTTTTGGTCAGAATGATATTGTCCTCAAACTTCGGAGCCATAAACGGCTCGATATCTTTGGGTCCGCCCCACCGGGCAGAGCCGTACTCCATGCCGTGACGGTACTTCTTGGCGTTTTTGCCTTTCAGGTACACCGCCAGCCGCATTCCAGCGCCGCAGCACAGACCGATGAACAAGTCAATTGGGTGCAGGCTGGGCAGCGGATTTGAAAATGCAGCCGGGAGCGTATCCATCAGCGATACGATTTTGTCGCCCAGTTCCTTGCCCACGGCCAGCCGCCACGCCTCGCCCAGATTGGTGGCTAGCAAGCCAATTACCACATAGGGCAGATAGAGCGCCAGCAGCTTGGAAAGCTTCTTTTTGCTCATAGGCCGCGCTCCTCCTGCTTGTGCCGCACTTTGTCCGGCAGATTTGCAACGGACTGCGCCAGATCATGCAGCTTTGCCAGCACGGAAGGACGCTTGGTTTTATCCAGCACCGATGCCGAATATTCCTTGAACGCTGCGCTCAAGGCATCCGTGTCCTGTGCCTTGAAGTAGACCAGATACCGGGGCGGCTTGCAGGACAGGTCTTTCTGGATGGAGTAGTCGATGTGATACCGCTTAGCATAGCGGTCAAAATCCTTGATGCCGGTTTTCTGGATCTCCACATTGGTCACGCCACGGTTCTGTCGCACCAGCCGCTTCATGGACTGCTTGCCCTGCGAAGCGTGCTTGTCGTACTGCCGCAGCAGAAACTGCATCCCGCGCAGCAGGGTGCGGGCAGACAGTTTTGTGGTCGAGATGGCAAGGTTGACCGTCTTATGCTCGATTTCTTCCTGCATCGTTACCACCTCCTGTGCAGAAAATCGCCTTAACGGTCATGTTCCACCGGGGGCTTACTCACAGCCTTTTCTGCATCACTCTGAACTGATTCATCCGGAACCGGAATGACCATCAGGCGACGCCCCAGAGGGAGAAAGGCTTCGGGTTGATGGAATTCTTCTTCATACTTCTGCGCCAGTTCCGGGGAGAGCGACACAAAATCTTCCTCTCCCAGCCCCACAACCAGAAAGGTTCCGGCAACGGCATCGTACATTTCTCCGTTTTCATCCCGAAGGGCACGGTTCAGGGGCAGTCCCATGAGCTTGCCGTCATCGTTATAAACGATGGCAACCGGGTCGGCAAAGGGATAACTTGCGCCGATGGAACCGCCCACCGCCTGCTGCAAAGCCTTCAGGTCGTTATCGATCTCGACCTGCTGCGGATGCTGTCCCGGCGCAATTTTCAGCACCGACAGAGTGTTCGCGTTCTGTTCCATTATCTTCCTCCTCGAATTTGATAGTGATTTCCTGCCCAGCACGGGCGGCGTTCAACAGAGCTGCTACAAAGAAGCCGAAAAAAGCGCCGGCTTCAAACAGCATAAACTCAAAGACAACTCGCATCAGTCAACCTCCGACAGTTCCACACCGATATACCGTTTTCCGTCTTTGTCGTAGAAAAACAGGTGTGCCAGAAGCCAGTCATCCAAGTCCAGCTTCTCATAAATGCTCGGCAGAATAAGGAAGTGATCATTGTCCTTCCGGCAGAGAAAGGCTGTATCCTCTAGGATGCGTTTGCCATCCACAATGCGAATCTGCTCCGGCTGATAGCGGATCTGGAAATCCGTAAAAGGAATATTGCAGGCTTCGTAGGTGCCTCCATAATACGGAAGCTTCTTCTGCATTGCCGCATCGTAAGGCACATAATGAATGCCCTCTGCGGCACTGATGGTCACAACCTCCGGGCCGTGTTCAAAACCGTATATGCTGGCTTTGATAAGTTCATCAATGACTTCACCATCGGACAGTCCCGGATACATACTCTGGAAAAATTCCGCTCTCGTTGACATAGCGGCACCTCAGTCGATGCAGATGCAGGGCAGCTTCTGGTCGTCTGCCATCAGGGTGATGCTGTGGCTTGCCAGATACTTCTGGAACAGGTAGACCTCATCAATGGTCAGCGAGATGACCTCGCCGTCCATGTTGGTGCGGACCAGAATCACAGGGCCGGTCAGGTAGTGCTTGCCGCCCATCTTCAGCACCTGCGCCGGGTTGTAGCAGAGCAGCAGCGAGGTGTTGGGAAGGTTCAGGCAGGTATCGTCCTCCTCAAAGCAGGGCAGGATGTCGGGAGCCTCGTCCAGCGTGATGACGGTCAGTTCCATATCCGGGGCAATGGCTGCGAGGTAGACCTCACCGCCCCGGTTTGCCGCCAGCGCAGCGCAGATACGCACATCAATGGTGATCTCTTCGGAGCGGATGGTGCGGGTAACGTTGTTTTTCATAGGCTTTTCTCCTTTTGTTTGCAAAAGAAAAAGACCCCATCGGGTCTTTCGTTACGGTATAAGTCAGCGTTCATTCTGCCGCTGCTGTTTACGTTGCCACTGATCCAGCAGCTTGATGATAGTGTCCTCCATCTGTTTTGGGGTGTAGCTGCGAGGGAAATATTTCCGCAGGGTGTCGTTTTTGATAACCACCTTGTCCAGCTCGCCCTTTTTCTCTTCTCCCATGACCGCAAAGGCAACGTCATACGAGAAGTGCCCTTCCTGCGCCAGCTTTTTAAGCCGCTGCGCTTGGGAAAGGGACGGCGCATTCTGGGTGTCTTGCATCGCTTCTAAAAAATCCCGCTGTTGGTTCGTGTTGAGATACGACAGCTCCACAGCGGGATTGAAAGCAATCTTCTTTTCGTCTACCATGTCCAGCAGTTCAGGGATAAGGCTGGTCAGGCGGATATAGCGTCGAACAGTATCACCGCTTATGCCTTGGTCTTTGGCAACTACATCATCGCTGCGGAACTTCGCCGCAACTTGCGGCGAAGTTAAATCCGACCTAGCACCTTGATTTTTTAGGGCTTCCAGCTTCATTTTGTAGGCAAAAGCCCTTTCACTGGGCAGGATGTTTTCACGTTGGAGATTGCTGTCCACCATAAGCAGAACTGCGGCATCATCATCCATGTTGCGGACAATGACCGGCAGGGTGTCCAGCCCGGCAAGCTGTGCAGCGTGCTGACGGCGGTGCCCAGAGATGATCTCATAGCCACCCTCCGGGCGTGGGCGGGCGATTAGCGGAGACAATACGCCGTACTGCTCTACGCTTTCTACGGTGCGCTGCATGGACTCGTCATCCAAGACCTTAAAGGGATGGTCTTTGAAGGGGAACAGTTCTCCAATGGGAATCTGCTGAACCTGTTCCCGTTGTTGCTCCTGTCGGGATTCTTCCGTGGAGAAAATATCATCTGCCCCTTTCAGCGACACGTTTAAGCTGCCTTTCGACATTCGCCATCACCTCCTTCGTCAGAGAGCGGTAGGCTTCTGCCACCTTGCCTTTGGGGTCGTGTTGAAAAATGCTCTTGCCCACGGCACTGATTTCCGCAGCACGGACAGACCGGGGAATGGTCTGGTCGAACACTTTGATCTTACTGCCGTAGGCACCTCGAATCAGGTTGTCGATCTGCTGCCCATAGTTGGTGCGGCTATCTGTCATAGTCAGCAGGATGCCCTCGATTTTCAGTTTCGGGTTGATCTGCCGTCGGACCTTCTGCACGGTCTGCAAAAGCTGTTCCAAGCCTTTCGCAGACAGGTACTGCGCCTGCACCGGAATCAGGGTGGTGTCCGCCGCTGCCAGTGCATTGACGGTCAGCATCCCAAGGGAAGGGGTGCAGTCCAGCAGAATGAAATCGTATTCGTGCTTTGCTCCTTCCAGCACCTGCTTGAGCATCTTTTCCCGGTTCATGCAGTTGACGAGAGACACTTCCAGCCCTGCCAGTTCAATGTTTGCCGGAATCAGGTCAACGCCCTCCGCATGGTGCAGGATACCTTCGCCGGGCGGAATGCTCTGGTCGTTTATAGCTTTCTGCATCAGGGTGGAAAGAGTGGTGGGCAATTCATCGGGCTGCTGCCAGCCCATGCTGATGGTCAAGCTGCCCTGCGGGTCAGCGTCCACCAGCAGAACTTTTTTGCCTTCGGCTGCAAGTCCAACGCCCAAATTTTCACAGGTGGTGGTCTTGCCGGTTCCGCCCTTCTGGTTGACGATGGCAATTATGGCTGCTTTCTTTGAAATTTTCATCACCTCCACATCGCTAAGTCGTGGTTGGTTTGGTTCTGGTAGGAAAGTTGCATCGTGGTGGGTGCGTTGTACAGAGAAGCGAGCAGATATTGTTTCATGTTACGGATCGGGCTGCTGTTCTCTGCAAGGCACTTCAACACAAAGCGGATATGGTCGGCGTTCAGCTTCATAAAGCGGCTGCGTACCACCTCGGCGGGCTTATCGTCCCCGGCAATGCGCAGCGTCTTGCGGTTGGTGACACAGGTGTCCACCAGCAAATCCACGATCTGATAGATGGTGTCCTCATCATCCGGGCAAAGACGGAGTAGAAGTTCTACCTCCAAAGACTGAGAAAAGTACTCTTTCAGTTGTTCGCGTTTGCTCATCTCATCTGCTTCTTCTGAATAGAAAGGATACGTTTCACTCTTTTCAGTATTATTTTCATCAGTCTTATTACATCGTGATTTTGCAGGGTCTTGACTTGCGCTTTTGAAGCCTCCAGAATCGTGAAAATCACGATTCTGGAATATTGCTTTTGACGATTCTGCTGAAAAGTTCTTCACATACACCAAACTTGGCTTTCCCAGACCTCTGCGTTTTCGTTCAATCAAACCAAACTTTTCAAGTTCCCGGAGCAACTTGGTTGCTTTGTTGTCTGCGCAACACAACGCCCTCTTGACATCCTCAATTGTGAAGATGATGAATACCCGGCCCTGCTCGTCCAGCCAGCCATTTTTAGCAGAAAGGCTCATGCGGTCGAGCAGGATACCGTACAGTGTTTTGGCATCGGTTGACAAGTTCTGGAATCGTGGTTCCTGAAACAGTGCTTTCGGGATGCGGTAGAATGAGAAAAGTTCTCCGGCTTGTCCGTAGAAGTAATCAAGGGTCATGTGGCTGTGCTCTGAAATAGCGTCGGTAAGATGTTGACATTGTAGAAAACCTCCTCGCAATAGATTTTTTGAAATAAAAAAGCGCAATTCCGATTTTTGAAAATCAAAATTGCGCTTTTCCGCTTGATAAATAAGAAGATTTCAACCTGTTTGGTGCCGAAAGGGGGATAAAACATCTTGACAACACCTAGAGACAGGTTGTAAACTATACATCGTCAATAAAACTCTTTAAGCAACAGAGTTGCTTTTGGGTGAGAATGTGCCTTTCTCGAAATAAAACGTTCTAACGCTAAATATCGTTCATTCTCGCACCTTTGCGTGGGGGTGCGTGAGTGCGTGGTTCGGGAGAGCGCTTGCATGGCATGCAAGAGGTCACCGGTTCGATCCCGGTATTCTCCACCAAAAAAGCACTGTACTTCGTAGGAAGTATGGTGCTTTTCTTTTTTCTAAAGCCGGTTTTTGGGGGCTGCATTGCTTCGCCTGCACCGTTTTCAGGCTTTTGCAGGCGGTTCCTATACAACCCCCAACTTTTGACTTTACACCGTTTTCAAAAAGGAATGTTTGCCGCCCGGTTTTTCAGCAGGCTGCTGCATCATCCCCTTCAATGTACGGCGTAAGGTCGAAATTGAAAGTAATGTTGAGCTGATACCCACGATAAACATCTACCCTGCGGATAAGCTGATTGACGATCATTTTCTTTTCTCATATTATCACCTCTCATAAACGCCAAATAAACACGATTTCGGTCCGGAATTAACACCAAAAAGGGGTTTTCGTGGATACGATCAAGCGTGTTCAGGATTTGATGCAAGAGCGTGATATGAATCTGTGTGTTGGCAAAGAAATGCGGAATATCGTACTCCACGATTCAAACCACCGCTCGTCGGGGAGGTCAGCTAAGCGTAGAGACCATCGAAAGAATCTGTCTGGGCTTGGGAATCACCTTAAAAGACTTCTTTGATTCCTCATACTTGTAGTAAAAAGCCGCTCACCATGCTGGAAACCTGCACGGTGAGCGGCTTTAATATTGCTTCGATTTATACTTCAGAAATTTCCGGATTGTGAATGCAGCTCGTAGCATAACTGCGTTTCCGAGGTCTTCACAGTGTATTCAAGGTCGAGCGCACGCCGGATATCACCAAAACTGTGTTCTTCGTACCCTTGTGCAGACTGTCACACAATAACGCCTCCAACAAAAAGGCCCAGCAATGATGCAGTGCTGGATTTTATCATTCTACCGTTTTGTGATAGACTGGACATCGTAACGGCAAGACATTTCCTTTTTTGTCCTGTGCTGCACCAGAACTGACACTCCTCCAAACAGCTTAGAGCCCTCCGTCCCTGCTTTTTTGAAGGAAACTCAAAATAACCTTGAAACACTTTTAATACAATGATAGAATAATAACACTACTTTTATAGGAGAATCCGAACAAGATCCAGTGCGGTCAGACCGCGAGCGTGGGAGTTCCTGTGGGGTATGTTAGAATAACCAAAGTTAAGGCAGTGCGGCACCCCATCGGATCATGCAGTACTGCCCTCCGAAATGTGAGGAAGGTATCATTGTATGATGAAGAAAATTTCCCGCCGCGTGTTTTTGCAGGCTTGCGGCGTTGCAGCCGCCACGGCAGCACTGACCGCCTGCGGCGGCGGTAAGACCGAAACGGCTAAAAAAGACGATATGCACGAAGCCGTTACCTTTATGGCACCTTATAAAGAGGTAGAAGCCTTTATTGAGCAGGTGCACAGCGTTTACCCGGAAGTGAACATCGAGGTGGTGCCATACAGCGGCGATAACACCACCACCTGTCTGCAGAATATGTTTGCGGCGGGCGATCTGCCGGACGTCTGCACCTTGACGTACTACGACCCCCGGATCAATCTGGTCTCCGACAAGCTGCTGGACCTTTCCGGTTACGATTTTACCGATAACTATGTGGAATCCCGCTTGCAGGATGTATCCGACAGCGGCGCCATCTATCTGCTGCCCTCGACCTACAACTGCTACGGCATTACCTACAACAAGACCCTGCTGCAAAAATACGGCTGGGAGCTGCCCAATTCTTTTGCCGAGCTGGAAGCGCTGGCAGCAAAAGCCAAGGAAGCCGGGGTCGATCTCTGTCTGTCGCAGATCCAGTACCCGGGCTACGGTTTCCAGTACCTGTGCAACATTGCAGACGCCGATTTCCTCGGCACGCTGGACGGCAAGCTGTGGCAGAAGGATTATCTGTCCGGTAAGGCAAACGTCAGCAACACCCCCGGCATGATGCAGGCAATGGCATACGTCCAGAAGTGGAAGGACATCGGGATGCTGAACGGCTCTGGCGATGCCCTTGATGACAGCGTGACCCGGCAGCGGATGGCCGAGGGCAACACCCTGTTTTTGATTGGCAACACCAACGGCATTGTGGAGACAGACGGCAACGCCGATAAATTCGGGCTGATGCCGTTTCTCTCGCAGGACGGCACCCAGAACGTTTTTGTGCTGAATGTGAACCGCTTCTACGGACTGAACAAAAAGCTGGAGCAGAACCCCCAGAAGCTGGAAGATGCGCTCAAGGTGATGCGCGTGCTCTCCACCGTTGCGGGCACCAGCGCTCTGCAGCCCACAACGACGCTGAAAAGCAGCCTGCTGCCCTTCAAGGACGCAAAAGCGGACGGAACCTACTATGCAGACATCGCCAACGCCCTGAATGTGGGCAATACCGCGCCCTTTATCTATTCCGGCTGGGAAAACACCATCGTGACCACCGGCCTTAAAATGCTGGACTTTATCAAGGGCGATGCCACCATGGAGGATGTGATCCGTCAGCTGGACGAGGATCAGGATAGTGTGGTGAACAACACCCCGGAGGTCATTACCACCGTCACGGAGGAGCTTTCGCAGGAAGACTGCGCCATGCTGGTGGGTCGCTGCTTTGCGCAGGCTACCGGCAGCGACCTTGCGCTGGTTTCGCTGAGCACATGGATCCCCGGCAACCCCACCGATCAGAACCACCACGGCGTAGCCGCCAAGCTGTACGCCAAGGGCATTACGGATTACGACCTTTCGGTCATCCTGCCCACCGGCTGGAACCGCACTATCCAGACTGTTTCCCTGACCGGCCAGCAGATCAGCGACCTGCTGGCCACGGGCTACGACGCCTACGGCAACGGCAAGGGCTACCCCTATGTGCTGGTCAGCCCCATGGAGCCGGAGGCTGGCAAGACCTATCAGGTGGCCATCTGCGGCGTGAGCGACCAGCTGGCCGCCAAGGCCGACGTCGTGGACACCGGCGTGGTGGGCATGGATGCTGCAAAAGCTTTCTTTGGCGCATACACCACCATTAGCCGGGCAGATACCGCATGGAGCTGAATAGAACAGACAGGAGATACTGGATGTGAACAAAAAAATCTATAAAAAGCTGCTTTGGGGCATCGGCTTTGTCAGTCTTGCGGTCATTTTGACCCTTCTTATTGTGAGCCAGACCTACATCCAGAACCTTGTCTACCATGAGCGGCTGAACCAGATGGAAGAGGTCACCCACCAGATGTTCCGCAGTCTGGAGGATGTGATCGACGCCCATTGGAGCGATGTGGATGTGCAGTGCAATTTCCTGACCTATACTCCCATGGAGACGACGGAAGACCTGTTTGTTTATATGAGAAAGATATCGGAGCTTTCCAATTATAAGGAACAGCAGGTCGAACTGGTTGCGGTGGACGCTGCCGGGCATTATTATACCGCGTATGGCGGCATGGGGCTGCTGCGAGAAATGGGCTATCTGGAAGACTCGCCGCAGCGAGTCAGCTATGTTTCAAACTCGCTGACCGTGGACGACTCCCGGATGGTGTTCCTGAAGCAGCTTTCGGTTCCCATCACGCTGCAAAGCGGAGAAAAGGAGATCACCCTGCGCTACCTTGGTGTTTCGCAGAGCATGACCGAGCTGAACGATTATTTCCGCTGCGATGCCTACGAAAATAACAACAGCGTCTATGTGCTGGATAATGTCGGCTTCAAGCTGTTCAACGCCAATGATACTGAACTGCTGAAGGGGCACAACGTATACACCGTGCTTTCCCAAATGTCCTATCTGCACGGCTCCTCCTTTGCGGAGGCCAAGGAGCGGCTTGCCCGCACAGGCTCCTGTTATTCCAACGCCCTGCTGGACGGGACCGAGTATTTCTACGCCTTGAAGCAGATGGAAAACGCCCAGTGGACGCTGGCCTTCCTCGTCCCGGCGGAGTACGTGGCCGTGAATACGCAGAAGCTGGTCAACATCGTCATGGTCATCATCATAGGCTTTGCGACGGCGTTTTCGGTCACGGCGGTTTTTGTCGGCTGGTTCATCCTGTGGGAAAAGCAGCGGCATGAGCTGTGGGCAGAAAAGGAAGCAAATCTCCGTCTGGAACAGTACAACATCCAGCTGACGCAGGCAAACGACGAGATGCGGCGCGCGCAGGATATTGCCGCAGAGGCCCTGCAGTCCGCAGAGCGTGCCAGCAAGGCCAAAACGGATTTCCTTGCCAACATGAGCCACGATATCCGCACCCCCATGAACGCCATCATCGGCATTACCACCCTGATGAAAAACGAGCTGCACCAGCCGGAAAAGCTGGCCGAGCATCTGGGTAAGCTGGAAAGCTCCGGCCGACTGCTGCTGGGCATCATCAACGACATTCTGGATATGAGCCGCATCGAGAGCGGCAAGACCACCCTGAACGTTGAGCCGATGCACCTTCCCCAGCAGCTCGACCAGCTCAGCACGATGATCCGCGCACAGGCAAACGAAAAGGCGCAGACCTTCACCGTCTCCACCCATCTCCGGCACGAAAACCTGCTGGCAGACCCCACTCGCCTGAATCAGGTGCTGATGAACATCCTCTCCAACGCGGTCAAGTATACCCCTCGCGGTGGGCACATCCGGTTCGAGGTCGAAGAGCTGCCCCGGAACGAGCACTACGCCAAATACCAGTTCACCGTGCAGGATGACGGCATCGGCATGAGCGAGGCTTACCAGAAGACCCTCTTCGACCCCTTCACCCGTGAGGAAAAATCCGGCACCAACAAGGTGCAGGGCACGGGTCTGGGCATGGCCATCACCAAGAACATCGTGGACCTGATGGGTGGTTCCATCAGCGTGGAGAGTGCCACCGGCAAGGGCACTCGCTTTGAGGTCGTGCTGGAATTTCCCATCGACACCGCTGCGGACGCGGTGCCGAAGGAGCAGGTGCTTCCGGAGGAAGAAGAAGCAGCTTCTCCCTTGTCCGGCATGAACTTCCTCTGCGCCGAAGATAACGCCATCAACGCCGAAATTCTGGAAATGCTGCTGGAAGCCAATGGCGCAAGCTGCACCATCTGCTCCAACGGTCAGGAGATCGTGGATGCTTTTGCCAATGTCAAACCCGGCGAGTATGACATGATCCTGATGGACGTGCAGATGCCGGTGATGGACGGCCTCGAAGCCGCTCGCCGCATCCGCAGCAGCGAAAACCCACTGGGCCGGGTCATCCCCATCCTCGCCATGACCGCCAACGCCTTCCTTGAGGATATGCAAAAGAGCAAGGAAGCCGGCATGGATGCACATCTCTCCAAGCCTGTGGACATTGCAGCACTGGAACAGACGGTGAAACGCTTCCGCGTTACCCCCCCCGAAAATAAATAGCGGTAAAGCGCGTTTTAGCAGAGGAATCACACAAATGATGTAAATGATGGAGAAGAAGGTCAGAACGTGAATACACTTTCCGAGATTGAAGGCTATTACAAAGCGCGTGAGCAGCAGCTGTTGAAAAAACTTCATCAACAGGAAGCCGCTCTTGCCGCAGCGGATCAAAAGCTGAAACAGTTGATCAAAAATCAGAAAGCACAGTTGGACGAAACAAACCAGCAGCGTGCTGCACGGGAGCAGCAGTTCAAAGACGAGCTTTATCGGGACCCTCTGACAGGTGCTTACAACCGCCGCTATTATGAGGAAGTTGTCCGTAAATCCATCGGCCCGGCAGGGATCGCGCTGATGGATGTGGACGATTTCAAAATCTGCAATGATACCTATGGGCATCACGCCGGAGATGTGGCACTGGAAACGGTGGCCAATGCCATCCGCTCCTGCATCCGCAGCTCTGATCCGCTCATCCGCTACGGTGGGGACGAATTTCTACTGGTGCTGCCCGGTATTCCGGGAGATTTTTTGCAGACCAAACTGGAACAGATCCGCACGGCCGCACAGATGACATCTGTACCCGGCTATTCGCATTTCCGCATCTCGCTGAGCATCGGCGGAACGATACAGTCCATCGCCGACCCCATGGAAAACATCGTTCGCCGTGCGGATTGGTTGATGTATCAGGCAAAGTGCCGCAAGAATGCCGTCATGGTGGAGATTCCGGGGCATGATCTGGAGACGTTGGAAAAACTTTTGCAGGAAAAATCAAAGATCCTGCTTGTGGACGACTCCAAAATGAACCGCATGATGCTGACAGAGATTTTGGGAGATAGCTACCATATTCTGGAGGCAGAAAACGGGCAGGAATGTCTGGAAACATTGCAGGCAGAAGCCGGAAACATTGCACTGGTGCTGCTGGACATCAATATGCCGGTCATGGACGGATTTGAAGTGTTGAAGGCTATGAACCGCAACCATACCATTGAGGATACACCGGTCATTATGATCTCCAGCGAGGACTCCGATGCGGCGATCCGGCGTTCCTATGAACTGGGGGCGAGTGATTATGTCAATCGTCCCTTTGACGCACGCATCGTATACCGCCGCGTGACCAACACCATCAAACTGTACGCTAAGCAGCGGCGGCTGGTGCAGATGGTCTCTGACCAGATCCGCGCCCGTGAAAACAATACGGATATGCTGGTAGGTGTTCTGAGCCATATCGTAGAATTCCGCAACGGCGAAAGCGGTGCTCATGTGCGGCACATCCGTATCATCACAGAAATGCTGCTCCGCCGTCTGTTGGAGATCAGCAACAACTACTCGATTTCTGCAGAACAGCAGGATATGATCCCGCTGGCCTCCGCCCTGCACGATATCGGCAAGATCGGTATTGACGAAAAAATTCTCAACAAACCCGGAAAGCTGACCCCAGAGGAATTTGAGGTCATGAAGACCCACAGTATGCTGGGAGCCAAGATGCTGCACGATTTGGATGGTTTTGCAGAGCAGCCGCTGCTGCAAACGGCCTATGAGATCGCTCGCTGGCATCACGAACGCTGGGATGGGCGCGGCTACCCGGATGGGCTGAAGGGCGACGAGATCCCTATCAGCGCACAACTGGTCTCGCTGGCGGACGTATACGATGCACTGACCAGCGAACGCTGCTACAAAAAAGCCTTCTCCCACGAAAAAGCCGTACAGATGATCCAGAACGGCGAGTGTGGAGCGTTCAACCCACTGCTGCTGCAATGTCTGACGAATATCCAGTCCGACCTGAAAGTAGAATTACAGCAGCACAACTGAGCAGAGGATGCAATAAAAACAGGAGAATAAAAAGCCCGAATGAAACACAGAATCTCACGCCGTGCATTTCTGCACGGTTGCACGCTGCTGGCGGCATCGGCTGCCGTCGGCAGTCTGACTTCCTGCGGCGGAACGGACGCGAAGGAAAGCGGTCTTCCGCAGATCATTGTGGGGAGCGATACTTATCCGCCCTATATTTATCTGAACAATGACGGCATTCCCGCCGGGATCGACGTGGAGATCGCCACCGAAGCATTCCGCCGCATGGGATATGCTGCCCGGTTTGAACCGATCGATTGGGAGCAAAAAACAAATCTGGTGGAAAGCGGTACCATCGACTGCATCTGGGGCTGCTTTTCCATGGATGGACGTGAGGAGATCTACCGCTGGTCGGGGCCCTACATGGTGAGCCGTCAGGTGGTTGCGGTGGATGCCGACAGCAGCATCCAGACACTCGGTGACCTTGCCGGAAAGACCATCGCCGTGCAGAGCACCGGCAAGCCGGAGGAGATCCTTCTCAGCGGCTCTGATCCGCGCATCCCACAGGTGGTGGATGTGTTCAGCACCGAGGACCGCAGCGTACAGTATGCGATGCTGGCCTGCGGCTATGTGGATGCCATCGCTGCCCATGAGACGGCCATCCTGCAATACATGAAGGACAATTCCGTGGAGTTCCGCATCCTCGAAGAACCGCTGCTGGTCACCGGGCTGGGCATCGCCTTTGCCAAAAACGACAGCCGTGGGCTGGACACCCAGCTGAACGCGGTTCTTGCGCAGATGCGCACAGACGGCACACTGGAGCAGATCCTTGGCAGGTATCTTGAACATGCTTCGCAGTATCTGGAGGTGGACACCATTGGCACGTAAAAACAGAACCATCTCAGATACATGGAGATGGGGGGTCTATCTGGTCATCGGCGTGCTTTTTATGGCCTGCGTCGTTTTTTTCTTGAGTTTGCAGGCACTGCACACAACGGAGGCTCGTTTCTGTCAGACCCTTGACTTTGTCAAATCACAGTCCACCAGCTTTGAAAAGCATAACGATACGGTTGTGGCCAAAGCGCTCCGCCGCGCGGCGGTATCGGTGCATCAGCTGGCACAGAACTCTGCGCTGGACCTCTCCGATCCGCAGTGCCTGAACAAGCAGGCAGAGATGCTTTGGCTCACAGGCATTTCGGTTCTGGAACCGGACGGTACGCTCCTGTGCGAATCCACAACGAACGGCATCGGCTATGCCCGGTTTGGAGAGCAGCTCAAGGATGATACCGTTCTGGACGTTTTCTCTTACCCACAAAAGACCTACCTGAAGCGAGTCCTGCTGGAAGATGGGTCTGCTGTGGATGTTGCGGCGCACAAGGCAGAAGACAAAGAGGTGATCCTGCTTGCCTACCGCTATACCCCGGCAGAATTTATAGAGGGAACGGCTCTATCCATCCAGAGTGTACTGGACGGCTACTCGGTTGAGACCAGCGGCACATTGTTCATCGTGCAGAACAATCAGGTCATTGCCTCCAACCGCCCGGAGCTGATCGGGCAGGATGCTGCGGACAGTCCGCTGGTGCAGGGGATCCGCAAAGCCAGGGCCGCCGAAACGCTGACCCATACCCACGATTGGAACGGCTCCGGCCGCTATTTTGGAATGTACTGCCATGGAAGATCCTTTGATCTCTATGCGTGTACAGATGAAAAATCGGTCTTCCGTGAATCCCTTCCGTTGATCCTGATGGCGCTGGTCGGCTACATCCTGCTTGTAATGATCCTTCAGGTGCTGCGCAGACGCTCCGTGCAGGAGATGGAGAGGCAGAAGAAAGAACAGGAGAAGAAGTATCAGGCCCAGCTGGAGGAACAAAACCGCAAGCTGGAGATCGCACTCCAGCATGAGGGGGCGGCAAACCGTGCCAAGCGGGAGTTCCTGTTCAATATGAGCCACGATATCCGCACCCCGATGAACGCCATCATTGGCTTCACCTCGCTGGCTGCGACCCATATCGACAATAAGGAACAGGTACTGGACTACCTGAAAAAGATCTCTACCTCCAGCCAGCATCTGCTCTCCCTCATCAATGATGTGCTGGATATGAGCCGTATCGAGAGCGGAAAAGTTAAGATCGAGGAAAAAGCGGTGCATCTGCCGGATCTCGTTCACGATGTGCGCTCCATCATCCAGCCCAATGTTTCGGCAAAGCGGCTGTCGCTTTTCATTGATACCATGGACATCGAGGATGAGGATATCATCACCGATCCGCTGCGGCTGAACCAGATCCTGCTGAACATCCTGTCCAACGCCATCAAGTTCACTCCCACCGGCGGCATGATCAGCATCCGCATTACCCAGAAGAACGGTGCGCCCAAGGGCCGTGGCTGCTATGAGTTCCGCATCAAAGACAATGGCATTGGTATGAGCGAAGAGTTCCAGAAGCACATCTTTGAGGCGTTCAGCCGGGAGGAAAGCTCCACCGTCAGCGGCATTCAGGGCACCGGCCTGGGCATGTCCATCACCAAGAACATTGTGGACCTGATGGGCGGCACCATCGCCATTGAGAGCGAACCGGGCAAGGGCAGCGAATTCATCGTAGATCTCTGCTTCGCACTCAGCGGACAAAAGGTGGAGCAGAAGCAGATCCCGCAGCTGGAAGGGCTGCGCGCATTGGTAGCAGACGACGATACCGACACCTGCCTGAGCGTCAGCACCATGCTGTCCAAGATCGGGATGCGGCCGGAGTGGACGATCTCCGGCAAGGAAGCGGTGATCCGCACCCGGTACGCCATGGAGCAGGGCGACGAATTCAGCGTCTACATCATCGACTGGCTGATCCCCGATATGAACGGCATCGAGGTCGTGCGGCAGATCCGCAAGGTGATCGGGAAAAGCTGCCCCATCATCATCCTGACGGCCTACGATTGGGCAGACATCGAAGAGGAAGCCCGCGCTGCCGGAGTGACCGCTTTCTGCGAAAAGCCGCTGTTCCTTTCCGAACTGCGCAGAGTGCTGGCAGAACCGTTCTGCGCAGAGCCTGCCCACGAATCATCGCAGCCTAATGCCGCCAAGCTCAAGGGAAAGAAACTTTTGCTGGTGGAGGACAATGAGCTGAACCGTGAGCTTGCGCAGGAGATCCTGAAGGAAGCAGGCTTTGCGGTGGACACTGCTGAGGACGGCACGGTCGCCGTCCAGAAGATGAAGCAGGCTGCCCCCGGACAGTACGACCTAATCTTAATGGACATCCAGATGCCCAAGATGGACGGTTATGAGGCGACGCGGCAGATCCGCGCTCTGCCGGATGCTGCAAAGGCCGACATTCCCATCTTTGCAATGACGGCAAATGCCTTTGAGGAAGACCGTCAGAATGCATTGAAGGCCGGGATGGACGGCCACATTGCAAAGCCGCTGGATATTCCGCATCTGCTGCAGGTCCTTGCAGATGCACTGAAATCATAACGGCGGCCAGCCGACAAAAGCAAAAACACCCACAGCAGGCTTTACGGAGGCTCTTGACCTCAGGAAGCAAATGCTGTGGGTGCTTTATTTATTTTGCCTGACAGGCGTTTGGTTCACAGGATCTTGTGCAGCTCTTGCACAAGGTCGCCGATCACGATGGGCTTGGACAAAAAGCCGCTCATGCCGCTTTCCAAGGCGTTTCGGCGATCCTCGTCGAACGCGTTGGCGGTCATGGCAAGGATCGGGATCCCGGCCAGCGCAGGATCATCCAGCGCGCGGATCTGTCGGGTGGCAGTATAGCCGTCCATGATCGGCATCTGCACATCCATCAGGACAAGATCATAGCTGCCCGGCGCGGCGGTGGTGACCTTTTCCACCGCAACGGCACCATTTTCAGCCGTATCGACCCGGAAGCCGTACTCCCACAGAATTTCCTGCGCGATCTCGCGGTTCAGCTCGTTGTCCTCTACCAGCAGGATGTGCTTGCCCTTGAAGTCGGCATCTTTTTCGGGCAGAAGGTCCTGTGTTCCATCCGTCTGTTTCTGGCCGAGGGCATTCATCAGGGTCTCACGCAGGTCAGACATGAACATGGGCTTGGAGCAGAAGGCGGTCACACCGGCAGCCTTTGCCTCCACTTCAATATCCGACCAGTCGTAGGCCGTCAGGATGATAATGGGCGTATCATCGTGCAGGCTGCGGATCTGGCGGGTGACCTCGATGCCGTTCATATCCGGCAAGCGCCAGTCGATGATATAGGCGTGGTAGACATCGCTCATCTCGATGGACTGCCGCGCACGCAGCACCGCCTCCTTGCCGGAAAGGGTCCACTCCGCGCGCATCCCCACCTTGACCAGCATCTTTGTCACGCTGTCGCAGGTGTTGAAGTCATCGTCCACCACCAGTGCTTTCAGGCCTTCCAGCTCGGTGATCTTTTCTACCGGGCGGTGCTCGGCCTGTGTGCGCATGGGCACACAGATGATAAACTCGCTGCCCTTGCCCTGCGCCGTCTGCACCTCGATGGTGCCGCCCATCATATCCACGATGTTTTTGGTGATGGCCATGCCAAGGCCGGTGCCCTGGATCCGGCTGACCGTGGAGGTGCGCTCCCGCTCGAAGGGCTCAAAGATCTTTTTGGCAAACTCCGGGCTCATGCCGATACCGTTATCCTTGATGCGGAACTCGTACTGCCCACAGCCGCGCACCTGCCCGGCAAGCTGCCGCACCCGCACCGAGACCGTGCCGCCCGCCGGGGTGAACTTGATGGCGTTGGACAGCAGGTTCAGCAGGATCTGGTTCAGCCGGGTCTTGTCGCAGTAAACGTCCTCGTCGGTCACATCCATGGCGTCCATGTAAAGCTCCAGCTGCTTTGCGTAAATTTGACCGCTGACGATGGTTTTCAGATCGTGCAGCACATCCGAAAGGTTGACCTCCACCTCTTCCAGATGAATCTTTCCGCTTTCGATGCGGCTCATATCCAGCACATCGTTGATGAGGGAGAGCAGGTGGTTGCTGGATGCAAGGGTCTTGGCCAGATAATCCTTCACTCGCTCCTTGTCGTCGATATTGCTGAGCGCCAACGTCGTAAAGCCGATGATGGCGTTCATGGGGGTGCGGATATCGTGGCTCATGTTGGAGAGGAAGGTGCTCTTGGCGCGGTTGGCGGTCTCGGCGGCAGCAACTGCATCCGAAAGCGCCTGATTCACCTGCTTATCGGCGGTGCGGTCGGACATGACAAGGATGTACTTGGTCCGGCCCTCCACCTCGCTGCCCATAGCGATGACGTGGAACCAGCGGTACTCTTTGGTCTCCGCGTGCTCATACTCGAAGTCCCATTCGCGCTGCTGCCCGCTGGGAAGCCCCTCTAGAAGATTTTTGCCGTGCTCCGGGGAGTTTTTGGGGTACAGCTTGTCCAGAACACGGACATCCTGCCGGACCTCTCTCCACGGGATGCCCAGCAGACGCTCAATATTCGGGCTGACATAATCCGCCTTGAAGGTCTCTGCGTCCAGCATCAGGAAAACGTCGTCCACGTTCATCGAGAGTTTTTTGAACAGCTCGTCCCCATACAGGAGCTTGGTGTTCTTCTGGCGCAGGGTGGCGCGGTTTCTGCGCATAATGAGCAGAATGACCAGCACCGCAAGGCCGAAGGCGATGCCTGCCACGATCTGTATCGTATGGACCCACAACTTATCCAGACTGGCATTGACGATGCTGATCGGCACAAGCCCCACCATCGTCCAGCTCTGGACCGCCGTGCCCTCGTAGACCAGATAATAACTGGTGTCGCCCAGCTTTACCTTCAGGTTTCCGCTGCTGCCCTGCGCAAAGGCATCCGAAAGGGCAAGGATCTGCTCCTCGGAAAGGTCGGAATGGTCGCGCAGCATCGCAATGAAGTTGTAGATCGTTTCCGTGCGGTTGACGGAATTGTCGATCACCACCCGCCCATCCGGGTAGACCACATAGTTGCTGGCATTGCCCTGAAAGGCAGAGTTGTCCAGTAATCTCAGTACCGCATCATTATAATAAGAGATGGCAATGGCATCGTAGGCAAAGCCCCGGTAGCTGCCCTGCGTTTCGGGACAGATGAACGCAAGCATCTGGGGCTTGCCGGGCAGCGCCGTATTCACGACGACATCCTCATCGAGAGCGAGCTTTTCGTCCAGATTGGTCTGCAAGCCAAGATATCCGGTCTCCCCAGTCACGGTCATGTAGTTGCCGTCATAGGTAAGGAAGTAAAAGTCGGCAAATCCGGTGCTCTGCTGCACTTCCTCGATATACGCCTGAATTTCGTCCTCGTCCGAGGCATTTTCTAAAAAGCTGTTGTACAGATGCAGATAGGTCAGGTTTTTGCGCACCATCTCGCTGAGCATATTGTTGGATTTATGCAGCACCTCTTCCAGATGTGAGGTGCTTTCCTGATAGATGGTCTGGGACACAAACGAGATGTACCGGACGCTGAAGCCAGCCACCAGCAAAACCAGCAGAAGGATGGCACAAGCGGCCGAAAGCCTTTTTCGCCGGGGATGGTGGCTGCGTTTGGATTCGTGCTTTTCGTCTGCCATTCCGCTCACCTCAGTGTCATGTAGTTTTCCGGCTCGGCAAGCGCTGCGCCGCCGCCGGAAACGTAATTGCGCCATGCGTCCTTTACCCACGTACCTTCGTTCATGACCATGCTGCTTTCGTCTGCAAACACCGCTGCCATCTGCTTTGCCGTTGCCAAGCAGGTCACGGTAACGGTGTCATTATCGCTAAGCGGCTGTCCGTTCCGGGTGATGCCGGTCAGGGTATAGCTGCCGCTTGCCTCTTTTACCTCCACGGCAATGCCGCTGACCACCGGCAGAGAACCGCGGTTGAAGGGCACAAAGCCGCCCTCGCAGCCTTCCACAAAGGCGCGGACGGTATCCTTCAGCTCGGCACCCGTCATCGTGCGCTGATAGGCCATCAGGCCGTTCGGCATGATCATGGAAGCCGCCATCTTTTGAGTATAATCCGCTTTCAGCACACTGCCGGTAAAACTGTTTGCCGTAGCAAGCAGCACATCGGTGCCGTAAACGCCGCGCAGGGTGTTTGCCATCACGGAGAAGGAGGCGTTGCCGCCATTTGCATGGAATACATTGGAGTAGCTTTTCCCGGAGGTCAGCACCACTTCGTTATCGGCAGGCTCCTCCTCGGCAAGGAGCTGGGCATCAAAGTCCTGATACGCCTGCTGCGCCGTGTACTCGCCTGCGATCATTTTGGAGACCACATCCTTGGAAATGGCAAAGAAATCGTTGGAGGCGATGCGGATATACATGTGGTTTTCTTCCACAACGCTGCGCACATCCTTCAGATACTCAGTCAGGCGCAGGCTGACGTTCTGGCTGTAGCTCAGCACGTCCTGCCCGTCAGCAACGATACGGTTCTGCGCCTCCTCAGAGAGCATGACGTTCAGCACTTTCATGGCTTTTTCGCGGCGCGCGGTGTCCTGCTCCAGATCACGGTTCAGGGCAATTTGGAAATAGGGGGTAGTCATCAGCCACTTTTCGCCGTTCTGGCTGAAGAAGGGCAGGAAGATCGTGTCGATGCCCTCATCCTGAAACATCTTGACTCCGGCAGAGCTGCCAAAGTACATGGCAACTTCCCCGTTGCGGAACAGGTTCATCACGTCATCGTAAGTATGCTCAAGATCCTCCGCCGTAAGGCGAGTATCCTGAATGAACTGCTCCATCCGCTCAAACGCGCCCGGCCACACGGCATCGTCCAGACCCACCCGCTCGGTGTTGGCGGGGTCGCTGTAAGCGGTGCGCCACTTGCGTCCTTCTGTGGTGGTAAGCTCGGCAGCGGAAAGCCCCTGCAGGGTCTCCATGCAGGTGTAGTCGTAGGTGTAATCGGCGGTAAAGCCGCGGATGCCCAGTGCTTCAAACGCCTGACAGGCCGCAACGAAGCTCTCGTAATCGGTGGGCAGAGGAATATCGTACTGCTCAAAAAGGCTGCGGTTGACCACAAAGCCATGGGCATCCGCGCAGACCGGCAGCCAGTTCACGCTGCCATCCTCGTTTTTGAAGCTGTTGAGGTAGGTGTTGTACACAGCACCCGCCTCGTTGGTCATGGCAAGGTTCATCAGGCTGTCCTTCAGGGGCGCAGCATCGTGCAGTGAGAAGCGGCAGCTGGTGATGATATCCGGCAGACCGCCGTTTTCCTGCAAAAACTTGTAAAAATCCAGATCGTTGTTGCCGACGATGAACTCAATATTCACGTCCGGCAGCTGGGACTGGACATAAGGTGCATAGATCTCATACAGGCTATTGCTCCACAGGTACACCTGAATGGTCTGGGCATCCTCCTGCTCCTGTACCTGTTCTGCGGTTTTTGCGCTGCAGCCGGTCAGCAGGGAAAGCCCCATCGCCAGTGCCGCAAGCAGGGAAACAAGGCGGCGCAATGTTCTTTTGTTCACTAAATCGTTCTCCTCTCAACTCTTGGGCAGCTGCCGTTTTGCGGCAAAGCTGCTATGGCTTACTGATCATACATCACCGCCCACAAGAGTGTGCGCTGTAAAATCTGCCCACGGAAATGATGCCGCAAATATGTTGCGTGCGTCCTATTTTGCTCTTCCCCTATCCTGCGAAAAGGGCACAGTACAATAAAGACATAAGAATATTGTACCACCTCTATGATGGATTTTCAATAAAATTTCATAGATCGATCCATAAAAGCAACGCGTGTCCGATTTCTTTGCGTCAGTCGATGCAGCTTTTTGTATCAGCGCACTGTCCACATCAAAGGTATTTCCGAATGGTCGGCACAAGGACATTCATATTGATTGGTTTTGCAACATGGTCGTTCATTCCGGCATCCAGTGCCGCCTGTTTATCCTCGGAAAAGGCATTTGCAGTCATAGCAATGATCGGAATGTCAGCTTTTGGGGAATCATCCATCCTCCGAATCTTTTTTGCCGCATCGTAGCCATTCATCACGGGCATCTGGATGTCCATAAGGATCAGCCGGTAAGTTCCGTTCGCTGCTTTTTCCAGCATGTCCACACATTCCACGCCATCTTTCGCACGGTCTACCGTACAGCCTTCTTCTTGCAGCAGCTCGGTGGCGATCTCCGCATTGAGGTCGTTGTCCTCGGTCAGCAGGATCTTTACACCGCGCAGGCTCTTTTCGTTCGAAGGTGTGGTATCCCGTTTCGCCTGTGTTTCCTCCTTCGATGCAATGCGGCAGGGAATGGTCACGGTAAACGTGGAACCAACACCGATCTTGCTCTCCACACCTACGGTGCCGCCCATCAGCCCGACAAGCTTTTTCACGATGCCCATTCCGATGCCGCTGCCTTCCACCTTGCTGACGGTGGAGGTGCGCTCCCGTTCAAACGGCTCAAAGATGTGCTTCTGGAACTCCTGCGACATCCCGATGCCGTTATCGGCAACCGTGATCACCGCATTGCACCAGCCCTCTTTTTCGCCGGGCTTCTGCGTGATATCACAGTGGATCGTGCCGCAGGCACCTGTGTATTTGACCGCGTTGCTGACGAGATTCGTACAGATCTCGGTCAGGTGCGGAACATCCACATAGACATACGGATGCAGCAGATGTGTTGTCACCGTAAGCGTCTGCCCCTTGCCGTCTGCCTGATTCTGGAACATGGCAATGCAGTTGCGGAAATCCTTCTCGACATCCGAAACGGTATACTCGATCTCCGTCTTGTCGTTTTCGATGCGGGCAAGGTCCAGAACATTGTTCAGCAGCATCAGCAGGTTCTGTCCGCACACCTGAATATTCTCCATGTATTTTTTCAGCTTTGCAGGGTCGTCCGGGTGCCGGGAGGCAAGGTCTGCATAACCGATAATAGCGTTCATGGGGGTGCGGATATCATGGGACATATTGAACAGGAAGGTGGATTTGGCGCGGTTCGCACTCTCTGCTTTTTCCACAGCGACCTGCAATTTTGCATTCAATTCCTGCGTATCGTTTGCGGCCTTCCTTGCAGCAGCCTCGGCTTTACGCGCCTTGCGGAGCAGCTTCAGGATCGTGAGCAAAACGACTGCGACAGCAATGCTGCTGATCAGCAGAACCGTGAAAAAGTTATCCTTTATAAAATCGCTCAGGGTAACCTTCCGCAAGGAGCTCTTATACATTGCCAGAGAGCTGGTAAGCATATTGGCCGGCATTGCCTTGATCGTTTTGTTCAGGATGGACAGCAGGCTGTGGTTTCCGCTATTGACTGCAAAGCAGGATTTGGCAGGGTTTAACAGCGGAACGCTGTAAAAGCTGTATTTCTTGCTGTATTTTTCCTCGCTGCTGACCCCTGTGACGAAGCAATCCGCCTGTCCGTCTTTGACCAGCTTTGCCGCTTCCTCCTGTGTATCGCAGTCCACGATCTCCCACTGCGGATAATAAAACGCAATGTACTTTTTCAAGGAGATCTTGTTTTGGGGAACGGCAATGCGGTTCTCTTTGTTCTCGATAAAGGGCTGTTTGTTCGTGACCGCCATCAGGTTGGAGGTCCACGTTGTGCTGGTGCAGGCAACGTGATACTCTTCCGCCAGATTGGGACTCTGGTCGAAATGGAAGATCATGTCGATCTCGCCCGATTTCAGTGCAGCAAGCTCCTCTTCCTTGCTGTCATAGCCGACCAACTGGAATTCCAGCTCCTGATTTCCCAGACAGCCTGTTGCAAACTGAAGATAGTCCGTGATTGCCCCGGTAAGCTCCCCGGTGGCAGGATCGTAGGTGCTGACGCCGCTATCACTCGTCCAAAAGCCCATTCGGATCGCACCGTGCTTTCTGAGCCATGCTTTTTCCTCCCCCGTAAGGATGGGCGTATAATCCAGCGAGAAATATCGTTTATACAGATCCGCCGTATAAAAAGGATCCGCTTCCTCCAACGCGCGCATCGCATTGTCCAGTTCTTCCTTGAGATCAGAACGGTCTTTGTTGATCGCATAGTAGATGCCGGATTCTCCCACACGGGTTATGGTGGAGATGCCAAGCTCTGCCCAGAAGGATTCTTCCAGTGAGACAAAGCAGTCGATTTCGTGGTTTGCCAGCTTTTGCTTCACATCCTCGTTGTTGGAGATGCTGACGTGTTCCGTTTTCAGACCGTATTTTTCTTCCCATTCGGTCAGCATCACCTCCGGCTCCGTTCCCATCAGAACACCGATTTTTTTGCCGTTCAGCGTTTTGAAGTCGGAGGTAGAGATGTCTGTACGCGAGAGATTGGCGTAGAGGTAGTATTTTTCCTTCCCCATCGGCTCGTCCGAAAACAGCATCTCCTCGGTGCGGTCTTCCGTATAGGAAATATCGCCCATGATGTCGATCTCGCCGTTTTTAAGTTTATCAAAGCAGTTTGACCAGTCGCAGGTCACATACTCGAACTGCCAGCCTGTATAGCCGGATAAGGTCTCCAGCAATTCGTAGCCGTAGCCTTTTCTTGCGCCCTTCTCGTTGACATAGTTGAAGGTGTCCTCAAACGAGCCGACACGGACGACCTTTGCAGGGGCAGTTTCTGCGGCAGCTTTCATAGGGAGCACGGCGGACAATAACAACAGCAGGCTCAGCATTGCACAGACGCTTTTCCGCATCAGGGTCTGCATGGTTTCGCTCGATCCAGAGTTTTTCATTTTTTCCAATCTTTCTCCGCCCCAGACGGTCTCATTCCGGTTTCATTTTCATTCCACTGTTTTCAGAAAGGTCATTGCGAGATCATTTGTTCCGTGTTGTCGGCAACTGTTTTTGAGTGATTCGCATACAATTATATAGTATAATTGTAACATTTTGGTGGAAGCGTTTCAAGAGATTTTGCTTGTAGGAAAGCTGCATGGTGGTCGGTGCGTTGTACAGAGAAGCGAGCAGGTGTTGTTTCATGTTACGGATCGGGCTGCTGTTCTCTGCAAGGCACTTCAGCACAAAGCGAATATGGTCGGCGTTCAGCTTCATAAACCGGCTGCGTACCACCTCGGTGGGCTTATCGTCCCCGGCAATGCGCAGCGTCTTGCGGTTGGTGGCACAGGTATCCACAAGCAGGTCTACGATCTGGTAGATGGTGTCCTCATCGTCCGGGTAAAGCCGGAGAAGAAGGTCTATCTCCAAAGAACATGAAAAATATTCTTCGAGCAGTTCATGATTCTTCATCTTCTCTGATTTGTCGGAAAGGATAGGATTCGTATTATTCATCTCTGTTTTATTCTCTTTCTTCTTAATACCTCGTGATTTTACCGGGTCTTGACATGCTCCTGCGGATGGAAGGCGTCGGGATGAAGGACGAGAACCATGTGGACTTGAAGCGATTTCAGTGGAAAGTATGAGAAGATTCAGATAAGCGGCCTGTTATAAAGGCGGAAGAGGTTTGATTTGCAGAAAGGACAAGGGCAGGTGATGCGCCACTTGAATTCCTCCGCCAAACTCGATATAATAATGACATCTCAACAAAAGTACAACGTCATACTTGATATAAAAGAAAAGAGGCTTCTCCATGCAAGAGCAAAACATCGCCCAGATGCTTGAAAATCCGTTCATGCGGTACAACCATATTGAGATCGACTCAGTGACGCTGGACGAAGCGGCCATGTCGCTGGACATCCGGAAGGACTCGACAAACATCTATGGTTTCGTCCACGGCGGAGCATTGTTCACGATGGCAGACTGCTGTGCCGGTCTGACCGCGCGCTCCGATGGGCGGCAGTACGTCACCCAGAACGCTTCCGTCAACTTTATCCACAACGTCAAATCCGGCCACCTGACTGCCCACGGTAAGACCATCAGCCGCGGACGTCATGTCTGTGTCGTGTCGGTCGAGATCACCAGCGAGAACGGGAGCCTGCTGTTTTCCAGTACGTTTTCGATGTACTGCGTCAACGCCGAGGGCTGATAATTCTCTGTGCTTTTTATCCCCACACTGTGCGTGTTCTGCGCCGGTGTGGGGATTTTTTGTGTCTAAAGGAAAGCTGTTGGTGAAACCGCTGTAATATTTCTCCGAAAATTGGGCTAAATGCTGAATCTTGCAAAAATGCGGCATGGTCTGACAATTTTTTGCCAAAACCCTCTTGACTATGGTAAATCGTTTTACTATACTACGTATGACGATTGACTCAAACGTTACACCAAATGTAAAACGGCTGAGTCAATGGAAGGCATCTCGTTTGACCGTTAAGGAGGTTATGGAATGAAGAAAGTTGCAATCGGCGGCGGACAGGGCTTCTGGGGTGACAGCCCGGACGCAGCCATCCACATGATCCGTAATGCAGACATTCAGTATATGGGCTGTGACTATCTGGCAGAGCTGACCCTCTCCATCATGGCAAAACAGCAGCTCAAAGACCCCACTAAGGGCTTCGCACCCGACTTTACCACGCGCATCCTGAGCGCAGCCGGTAAGGAAGCATGGGATAAGCACATCAAGATCTGCACCAACGCAGGCGGCATGAATATCAGCGGCTGCGTCGACGGAATCCGTCAGTGGGCAGAAGGCAATAACATGAGCGGTTACAAGATCGGCTATGTGACCGGCGATAACATCAAGGACAAGATCCCACAGCTGCTCAAGGATGGCTGGACCTTCCCCAACTTTGACTATGACGGAAACTTCAACGACATCCTTGATAAAATTTATAACTGCAACGTCTATATCGGACATGAGGGCATCGAGGGATGCCTGTCCGAGGGTGCAGATGTCGTCATCACCGGCCGTGCAGCCGACAGCGCGCTTTTCCTCGCACCGCTGAAGTATGAGTTCGGCTGGGCTGCAGACGACTGGGATAATCTGGCACGCGGCATCATGGCAGGCCACCTGCTGGAGTGCGGCGGACAGGGCGCAGGCGGCAACTACATGTACGACTGGCGCAATGTTCCCCGGATGGACGAGCTGGGCTTCCCCATCGCGGAACTGACCGACGACACGTTTGAAATCACCAAAGCACCCGACTGCGGCGGTATCATCTGCGAGCAGAGCTGCAAGGAGCAGTTCCTGTACGAAGTTCACGACCCGGCAAACTACCTGACCCCGGACGTCAACGTGGATATCAGCCACGCGACCATCACGCAGGTGGGCGATAACCGCGTCCGCATCGGCGGCGTCAAGGGCAAGCCCCGTCCGGATACCCTCAAGCTCTGCGTCGGTTACCACAAGGGCTGGAAGACCGTCTCCATGCTGAGCTTCGCCTGGCCGGACGCCTACGAAAAGGCTCAGTACTGCGCTGAGGTCATCATGAAGAAGATGCAGCGTCGCGGCATGAAGGCTGACGATATCCATATCAGCTATATCGGCGTCAACAGCCTGCATCTGGGTGTGGCCGATATGAGCGAAGAGGCCCTCAAGAACCTGAACGAGTGTGTTCTGCGCATTGCGGTCTTCAGTGAGGACAAGAAGGAGTGCGCAAAAATCATTCCCGAGATCAGCCCCATGCAGCTGAACGGCCCTCCGGGTGCGTCCTTCTTCGGCGGCCGCGCTCGCGTGCAGGAGGTCATGGCTCTGTGGCCGACCACGGTGCCGCGTGAGGCCGTGCAGGTCGAGAGTCACATTTTGGAGGTGAAGTAAGATGGCAGAGATCTATCTGAACGATATCGCTCATGGCCGTTCCGGTGATAAGGGCGATACCAGCAACGTCTGCGTCTATGCGCGCAAGCCGGAATATTACAAAATCATCGAGCGCGAAGTGACCCCCGAAAAGCTCAAGGCCTACTTCGGCGATATGGTAAAGGGCGAGATCACCCGTTACGATGTGCCTTCCCTGAACGGCTTCAACTTTGTCATGAAGCACGCTCTGGGCGGCGGCGCGACTATGAGTCTGCGTCTGGACAGCCTCGGCAAGTCGATGGGCAGTGCGGTCATGCGGATGAAGATCCATGTAGAGGACGGAGAGCTGTAAGATGAGTGAACACATGGCACTGGAGAACCTGACGGTTCTCGACCTGACGCGCGTTCTGGCTGGCCCGTTCTGCACCATGATGCTGGCCGACATGGGCGCGAATGTCATCAAAATCGAAGTTCCCAAGGGTGGCGACGATACGCGCGGTTACCCTCCGTTCCGGGCAAAGAATCTGAACGGTGAACGGGAGAGCGTCTACTTCGCCAACATCAACCGCAATAAAAAGGGCATCACCCTGAACCTGAAAACGCCCGAGGGCAAGGAAATTTTCAAGGAACTGGTAAAGAAAGCCGATATCGTGGTGGAGAACTACCGCCCCGGTGTCATGGACAAGCTGGGCCTTGGCTACGATGTCCTGAAGGAGATCAACCCCCGTATCATCTATGCGGCGGTCTCCGGTTTCGGCTGCTATGGCCCTTACCACATGCGTCCGGGCTACGATATCCTCGCGCAGGCGATGGGCGGTATGATGTCCATCACCGGCGCAAAGGGCGGCGAGCCGACCCGTGCCGGTTCCGCACTGGGCGATATCCTGGGCGGCCTGCATGTCACCATTGGTATTCTGGCGGCAGTCAATGCCCGGAACATCACCGGCAAAGGTCAGCGTGTTGACGTCAGCCTGATGGACAGCATGATCATGGCGACCGAGAACACAGCGTTGAAATACATCGAGACAGGCAACATCCCGGCCCCGATGGGCAACCGGTACGCGGCGGTTTCGCCTTACGACAGCTTCAATTGCAAGGGCGGCAAGGTCATCATCGCAGCCGGCAACCAGAAGCTTTACGAGAAACTCTGCAATGAGATCCTGAACCGTCCGGACATGATCACGGACCCTCGTTTTGTGGATATGCCGGGCCGTCTGGCAAATCAGGACGCCATCGCCGAGGTCATCGAAGATCGCATCAAAGACCTGACCCCGAACGAGGCCACCGAGCTGGTGCTATCGCATGGCATCCCGGCAGGTCCCATCATGAATATCAAAGAGATTCTGGAAGACCCCCATGTAAAAGAGCGTGAGATGTTCGTGGAGATGGACCATCCAACCCTCGGCAAGGTCACGGTCAATGGCTGTGCCATCAAGCTGATGGACACCAAGCCCTCCGTCCGGACGCCGGCTCCCCAGCTGGGTCAGGACAACGAGGATATCTTCGAGGGCGTCCTCGGCATGAGCGAAGAGGAGTTCAACGCCCTGCACGAAAAACAGGTCTTCTAAAATCATTTCAATCCAGTTTGGCAAACGGAAATTTCCGGTTTTCAAAAGCAACCCCCAATTCTGTACAGATAAGGCGCGCCTGCAATTTGTCCGAATATCCACCCATCAATCATTTTTGGAGGATCCCTTATGCTGGCAGTATTAGGTTTTGTTACAATATTGCTGGTGCTGGCTCTCATCATGAGCAAAAAGGTCTCGACCCTTGTGGCCCTGATCTTTGTTCCGGCCATCACCGGCTTTATCGCAGCCTTTATGAACGCGCCGGCCGCCATTATTTCGGCGGCACAGGCAGCGGCGGAAAAAGCAGGCACCGCCTATGTGGAGCCGACCATCACGTTTGGAGTACGCTTCACCAAAGCACTCTCCATGCTGAGTGCCGACTACATGGGCAAGGGCCTGAGCAGCATCGTCGCGACCGGCGTTATGTTCATCTTTGCGATTCTGTTCTTCAGCACCTGCTCGGATGCAGGTGTGTTTGACCCCATCATCAGCCGTATTCTGAAATTTACCGGCGAAGACCCGGTCAAGGTCTGTGTCGGCACCTTCCTCATCGGCTGCATCTGCCACCTCGACGGTTCCGGTGCAACCACCTTCCTGATTGCCATCCCGGCCTGTATGCCCTTGTTCCAGAAGCTCAAGATGAACCTCTGGGTCGAAGCGACCATCGTTGCGCTGGCCGCAGGTGTCATGAACGTCATGCCGTGGGGCGGCCCGACCGTCCGTGCGGCAGCGGCAATGTCCGGACTTGGCTATGAGGTCACGGGCAGTGACCTGTGGGTCGGCATCATGCCGGCGTGGATCGCAGGCTGGGTGGCATGTGCGGCAATTTCCGCTTTCCTCGGCAAAAAAGAGGCGAAGCGTATCGCCGCAGGCATCCCGGCAGAGGTCGTCACCGGCCTGACCGAGACGAAAGTGTCTTCCGGCACGAACGAGCTGGCACGCGGCGGCTGGCGTTGGTACTTCAACGTCGCGCTGATCGTCGTCATCCTGTATGTCCTGATCACCAACCGGCTCAGCCCGGCAGTCACCTTTATGATCGGCTACTGCATCCTGCTCATCGTTAACTATCCAAGCGTGGAACTCCAGCATAAGATCATCAACAGCCATGCACAGGCCGCGTTCCTGATGGTCTCCATCGTCTTCGCAGCTGGTGCGTTCACCGGCGTCGTCAAGAACTCCGGTATGCTGGCCGCTATGACGGACGCATTGGTGTCCATCATCCCCACCAGCATGGGAACCTTTATCGCGCCTATCGTCGGCCTGTTCAGCGTGCCGCTGAGCCTGCTGTTTGATCCGGATTCCTATTACTACGGCGTCATGCCGGTCATTGCAAACGCAGTATCGGCGATGGGCGGAAACGCTCTGGCCGTGGCGAAAGCTTCCATCATGGGTCAGATGACCCTTGGCTTCCCTCTGAGTCCGCTGACCGGTGCGACCTTCCTCCTGCTGGGCCTGTCCGGTCAGGATCTGGGCGACCATCAGAAGCACACCTTGCCGTACGCATGGCTTGCATCGGCCATCATGGTTGTGGTCGGCTGCGTCTTCTGCGGCCTGCTGTTCTGAGAATACCATTTACCGGCGCGTAATGCGCTGAAACCTCCAACCATCTCTCAAACATTCCGAAACGTCTGCCGGTTTTGTCCGAAGCACGTCACGGAATACGTGCAAACCAGCGGATGGCTGTCTTTATGCGGACAGCGGTCGGCTGGCTTTGCCGTTTTCCAGAACTTTTTTCAAACACGAGAGGAGAGAACGCCTATGCCGGAAACGACCCCCCAAAAACCAGAAAAACCGAAAATCGAGGAGCTTGCGGCAGAGGTGGTCGCACTGGCGCAGAGCCGCCTGATGGCCGACCTGCGGTTCTTGTCGCCGTCGCTGGAACAGCTCCGCCCGGCGGTATTGTCCGGGCTGAACGTCCTGTTTGCTACGGATGGCCGGACGCTTTATTATGCGCCGGAACAGCTGCTCCGGGCTTTCCATGCGCAGCAGGCCGCGCCGACGCGTGCCTTGCTCCATGTGACCCTCCACTGTCTGCTGGGGCATCCGTTCCAGAAACAGGAAAAGGACAACGCCCTGTGGAACACTGCCTGCGACATTGCGGCGGAAGAAATTATTCGAGAGCTGGATATCCCGTCCTGCGCCCTGCCAGACGATGCCGGGCAGGACGATTGGCTGCTTCGTCTGCGAGAAGCCTGCCCCAAAATGACGGCGCAGGAAGTGTATAACTTTCTGCTTGAGCGGCAGTACCCGGCGGATGTGCTGGCGGAACTGCGAGAAAAATTCTCCCGTGACAGCCATCTGCTCTGGTATGCACGTTCCCGGAAAAGGGGGGTACAGAAGCCCGGCGGAGAAAAGCTTCCGACATCCGCCCAGCCGGAGGAGACGGAAGACCTCGACGAGCTGGCACCGCCCAGTCCGGAGGACGACGAGACACGGGAACAGTTGGAGCAACGCCAGAAAGAATCCCTGCGGAAACAGTGGAAGCAGCTTGCGCGGCAGGCGAAAGCTGACCTCGAGACCTTCAGCCGCCGCCACGGCAAACGGGCCGGAGCCTTGATGGACGGGCTGGCACCCATCACTTTTGAAGAGTGCGATTACACCGAGTTCCTGCATCGGTTTGGTGCGCAGAACGAGGTGATGCAGCTGTCGGATGAAGCGTTCGACCTTATCTATTACACCTACGGCCTGAAGACTTATGGTAACATTCCGCTCATCGAGCCGCTGGAATACCGAGATGACAAGCGCATCCGGGAATTCGTCATTGCCATCGACACGTCCGGCAGTGTGCAGGGCGATATCGTTCAGAGCTTTTTGCAGCGGACCTGCGATGTCCTGCGGCAGAGCGGTTCGTTCACAACACAGGTCGTCATTTATTTGATCCAGTGTGACGCCGAGGTACAGAGCGTGGAACGCCTGACGAGCCTCGACCAGCTGGACGAGCTGATCCCCCGGCTGAAACTACGCGGCTTCGGCGGAACGGATTTCCGCCCGGTGTTCGAGTACGTGGACAAACTGGTGGAACAGCGGACGCTCACCGAATTGAACGGCCTTATCTACTTTACCGACGGCGTGGGAACCTACCCGGAAAAGGCCCCGGATTACAAGACCGCCTTTATCTTCAACCGTGACGATTACATCAGCCCGAATGTACCGGGCTGGGCCATCCGCGCGGTACTGACAACGGATAACATCCGCCTGCTCAACACAGAACAGCCCAAAACAGAGGAGGACACCGAATCATGGATATAGCAAGCGCGAAACAGCAGATCGAGAACACGGTACAGATTTATTTGCAAAAAGATGCTCTTGGGCGGTACCGGATGCCGCTGGTGCATCAACGCCCGGTCTTTTTGCTGGGTGCGCCGGGTCTGGGCAAGACGGCCATCATGCAGCAGATCGCTGATGAGATGGGCCTGGGATTGGTGAGCTACTCCATGACCCATCACACCCGGCAGAGCGCGCTGGGCCTGCCGGTCATCGTGGAAAAAGAGTACGGCGGAAAGACCTATCAGGTCAGCGAGTACACCATGAGTGAGATCATCGCCAGCATCTACGACTGTATGCGGACGACCGGCAAGACCGAGGGCATCCTGTTTCTGGACGAGATAAACTGTGTCTCCGAGACGCTTTCGCCCTCGATGCTCCTGTTCCTGCAGTACAAGGTGTTCGGCGGACATCAGATCCCGGAGGGCTGGGTGGTCGTCACGGCAGGCAATCCGCCCCGGTTCAACAAGAGCGTCCGGGAGTTTGACGCCGCGACCCGTGACCGCCTGAAAGTCATCGAGGTCGAGCCGAATTACCCGGCGTGGAAAGCCTATGCCCTCGACCACGGCGTGAGTCGCTGTGTCATCAGCTATCTGGACATCCGCCCGGAGGACTTCTACAAAGTCGAGACGACGGTAGACGGCCTGACGGTCGTGACGCCCCGTGCGTGGGAAGACCTGTCCGAGATTTTGCAATACCACGAAGAACTGGGCCTTGCGGTCAGTGAGGAGCTGACGACTCAGTACCTGCAGAACAAGCAGGTCGCCCGGGATTTTGCGATTTACTACGAGCTGTACCAGAAATATCGTCAGGTGTACCGGGTCGACGAACTGCTGAATGGCATCTGGGAAGAAGATACCCTGACGCAGGCGCGGAGCGCGAAGATGGATGAGCGGATGAGCCTTGTCAGCCTGCTGCTGGAAGCGGTCTTCCTCCACATGAGCCGCTGCACCCTGCGGCATGATGCGCTGGCGGTGGCGGTCAAAACCCTGAAAGAAGACCGGACGGCACTCAGCGATCCCGGCGACAACCTGACCGCACTTTCCGAGATGGAAGACGGCTGGCGGAAAGCGGCCAGCACCGCACCGGCGGCAAAGCAGAAGGTCTATCTCGACCTGCTGAATATGACCACAGGCTGGCATGAAGAGCTGAACGGTGCAACTCCCTTTGATGCTCTGAAACAGCAGTACAAGCAGAGCGTTTCCACCTTGCAGAACGAGGTGACAGCGACCCAGAAGGAGATCGGAAACATGCTCCGCTTCCTGCAGGAAGCCTTCGGGAAGGGAACCGAGCTGAGCATGGCGGTCAACGACCTGACCGTTGCGCCTGCGGCAACGGCGTTCTTGGGGCAGTTTTTGAGTACCGATTACTTTACGGCCAGCCGTGATTTACTGCTCCATCGGCAGTCGGAGCAGCTGCTGCATCAAATCGACTTGACAGGGCTGGTGTGAGATGGAAAAACTGCGTTATACGATCACTCCGGAGGGAACATTGGATGAACCGTGGTTTCCGCCCGAGAAAGAAGAACAAAAAACATCAGGTATCCCGGGTTCTGCGCTGGCCGACCTGCTCAGCGAGGACGACGAAGAGGATTGGGGCGGCGACGCGCCCGACATGAGCGCGGAGTTTGCCCGGCTGGGGCATCTGAACGAGGAAACAGACGAGGAACAGCAGCCGCTTACGGCAGAGTTCGTGGAACTGCCGGACGGAACCCTTGCGTTGACCCGGTGGCCTCGGTTGGCGCGGCCTGCCATCGTTCCGAACAGGGTAGAGGGCAAACCGGTGTCGGCCATCGCCGCAACAGCATTTTCGGCGTCGCACCTCGAGGAAAGCCTGTTCTCGGAGATGTTTCAATCGCCCATCAGTTACAGTGTGTTCTGTATGCGGATGGGGCGGCATGTCGACACTGAACCAGTCGACGAGGGTGGCCCGACCAATATTCAACTGCCGGAGAGCATCCGGCACATCGGGCTGTATGCGTTCTGGCACTGCACCAATTTGACTGAGCTCACTCTGCCGGACGGCATCGAAGACCTGCCGCTGGGCGCGTTCGGCGATTGCAGCCGGCTGGCGAAGGTTCATCTTCCGGAAGGATTGAAAAGCATCGGCTATCAGCCCAGACTTACCGACCAAGTGATGCCGGATGTGGGCGTCTTTGCAGGCTGTCATGCCCTCAAAGAACTGACCCTGCCTGCGAGTGTCGTCTTGCTGGGTGCGCATACTTTTAATAGTGCCGGGCTGGTAACGCTGAAAGTTCTGGACGCAGGCGGAACGGAATGGAGCCGGAACATCACCGTCGCGGCGACAGCGTTTGACCATGCCGCCGCTCTGCTCTGGCTGGAAAAGGCAGATTTGAAAGGGAATACCCTCTATCAGCTGGGGCTTCCGGTGGCCCGGGATAAGATCCTGGCAGGCGACCGGAAATTCGGAAAGATTCTGCGCATCCCGGTGGACTTTTTCACTCAGCCGGTTGGCGTGTTCGACAAGCTGGCGCAGGAGGCGTTCCGGCTCGATTTTTCGGCGCGGATGGCACTTGCCCGGCTGGAATATTCCGCTGGTCTGTCGGACGAAGACCGGCAGTGGGATGTCTCGCTGCTGGTGCGCTATTTCAGCCATGCGCCGCAGTTTATGCCGACCAAACCGGAGCAGGCATACACTGAGCTGTTCCGGCGGCTCTGCCGGTGCGAGGACCTGACCGCCTTGGATGTCAGCGAGATGCTGCGGCAGGCTGGTCAGTTGGGATTGTCGGCGGAACTCATCAGCGAGATGATGGAAGTCCGCACCCGGCGGTTCGAGTCGGTGACGGGTTTTGAAGACCTTGACCTTGATTGAAACGTCTACGGACAGAAAATACAGTACAACGTTTTACGAAAGTGACGAAAATTGCAGGCATTTTTTGTTCGGTTTGCGAATTGACGCGCTTCGGGTCGATTTGTTATAATATTGTCGTTCCAAAGAGCTGTTACCCGAAAGGGGCATTCTCGAAGGATACCAAAAAATCGAAGACCGGAATTGAATTTGGACTGTTACTCCCCTGAGGCATGACCAAAAGCAGCAGATGAAGTGTTGCTTTGTTGCTTTTGGGGATTTTTTTCAGTGTTCGGGAAAGTAGGTGGCGCAGTCTTGCTCGCAAAACGAAAACTGAACAATAACGCGGTCCTGTGCATCGACAGCGCAGGCAGCGAGATGATCGCGATGGGCAAGGGTGTCGGGTTCGGTACTCTGCCAAGAGAGATCTCTCCGGCCGAGATCGAGCGCACCTTCTACAACATCAGCCCGGCCGACCAGAACGTGATGCAGGATCTGCCTGCGGATGTCGTTCTCTTCGCGGCAAAGATCATCGACATTGCGTCGAACGAACTGCCCTACCCACTGAGTTCCAATGCACCGCTTCTGCTGGCCGACCACATCAACTTCGCGATGGAGCGTGTCCGCAAGCGGCTCAAAGTCCAGATGCCGCTGGCCTACGATGTCCAGCAGATGTACCCGAGGGAATACCGCATCGGCCAGTATACCGTGGAGCGTGTCCGGAAGGAGTTTCAGATCGGCCTGCCGAAGGAAGAAGCCGTCGGTATCGCGATGAATCTGCTGAGTGCCAAGGCGGAACCGGCCGACCAGACCGAACAGGACGAGGCGGCGCAGTTCGCCGAGATGCTGGAAGAGATCACCGAGATCGTGGAGGGGGATTTCCACCAGATCATCGACCGGGATTCCTTCAACTATTCCCGGTACGCGACCCATGTGCAGTATCTGTTCAAGCGCATCCGGACCCAGACCGCCATCGACAGCGAGAACATCCGGATGTACAAGAGCCTGCGAGAGGAATTTCCTGAGATCGCGGACTGTGTATCCCATATCAGCGACCACATCAAAGAAAAATGGGGCTATGAACTCTCGGAAGAAGAGCAGCTCTACCTGATGCTCCATGTAAACCGTATCTGCGTAAAAGAAGGACTGTAACCCGTACCCATCCGGGGCATGACCTTGACAGCGCGCGGCTTTTGAGCCGTATGCTGTCAGGGTCTTTTATTTTGGTAAAAACAGTGGTGCGCGCCTGCTGTTTGGATAAATTTTGCAATTCAACCACTTGGAAGTAAAGGAGAAAAATTATGGCGAACAATGCTCAGATCGCGGCGGACGTTTTGGCAGCTGTCGGCGGCAAAGAGAACGTTTCCAGCGTGACCCACTGCATGACCCGTCTGCGCTTTATTTTAAAGGACGCAGGCATCCCGAAAGAAGACGAAGTGAAGAAGATCAAGGGTGTTATCGGCGTGGTGCAGGCCGGCGGCCAGTATCAGGTCATCATCGGACAGAATGTCTCCAAGGTTTACGATGAGGTCTGCAAGATGGGTGGCTTTGCCGCTTCCGCAGCCATCAACGAAAATCTGGACGAGGATAAACCCAAAGAGAAGCTGACGGCTAAGAAAATCGGAAGCAACATCATGAATTACCTGTCCGGCTCGATGACGCCGCTGCTGCCCATCATGCTGGCCGCCGGTATGTTCAAGACCATCATCGTGGTCTTTGGCCCGACGATGCTCAACCTGCTGAGAGCGGACAGCAGCCTGTACATCCTGTTCGATTTCATGTATGACGCAGGCTTCTACTTCCTGCCCATCTTCCTCGGCTACCATGCCGCCAAGAAGATCGGTGCAACGCCTGCGCTGGGCATGTACATGGGTGCGATTTTAATTGCTCCTGATCTGCTGGCTCTGGTGAGCGCAGGGGAGCCGTTCAACATTCTGGGTGTGCCGATGCGTCTGGTGAACTATTCCCAGTCCGTCCTGCCCATCCTGCTGTCGGTCGTTTTGCTCTACTACGTCGAAAAGCTCTGCAAGAAAATCATCCCGGATGCGCTGGCCTCGGTCTTTGTGCCGACCTTCACCATCCTTATCACGACTCCTATCGCGCTCTGTGCGCTGGCTCCTCTGGGCAGCATCCTCGCAGATTACCTGTCCATCCTGCTCAACGCGATTGCAACTTACGGCGGCTTCGTCGGCAAGGGCATCATTGCAGCAGTCTGGGAGTTCCTCGTTATGACCGGTATGCACGTCGTTCTGGTTCTGCCTGCAATGGCGACCCTGATGGCCGACGGCTTCGAGGGCCTGATCTTCGTCTGCGGCAAGTGCGCGGTGTTTGCAACCATCGGCATGTCCATCGGCGCGTTCTTCCGCATCAAGGATAAGGACGAGCGTTCGGAGACGCTGGGTTACTTCATCTCTGCCATCCTCGGCGGTGTTACCGAGCCCATCCTGTACGGCATCGGTCTGCGTTATATGCGCCCGTTCATCGGCATGGTCGCAGGCGGTCTGGTCGGCGGTGCTTACGCTGGTCTGATGCACGTCGGTGTCTACACGATGTCGCCCTCCAACATTCTGAGCTTCACCGGCTTTATTGGCGACAGTCAGGCGAACCTCGTCAACGGCATTATCGCGATCGTGCTGTCGATGGTCGTTTCGGCGGTCGTGACCTACTTCTTCGGCTTTGAGAAAAAGCCTGCCAAGAAATAAGTTATCGGGTAAATGATAAGATAAGAAGGGAACCTACGATGAAACGGATCTTGATTCGTGCGGACGATTTAGGGTACAGCGAGGGCGTGAACTACGGCATTGCAAAGTCGATGATCGACGGTGTGATATGTTCGGTCGGCCTGATGTCCAACATGCCGGCGGCAGAACATGGCGTTCAGCTGGTGAAAGGCCATGGTTTCTGCCTCGGCCAGCATACCAACATTTGCGCCGGTACGCCGCTGACCGACCCGGAGCGCATCCCCAGCCTTGTGGATGAAAACGGCAATTTCAAATCCTCGAAAGTCTACCGCAGTGCAGAGGAAGACTTTGTGGTGTTGGAAGAAGCCATCCTCGAGGTGGAAGCGCAGTACCAGCGATTTGTCGAACTGACCGGCCAGCAGCCGCAGCACTTCGGCAGTCACGCGGTCAAGAGCGACAACTTTTTTCGTGCGGTCAAGATCGTCGCGGAGCGGCATGGCCTGCCGTTCCTCGGTTCCTCTTTAAAAGGTGGGCCGATTTTGTTCCGGCACACCAAGCTGTACACCGCAATGGACAGCATGAAGCCGGACTATGACCCCTTCGAGAGTTTGAAAGCCGCCGCAATGCGCGATTATGGGGAAGATGGCTGCTGCATGTTTGTCTGTCATCCGGGCTATCTGGATGAGGACATCCTGCAAAATTCTTCTCTGACCAGACCCCGTCCGCTGGAAGTTGCGATGAGCATCGACCCACGGACAAAGCAGTGGCTGGACGAAAATCAGGTCAAACTTGTGACATTCAACGATTTGCCGTAAGGCAGACTTCCTCCTTTTGACGTGAGCAACCCCCGGAGTTTACAGCGAGACTCCGGGGGTTGCTGCATTTTAGAGAAAATTTACCGTTTTGCTGGCAGCTCCAGCACATCGGCGAGGGCATCCCGAATGAGGGGGTAGAGTTCCTGCGTCACAGCTGGGAGGGTTCGGCCGACATGGGAGCCGAGGAGAAGATAGAGCGGCTTGGGTGGGTCGAAGGCGGCACAGCGGAAGTGCTGCGTCCGCTCGAGCATATTCAGCGGCATGATACAGTCCGCGATGCCGAGGTTCGCAAGCTTGCGAAGGATGGAAAAGACCGCTTCGCAGGTGGAGTCCGGCGTGTGCGAAAAGACCTCGCTGAAGATCGCATCCTGTTCCCTGCGCAGGGTGGAACCGTGTTTTGTCAGCAGCTGCGGCTGAGCGGTGAGATTTTTCGGGAGTGGGTCGCCGGGAAGCCAGCCCTCCGGGAGATGCCCGGCGGCAAAGCAGTAGACCATCTCGGTCAGGTCGAGAACATCGCAGTTTAGCAGCGGATGGCTTCGTTCAGTTGACAGAAACACGCCGAGATCGGCGGACGAGTTGCCGAGAGCTTCCAAGGTCTGCTCCTGATTCTGTTCCGTAAAAACAAGGGTCAGGTCCGGGTGGAGCCTGTGAAATGCAGGCTCCACTTTTTTGTGCAGAATTTCGGCAAACAGAGGGTCGCAACTGATATAAAGGTGTCCGCCGCGGCCGGAATCATACGATTTGGTGTGTGCGAACATCTCTGTCTCGATGCGAAGAATATTGCGCGCGTTGTTGACGAAGATCGTTCCGGCACTGGTCGGACGCAGGCGGTTGTGTTCCCGGGAAAAGAGGGGCATCCCGACCATTGCCTCGACGCTGCGCAGATGCCGTGAGAGGGCAGGCTGTGCCAGAAAAAAGCGGTCTGCCGCCTTGGAAAGGCTCTGCTCCTCCACGATGGCGATGAGATATTCCATGACCTTTGTGTCCAGATTGACATCCTGCACCGTTTGCAGAGCCGTACCCACGGTTCCGTGAGCGATGCTTTTGTCTTTTGCGGCGGCGGATGGCGCGCGGACATTGTCGAGCAGCTGAGCCACAAAGGGATCATCCGCTGGCTGATAGCGTGGGTCGGCTAACCGCTCTTCGGCGAGAAGGCCGGCGAGGTAATATTCGGGTTCGGTCAGGGTGTGGCCGAGCGGATAGCGCAGATGGAGCGTCTGGCGGACAGGTGGGTCGAGCGGCAGATAAACCAGCTCTTCGCAGGGGAAGACATGCGCCTTGCTCACCAGACCGACACCGACGGCCTGATGCATCATAGAATCGACCAGAAGCACATCGTCAGACTCGAACGCGACGACCGGCTGGAATCCGGCTTCCCGGAAGAGCTGGTCGGCGAGGATGCGGATGCTGTGGCGTGGGCCTTGCAGGACGAAAGGCGTGTCCTGCAAATCTTTCAGGCAGATGCGCTCCTGCCCGGCGAGAGGGTGGGAAGCCGGAAGCGAGATGAGCAGTTCCTCGTAGGCCACCGGGATATCCGCCGTCTCCGTACTGGATGCGCCGGCACCGAGGGCGACATCGACCGCACCGCGCGCAATGGCACCGGGCTGGTCGGTGGCATAAAGTTCCACGAGGCTCAGGGCGATATCCGGATACCGCCGGGAAAACGGATTGTAAATTTTGCTATAAATGGTCGCACCACGGTTCGGAGCGGTCGCAAGGCGGATGCGTTTGCGTCCATGTCCGGTGACCTCTTTCATCGTCAGGAGCATCCGGTTCTGTTCGTCGAGAATTTTCTGGGCGCACTCGATGACGTACCGCCCCACCGCCGTCGGATACAGGCGGCGTCCATACCGCAGGAACAACGCAGAGCCGAATGTCCGCTCACATTCGCTGAGAAACTTGCTCAGTGCCGAAGGCGAAAGGTTCAGCGCGTCGGCCGCATAGGAGAGGTTGCCGTACTCTGCGATGGTGGAAAGATAGTAGTATTGTTTGGTGTTCATACGCCGCCTCCTTTTCTTCAGTATAGCGGTTCCCGGAAGATTTGGCAAGAAACTATGAGAAAAGTGTTATGAAGATTTTGAAATCTTGTGTATCGAAGAAACCAGAAAATCGTTGTAAACTAAAGGCACAAACAGAGAGCGCGCTCCGAAAGCAAACTGGATGAGAGAGTGAAAACAAACGATGACGGAACAAAAACTCGACCTGCGGCGAGAGATCTTAGCAAAAATCGAAGCTCCGCGGATCGGACAGAACCGAATAAAGGCTGTGCCGGATGCAGACCATCTGCAAACGCAGAAGCTGCAAACCGCCATTGATACCTTGAGTGAAATGGGCGGCGGCGTGCTGGAACTTCCGGCAGGCATCTACCACACCGGCGCGCTCCACCTGAAAAGCGGCGTCGAGCTGCATCTGGCATCTCCCGAAACGCAGGTGCGGTTCACGCCCGACGACCCCGGGAAAAATTATCCGGTGGTCTTCTCCCACTGGGAAGCAAGCCCCTGCTACAATTACAGCGCGCTGCTCTACGCCTGCGACGCGCATGACATTGCGGTGACCGGCTGCGGCACGCTGGACGGCGGCGCGGACAATGACCACTGGTGGAACTGGCACCATCAAGTTGAGACTTCGTGGTCGGAGGACAAGCCAGACTTGCAGCTTGCGGCCCGGAAAGCTCTCCGCAAGATGAACGAGGATGGCGTTCCGGTCAAAGACCGCACCTTCGGCGAGGGGCATTTCCTCCGCCCGAACTTCGTGCAGTTCCTCCGCTGTGAACGGGTGCTGCTGCAGGGCGTGACCCTTCACAACAGCCCGATGTGGCAGCTGAACCCGGTGCAGTGCAAAAGCGTCATTGTGGATGGGCTGACCCTTTCGAGCCACGGCGCGAACAATGATGGCTGTGACCCGGAGAGCTGCTCCGGCGTCTGGATCAGGAATTGCCGCTTCGACACCGGTGATGACTGCATCAGCCTGAAATCCGGGCGCGACAACGACGGACGCACCGCCAACATCCCCTGTGAGGATGTCCTCATCGAACACAACGAGTTCGTGGACGGCCACGGCGGTATCGCGCTGGGCAGCGAGATGAGCGGCGGCATCTACCGCGTCCTCGCCAGCGAGAACCACTTTTCCAGTCCGAACCTGACCTACGCCCTGCGGCTGAAGACCAACGCCCGGCGCGGCGGAAGCGTCGAACAGATCATGCTCTGCAACAGCGTGATGGATTCGGTGCATGGGGCGGCCATCCACGGCACGATGCTCTATGAGGACGGCCGGAACGGAAACGATTTGCCGGTCTTCCGGGACATCACGATCGAGAACATCGAGGCCCACGGCGGCGATTACGGCATCTTTCTGGAAGCATTCCCGGAAGTGCCGATAACTGGCCTGACCCTGCGGAACATCCAAATCGACGGTGTCCGCCAGCCGCTGCGGAGCATGAACTGGAAAGACGCCGTTGTGGAAAACGTCGTCATCAACGGCAAGCAGTTCCCCAGACCCGGCTATGTGCGGATCCTGGGAACTCCCGAGCCGGAAAAGGCGGTCACCGCCAGCGCAGAGTGCTGCGGTACGAACCAGAAACTCCGGTACGACTGGGAAGTTGCCGAAAACAGCGCGTGGACGCCTGCCGGAAGCGGCGAACAGTTCACACTCCCAAAGACGGCGCAGCATGTCCGGGTGAGTGCGGCAGATGAAGCTGGAAACCGGGAACAGAGCATCCCCTATCAGGTGCTGAAAGAAACCGCTTCTTCCGAGGCAGCGGCACGGCTCTACTGCCGGGGAATGTTAAAAATGCCCCGGGTGGACGACCCGGAACAGCCCGTCACCTGCCGAGAGCTGGCAGAAATGCTTCTGCCGCTCTGCGACCCGGCCATTCCGGTTCCGCCGGTCAGCGGATATACAGCGGCGGTGAGCGCGGCCCTTGCGAACGGCTTCTTCCCGGAAGGATCGGGAACCTTCGATGAGATGAAGCCCCTCACCCGGCAGGAGATGGCAACAGTGGCCATGCAGGCCTGCGGTGTGGATTACCGCAACGCATCCAGCACCATGCCGGTCTGTGCCGATGTGGGCGAGGTCGCGAACAACTACGGCACCAATGCCGCCCGAGCCCTTTACTTTGGCTTCCTGACGCTGGACGGAACGGGAAAGTTTGAGCCGAACCGCTCAGTAACAAAACAGGAAGCAGTCGAGATATTGAACCGTGTAGCGGACTTTGCAGGTCTGTGATTCTATGAGGTGAAAGAATATGGCAGAACGTTTGAGTATTCAGATCAAAGACGAAGACAATGTGGTCGTGGCCGTTCATGACCTGCCCGAGGGGACCAAGCTGGAAAGCGGCATCGTGACCCGGGAGAAGGTCCCACAGGCACACAAGATCGCCCTCTGCGATATCCCGGCCGGCGGCGAGATCATCCGCTACGGCGTGGTTCTGGGCTATGCCAAGAACGACATCAAGGCCGGCAGCTGGATCAACGAACACATGCTTGACCTGCCCGAAAGCCCGGCACTGACCGATATGCCGTGGGGTACCAATATCAAGACGCCCGATGAGCTGCCCACCCCTCCCCGTACCACCTGGATGGGCTACCGGAACAAGGTCGGCCCTGCCGGCACCCGGAACCTGCTGGGCATCGTGACGACCGTGCAGTGCGCCGCCGGTGTCGTCCGGGTCGCTGTGGAGCGCATCAAGAAAGAACTGCTCCCCAAGTACCCGAATGTGGACGGCGTGGTCGCCATCACCCACCCGTATGGCTGCGGCGTTGCCATCAATGCACCGCTGGCCTACATCCCCATCCGTGCCATCACCAACGTCATCCGTCATCCGAACTTCGGCGGCGAGATCATGGTGGTCGGTCTGGGCTGCGAGAAGCTGACCTATGACCGCGTTCTTCCCCCGGAGGACATCACCCCCGAGAACTGCCTGACGCTGCAGGACTGCAAAGGCCATGACGCCATGATGCAGGCCATCCTCGACATGGCGGACAAGAAGCTTCAGAAGCTGAACCTCCGCCATCGGGAGGAGCTGCCCTTGAGTGAACTGCTCATCGGTATGCAGTGCGGCGGCAGCGATGCCTTCTCGGGTATCACCGCCAACCCCAGCGCAGGCTATGCCGCCGACATGCTGGTAAAGGGCGGCGCGACGGTCCTGTTCAGCGAAGTGACCGAAGTCCGCGACGGTGTGCCGATGCTGGCCGCACGCTGCGTCAGTGCCGAAGTCCGCGACAAGCTGGCCGCTGAGATGAAGTGGTACGACGATTATCTGGCCGAGGGCGGCGTTGACCGCGACGCAAACCCCACCCCGGGCAACAAAAAGGGCGGTCTGGCAAACATCGTTGAGAAAGCGATGGGCTCCATCGCCAAGAGCGGCACCAGCCCCATTGTCGAAGTCCTCTCCCCGGCGGAAAAGCCCACCAAGCACGGCCTGATCTTTGCCGCAACGCCGGCTTCCGATATCGTCTGCGGCCCCTCTCAGGTGGCTTCCGGCATCGGCCTGCAGGTCTTCATGACCGGCCGCGGCACGCCATACGGTCTGGATGTGGCTCCCGTCATCAAGGTGTGCAGCCGCAACGAGATGAAAGAGCAGTGGTTCGACCTCATTGATATCTCTGCCGGTCATGTCGCCACCGGTGAAGCCACCATCGCCGATGTCGGCACCGAAATCTTCAACCTGATTTTGGACGTTGCAAGCGGCATCAAGGAGCCGTACAGCGACCAGTATGGCTTCCACAACGATATGTGCATCTTCAACCCGGCACCCATTACCTGATTTTCATTGGTTTCACAATTTAAAAATACACGAATGATGAAAGGAAAAAGACTATGACTACCATGAACAAGATCGCACGCAGAGATTTCCTGAAAGCAGCCGGTGTCCTCGGCGCAGCAGGCCTGCTGACCGCATGCGGCGGTTCCAGCAGCTCCACCGCCGCTTCCAGCACTGCTTCTTCCGCAGCGGCTTCGTCCGCCGCTCCTGCTTCCGGTGACGTGACCCTGACGATGAGCTGGTGGGGCGGTGAATCCCGTCATGTGGCCTATCAGGAAGCACTGGAAGCTTTCTCCAAGAAGAATCCCAGCATCACCGTCAACCCGACCTACGCTGCATGGTCCGGCTGGGAAGATACCATGTCCACCAAGTTCGCCAGCGGCGTCGCGGAGGATGTCTGTCAGGTCAACTGGAACTGGCTGTACCGCTACTCCGGCAGTGCGCAGACCTTCATCGACATGAATGAAGTCTCCGATTACATCGACTTCTCCCAGTGGGAGGACAGTGCGCTGAAAGCCTGCTATGTGGCAGATGCTCAGCAGGCAGTTCCCGTCTCCATCACCGGCCGTATCTTCTACTGGAACATGACCACCTTCAAGAAGGCTGGCATCGAGGATTACCCCAAGACGCTGGACGAGCTGTATGCCGCAGGCGAGGCCTTCCAGAGCAAGCTGGGCGACGACTACTATCCACTCCACATGACCGGTTACGACCGCATGATCCTGATGGTCTCCTATCTGGAATCTGTCTATGGCAAGGATTGGGCAGAGCCGGACACTTCGACCCTGAACTACACCCGTGATGAGATCATCGAGGGCCTGAACTTCATCCGCGACCTCGTCAAGCATCACGTCATCATGCCGCTGCCCACCTACTACGGCTCCAACGGCAGCACTTCCGCCAGCCAGTCCAGCGAGTGGATCGAGGGCAAGATCGCCGGTATTCTGGAGTGGGATTCCGCTGCTGTCAAGTACCGTGACGCTCTGGACGAAAACAACCGCGAGGGTTTCACCGTCGGCGATGAGATCAAGTTCGGCGATTACAACGGCGGCTTTACCAAAGTCTCGATGGGTCTGGCCATCACCAAGACCTGCGAGCATCCGGCAGAGGCAGCCATGCTTATCAACTTCCTGCTGAACGAGACTGAGGGCGCAGAGATCATGGGTTCTCAGTGCGGTATCCCCGTCTCGAAAGCTGGTCTGGCCGCTGCACAGGCCGCTGGTGCCATCGAGTCTCTGGTCGAGGAGTCCAACCGTAAGGTCCTCGAGTTCTGCACCTTCCAGTTCGACCCCCTGTTCGAGGACGACACTTTGAAGGCAGAAGGCACCGGCATCTATCAGGAAGTCTTCGACACGATGGATTACGATGACAGCGAGGGCGCGGATGTCGTCGATACGCTGCTGGACGGAATGGAAGCAGCAGGTTATACTATCTAAAGTAGAATTTAACACGAACCACAGTTTATGGAGGGTAAAATTATGAAGATCGGTTTTATTGGTCTGGGCATCATGGGAAAGCCTATGGCAAAGAATCTGCTCAAGGCAGGCTATACGGATCTGCTGGTGAACAACCGCAGTCAGGCTCCGGTGCAGGAGCTGGAAGCAGCCGGTGCGACCGGTGCCACCCAGCAGGAGATCGGCGAGCAGTGCGATGTCGTCATCACCATGCTCCCTAATTCTCCGCAGGTCAAGGAAGTCATGCTGGGTGAGAATGGCGTGGCATCTCACATGAAGCCGGGTGCGGTCTTCATCGACTGCTCTTCCATCAACCCGGTGGCATCGAAAGAGATTTACGCAGAGCTGCAGAAGAAGGGTGTCGAGATGCTGGATGCTCCCGTCTCCGGCGGTGAGCCGAAAGCTATCGACGGCACCCTGAGCTTCATGGTCGGCGGCAAGCAGGAAGTTTTCGATACCTATAAGCCCGTTCTGGACGCAATGGGTGCATCCACCGTCCGCTGCGGCGAGGTCGGCGCAGGCAACACCACCAAGCTGGCAAACCAGATCATCGTCGCCTGCAACATTCAGGCTCTGGCCGAGGCTCTGACTCTGGCACAGAAGGCCGGTGTGGACCCCGAGCTGGTCTTCCATGCCATTAAGGGCGGTCTGGCAGGCTCCACTGTCATGAACGCAAAGGCTCCGATGATGATCGAGGGCAACGACAAGCCCGGCTTCAAAATCGACCTGCACATCAAGGATCTGAACAATGTTCTGGAATGCGCACACACCGTCGGCGCACCGGTTCCCATGACTGCCGAGGTGCAGGAAATTTTCCAGTGGCTCCACAACCATGAGGGCGGCCAGAAAGACCACAGTGCCATTGCGCAGTATTACGAGTACCTGACCGGCATTAAGATCGGCCGCTGAGGAGGTTCCCAGATGAACACGGAATTTATGAAAGGCGTCGTCGTTCCCATCCTGACCGTCATTGACGAGAACGAGAAGATCGACGAAGCAGGGATGCGCGCACAGGTCGATTACGTCATCGAGGGCGGCGTCTCCGGCATCCTTGCCTTTGGCTCCAACGGCGAGTTCTACATGGTAGAAGAAGACGAGATGGAGCGCGGCTTGAAAATTATGGTCGACGAGGCCGCAGGCCGGGTTCCGGTCTACTTCGGCATTGGTGCCATCAGCACTAAAAAGTGCTGCCGTCTGGCACAGATGGCAGTCAAAAATGGTGCGGCGGCAGTCAGCATCCTGCAGCCCATGTTCCTCAAGCCGACCTACGACGAATTGTACAATCACTTCAAAACCATCGCTGAGAGTGTTCCCGAAACGCCGGTTCTGTTGTATAATAATCCCGGACGGGTCGGCTATACCATGAGCGCGAAGCTGGTCGAGGAGCTGGCCCACAATGTTCCGAACATCGTCGGCATGAAGGACACCAGCGGCGACATCACCCAGACGTCGGAGTTCATCCGCCGCACCCGGGATGTGGGCTTCAAGGTCTTCGGTGGCAAGGATACCCTGCTCTACGCCAGCCTCTGCCACGGTGCCGTGGGCGGCGTCTGCACGGCCGCAAACTTCATGCCGGAGCTGATCACCGATGTCTACAACAAGTTCGCAGCCGGTGACATGGCAGGCAGTCTCGAGGCGCAGTTCAAGCTGAACCCGGTGCGTCTGTCGATGGACGCCGCAAGCTTCCCGGTCGCCGCCAAGGATATGGCAACGCTGCGCGGCCGGAAGGTCGGCGTGCCGTATCTTCCTACTCTGCCGACGCCCGAAGGCCCGGCAAAGCAGGGCTTTGTAAAAACCATGACCGAAGCCGGTCTGCTGTAAGATTTGACGCATGAGGAGGTCTGTTTCATGAATATGACACTGCGCCGGGATGCCGATACCATCATCACGTCCAGCCTGAACGCGGTCCTTCCGGACGAGGCAGTCTGCCGCGCTCTGAAGGAGTTTCAGCCGGTCGGCGGAAAGGTGCTTCTGGTCGCGGCCGGAAAAGCCGCGTGGCAGATGGCGCACGCCGCAGTGGAAACGCTGGGGCATGTGGACGGCGGTGTGGTCGTGACAAAATACGACCATGTCAAGGGCGAGATCTCTGGTGTCGATTGTTATGAAGCAGGCCATCCGGTTCCGGATGAGAACAGCTTTGCGGCCACCGGAAAGGCACTGGAACTGGTATACGGCCTGACTGCACAGGATACGGTGCTGTTCCTGCTCTCCGGCGGCGGAAGCGCGTTATTCGAGAAACCGCTGATTTCTGGTGAAGAACTGCAAAACATCACCAGCCAGCTTCTCGCCAGCGGTGCCGACATCGTGGAGATGAATACCATTCGCAAACGGCTTTCCGGCGTCAAGGGCGGACGCTTCGCGCAGGCCTGCGCTCCGGCGAAGGTTTTCAGCATCGTGCTGAGCGACATCCTTGGCGACCCGTTGGACATGATTGCCAGCGGCCCGGCGGTGCCGGACACGACCACCTGCGAACAGGCACAGGCTATCGCGGAAAAGTACCACCTGAACCTCTCCGAACAGGCGCAGGAGCTTCTGAAACAGGAGACGCCGAAAGCATTGGACAATGTGGCGACCAAGATCACCGGCAGCGTCCGGGAACTCTGCACCGCAGCGGAAAAGGCCTGCCGGAAACTGGGCTATGATCCGATCCTCCTAACGGATCAGCTCTGCTGTGAGGCACGGGAAGCCGGAAGCTTCCTCGCTTCCATCGTCCGGACACATGCCGGACAAAACCGGAAGCTGGCCTTTATCGCCGGTGGTGAGACGGTCGTCCACCTGACCGGTAAGGGTCTGGGCGGACGGAATCAGGAGCTTGCACTTGCCGCAGTTCCGGGGATCGCCGGGCTGAACGCGGCGGTCTTCTCGGTCGGCAGTGACGGAACCGACGGCCCGACCGATGCCGCCGGCGGCTATGTAGACGGCGAAACGGCACAGGCACTGACCGAAAATGGCCTGAATATCTTCGACGTCCTCCAAAACAACGATGCCTATCACGCCCTGAAAGCCGTCGATGGCCTTATCATGACCGGTGCGACTGGCACGAACGTCAATGACGTCGCGGTTGCGCTGGTGGGAATGGGAGAATGATGCAATGAAAGTGATCGACGCGCATGTACATCTGGTGCAGTGCATTGCCGGCACCGGCGCAGGCGGCGAGATGCGCTCCTGCGGCAGTGGACGCGGCATGTATGCGGACGGCTCCATCTGTCAGGTTATTCCGCCCGAGTGGAGCACCGATCAGGTGACACCGGAACGGGTCCTACAGATCATGGACGAACACGACGTGGAGCGTGCTGTCCTGTTGCAGGGCGGATATCTGGGATTCCAGAATTATTACAGCTACGAAGCCCAGCAGAAGTACCCCGAGCGGTTCCTTGCCGCTGCCGCCTATGACCCATACAGCCGGAACAGGGATACCATCGTGCATCACCTGTTCGAGGAGCTGGGCATCCGGGTCGTCAAATTCGAGGTCAGCACCGGTTCCGGCCTGATGGCAAACCACCCGGTCTTCGCGCTGGATGGCGAGATGATGGAACGGGAAGCAGCCTTTGCGGAAGCGCATGGACTGGTGTTCGTCATCGACATTGGCAAACTGGGAAGCCCCAGTAGCCAGATACCGGCTCTGCGGAATCTGATTCTGCGCCATCCACAGATGAAATTCGTGGTCTGCCACCTGCTCGCCCCGAAGCAGTCGGAGCTGAACGCCATGCAGGAAGGTCTGGAACTGCTCCATCTGCCGAACGTCTGGTTCGACCTCGCGTCGCTCCAGCATAACGTCCGCCCGGATGAGCCGCCCTTCCCGGTAACACGCCAGTTCATCACCTGTGCGGTCAAAACCGTCGGCGCAGACCGTCTACTCTTCGGTACCGATACCCCGTCGAACCTCTGCCGGTATCGCTATCGGGATATGGTGGATACCATCGCCAAAAACCCGGCTCTGGCCGAGGAAGAAAAGCAATTGATTCTTTATCAGAACGCGAAAAAGGTGTTCTGGAAATAAGAAGGACTGCCCCGTATCGTTCAATGAATGGTACGGGGCAGTTTTGCATATAAACGATTTTTAAGCCGCTAAAGAAATGATATTTTCTCTTTTTCTTGATTTCTCTCCGCAAACAGGTTATACTGTAAGAAAAAAGTCGTTGAAGATGCAATAAAATTGTGGAAAATACAGGATGACGGAAAAGAGTCCTTGGGATGAAGAGAAGAGAAAGTGCGTCCGGCGATGTGGAGCGGATGGGCGTAGTGGAACGGGTACAGCGGTTAAGCTTTGGGAAAAAGCTGGGGCTTTTGATTATCGGATTGGTCTGTCTGAGTGCGTTGATCATGTTCTGGGTCGGGAGCTGGAATTTTGAACGGGAGATCGTTGTTACCAGCCACCGGGGATACAGTGTCTCCGCGCCGGAAAACACGATACCGGCGTTCAAGCTGAGCATCCAGACGGGCGCAGAGTACGCAGAGCTGGACGCGCAGATGACAAAAGACGGCGTGGTGGTGCTGACCCATGACACCAACCTCCGCCGCTGCACTGGGCTGAACGCCAATGTCTACGATGTGACGTATGCGGAGATCAAGGAGCTGGACGCAGGAAAGTATTTCAGCGTCCGATTCGCAGGCACGAAGATCCCGACGCTGGACGAAGTTCTGCGGCTCTGCAAAGGACGAATCAAGCTGAACATCGAGATAAAGCCCAGCGACCAGACGCCGACGCTGGAAGCGGAGGTCGTCCGGCTGATCCAGCAGTACGGCTTTGAAGAGGACTGCACGGTGACTTCCAAGAGCCGGGAGACGCTGGCGAAGGTCAAGGCACTGGAACCGAAAATACGCACCGGGCTCATCACACATTCGGGTTTCATCCCGTTTCAGGATGGCCGGGATATCGACTTTTTCAGCATCGAGAACAGCGCGATTACGGTTCTGACTGTCTGGCAGGCACACCTGCGAGGGAAGACGGTCTCGGCATGGACGGTCAACACCGAAGAGGACATCGAGCGAATGATTCGCCTCGGTGTGGATGATATCATCACCGACGACCCGAAGCGTGTGCAGGAAGCCCTGCGTTCCCGGGAAGAGATCGAGGCCGAGACCGATTTCTGGGATGTGCTGGATGAGGTCTACCCCGAGGAAAACGACGACTCCGCAACCATAGATGATGCATAAATAAAGGGAAAGTCTCTCCGTCCACCGGGAACGATGGATGAAGAGACTTTTTTGTTTTTTATAGTGCGTATTTTTCCCGGTACTCACTGGGAGTGCATTGAAATTCTGCCTTGAACCGTTTGACAAAATAGTTTGCGTCCATGATGCCGACGGAGGCGGCAATTTCGTGAATCGGAGTTCTGCTGTGTGCCAGACTGTGTGCCGCGTGCTGCATCCGCAGACGGTTCAGGTAGGCCAGCGGTGTGATGCCGACTTCCTTTTTGAACTGCGAAATGATACGGCTAGCCGGGACTTCCAATTCTTCGGACATGGTCTGCATGGTGATGTTTTGCGCGTAAGAGTGGTCCAGATAATACAGGACGCTGACGGTCAGGTTGCTGTATCCGGCGGTCGATTTGCGCCGGATGGTCTGGCAGTATTCCCGAATGAGCCGTTCATGCTCCTGATTGATCTCGTCGACCGTTTGGGCCTGACGGACAATGCTGGCACTGACAGAGGAAATTTTGTCGTTGACGATGGAAGGGATACCGGCGTTCATCGCGCTGTATCGGATGATGGTTCGGGTGATCGCCGCAGAAATACGGGCAGTTTCCAGAGTCTGACCCAGCTGTTTTAAGAACGCAACAGAATTGTGCAGACCATTCCAGCTTTCCAGTGCTTTTACGACATCGCCATGTTCGACGGCTTTCACCAAGGTGTTTTCCAGTTGGTAGCGATGCTCTACAAGTTCGGCATAGGGGATGTTGGGAGTGACATCCTGAAAAGCAGTGCGGCTGCTCTGGTTGTTATAGTGAATTTCTCTCACTTCTTCCGGGATCGGGGTGTTCATTGCCCGGAAGAGACAGTGGACGATATGCAGTTGATAAGATTTCTGGATGACAGGGATATTTCCTCGGTGGGCAAGAAGGTCATTGGGCGAAAAGTTTTTTAATTCCAGCTGGCGGAGCAGACGTTCGCAGTCGTTCAGCGAAAAGAATTCGGTGCAGAACGGCCCGACCACCAGCGGAACGGTTCCGATGCGAAAGAACAGCATTTTGATTTGAAATAAATCGGTCAGGCTGACGATTTCATGTTCCGAAATGCTTTCGAGAAAAAGTTCCATCGTATGAGGAAGAAGATACTCCTGCATGGGATGGAACTGGTGCTGTGCGCAGAACTCTGCGCGGTCAGCGGCAGTTTCCAGACGGGTGACAGGAACACGCGTGATATCCTGCGTGAGTTTGCAACATTCCAGTAGGTCCATTCTGCTTTTCTCCTATTTTATGCCGTTTGTTTCTATAACAGAAACTGATATCGTTCTAATTCGTCTGAATTTATTCTATCACATCTTTTGGAAAAATGGTATCCTTTTATCGTAATCCTACGGCAGATGGATCCGTGCCAAAGGAAGATTGCCCGAAACGTGAAAATCAACAGGAGGAGAACTATGGCAAAAGATTACAATGCGCTTGCCAAAACCATCGTCGAACTGGTCGGCGGTGAAGAGAACGTCATCTCGCTGGCACACTGCGTTACCCGTCTGCGCTTCAAACTGAAAGACGAGAGCAAGGCAAATACCGAAAAGCTGAATTCGACCCAAGGTGTTATCAAGGTGATGCAGGCAGGCGGTCAGTATCAGGTCGTCATCGGCACCGATGTAGGCGATGTGTACGACGTCATTCTGAAAACCACCCACATCACTGCCGCTGGCGAAGCACAGGCTGCGGAAGCTGAGACTGCCGCAGATACCGCTTCGACTGAAAAGCAGAAGCTGTCCGCAGTCCTGATCGATACGATTTCCGGAATCTTTACCCCGTTCCTGGGTGCGTTCACCGGTGCTGGTCTGTTGAAAGGCTTTATGGTCCTGTTCGTCACGCTGGGTGTGCTGGACAAGTCCACTACGACCTATGCGATCCT
>CAKTEM010000016.1 GCA_934548045.1 uncultured Faecalibacterium sp. | reverse complement strand
CCCCTCTCCAATCGGAAACAGGTTCGGATTTTTCTTGTTTGGTGGGCGCGGGTGGATTCGAACCACCGAAGCTGAAAAGCAGCAGATTTACAGTCTGTCCCCATTGGCCACTCGGGAACACGCCCATATTCATTTTGTGTCATCCGCCGGACGACTTATTTAGTTTAGCATGGAGTCTCGATTTTGTCAACCATTTTTTCATCTTTTGTGCCTTCTTTTTTCATGTTTTTGAAATCCAACGTGTTATCACTTTATTTAAAGCACACAAAAACCGCCCGGCGGTCTGTCGGGCGGTCGCTTGACTCGATTCAGCTGTTCATTTGCTTCAGAATCGCGGTGATCTGCGCATTGGTATAGCCGTTTTTGAGCAGTTCGGTGCGGATGGCACTGTCGCTGCGGCCCATGCTCCGCATCCGTGCCGCTTCAAAGGGAACAACGGTGCCATTCATGTTGCTGCTCTTGCCGACGGTCAGGTCTCCGCCGCTCAGGCTGCTTCCCGAAACCGCACTGCCCGTTGTCGTCTTCGAGGATGCCGTGGAGCTGCCCTTCGACGCGCTCTGCGCCGCCTTTGCCTGCTTCAACGCCCACTCGCCTTTTGCAATGTTCAGCTTTTCGCTCGTCACGTTGTTGTCGAACTGCTGCTGTTTCAGGCTGTCCTGATACTGGCGTTCGGCCTGTTCGTTCTTGTACTGCTGCTGGGTCAGGTTGTCCTGCCGCTGCAGCTCCTGCATCTGCTGGCTCCATGCGGTGTCCGCGCGGTCCGCCTCGTAGGCGCGGTTGCCCGAGTAGATATTGTAGCCGGTGTTCAGCAGGCTGCCCATCATCGAGCCAATGCCTGCGGTACCGGTGAAGTAGAGCTGCACGGCATCGCCCAACATGCCCAGAACGCTCATCACGTTGTTGAAGGTCTGCTGTTTCTTTGTGGCAGCGGCCTGCTCCTGTGCCGAGTAATACCCGTGCAGGCTGTCCAGCTGGCTCAGGTAGTCCTGATACTGGCCGTAATCCTGCGCGTATGCGGTGTTGTAGTCGCTGCCCTTCTGTTCCAGCTGGGTGTAATAATCCGAGAGCTGATTGTTATAAAGCTTCTGGGCGTTTTCCTCCTGCGAAGTCAGCATGTCGATGCGATTCACCAGCTCGTCGCCGCCGCTGTTGTAGGTATCCAACGCCAGCTGATACAGGGTCGGAAGAGCAGCGTTCAGGCCGTTCATCTGCTGCTGGTACGCCTGCTGTGCCGCGCTGACCGCATAGCTCGAGCCGTATCCGCCGGTCAGAGCCGCCGCCTGTGCCGCAGCGTCCGCGCTGGCGTTGGCCGCGTTCTGGGTATACATCTGGGTGTACTGCTGGTACAACGGGTCAAGCGCGTAGTTGTACTGGAAATTCTCCCGTCCGTTCAGCTGGTCGAGCAGGCTGTCGATCCGGTGCTGATACCGGCTCTCATAGTCCGCCGGGCAGTTCGCCTGCCACTGTTTCAGGGCATCTTCCGCCTCCTGTACCTTCTGCGAGGGCTGATACTGCGCACCAGCCAGCGCGTTCTCGACCTCCTGACGGCTGTTCAGGCCGCTTGTCGAGTAGCCGTTCTCCGCCGTGTCCGGAACTTTCTGTTCCACATCTTCTTTCTTTTTGGTCGCCATCGTTTCACCGTTCCTTTCTTACTGGTTCCGGAGCTGGCTCTGCAAGCCCTCCGACAGATTTTCGACGTCCAGATTGGACAGGATGTACTGCAGCTGCTCCTGCATCTGGTACAGATAATTCCGCAATGCCCGGGCATCCTCCGGGTTCATTTCTTCGCTGAGTTTCGGCAGTCCGAGCTTTCCCAGTCCACTGATGCTTGCCATCTTGTCTCCTTTCTCATCCAATGATGTTTCCTTTTGCGTTCGCCAGCGTCTTCGCGATGCTGCGCAGAGTGATCTGTCCGGTGCCGCTCAGCCGGAGCCGCAGGGTTCCGCACCGCCTCGGCACAAAGGGGAGATCAAAACACTGCCGTTTCCGGTCTGCGGCCAGCGTCGCCAGTTTCTCCCAATTGCCGCCGTCGTAGCTCGCCGAAACTTCGATCCGGCTCTGCGCCTCAGCATCCAGCCGGAGGGTCAGACGTGAAAGGTACTGTTCCTCGGTCTTGTCCTGCCCGATCTCACCCGTCACCAGCGCGAACGAAACCGCCGTCTCGGTGCCGTCGCTATTTTCCCAGTCCGGCTCCCGGCTGGGGTCAGCCGCCCAGAGGAATTTTCCATCCCAGAGATAGAGCTGACCGCCGGTGCCTGCCATCTCTTCCGAGCAGACGTCTTCCTCCTGCCAGAGTCCGCGCTCCGTGTCGTAGACCAGCATCCGGGCGTCCTTGCCGCGCGTCAGATGCAGATAGTACCGGCCATCCAGCGCGCCGCCTGCGACGCTCTGGGCATTTGCCAGCCTGCTGGAATCCAGCGCGTTGGAAACTTTGGTCGGCAGACTGCCATCCCATGCCATGACGCCGTCCGGGGAGAGATAATAGAGCGTCTCGTTCAGCACGCAAAGGCTCTTTGCGGCGTTCTTTGCCACGCCCCGGCAGTGCAGGGAGCTGAGCTGGAAATCCGAGGGTTTTGAGCCGTACAGCTTGTGGAGGGTGTTCTCCTTGAAGAACAACGCCGAGCCCATGCAGGTCGCCGCGCCGGTAAACGCGCCGTCGCTGCCGACGGTCACGGTGTAGCTGTCCGCCGCGATGCCCCGGTAGGAGAACCAGTTGGTCGGGTCGCCCAGCTTGGAGCCGTAGATGACGTTCTCTTTGCTCGAACAGCCCCACACCCGGTTCTCACATTCGGTCAGATAGTCGAGGTCAGGGATGCGGCGTTCCAACCGGACGTTCTTCTCCGCCTTGTAGACCTTGGTGTTGTTCCCGGTCAGGCTGACCCAGCTCGCCTGCGTTCCCGTCTGAATGAGCTTTCCGTAAAAGTGCGAGCCGCCGGGTGTCGCCCGGACCCGAATCCAGTCGTCCGCGACCTCATAGACGATGCGCTCGCCATCCAGTTCTTCCCACTGGTCGGCCTGCTCTGCCACGGTTCCGCTCAGGGTGATGGTATCCCATGTCCGGAAGTCCTTGCCGATGCCAGTTGCGGATATCTTGCAATAGTCCAGCGTCACCGCCGACCAGTTGCCCGAGACGGCACTGTACACTTCCAGCACGCTGTCACTCCGCCACGGGTCATCCATGTCGGCGACTTTCAGAAACGCCTGTCCGTCCGTGGGTTCCGCCGGTTCGGTCTTTCCGAAACGGCTCACCTGATAGGTCTTGCCCGTCGCGTCGCAGGGCGAAAGCTCCACGGTTCCGGTGCCATTCTCCCAGACAGCACCCAGCGCGGTCAGCTCATGTTCCGCCGTGTCGTAGGCCAACTTGTCCGGAAAAATCAGGATCTTGGTTCCGATGCCGACCAGCGTCTTTTTGCTGTCCGCCACGGCATCGATCAGTATTTTCGTCTTCTCCCCTGCACCGTCCGGCGTGTAGCGCAGATTCTTGCCGCTGACGATGAGCAGGCCGTTCAGGTGGTACATCCCGTTGACCTTCTCGATCTCGCCCACCTTTCGGCGTGGGAGCCGGGTACTCAGGGCCGGAAAATTTCGGGAAGAGAAGTTGATGCCCTCGCTGTACTCCGCCTCGGTGCAGCCGTATGTCTCGTTCAGTCCGCCGAATGCCCGGGTCAGGCTCCGGCTGTTCTGCAAGGAACTGCGGTTTGCCAGTACCATCGTTCTCCCTCCTTACCACTTCCATCTTGTGTCTGCGCGCGGCAGATAGGTCTGCCGCAGCCAGACGGCCAGCTCTGCCAGAATGTTGTTGTACTGCGCCTGTTCGCCGACGTAGCGGTCGGTCTCGCCCAACGCGGCATCATTCCTAGCACAAAGGTAATGCGGATAGAGCGCGTCGAAGGGTTCCGGTGCCAGCAGCACTGTCTCATCCCTCAGGCCGTTTTCCCAGTTCCGGTCTGCACCCACTGTCTCGTATGCGTCGGTCTGGCTCTTTGCAAAATACCGGTTCCGGAGCATCCCGTCCACTTCCCGGAGCCACTGCTGTCGTGTCTCCCGTGGGATGCGGCTTCCCGGGCGCAGACTTTCCGCCCGTTCCAACGCTTCTCCTGCTGTCATGTGATTCTCCTTTCGTTTTTAAAAATACCCGGCCGGGCAGTTCCCAGCCGGGCAGATGCAATGCTTCCGGTTACAGCACGGCGTTTTCCGCTGCCGCAATGCGCGCGGCGGTGTGTTCGTCCTGCTGCTGGCTGTGTTCGAGGACTTCCGCCACCTCGGGCGGAACCTCCACCTCCACGCCCCGGCGGATTTTGTAGTTCACGCCGTTGACGCTGACGAATAAATCGCCCTGATAGCGGCTGTTGTCCTTGAACAGCCGGATGCGTACATTCTTCTTTTTCTCGTTCATGGTTTTCTCCTTTCTATTTAGTTCGCTGCCGCAGTCTCGGAGTAGCTGGACACGCTCTCGATGCGCACCATGTACTGCTCCACCAGACGCTCAGCGGCGCGCATACCCTTCCAGCCCACGGATGCACGCTGATTCAGAGGGTCGTCGCCGTAGCCCAGCTGCTTGACGATATGCTCAAGACCGCCGCCCTCCAGCTCGGTCACAGCGTATGCGTGCGCGCCCAGCACCAGAGTGCCGAAGACGGCCAGATTGCCGCCGCTGCCGTTGCTCGGACAGCCGCTGTCCTTCCAGATCTTTGCCTCGCTGGTCTCGATGAAACGGATGTTGCCCAGCTTGCCGATTTCACCGCGGAACATGGTCTCCGGTGCGGCGTACTTGTGGACTTCGATCCACTCCTTGCTGGTCTTGAGGTCGTAGGCGGCATACGGGTGGATGATGGCGATGTAGCTGTCGCCGATGGGGTCGGCGTTCATCGCGCCCAGCTGTGCCGCCGCCTGGAAGAACAGCTTCGGGGTCAGGGTACAGGTCTTGTCGAGGGTGCGGCGGCTGGTAACAGCGGTCTCGGTGCCGTCCTCTGCTACTTTGGGCGCGTAGATGACATTGGTGCCGCCGGCCAGCACGTCACGGGTGATGGTATCCAGCGTACGGCCTGCCTGACTTGCCAGAACACGGGTCGCCTGCACCACGTTGTTGTCGATGGCGGTCATCTGAAGCACATCGGTCAGCGGAGTCCAGCCGCCGTATTGGTGCAGGTCGCTGGTGATGCTGCTCACCAGCAGAGCCTGACCGTTCGGGGTCACGCCCTCGGTCAGAGGGATCTTGGCCTTGGGCAGGCTGTCGTACTTGCGGAACTCGATGGTCTTGCCGCCATTCTGAGGGATGGGATAGTAGTCGGCGAACTGGTCGTGGACCAGACGCGGCTCGGCCTGATCGATGAGACGCTTCTCGTAGAAGGTCTTCATCTCCTTGGTCATGGTGCCGGAGGTGTTCTGCAGCTGGGCGGCTGCATCGGCGAACAGCTGGAGGTTCAGGGTCATTTCAGTCTTTTTCATGTCGTTTGTCCTTTCTGTTGTTGTGTTTATCTTCTGGTCTCTGTTCTAGAGTCCTTAAAACTGGATCGTCTTCCCGTGCAGTGCCTGCCGCTCCAACGCTTCACGCTGGGCGCGCGTCATGTGTTCCACATCGGCACGGGTCACAGCGGCACCACCCGGACGAGTGCCGTTTTCTGCCGGGCGCATCGCCCTCTGCTGGATGCGCTCCACGACGCCCTGCTCCACGGTCTGCGCTGTCCTGCGCAAGGTGTCGTCATAATGCGCCAGCCGGTAGGCGTCCTGCATCCGCATCCCGGGCAGCTGCATCAGCCGCCGCATTTCCGGGTTGCGCAGTTCCTGCCGGAGCGAGAAATCCGGGTGTTCCTGCCGCAGGGCGTTTTCTTCCGCCGCCCACTGGCGGTGCAGGTTTTCCACCACATTCCGGCCCATCGGGGGAATTCTGGGCGGCATCGGTCTGAGTGGCTGTTCCTGCTTGGGCGGTTCAGGTGTTTTCTCGGCCCTTTCGGGTTCCTGCGGCTTCTGCACCGGCAGTTCCTCGGCGGCTCTGCCCGGTTTCAGGGTGCCGGATGCAATGGCCTGCCGCTCCTGCGCCGGGCTGAGGGCAGGTGGTGCGTTTTCCGCACCATTGCCGCCGTCGCCCTCTGCGAACAGCTGCAAATTCATCATCTGACTTTCGCCCCGGCGGCTGATGTCCGCAAACCGCAGGTTCTCCGGGTAGCGTTCCGCCAGCAGGGTGAATCCGGCCTTGGCACATTCCAGCGCACCCTCCACCAACTCACTTACCGGCGGCAGAGCGGTCACGGCCAGTCTCGGGCCGTCCGGTTCATCCCATGCGTCGCTCTTGACGCCCTCTTCCCCGGCCAGCAGGTAGACCAGCGACTGCATCAGGGTGCTTGCACCTGCGCAGACGATGTCCTGCCCGGCAGGCGCGTAGCCTGCGTGACCGGCCGCTTCCAGCCGACAGGTCAGCCCGTCCGGACCGTCCATCTCGGCGTATGTCACTTTGATCATTCTCAAACTCCTTTCATCCCCATCGCCGCCGCTCTGGTCGGCAGGGATTCCGCCGCGCCGCTGATGGGAACTTTCTGTTTCTTCATCTGCTGGGTCAACTGCGCCACCTGTACCTGCATCTGTACCAGCTGCTGGGCAAGGGTTCCGTTCTGCCGGACTCTCTGGCGCACCTTCTCGATGCCCTCAAAGTCCATCATCTCCAACGCCGCCAGAGCTGCGTCCGCGTTGGCCGGTGCGAAAAATCCCAGCTGATAGCACTCCTTTGCCGTCTCGTTCTGCGACAGGCGGCTGAAGGTCGATTTCTTTTCCGCGCTCACCACGATGTCAAAGATCGGCTCCCGACTTCCCAGCTCCACGCCGCCAACACTTGCTACCGGCTGCGGACGCAGTGCCGCGCCCGAGAAGGGTAAAAACTCGCTCTCGCCGGTTTTGCCGACGATGCGGAATACCCGTTCCTCGTCGTAGAACTGCCGCATCAGGTCGATGATGAGATAACACTCCTTTGCGAACGCCCGGTACGCGCTTTTCAGCATATCCCGGCTTAGCTTGGAACCTGCCTCCTGCAAGGCGGCGATGGCCGAAGCCGCCGTCACGCCGCCTGCGGTGCCGCCCTGCGTCATGTCGCGGTTGCCGCTGATCTCCTTCAGCTCCTCGATGCGGCTGTTGCGGTAACTCAGGCTGTTGCCCTGCAACCCGGCGGTCTGCATCGGCCGAAAGCTGTCATCGTTCAGCCGTCCGGCCACATGGACGATATCCCGTGAAAAATCCGCCAGTTCCTCTTCGTTGACGCCTGCCGTGTCGCTGAGAACATACCGCTGTTTTGCCGACAGCAGAACATTCTCGTCCATCGCGTGATTCATCTTGTCGATGGCAGTCTGACACTCCTTCATCACGTCGATATACCCGAACCCTGCCGGGCTGTCCTCCTCCACAAAGAGAGGGTCGAACACGAAGGGATACTTGCCGTGGTCGTAGAAACCCCGTTCCGCCAGCATCGGGTCATTTTCGCTGGCATAGAGGACGACGCCGTTGCAGAACTTACAGTAGTGCAGGACGTTCCGGCCATTCGGCGAACGCTTTTTGTAGTACCAGTCCACCACGACGCTTTTCGTACTGGTATCCAGTCCGCCGTCGTGGATGTACCGCGGCACATCCAGCACACTGGTGCTGTGGCCTTCCAGCTGGGGCCAGCGCGCCTCCAGCTGCTTGGTATCCTCAAGGCTCAGAGAAAAGAAGTTGGGCGAGGACTGGATATCCTCCACGCCCGGCTCCCAGTAGAGCATCAGCAGATTCATCGGGCGGATGGAGATTTCGCCCACACCGCCGCGCTGTTCCGGATCCCAGAAAACGCCCTTGACGCCGGTACCCTGCTTGAGCTTCCTCCACCAGGTATCGCTGTACACCTGCTCATAGTCGGCCTGTTCCAGAACCACCGGCAGGACGCTCGACAATGCTCGCGCCGTCTCCTCATCGTCCGCCGAACGGGGCAGAACATTCGGAGCCGGGTAGTTATCCATCGCGTCGGCGTGCTTGTTGGCGATGGAATTGAAGAGCCATCCGCTCGACGACTGGGGCTTGCCGGTCATCATGGGATTTTTGTAGTTCTTCCAGTGGCCCATCCGGAACCACAGCTCGTTGTCCACCAGCCGCTCGTCCAACGCCGCCTTTCCAGCCTTGTACCGCTGTAAGACCTGCGCCGCCTCCGCCACCTCTTCCGGCCCGATGGGTAATTTTTCGTCTTCCATACTCTCTCCTTTCTAAATCCGATAAAACTTCGCCTTATCCCTCAGCTCCAACGGGTCATCTTCCACCGGAGCCATAGCCGGGCGTGCCGGCGGTGAGAGCGGATGCTCCATCAGGACATATCGGCACTCGTCGTAGATATGGTCTTCCTGCCGGGTGTCGATGTCCTCCACATTGCTCTCATCGTAGACCAGATTCGGTATCGTCCGGATGAAATGTTTGCAGGTGTCAAAGACCTGAAACATCGGCCTGCCCTCGGCATCGAACGCCAGCCGGTAGTGGAACTGCATCTTTCCGGCCAGACGGGTGTGGTCGCCGGGCGACCAGTGCAGGAAGTTCGGCGCACGCTCCATCATGGCGGCGATGCTCTCGCCCCGGCTCTCGTCGAAGATGGCCGGGTCTGCGATGCCCTGAATCACCCGGCCTTTCAGCATCGGGTCGTTCTGTTCGGCTTCCCGAATTCGCCGTGCCTGTTCCACCGGGTCGATTTTCAATCCCTCGTTGGGGCGTCCAGTGCAGCCGTACAGCTCTTTGATCCGGTAAAGCCTGCCCTCCTCGTCCGCCGCATACCATCCCACCGAAAACGGCTTCGAGAATCCGAAATCGAATCCCCGATAGATTTTCCAGTGTCTCGGGATGGTAAACGGTGCGATGACGTGTGTCCACCGCTGGTCTTGGTAATGGTTCGGGTCGTTCCGCCACTCGGTGAAGACCTGCCCCGAAAAGCTATCCCAACTGCCATAGAGCAACGCCTGCTTTTCGGCTTCCGGCATGGCCGCCAGACTTGCCAGATAGCCCGGGTCATTTTCCAGCAATGCCGCGTTGTCGAACACAGTCGACGGGATGAATATCCTCGCCCTCTGGAACATCTTGGTCGAGCCGTCCGGCATCCGCACGGGGTATTCCTCGACGATGGGTGTTCCCGGCGGTGCTGGTGTGATGAACCTCGCCTTGACCCAGCCGTGGCCGACGCCGCCGGGGTTGGTGGTCGCTCTCAGGTACACCCTCGTACCCGGCCCGGTCGGGCGGTTCCGGCTCATCATGTAGCTGTATTCCTCCCACTCGAAGTGGGTCAGCTCGTCGAACCCGATAAAATCGAAGGCTTTGCCCTGATAGTTCGTCCGGTCCTGCACATGCTGCATCGAGCCGAAGTAGATTTTCGCCCCACTCGGGAACAGCCAGACATGACTGCTGGCGTTGTACTGCGCATCCGGGAAGGCCCGGCGGTAATACCGCTGGCTCTTGTCCACAAGGTCGCTCAGCTGTGGAAAGGTCTTGCGAAGGATCAACGCCCGGTAATGTGGGATGTGTACCTGCCGCAACGCCTCGATGACCAGTGCATCGCTTTTGCCGCCGCCTGCCGCACCACCGTACAAAGCTTCCGGCTCCGGCCGACGCATAAATTCCATCTGTCTGGGCTGCGGCCTCCAGACCACAGGTACCCGTTTCTGCATTTCTTCGCTCATCCTTCCTCCACCGGCGGCAGCAGCACCACACCGCTGGCGTTCTCTTCAAACTCGGCTCCCTGCTCGTTCAGGGCTTTCGTCACTGCCGCCAAGTCTTTCAGCACTGCCGTCGCCTCCTTGAGTCCTTTCATCGTTCCAGCATCGGCGTTTTCTTTTCGGGCAGCTTTCTGCCGGACGTTCAGCTCCTTGACCTCCTGCGCCAGCATCGTACTCAGCGTGTCTGTCGCGCGGTGCAGGCTTTCCAGACTTTTGGACTGTGCTGGTTTTGTCTGCCCCATCCGTGTTCTCACATCCTTTCGTTTTGGGCTTGGCAAAAGGATACCACGTTTTCTCTTTGCCCAACAGTGCGTACTTTTTCAAGGCCTTTCCGTACTTTCAGTCAAACTTTATCCCATTTGTAATATTTTAGGCAAATAAAAATCCCCTGTCTTCGTTTGATTTTCACAGACAGAGGATTTATCGCTTATTTTTTGTGGGTGAGCATACGCCGGTTTCTTTCATTGTTGATTTCATTTTCACTTTGTGCTATTCTTAATTTTATAGTAAATATTAGGAGGATGTATCATGATTTCTGCACGACTCACCATCTCTTCCAATAGTCCTCATACATGCGGTGTATTAACAGGTTTTCATATGCTAAATCAGCAGCATAGACTGAATCTGACTCTTTCCGATCAACGAACCTCCGGCTCACCCCTGATGGATGAATCTCTGATCGAAGCTGATATTAACGGCCTGCATGTTGTATTTGACCTGATGGATGGTTATTTCTACAACCACCCGGATTCTGTGTTTTCTCTGTTTGAAAGTGCCGACTATATTTTTAAACGCTCCTATTCTCGCATCAAAAATTCACAGTTTCCCAAATCCATCCAATCAAAAATACGCCCTTTCGGTCTGAACTATTTTGTTACTTACCCTGGCTGTCCAATTACTCCCCCTCCTCGCAATCCGCTGAAACGCTTCCGCAAATGGAAGTTTGACACGAATTGTTATGTGTCCGATTTTGAATCCAGCTACTCAGCAAAACGGTTTTCCCCCCGAATTTTATTTCTGACACGTCTGTGGTCTCCTTCTGATCCCGGCATCCAGAATCATCCCGACCTTATTCCTCAGTGGGAAGCTGTCAGCAATATGCGCATCGAGCTTCTTCGTCAGCTTCGCAAAAGATTTTCTTCTCAACTCATAGGTGGAGTTTTTCGGGATTCTTATGCTGAGCAGTGTTGTCCTGATCTGATCGCACCCCCTGAAATGACATGTAAGCGCAATTTTCTCAAGGAGATTCGGCAATCTGATATCTGCATTGCCTCGACCGGTCTACATGAATCAATTGGTTGGAAAACCGCTGAATATGTTGCCGCCGGGCGTGCTATCGTCTCCGAAAAGCTCTGCTATGAGGTTCCGGGCGATTTTCTAGCCGGCCAAAATTATCTCGAATTCGCGACTGTACATGAATGTCTTTCTCAAATAGAATATCTCCTCACTCATCAAGATGAAATTCTTGTAATGGCTCAGCGAAATCACGACTACTATCAGCATTGGCTCCGCCCTGACTCGCAGATTTTACAAGCCTTGGAGCAACTTCCACTTTCTGGTCGGGAGGTGTCTTTATGAATCATTCATGTTCCACTGAACGTCATACAGGGTTTGAGCTTCTTCGTATTCTTTCCATGTTGATGATCGTCTTGATGCACGCCATCGGTCATGGTGGGTTGGGTGCAACTGCTGCCAATGGAACATTTTCCTACTTTGTTTACTGGTTTTTATTCCTGTTGGGCCGTGTCTCTACGAACTGCTTTGTTATGCTGACTGGTTATTATATGGTAACTTCTCAGACAAAGATTTCTCGGCTGTTTCGTATCGAGGTCCAAACGCTGTTCTACTCCTTGCTTACTTTTGGGATCTCAATCGCCTTTCAGAATCACTCTTTTTCTCTAAACGGTCTCATCCAAGCTATTACCCCTATTTCTTCCTATATTTACTGGTTCATATCCTGTTATTTCATGTTATACTTGGCGATTCCGCTTCTAAATAAAATCATCCTTAACTTAACGCAAGGTCAGCATCGACTCGTTCTTTGCGGTCTTTTTATCGTTCTGAGTCTCTGGTCGACTCTCTGTTTTTGGTCACAGACCACTGCCGTCAAAGGCGGTTACAGTTACATCTGGTTTTTTGCACTTTATTTTCTTTCTTCTTATATTCGTCTTTATCAAATCACATGGCATTCTCGAAATTGCCTTCTTCTTTATTTCGGCTGCTGCCTATTTGCCATCTTTTCTCGTATGAACGGCCTTGCCCTTGAAACTCGCTTTCATCTCACCGGTCTCATTGATATTTTGGGTGGCTATCAAGCCCCTCCCTCCTTATTTGCCTCGATTGCCCTATTTTTGCTGTTCCAAAACATCCATGTTGACTCTCCAACCTTAAAAAAGTTTATTCTCAAGATTGCTCCTCTCTCACTTGGAGTTTATCTGCTCCACGACAGTGATTTTTCCCGTGAACTTCTCTGGCAGATCATTGACCTTCCTCGTTTCGGCAGCCTTCTGCCCTGTTTAGGTTATATGCTGGTTTCTGTCTTCTTAATCGCAGTTACTGGCTATCTCGTTGACAATCTTTACCACAAGATCTATCGTTTCATCGGTTTTCCAAAACTCGAGCTAAAGATAGATGCACTTGTTTCTCGCTTGACTTCAATGATCGAATACACTACTAAATTTTAAAGCAATAAAACCTCTGGATCCAGCGTTTTCGCAACGTTTATCCAGAGGTTTTATCATTTTATCCGCTTTCTTTTTTACAGCGTCTCCACCCGGTCGAACCGCTCTTTTGCCGCTTCAATGGCGTCTTTGTTGCCAAACGCGACACGGATGCCCTTTTCCATCTTGCTGGGCAGGTCAGCGGCCTGTGCCTTGAGGGTCTGTGCCGTCACTGCGCAGAGTGCTTTCCGGTCAGCGGCCAGCATCTCATCGGTGATGCCGCAGAAATACATCCGGTCGAGGTCTCTTGCTTCCGCGCAGGGCTTCTGGGGCTTGTCCATCTCAGAGACGGTACCCACGATGAACTCGTTCAGATCCTTCTCGGTGTAGTCGCGCGCGGCCAGCTCCGCCGGGCCTTTTGCAAAGGTATCGTAGCTCTCGGCCAGATGGGGATCACGGTAGGTATACAGATACTCGACCTTGTTCCGGGTCACCATGCCGGTGCCGTATGCGCCGCCGACTTCGCGGATGTTGTGCCACAGATACTCGTAGCTCATCACACGGGCCAGCACTTTCCGGTCAGCCTTGCGCTCCATCGGCCAGACCAGCAGGTCGTAATTCACGCCGCCGTCAATGACGAACGCCTCATTCACCGGTGCGGTCAGCTCCTCGGTGTAGGGCTTTGCCTCGCCGCGGTTCTCTGCCGCAAAGACGCTGCCGGGCAACAGCTCTTTCAGCTTTGCCTCGGCCTCTTCGCTTCCGTGCAGGCTGATGGTGAGCTGTGCGTGGTTCAGGATCTTCGCGCGCAGGGCTTCCAGCTTCTCGCCCATCGCCTTCCAGTCGGCCTTTTCCAGCAGGTCGCAGAGGAAATGATATCCCGTCACGCCGCTGACGCGCTCGCTCAGCGCGGACTCCACCGAGTAGTGCGCACTTGCACGAACTGCCGCGTATGCGTTGCCCTGCTGGATGAATTGCTGTTCCATGCTCAGCTTCTGCTGGCTCAGCACACGGGCAAAGGCCGCTTCCGCCTTTTCGCCGGTCAGCTGGGTCTCATACAGCAGCTCGCCGCCCAGCTCAATGGCCTTGTCAAGACTGCGTTCCAGCAGGCTCAGACCCAATACCAGCTTGACATGGCAGGGGCTGCCCTCCTGACGACCGGTCCAGAAGGTCAGCGCGACCTGACTGTCACCCAGCCAGGTGCTGCGCAGGGTGTTCAGCTCCCGTGCAGTATGCTTCGGAGTGTCCAGCTCGTCCAGCACATCGGTCAGCAGGTCGAGGTACTGCATTTCTTCCGGCGTCAGGTCACCAATATCATAATAGAAGTTCAGATACAGACTGCCCTTGGACGGATGCCGCAGCAGCGTCGCACCTGCTACGGTCTCCTCAGTGCCTTCCGCGCTCTTTTCGCCCTCGCCGAGGTCGGCAACGGTCAGCGGATGGTCGAGGACAAGCTTTCCGTCGGCACGGGCGGACTTGGTCTCTTCCTCTTTTTTCGGCAGGGTCGGCACCTGAATCACCTGCACCGGCTCGGCGCAGAACAGGTCTTTGAACAACTCATTGAACCAGCCAGTCGCCAGCTTCTCGCGCAGGGATGCGAACAGGACGTTGGTGTGGAGGAGCAGTGCCGGGTCGCCGGTGTGCAGCCAGCCGGTGGACGCATTGATGGCATCCAACACGCCATCCGGCAGACTGCCCGGACGCTCCAGAGATGCAAACTCTGCCGCGTTCAGCGAAGCCAGCAGCAGTTCTTCCGGGATGCCCTCGGTCAGAATGTCGTCCGCCGCTTTCCGCACACCTGCGGCAAACTCTGCGGCAGATTCTTCCGTCGCGCCGCGCAGGACAAGTTCCAGCGTCGGCTGCAAGGTGCTGTCATCAAAGCCGATATCGATATCTGCGCCCAGCTTCTGTTCCAGCAGAGCGGCTTTCATCGGCGACTGGTTGTTGCCCAGCAGGGCGTCCAACAAAATTTCCACGCCCAGTTGACGCTCCCGGTCGGCAAATGCGCCGGTATACCATGCCAACGCGCACTGCACTTCGTCTGGCTCCGGCTGTTCGGTGTAGTACGGAATTTTCACCGAGACGCCCTTCTGCTCGTCCTGTAAGGTCAGATGCGGACGGCTGGTGCCTTTGGGCATCTTGCTCAGGTAGTTTTCATCGAGGAAAGCCAGCTTCTCGGCCATGTTCATCTTGCCGTACAGGGTGATGCAGCAGTTGTCCGCGCTGTAATGGCGGCGGTACATCCGGACGTACTTCTCGTATGTCAGAGCCGGGATGGATGCCGGGTCACCGCCCGAAACGAAACCATAGGCCGTATCCGGAAACATTGCCCGTTCCAGTGCGTCCTGCAGCTGTGCATCCGGCGAGGCCAGCGCACCCTGCATCTCGTTGTAGACGACACCGCTCACGGTGCCGTCGGCGTCACGATGCCAGCCCTCCTGCTCGAACACGCTCTTGTCCACCATCGCCAGCGGACGGAAGACAGCGTTCAGATAGACGTCCAGCAAGTTCATGAAATCCGTCTCGTTGGGGCTCGCGAAGGGATACACCGTCTTGTCCGGGAAGGTCATTGCGTTCAGGAAGGACGCCATGCTGCTTTTCAGCACCTGTAAAAACGGCGACTTGACCGGGTACTTTTCTGAACCGGCCAGCACCGAATGTTCCAGAATGTGAAATACGCCGGTGTCGTCGGTCGGGAAGGTGCCGAAGCCGATGCCGAACGCCTTGTTCACATCCTCGTTTTCCACCAGCAGAATGGTCGCGCCGCTGACGTCATGGGTCAGCACCGACAATGTGCCGTGCTGCTCCGGGCAGTCCTCACGGCGCACAAGGGTATAACCGGGATAGTTCATCGCGTTTTTTCTCCTTTGTTTTTATTTTTGTCTGGCTCTATTGTACCATCCCGGTAGGTAAAAGACAATCGGCGGTTTGTCAAAACCGACAAACCGCCAACTGCATCTAACTTATTCAGTAATAACGCCCTTCTTACAGGACACCCGGAACAGGATAAAGCCGAGGATGAACAGCACGATGAGGGAGCCGACGCCGACATTTGCGTTGCCGCTCAGCTGGCTGCCGACGCTGACGATCATGGTGCCGAGGAAGGATGCGCCCTTGCCGCAGATATCGAACAGGCCGAAGTACTCGCCCGACTTTTCCGGCGGCGTGATCTTTGCGAAGTGGGAGCGGCTCAATGCCTGCACACCGCCCTGGAACATGCCGACGACCACGGCCAGTACCCAGAACTGCCATTGCTGAGTGAGGAAGAATGCAAAAATCGCAATGCCTGCGTAAGCTGCAATACAGACCGGGATCAGGGTCGTGGACGGGTATTTCGAGGACAGCCGCCCGAAGATCAGTGCCGACGGGAAGGCGACGATCTGGGTCAGAAGCAGAGCCAGCAGCAGGCCGGTCGTGTCCAGCCCCAAAGCCGTACCGTAGGCCGTTGCCATGTCGATGATAGTATACACACCGTCGATGTAGCAGAAGAAAGCCAGCAGGAACCAGAACACCTGCTTATCTTTATACAGGTTCTTGATGGTGTGGCCGATGCGGACAAAACTCTGCCGGATGGCGTGTTTTTCCACCTCGACATAGTGGAGCTGTTTATAACGTTTCAGCAGCGGCAGGGTCGTCACCAGCCACCAGACCGCCGTGATGAGCAGGGCGATATTCAGGGCCGTCATCTGGGACAGGCCGATGGCTCCTGCACCCAGCACCAGTGCCAGACAGACCACGAACGGCACACAACTGCCAATGTAACCCCACGCATAGCCACGGGAGGAGACTTCGTCCATCCGCTCCGGCGTTGTGACATCGCTCAGCATCGAGTCATAAAAGACCAGACTGCCCGAGAAGCCGACCTTTGCAATGACAAAGATGACGAGGAAGGGCAGCCATGTCGTCGCGAAGCCCATTGCACAGCAGCCGACCACGCCCACGATGAGGCAGAGCATAAAAATGGGCTTTTTGAAATCTTTCGTATCGGCCAGCGTGCCTAAAATCGGGCTGAGAATGGCCGTGATGATGGTCACGACCGAGCTTGCGTAGCCCCAGTAGGCCAGATATTCCACCGAGGACAGTCCACCGTTTTCCGCCAGAGCGTTGAAAAAGATGGGGATAAGGGTCGCCACCATCAGCACAAAGGCCGAGTTGCCGACGTCGTACAAGATCCACGAACGTTCCAGCCCGGTCAGCTGAAACTTATTCTTCTCTTTTGCCATAATTCCTCAATTCTCACCAAAGGTGTGTTGATACGCCTTGTCCAGCGGCTTGTCGCTGTCCAGCGTGTCGATGTATTCCAGAATCAGCCGTTCCGCCAGCGGCAGAGCCTTGCCGTATAGGATATCCAGCTTCCGGTTGCTGACGGTGCAGTTCGGGTTCGGCTTCGGGTTCGCCACCAGACCGTGCATCCCGTCGTACTTGCCAGCGACCTTCATGCCGGTCAGGACGACCCAGCGTTTGACCGGGTTCGATGCCTGCAGCAGCTTGTGGACGGTGATCATCCCCTTCATCGCATCGTATGCTTCCTCGACCGTGATGCCGTCATAGAAGGGCGCGACCACCTTCGCCCACTCCATGCTGGGGTGGATGTGGCTCGCCGTGAAGAAATGCAGTGGGTCGTGTCCATCCCGGCGCATCAGCATATTGTCGAACTCCGTCTCGATTTCGCAGTGGCTCACGCCGCTGGAACGGACGTACTGCTCCACACAGGGGTGGCAGGTGCTGTCCAGCGCGAAATGGCAGATGAAGCCCAGCACATAGACCAGCGCGGCATCTTTGTTTTCCGCGTTCCGGATGTGTTCCCGTGCCGGTATAAAGAACGCCTCGCCGGGCTGTTCGTGCATGGCGTTGCCCAGCCGGTTGACCTTGTTCGAGTGGATGGCGTCATAGTAGAACAGCAGGTCCGGCCCGTGCAGCCCCATATCATACAGTTCCCGGTACGGCTCGATCTTCGCCTGTACCTCGCCGGGCAGATGTTCCAGCACATTGGCTCCGAACCGACGATGTGCATACGTCGAAGGCATAGTGATTCCTCCCTTGAAAATTCGCTCTTCTCAAGCAGTATAACAGAATTCTCTCCGTCCTGCTACCCTTTCGGGTATATTTTGAGTAAAATATTTGAGATATCAGCCCTCTCAGTCTGCTTCGCAGCCAGCTCTCTCAAAGGGAGAGCCACTGGCGAGTCGGTAAAGCCTTTACAAACTGAAGAAAGTTTCTCATAACGCAAAATACCGGGCCTCGTTGTCCAGATTCACAGTTTCGATGTCGTGAATCCAGACCGCAAGGCCCGGCATTTATTGTTTGTCGTAGAAAGTAAACCGATATGCCAAGGGCTCCCCCTCTGGGGGAGCTGGCGAACGTCAGAGAGCCTGAGAGGGCTTCTCGTACCCCTGCGGCAGCTCGTTCTTGGGGTCACGGTCCATCAGGGCGCGGACGGCATCCGCCGCACTCATGCCCTGGTTGACGATGGCATTGACCGTCTGCACGATGGGCATATCGACATGGTACCGGTCGGCCAGTTCCAGCGCGGCAGGCAGGGCGTTCATACCCTCGACCACCATGCCAACTTCCTTGACGGCGTTCTCCGGCGTCTCGCCCTTGCCGATGAGGATACCGGCGCGGTTGTTCCGGCTGTGCATACTGGTCGCGGTCACGATGAGGTCGCCGATGCCGGCCAGACCTGCGAAGGTGTGGACGTTGCAGCCCATCGCCACGCCCAGACGGGCAATTTCGGCAATGCCGCGCGTGATGAGAGCCGCACGGGCATTGTCGCCATAACCTAGACCGGTAGAGATGCCGACACCCAGCGCGATGACGTTCTTCATAGCACCGCTCAACTCGACACCCTTGATGTCTTCATTGGTATAGACTCTCATGCAGGTGTTCGAGAAGACTTCCTGCACGAACTTCGACTCCTCTACGTCCGGGCTTGCCGAGACGATGGTGGTCGGCAGGTCGATTGCAACTTCCTCGGCGTGGGTCGGGCCGGACAGAGCCACCAGATGAACATTCTTCGGGCCGCCCTCTTTTCCCAGCTCGTCGGCCAGAACTTCGGTCATGGTGTAGAGGGTATCCGGCTCGATGCCCTTTGCCACGTCGACAATGACCTGACCATCCTGCACGAACGGCCGTGCCTTTGCCGCAGTCGACCGCACAAAGACGGACGGCACCGCAAACAGCAGGATGTCCTTGTCCTTGCAGACTTCTTCGATGCTCTTGGTGAACTGCAGTTCCTCGGGGATCTTCATCCCGGGCAGATTGGGATGGACACGGGTAGTCGACAGGTTGTCGATCTCCTTCTCAATGGCCGACCAGACCAGCACATCGTGTCCGCTGACGCACAGCATCCGCGCGAGAGCCATGCCCCAGGTGCCTGCACCCAGAATACCAATTTTACGTTTTGTCACGTTCAGTCCTCCGTATGCGCCGCGCGGCCTTCTGCCGTGGGCAGTTTTTCCGCGTAATTCCTGCGCGGCCTTGTTATCTTTCATTTTACACAAAACTTGATATAACGTCAACACCTTGCCAGTCTGCACAAAGTTAATCCGTGTTTCCCTTTATTTTTAGGAATAGTATGCACTTTGCAAAAAACGATTGCGTCGGCTGGAAAATCATGTTATAGTAATCCAGTAGGAATTGTAGGTTTTCGCTTGACTTAAAGCCGGGTCGAGGGTGTATAATTCCTTCTGTTTCGTTTTCTTTTTTGTCAATAAGGAAGATTTTCACATGTTTGAAGCACTTTTATCCAACCGCACCCTCAGCGTGCTGTGGGAGGCTCTGCCGCGCATCCTGACGGCCGGTCTCACCATGACGATACCGCTGACGGTCGTTTCCTTCTTCTTCGCGATGATCATCGCCGTGGTGGTCGCTCTGGTGCAGTACGCCCATGTTCCGGTGCTGCGTCAGATTGCCCGGTTCTACATCTGGGTCATCCGCGGCACGCCGCTGCTGGTGCAGCTGTTCATTATCTTCTATGGTCTGCCCAGTGTGGGCATCATGCTGGACGCATTTCCGGCGGCGGTCATCGCCTTTGCGTTCAACGAAGGTGCCTACTGCGCCGAGACCATGCGCGGTGCGCTGGAAAGCGTGCCGCAGGGCCAGCTGGAAGCCGGTTACTGTGTCGGCATGAGCTGGTGGCAGATCATGCGCCGCATCGTCCTGCCGCAGGCTCTGCGCACGGCCGTTCCGGCCCTGTCCAACTCCCTCATCGGTATGATCAAGGATACCTCGCTGGCCTCCAACATCACGGTCGCCGAGCTGTTCATGGCCGGTCAGCGCGTGGCTGCCCGTACCTATATCTTCCTGCCGATCTACTGTGAGGTCGCCGTGGTCTACCTGCTGTTCTGTACCGTTATCACCAAATTGCAGGCCCTGCTGGAGCGTCAGCTGAACGCCCACGGGTTCCAGTAAGAAAGGAGCGGAACAGACATGGCTATGCTCGAAATCCAAAACATCCACAAATCCTTCCGGACGATGGAGCCGCTCAAAGTCAAGCCCGGCATCTTCTGGAAGCCCCGTCAGACCGCCAGCACGCTGGACGTTCTGAAAGGGGTCAACCTGACCGTCAACAAGGGCGATGTCGTCGCCATCCTCGGCCCCAGCGGTTCGGGCAAGACGACCCTGCTGCGCTGTCTGAACTTCCTTGAGACTGCCGACAGCGGCACGCTGGTCTTCGACGGGGAGAAGTTCGACCTTGGCAGCATCTCCAAAGCCGACATCGCCCGTCTCCGCCGGAAGACGGCTTTCGTCTTTCAGAACTACAACCTCTTCCGGAACAAGACCGCCCTGCAGAACGTCACTGAAGGTCTTGTCGTCGCCCGGAAGATGCCGCAGGCGCAGGCCGACGCCATCGGACGCCGGATGCTGGAAAAGGTCGGCCTGTCCGACCGTGCGGATTACTATCCTCGCCAGCTCTCGGGCGGTCAGCAGCAGCGTGTCGCCATCGCGCGCGCCCTTGCCACCGACCCCGAAATCATCTACTTCGATGAACCGACCAGCGCGCTCGACCCGGAGCTGACCGGTGAAGTCCTCTCGGTCATGCGTCAGCTGGCCGAAGAGGGCATGACGATGCTGGTCGTCACCCATGAGATGGGCTTTGCCCGGAACGTTTCCTCCAAGACCGTCCTGATGGAAAACGGCGTGGTCGTCGAGGAAGCTCCCTCCGCCGAATTTTTCGCTCACCCCAGAGAAGAGCGCACACGCGCCTTCCTGCAAAAGATAAACGAAAGGAATTTATGATTATGAGAAGAAGAACCTTTATTTCGATGATGGGTGTCATGGCCGCTGCCGGTGTCCTGACCCTCGCAGGCTGCTCCTCTAACAATAGCAGCTCTGCTGCAAGCTCCACCGCAAGTTCCGCTGCATCCGACGGCGCATCCTCTGCCGCCGCTGCAAACGACCTGCTGTCCACCATCCAGAACCGCGGCACCCTCATCGTCGCCCTCGAGGGCGCATGGCAGCCGTGGAGCTACCACGACGAGAGCGACACACTGGTCGGCTACGATGTCGAGGTCTCCCGTGCCATCGCTGAGAAGCTGGGTGTCGAGCCCGAGTACGTCGAGAGCGACTGGGACAGCCTGTTTGCCGGCATGGATGCAGGCCGCTATGACCTCGTCTGCAACGGCGTCGAGATCACCGAAGAGCGTTCCAAGACCTACGACTTCACCACTCCCTACGGCTACATCCACACCGCTCTGGCTGTCAAGAAGGACAACGACACCATCACCAGCTTTGAGGACCTGAACGGCAAGACCACCGCAAACAGCCTCGCTTCCACTTACATGGAGCTGGCCGAGAGCTACGGCGCGACCGTGCAGGGCATCGACACCCTCGAGGAGACCATCCAGCTGCTGACCGCCGGCCGCATTGACGCGACCCTGAACGCAGATGTCTCCTTCTACGACTACCTGAATGTCCATCCGGACGCAGACTTCAAGATCGTCGCACAGACCGAGGAGGCTTCTCACGTCGCAATTCCTCTGCGCAAGGGCGACGAGACCGCTTCCCTGCTGGAGGCCATCAACAACGCCATCGACGAACTCCGTGCCGACGGCACCCTGACCGAGCTCTCCGAGCGTTACTTCGGTCAGGACATCTCCAAGGAAAACTGATTTTCTCCTGAAATAGCACAAAGCCCTCATGGTGCATCTGCTGCCGTGAGGGCCTTGTTTTCTTGCTCAGTTCTTTGCCGTAATGGAATCCCACCAGTTCTTGCAGGCGGTGCCGGCATCTTCCCATGTCTTCGGGCTGAAGATGCTCAGGATTTTGACCGCCGCAAATGCAGCAACACCGGTCAACGCAGCCGACACGCCGACCGCGACAACGGCCTTGACCGCCGTTTCCGCGACGTCCGCAGCAGAGCCGCCGTCGACATACATCATCTCTTCTTCGCTCATCATAGCGCAGTTGGTGGGAAGCTTCATCATTTCGTTTTTCATCGTTCAAATCTCCTATGTTGTTTTTTATTTTGTTTGCTAATTGGCATACTCCTCCAGTCACAGCTTCGCTGTGCCAGCCCCCTCTAAGAGGGAGCCTCTGAGTTAACGGTTAGCTGTAAAAGCCTCCCTCCCGGAGAAAGACTCCCTCCGGCCGGAGGGAGATGTCTCGAAGAGACAGAGGGCGGATGGGTGGCATCGCGCAGCGATGACGGAAGGAGTTTTTAACAGTTCTGTTTGAGAAATGTTAATCCTCACTTCAACCCTTTCGTCAGGGGGATGAGGCAGAGCAGGCCGACGATGCCGACCAGACCGATAAGGATACCCTGCACCATATAGCCGAAGACCATGCACAGGCACATGCCAACGCCCAGCAGCAGTGCGCCGACCACAGCCAGCGCAATGGTCGCCAGTGTCTTACCGCTGAGGTGGAGGGGCTCCTTGCCCTCCATCCGACGCCAGATAACGAGGTCCGCCAGCAGAACGGCCAGGCCGATGACGCCGCAGATGATGCCTTGCTGGAACATGTTCCACTCGGTCAGGGTCGTCATGCACATGCCCAGTGCGAAGAACACGACACCAACGGTGCCAAGGATGAGTGCGACAAAATTGCTCTTTTTCATTGTTTCTTTCTCCTGTCTTTAGTGATGTTTGTAGGTTGCTTTCTTCCCGTAGGATCTGCGTCCCGCCGGTTCGTCCTCGTCGACTTCCTCAAGGAAGCGGTCGACAAAGGCTTTCTCGATCTTCAGATAGGTATTGATGACGTCATACTCGATTTTGTAGTATGCGTCCATCACGGCGTTGCCGATGATGCCCGGCTTGATGCGGTACTTCTTTGCCACGCTACATTCTCCTTTCCCGTGTTGGGTGTCTGCTGTTTACGAGAGGATTATATCGCCCCTCTGTTTGCGAATCGTTTGGCTTTTGTTTGAGAAGTGTTAATTCAAAAATGGCACAAAAAATCCCTCTCCATCCCGAAGGACAGAGAGGGCCGTGTGTGCTTACAGCAGTGTATTTCCCTTTTCACAGAGGGTATAAAGTTCTTCCATTTTCGTCTCGATGAAGGGCGTCACCTGCTTTGTCTTTTTCTCCCGGACGAACCGGTAGACGAACCAGGGAGCCACCCACCCGGCAAAGGCCGGAACTGCCAGCAAGACGCACAGCATGATATTGGGTGGTTTTGCCGTGACCGCGAACACCGACCCGGCCATGAACGCCGTGCCGAGAATCGCAATACCGCTCGCCCAGAGCTTTGCTGTGGTGGTCTTGGAGCGTTCCAGCGCGGCGATCTCCTCAAGGTTTGCTTCAAAATGCCGCTGCAACCGGGTCAGCTCGGTCTTGTTCACGATTTTCCGGTCACGCTTGAGTTTCAGGGTGACTTTGCCGCCGCTTTCCTGCATCGGGAAGTTCTCGTCCGGCTGCCAGCCAAAGCTTTCGTAGCCGTCCAGATAGAGCGACGCCTTTTCACTGCGCACCGAAACTTCCTTATACTCATACACGGTACGGTTTTGTTTCTGCATCTCGCTCATTCCGTATTCTCCTTCCCGTGTTCTGCCAGCGGCAGGCGAACGGTAAAGACCGAGCCTTTTTCCGGTTCGCTTTCCACCGTGATGCTGCCCTCCGACAGTTCAAGAATTCGTTTCACCAGTGCCAGACCAAGGCCGTTTCCCTGTGTGGCGTGGCTGGTATCACCCTGATAAAACTTATCGAAGATACGTTTCGTTGTTTCTTTTGTCATGCCGCAGCCACTATCCTTGACCGCTATCCGCACCCGTCCATCTTCCGTCCTCTGGGTCAGGGTGACGGTTCCACCCTCGGGCGTGAATTTGATGGCGTTGGACAGCAGATTCGTCCAGACCAGTTCCGTCAGGTCCGGGTCGGCGTAGACCAGCGCGCTGTCTTCCAGATCGGCCTCGAAGTCAAGGTTCTTCTTTTCCCAGCTGTCCTCAAACTGCACCGCACATTCGCAGAGCTGTGCGCAGACGTCGAACGCTTCCGGCATCGGGCGGATGGTCTGTTTTTCGAGCTTGTTCAGCTTGAGCATATTCTGGATGAGGTTCGAGAGCCGCCGGGATGCCGAGAGGATGTTTTCCACCGATTCCTGTTGATTTTCATCCAGTTGGCCGTTTTTTTCCAGCAGTTCCGCATTGCTATGGATAACGGCCAGAGGCGACTTGAATTCATGTGATACATCCGAGAAAAAGTCCGTTTTCAGCGTCTCGATGCTTCCCAGTTCCTCCACCATCTTGTCAAAGTCCAGAATCATCTGGTCGAGGTAATCCGTCTTGTCCGGCGTGTGGATGGGCGGCACATAGACCGAGAAATTCCCCTCCGCCACCTGCCGGGTCGCCTTTGCCAGCATCAGCATCGGTTCCTCATAGGTCTTGCGGATCTTTTTCCGGGTGAACAGGGTCAGGCCGACTGCAACAAGCCCCCAGTACAGGAGTGGGATATAGACCTGTACCCAGTCCGGCCAGGCAAGGCTGTTCATGCCAACGATAAGCCCCGTGTGGATGCCTGACATCAGAAACAAAACACCCAGATAGACAAAAAACAGCGACGGCGGAAAAATGCTTCTCTGCCGGACGCCTTTCCAGAATTCCTCCGCACTCATACCAGCACCGCCTTGTAACCCAAACCGCGCACCGTCTTTATCTCAAAGCCGTCGCAGGCCGAACATTTATCCCGAAGCTTGGTGATATACACATCCACGGCACGCAGACTTGTCTCGCTGTCCAGCCCCCAGAACTCATCCATCAGCTGCGCCCGGGTAAAGGTCTTTTTGGGGTAGGAGAGCAGCTTATATAAAATATTGAACTCCCGTGTCGCGAATGGTACTTCTTCGCCGTCAATTTCCACCGTCATGGCGTCGGCGTCCATCGTCAGGTTGCCGACAGTCAGCTTCCGTTCCGCCTCGATGTTCGCCCGGCGGAGCAGCGCGCGGACACGCATTTCCAGCTCGGCCAGCTCGATGGGCTTTACCATATAGTCGTCAATGCCCAGCCGGAACCCCTTCTGTTTGGACGGCAGGTCATCCTTTGCCGACATGAACAGAATTGGAATGTGCTTGTTCACCTGCCGCACCGACTGGGCAAAGGCGAAGCCGTCGATCTCCGGCATCATGATATCCGACACGATGAGGTCATACAGGCTGTTGTACAGTTCATCGTAGGCTTCCCGTGCGTTCAGCATCCCTTTCGCCGTAAAACCGCAGTCGTTCAGGTAAGTGCAGACCGCCTTGTTCAGCTTGGGGTCATCGTCTACGACCAGAATATGGACCATCCATTTTTCCTCCCTCACGCTCTTGATACGTTATTCATAGCATAAACGCCCTGCGTTTGACAAGTGTTTGAGTTTTGTTTCAGAATTGTTAATTCTCGTCCTGCCGGGCTTCTCTTTTTCCCGACGGATTTTTGTGGACCTTTTTTTCGCCCCGTTTGGAAAACCGCACAATTTTCGGGCCTTTATTTTGGATAAATCGCCATCTTGAAAAACAAAGGCCGTGCGTGTATACTGAAAGCAATCAGGAACGCGGTTTGTTACTCTCTGGAGGCTTTTCCGCAAAGACAGATGGGATTTTTATATCTCTATTTCTTTGTGTAAGTCGTCCGGGGATTTTTTGTTAATGGAGGAAATTTCTCGTGATCGTGGTAAAGAATATCAACAATAACGTCACCCTCTGCCTCGACAGCAAAGGCCAGGAAGTTGTTGTATTCGGAAAAGGTGTAGGCTTCATCAAACCGCCGTCCGAAGTTCCCCTTAGCAAAATCCAGCGCACCTTCTACGACTTGAACCGCAAATTCTTGCCCCTGCTGGATGATATCCCTCTCGAGGTCATCGAGTTCACCTCCCAGCAGATCTCCCTCATCCGGAACAAGCTTCCGTATGAGACCAGCTCCAACCTCATCATGACGCTGGCCGACCATCTGGCCTTTGCCATGACCCGGGCAAAACGGGGCATTTACACCCCGATGCCCTCCATCTACGAGATGGAACAGAACTATCCCATCGAGGTCGAAGTCAGCCGACAGATCGTCTCGGCGATGGAAAAGCAATTCCACATCAAGCTCCCCAAAGGCGAAGTGCAGGGTGTGGCGATGCACCTCATCAACGCGAGCTGCGGCTCTGCCGACACACCTGAACTCCACGCCGAAGAGGAATACGAGACCATTCTCGAGCGGATGACCCAGATCATCGAACACGAGCTGCATGTCTCCATCCACCGCAAGACTTTCAACTATGCCCGGTTCGCGACCCACGTTCAGTACCTGCTGAAACGGATCCACGACAAGGCTCCCATTGACAGCTCGAACCTGCAAATTTACGAGTCCACCCGGAACGAGTACCGTTCCGTCTCGGACTGCGTGGATAAGATCAATGAGTACCTCGCCCACAACTGGGCGGTCGACCTCAGCGAGGAAGAAAAGCTCTATCTCATCATGCACATCAACCGCGTCATCTCGCAGGAGCTTTGAGGCTCCGTCTCTATAAAACTTATTTTAAAAGGATTGTTATCCCGTAAGGGAGCTTAACCTTTCAACACAGTCGATGCCACTTTCGCACCGGCTGTTTGAAGGGTTTTTATTTTTTCCGCAGGGCCCGGCGGAGAGGATAAAAGATAACAATAGACGTTCCAAGTAACTGAAAAGAAAAGGAGATTTCACCATGGCAAACAACAAAAAAATTGCCGAAGACGTCCTGCAAGCCGTCGGCGGCGTGGACAACATTTCGGACGTCGTCCATTGCATGACCCGTCTTCGCCTTACTTTAAAAGACCAGAATATTCCTGTGGATGATGAAGTCAAAAAAATTCCCGGTGTTCTGGGTGTTGCCCGTTCCGGCGGACAGTATCAAATTATCATCGGACAGAATGTTCCCAAGGTTTACGCCGAAGTCTGCAAGATGGGCAATTTTGCCTCTCATGCCGCCATTGACGAAAATCTGGATAAGCCGAAAGAGCCGCTGACGCCGAAGAAAATTGCTTCCAACATCCTGAACTACCTTTCCGGCTCGATGGCTCCGTTGATTCCCGTCCTGATGGTCTCCGGCTTTGCGAAGATCGTTACCTCGCTGTTCGGACCCACCATGCTCAATCTGATTGCCAAGGACAGCAGCACCTACATCCTCTTTGACATCATCTATAATGCCTGCTTCTACTACATGCCCATCCTGCTGGGCTACACCGCCGCCAAGAAGCTGAACGTTCCGGCTCCTCTGGGTGCCATCATGGGCTGCATCCTGCAGGCTCCCCAGTATATTTCTATGGTTGCCGACGGCACTCCTTTTACGATCTTTGGCATCGCTGTCACAATGGTGGATTACAAGCAGTCGGTCGTTCCGGTCCTGCTCTGTGTCGCGTTTATGGCTCTGGTCTATCACATCCTTGATAAGATCATCCCTGACATGTTGAAGACCCTATTTCTCCCGACCCTCGCTATCTTTATTGCTGCTCCTGTCGGCTTCCTCGCTCTGGCTCCTCTGGGCAACATCCTCAGCGGTCTGCTCACCGGCGGTCTGACTGCGTTCAGCAATGCTACCGGCTTCATCGGCGTTGGTGTCGTCGGTGCCATCTGGGAGTTCCTCGTCATGACCGGTATGCACGTCGCTGTCATTGCCGCTTTCAATGTCCAGTATCTTGAGACCGGTTATCAGACCGGTGCCATCCTCGGCGGCCATGTTGCCACCTGCGCCACTTGGGGCGTTGCTCTGGGTGCCTTCCTCCGTGCCGTTCGTTCTAAGAATCAGAACAGCAAGACCAGCTTCTTCGGCTTCTTTGTCTCCGGCATCGTCGGCGGCATCACCGAGCCTACCCTGTACGGCCTGTGCATGAACCACTTCCGCACCTTCATCGGCCTGATGGCCGGTGGTTTCGCAGGTGGCTGCTACATGGGTCTGATGCACGTCTGCCGCTACGCTCCGGGCAGCGCAAACTTCCTGAACGTTCTGCGCTTCCTCGGCGGCACCAGCGAAAACTTCATCAACGCTATCATCGCATCCATCATCAGCTTTGTGGTCGCTACCATCGTCACCTACTTCTTCGGTTTCAAGAAGGACGAGCTGAAAGCTGACTAAACATCTCGCACAATTTTTCAGGAGGATTTTTATGAATACCATCCAAATGATTCTCCGCGCCGACGACATCGGCTACTCCGAAGCCGTCAACTACGGCATCGAAAAGACCGTCAAAGACGGCCTTATCCGCACCGCCGGGCTGATGGTGAACATGCCTGCGACCGTCCACGGCCTGAAACTGTTGGAAAACACCGGCATCTGCCTCGGCCAGCACACCAATCTCTGCATCGGCAAGCCCTGCGCAGACCCGACCAAAATTCCCAGCCTGCTGGACGAAAACGGCAACCTGAAAAGCAGTAAGACCTATCGTCAGGCCTACGCCGAGGGCCGGGAGTTCACGGTTCTGGACGAAATGGTGATTGAAATTGAAGCCCAGTACCACCGTTTCAAAGAGCTGGTGGGCCGTGACCCGGACTACTTCGAGGCCCATGCTGTCCGCAGCAAAAATCTCTCGAAAGCCCTCGCCATCGTCGCCGAAAAGTATGATTTGAAGCTCAATACCCACAACGCCGACGGCTCCCGGACCTTCTGCGGCAAGCCGGTCGCATCCCTTCCGCTGGAATCCATGAACCCGGATTACGACCCGTGGCAGAGCCTGAAAAAGGCCGTTCTGAACGCCCGGACGGACATCCCGAACGTTTTCGTCTGTCATCCCGGCTATTTGGACGACTTCCTGCTCCGTTCCAGCTCGCTGACCGTCAACCGCACCAAAGAGGTCGTCATGCTGACTGACCCGGCCATGAAAGCCTGGCTCGATGAGCATCACGTCCAGCTCATCACCTATTCTGATATCTGCTGACCGGCTTACTCCTGACATTCTCCCCCATTCTGTTTTTCATACAAAAGGAGCCTCCGCACCCAAGACTTATGTCTCGTGCGGAGGCTCCTTTGCGTTTTTCTTTTCCCTAGCTATGAAAATACTCATAGATGGTCTGGGCCAGCTGTTCGCCGACGCCGGGGGTATTTTCGAGCTGGTCGGGGGTGGCTTCCCGGACGGCGGTCACACTCTTGAACTGTGCCATCAGAGCCTTTGCCGTCTTGGGGCCGACACCCGGCACCTCAATCAGAGTCGAAGAATAGCTCTTCTTGTTCATCTGCTGTTTGCGGTAGGCGTTGGCGAAGCGGTGCGTCTCGTCCTGAATCGCCGTAATGAAGGTGAATGTTCCTCGGTTCATGTTGATGGCGATCTCTCGGCCCTCGCTGTCCACGATGGCACGGGTGCGGTGATGGTCGTCCTTCACCATGCCGTAAAGCGGCACATCGGCCAGTTTTGTACCGGCCAGAGCTTCCTTTGCCGCGCTCACCTGACCCCGTCCGCCGTCCATCAGGAGCAGGTCGGGTTTCTGTCCGAAATAGTTGTTACTGGGTTCTCCGGACTGCGCCATTGCTTCGTACTTTTCGTACTCTGCCGCGCGCCGGGAGACCGTCTCGGCAAGCGACGCATAGTCGTCCGTTCCGGCGACAGTCTTCATCTTGAATTTCCGGTAGCCTGCCTTATAGGGCTTACCGTCCTTGAACGTCACCATGCCGCAGACGCTCGTTCCGTCGCCCCAGTTGGAGATGTCGTAGCTCTCAATGGCACGGGGCGGCTTTGCCAGCCCCAGCACCTGTGCCAGCTCGTCCAGAAGCTTCTCCTCCCGGGCATAGCGGCCGCTCTCCCGGGCCAGACGCTCGACGGCATTGGTGTGCGCCATCTCGACCAGATGGGCCTTGTCGCCCCTCTGGGGCACATACAGCTGTACCTCGCTGCCGCGCTTCTCGTTGAGAGCCTGCTGCAACGCCTCCACGTCGGGCGGAAGCTCATCCACTGCGATAACTTTGGGTATCTGCTCATCGTCGAGGTAGTACCGGGGCAGAAATTCCTCCCGTACCGCCGCAATGTCCGCCGTGTCGTGGAACAGAAACTCCCGTTTATCGGTCAGACGGCCCTCCCGGAACCGCAGGACGGCCACGCAGACGCTGTTCGGCGTACCGGCCAGCGCGACCACATCCATCTCCACATCCGGGTCAACGACCACCTTCTGTCCGGCGGTCACTTTGGTGATAGCCGTGATCTGGTCGCGAATCAGTGCCGCTGTCTCAAATTCCAGCCGCTCCGAGGCTTCCAGCATCCGCTCGTTGAGTGTCTTCAGAATGTCCTTTTTGCCGTAGCGAATCAGATGCACTGCACTCTTGACGGCCTGATTGTAATTCTCACAGCTGATTTTTCCGCTGCATACCGCCATGCACTTTCCGATGTGGGCGTTCAGGCAGGGGCGGCCCTTCCCGATGTCCTGCGGAAACCGCTTATTGCACCGTGGGAGCAGAAAGGCATCCATCGCCGTCTCCGCCATCTGCCGCGCCGCGAAGCTCGAGGTGTACGGGCCGATATACTCCGCGCCGTCGTCCTCTTTCTGGAGGGTGAACGAGAGCCGGGGCCAGTCCTCTTTTGTGATTTTGATATAGCTGTACCCCTTGTCATCCTTGAGCAGGATGTTGTATTTCGGGGTGTGGGCTTTGATCTGGCTCGCTTCCAGCACCAGAGCCTCAAACTCGCTCTGGCAGACGATGACATCGAAGGCGTAGGCGTGAGCGATCATCTGGCTGACCTTGTTGTCGTGGGGTACGCCCTCCCGGAAATACTGGCTGACCCGGATGCGGAGCCGCTTTGCCTTGCCAATATAGATGATGGTGTCGCTCTTATCCCGGATGATATACACGCCGGGCAAAAGCGGCAGCATACAGGCTTTCTGGTAGAGTTCGGCTTTTGTCATACGTCAGCTTCGGCGGCTTTCTTCTCGCGGTTCAGACGGCAGATCTTCAGGTTCAGGAAGCAGTTCACGACGCCCATTGCCGCCATGAGCCAGCACCACAGCTTGGGTTTCTCCTCGCTGAACAGCTGGCAGATGACATCCAGCACCAGCACGACCGCCCACATGCCGAGGAACACATACCACGGTTTGCCCGAGTCGCACAGGTCATGAGCTTTTTCCAAAAAGTTGTAGATTTTTTCCTTCGTGTTCTCTTTCATCAGAATGTCCTCCCTTTAGTTTTTGTTTATGATATTCCAGACACAGGCGATGATACCCACCGCACAGGCCGGAAAGAACCATCCGCTCACATTGCCAAGCGGCAGCATCCCGGCATAAGATAAGATCCCTGCCGCCAGCAAAATCACCCATACCGCCAGCAGGATATACCAGCCCTTTTTGGTCTTCATCTTCCGCCTCCTGTCAATCCTGATACGAGATCCGGAAATAATCGAGATATGCCTTGAACTTATCCTGCGCCGCTAGGCAGGTATCCATCAGATCGCCCGGCTCGGTTTTCCACTCATGCAGACCGCGATAGTAGAAAAGTTTCAGCTCTTCGTCGATGATGAACGGCACGATGTCATACCGCAGGCACTCTTTGAACAAAATCAGCCGGCCCACCCGGCCATTGCCATCCTGAAACGGATGGATGCCCGGCCTTTTCCTCTCGCAGTGCGTTCAGCAGCGTTCGCTGTATCGTTTCTGCCATGCTCCGCCTCCTTTCGGGGAAATACCAAAAAAGCGACAGGTCACCCTGCCGCTTTCATTTCTCAAAGGCTCGAATTACTCTGCGAAGCCGGACTCGACCAGCTTGATCAGGCCGTCAACAGCAGCCTGCTCGTCTGCGCCATCGGCGATGATGCGGATGGTGGTACCGCCCACGATGCCCAGAGACAGGACACCCAGCAGGCTCTTTGCGTTCACACGACGCTCTTCCTTCTCGACCCAGATGGATGACTTGAACTCGTTAGCCTTCTGGATGAAGAAAGTTGCGGGACGGGCGTGCAGACCAACCTGATTTTCAACGGTAACTTCTTTGACGTACATAGTAAAACGCTCCTATCTATTATCGTTCTCGGGATATGCAGAATGTATTGTGCCTGTTGTGTTGTACCTATTTTATCGCAAGCCCAAACCGTTGTACAGTCCTTCGACGCATTTTTGGCGGATTCCCCAATGAAGTGGGGGTCATTTTTAACCTTTTATACAAAGACAACAAAATTATTCCCCCAACCTTAGCTGTGTAACACAAAAGTTTTCAACAATTTCGGGGATTCGACCCGTTTCAACCTTCGTACTGCATCACCAGCAGCTCACTGTATTTGACAACAGTGCTGTCGGTTTTGGGGTCGAAGACCATCGCTTTTCCGGTGACGTTCCAGCCCATCCGGCGATAAAGGGCGATGGCCCGGCTGTTGGTATTCAGCACGGTCAGGGCCGGGTGTTCATGCTCTTCCAGTTTCTTCCGGGCAAAGTCCAGCACCTTCATGCCGATGCCCTTTCCACGGGCGGACTCAGCCACAAAGAGATGTTCGATCTCACCAGTCTTGTGGTTGACGCTCACCATTCCGTCCGGCACATCCTTTGTCGTGTGGAGGTAGCAGACCCAGCCCTCTTTTTTCTCGGCTTTCAACTGCTCAAGGAAGCTCTCCTCGGTCAGGCTTTCGAGATATTCCGGCGTCCAGCTCTCAGCACAAACCGTGCGGCGGCCCCCGGCGAACAGCTTCGCTGCAGCGTTCCACTGCTCCTCGGTCTTCACCAGCCGCATATTCTCGCCGCGTTTCCACTTCGGCAGCTCGGTGATGGGGTGAGTCTCACACCACTGTTCATAGAGTTCCGGACGGCGGAGACGGGTACGGGTACGGCTCTGTTCACCGCGCCATGCGTCGATTTTCTGGTGGTCGCCGCCCAGCAGCACCTGCGGAACGGCGCGGCCTTCCCAGACTTCCGGACGGGTATACTGGGGATATTCCAGCAGGCCATCCCAGTAGCTCTCTTCCTCATAGCCCTTCTGCTCGGCCAGAACGCCGGGTTTCAGGCGGAGGACGCTGTCTGCCACGACCAGACTTGCCAGCTCGCCGCCGGTCAGGATATAGTCGCCGATGGAGATCTCCTCATCCGCAAAGGCCTCGATGACGCGCTCATCAATGCCCTCGTAGTGGCCGCAGACCAGGGTCAGGTTATCGTACTCGGCCAGCCGCCGGGCATGTTCCTCGGTGTACCGCGCACCGCCTGCCGTCAAGAATACAATATGCGGCTTGGGCCGTCCTTGTTCCTCGACTTCCTTCTGGACAGCACGCAGGCAGTCTGCGATGGGCTGCGCATACAGCACCATGCCGCAGCCGCCGCCATAGGGATAGTCGTCGGTCTGCTTTTGGCGGTTGAGGGTGTAATCCCGGATCTGGTGGCAGTGGGTCTCGATGTAGCCGCGCTTGGCCGCACGGCCGATGATGCTGGCATCCAGCACCTGCTGGCACATCTCCGGGAAGAGGGTCACGATGTCAACACGCATCCCCATAGCTTACTCTTCCTCCCGTTCACTGTCAAAATCGTCGTCCAGCAGGCCCGGGATGGGAGTCACGAGGATGTATCCCTCCGGCGGATTCCGCTCTTTCAGGAAGGCGTCCACGCCCGGGAACATATACTCCTTGCCGTTGGGGGCCTTGACGGTGTAGATGTCCTGTGCGCCCGGATGGTCGACGCTGGTGACGACGCCGTAGACCTTGCCGGTGTCGGCATCACGCACTTCACAGCCGATGAGGTCGGCGACATACCAGCGGCCCTCGGGCAGGGTCGCGTCGTTCCGGTCGAAGTAGAACACCTGACCGCGCATCGCCCGGGCCGCATCCATGTCATCGACGCCCTCGAGCTTGAGCAGTGCCATCTGACCCTGCGGACGGATGGACTCGATGTTGTAAACCCTGCCGCCCTTGGCGGAGGGGTACAGCTTGCCGGCCTTTTTCAGGAACGCCACGCCGTCGCACCACAGTTCCAGCTTCATTTCGCCGCGCACCCCGTGGGTGGTGACGACTTTGCCAGCCTCAAGATATTGCTGCATCTTAATCTCCTGCTATTTATCTTGTGTTTTTGAGATAGATTCCGCCGCAGGCGGAATCTATCTCACTTTCTGTTTTTAAATACAAAAAAGCCCTCTGCCGGAAGGCAAAGGGCCAGTAGGGTACTCAGTCGATCTCAACAAGGACCTTTTCATCGACCCGCACAGCAGCCGCGCGCATCACCACACGAATGGCTTTTGCGATCCGGCCCTGCTTGCCGATGACACGGCCCATATCTCCCTCTGCCACGCTCAGGTGGTAGACGATGGTGCCGTCCTCGCGGGGGGCGTCCACCGTGACCTTGACGGCGTCCTTATCCTCAACGAGGCCGCGGGCAACTGCCAGCAACAGCTCCTGCATGAGTCAGCCCTCCTACTTACAGAACGTTAGACTTCTTCAGCAGCACGCGGACAGTGTCGGTGGGCTGTGCGCCGTTAGCGATCCACTGCTTTGCCTTCTCAGCGTCGATGTTCACGACAGAGGGCTCCTTGTTCGGATCATAAGTGCCGATCTCCTCGATGAAGCGGCCATCACGGGGGAAGCGGCTGTCAGCGACAACAACACGATAGAAGGGAGCCTTCTTAGCACCAACGCGGCGCAGACGAATCTTAACTGCCATAATAAATATCCTCCAAAAATCTTGTGATGCTCTTTTGCAGAGCGTTTTTATTTATCTGTACAAACCCAGCTTCGGGGTCTTATACCACTGTTATTTCAGACCTTTGAACGCATTGGGATTCCCCATCATGCCGCCCAGACGCCGTGCGAATCCCTTCGGACTCTTCTTGAACTGCTTCATCATCTTCTGCATCATCTCAAACTGCTTGAGCAGCTTGTTGACGTCTTCGACCCGGGTGCCGCTGCCGGCCGCGATGCGGCGTTTGCGCTTCGGGTTGATGATGGAGGGCTTTTCGCGCTCTTCCTTGGTCATCGAGTAGATCATCGCCTCGATGCGGTCAAACGCCTTCTCGTCGATCTGACTGGGGTCGATGCCGGCACCGCCCGGCAGCATCGAGAGCATCGCTCCTGCGCCGCCCATCTTGCGGATCTGTGCAAACTGGTCGAGCATGTCGTTCATGTCGAACTTATTCTCGAGCATCCGCTTTGCGGTCTCTTCGGCGGCCTTTTCATCGGCGGCGTCCTGCGCGCGCTCGATGAGGCTCAGTACATCGCCCATGCCGAGGATGCGGCTTGCCATACGGGAAGGATGGAAGACTTCGAGGTCGTCCAGCTTCTCGCCGGTACCCTGGAACTTGATGGGCTTGCCGGTGACGGACAGGACGGACAGTGCCGCGCCGCCACGGGTATCGCCGTCGGTCTTGGTGAGGATGATGCCGTCGATTCTGACCGTCTCGTTGAAGGTCTTTGCAACGTTGACAGCGTCCTGACCGGCCATCGCATCGACGACCAGCAGGGTCTCATCGACCGGAACGGCTTCCTTGATCTGGACAAGCTCCTGCATCAGGACTTCGTCGATCTGCAGACGGCCTGCGGTATCGAGGATGATGATGTCGTTGCCGTAGTCCTTGGCATGAGCCAGAGCCTTTTTCGCGATGACCGGCGGTTTCTCGCCTGCCAGCGTAAAGACCGGTGCGCCTGCCTGCTTGCCGACGACCTGTAACTGGTCGATAGCAGCCGGGCGATAGATATCGCAGGCGACCAACATCGGGCGGCGGCCCTGCTTGATGAAGTATTTCGCAAGCTTTGCCGCGTGGGTCGTTTTACCATTGCCCTGCAGGCCGCAGAGCATGATGATCGTCTGGCCCTTGTTCTTCACGATGAGCTTCGGGGCTTCCTCGCCGCCCATCAGGGTGGTAAGTTCCTCGTTGACGATCTTGACGACCTGCTGCGCCGGGGTCAGGCTCTCCATGACTTCCTGACCCATCGCGCGCTCGGAGACCTTGGCGCAGAAGTCCTTTGCTACCTTGTAGTTGACGTCCGCTTCCAGCAGAGCCATCCGGACTTCGCGCATCGCTGCCTTGATATCGGCCTCGGTCAGTTTGCCGTGGCCGCGCAGCTTTTTGAACACACCGGCAAGGCGGTCGGTCAAAGATTCAAATGCCATTGTTCGGTGTTCCTCCCAAAATGTTAATGTTCAGCTCTCGTTCACTTCGTCGATGGAACGGATCATCTCGAGCATCTTCGTCAGGGTGTCCGCATAATCGGTCGTCGTCAGGTCGGCGTGAGGGCCGGTGCTGCGGAACCGTGCGTCGATCACCATCTGTTCCAGCTCTTCGAGCTTTTCCTGCACCCGGCGATACCGGGCCGCAAAGCCGACTTTGGCTTCCAGCTCTTTCAGGGTCGTCTCGCCGTGCTTGATGGCATCGCGCGCGCCCTGCCGGGTGATCCCGAAGTTCTCTCCGATCTCGCTGAGGGAGAGGTCATCGTTGTAATACTGGCGGAGCATTTCCCGTTGTTTCTCGGTCAGCACCTCGCCGTAAAAATCGAGCAGATAGCCCATCTCTAAATCTTTTGCCACCGCTCTGACCTCCGGTATTTGTAAAGGTTTTTTGCTTTACAAAGGGAGTATAGCAGAACCAACCCCTCTTGTCAAGCATTTTTTGCATCACTTTGCTGATTTTTTGCCCAAAAATTCTCCATTTTCGCCAAACCGCTTCTTGACGGTGGGAGTGGTTTGCGATACGATTAAAAGAAAAAATATCAGGAGGTTTCCGTGTCAAACATTTACCCCAACTTTTACCAGACGCTCCTGCCCTGCCCCATCGTGGAGCTTCGCGGCTATCTTGCGGACTGCGGACTGCGTGGGCGGCTGTATGCGTATCTGGATTTCAACGGCGCGACCGGAACGGCGCGCGATTCCCTTGCGGAAGGAATGTTGGCCCTTGCCGCCGAGCGTCACGGCCTGCTGCCCGGCCAGCCCATCATCGAAGCTTCTTCCGGCTCCTTCGCGTCCGCGCTGACGCTGGCCGGACTGACTGCCGGGCATCCGGTGGTGCTGGTCATGCCCGAAGACGCCCCTGCCCTGCGTCAGGAGGGTCTGCTCCGGATGGGCGCGAAAATTCTGCACTCGCCCACCCGTTCCGGGCTTCAGGGCGCGCGGACACTGGCCGAACGGACGGCTGCCGAAAAGGGCTGGTACTATATGAACTGGCTCGCCAACGACGACAACCCCGAGTACCACCGCCGTGTGACCGGCCCGGCCATCGTCCGCTCCATCGCCCGGGAGAACGCCAGCCTTGTGGACACCATCGCCATCGGCGTGGGCAGCGCAGGCACCATCACCGGCGTGGGCGAGACCATCAAGGCATGGACGAATGATGTCCGCATCGTAGCCGTGGAGCCATACGAAAGTCAGGCTCTGGCCGGCGGCTTCATCGGCAACCACGGCATCCCGGAGATCGGCTTTGGCTTTGTGCCGAAAAACTTCAACTCCTACGTCGTGGACAATGTGGCCGCCGTCTCCACCACCGACGCTACCCGTGCCGCCCAGCGTGTCCTGCGCACCGACGCCATCCCGGCTTCGCCCAGCGCAGGCGCGGCCCTTCACGCCGCCGCGCAGCTCATCGCCAACGGCACCAGCCGCTCTGCTCTGGCGATTTTCAGCGGACGAACAACGATTTAAGAAAAGAGATTTCAAATGACAAAAGACATGACGACCGGCTCCATCACTCCGCTGCTGGTCAATTTCACCATTCCCCTTGTGCTGGGCAACCTGTTCCAGCTGACCTACAACGCCGCCGACAGCATCATCGTCGGCAAATTCGTCGGCGAGGACGCCCTTGCTGCCGTCGGCACTTCCAACCCCCTCATGACGCTGGCGATTCTGTTCATCAACGGCATGTGCCTTGGTGCAGGCATCCTTGTCAGCACAGCCTTCGGCGCAGGCGACCAGAAACTGGTGGAGCGGCAGGTGTCCACCACCGCCATCGCCGGAACGGTCTTCTCGCTGGCGTTTTCCGCCCTCTGCATCCTGCTGGCGAATCCCCTTCTCCGGCTGCTGCAAGTCCCGACCGAGATTCTTCCCACCGCGGTGAACTATCTCCGCATCGTCTTTGCCGGACTCATCTTCACTTTCTTCTATAACTTCCTCGCCGCCACCATGCGCGCGCTGGGCGACAGCAAAAGCGCGCTGTACTTTCTGATGATAAGCTCGGTGCTGAACATCGGCGGCGACCTCTTCTTCGTCCGCGCCCTGCACTGGGGTTCCGAGGGCTGCGCACTGTCCACCGTCCTGAGCGAATTTCTCTGCTGCATCCTCTGCGCGGTTTACATTCAAATCAAGGTTCCGGTCTTGCAGCTGGGCAGACGCTGGTTCGTCTTTGACGCTTCCCTCCTGCGCAAGACTGTCAGCTACGGCTGGACGAGTGCCATGCAGCAGGCGACGGTTCAGCTGGGTAAAATTGCCGTGCAGGCCATCGTCAACACGATGGGTGTCAACGCCATGGCGGCGTTCACCGCATCCAGCCGCATCGACGACTTCGCCTACATCCCTCAGCAGAATATCGGCCACGCCATGACGACCCTGATGGCACAGAACGAGGGTGCTGGCAAAAAGGAGCGTGTCCGTCAGGGCTTCTTCTGCGGCCTGAAAATCGAGCTTGTCTACGCCGTTATCGTCACGGCCATCTGCTTCTTTGGCGCAGAGCCCATCATCCGGATGTTCGCCGACGAGCCGGAGGTGGTCGAGCTTGGTATGCGCTTCCTGAAGCTCGTCTCTCTCTTCTATCTGATGCCTGCGCTGACGAACGGCATCCAAGGCGGTTTCCGCGGACTGGGCGATTTGAAAATCACCCTGAACAGCAGTATGCTCAACATGGCAGGCCGTGTGGCCGCTGCCGCCCTCTTCGTCCTCGTCCTCAAGATGGATATCGAGGCCCTGCCGTATAGCTACGCCGTCGGCTGGGTCCTCATGATGGTTTATGAGGTGCCTGTGTTGGTAAAGTATTTACGAAACAATAAACTGTAATTTATACACGCAAAAAAGGCTGTTCGCCGGGGTTCCGGTGAACAGCCTCTTTGTTTATCTCTATAACGCTTAGCGGTTTGCCAGCAGAGCCTCGATCTTCTTGATGGGGTCGATGATGCTGGAAACAGACATGTCGTGGTTCAGAGCGACCACGAAGTATGCGGCGTACTTGGAAACGTCGACGTCAACATACCAGTCACGGGTCAGCAGCTCGGGCAGGCGGTAGGTCAGGTTGGTACCCACAACGTAGTCCAGACGGCCATCCGCAACAGCTTGATCGAACTTCTCCAGACCGCTGGTGAAGAGCGGGAAGGTGGCGTTTGCGATGATGCGCTTTGCGCCGCGCTCTTTCAGGTTGGTGGCAACTTCCAGCATGCTCTCGCCGGATGCGATGATATCGTCGGCGATGAAGACGGTCTTGTCCTCGACGGAATCGCCCAGATACTCATGTGCGACGATAGGGTTGCGGCCGCTGACGACACGGGTGTAGTCACGACGCTTGTAGAACATGCCCAGATTGCAGCCCAGAACGCTGGAGAAGTACATGTTGCGGCTCATTGCGCCCTCGTCCGGGCTGACGACGATGAACTTTTCCTTGTCGAAGGAGATCTCCGGGTTCTTGTGGAGCAGGCTCTTCAGCACCTGATAGGTCGGCATTGCGTTGTCGAAGCTCATCAGAGGCACCGAGTTCACGACACGGGGGTCATGTGCGTCGAAAGTGATGATGTTGCGCACGCCCATGCTCTGCAGCTCCTGCAGGGCAACCGAGCAGTCGAGGCTCTCGCGGACGACGCGGCGATGCTGACGGCCGCCGTACAGGCTGGGCATGATGACCGAGACACGGTGTGCCTTACCAGCCACAGCCTGAATGATACGCTTCAGGTTGGCGAAGTGATCGTCCGGAGACATATGGTTGACATAGTTGAACAGTTTGTAGGTCACGCTGTAGTTGCCGGGGTCGACCACAATGAAGATATCGTCACCGCGCACAGACTCCTGCACAAGGCCCTTTGCGTCGCCGCTCTGGAAACGGGGGCACTCTGCCGGGATGATGAAGGTCTTTTCGTTCAGGCCGGCATCATTTGCCCAGCGGACAAGGTGCTTGTCGATGAGGTTGGTCAGTTCCTCAGCACCCGGGCAGGCGATGAGGCGCAGGTCAGCGACCTGATTCTGCAAGAAACAATCCTTAGGGTTAATATCAGCCATAGTTACAACTCCTTAATGTTCCGATAAAACGCAGACGTGGACGTGCATATCCGTCTTTATTTTATCACAGTTTTACCTTTTCGCCACCAGAAACTTTACCCAAACCCCCATTTTCTGCGCCTTGCACATCTGTTTTTCCTTTTACGACCGGACTCTGTGACTTTTTTACAAAAACCGACTCATTTTGCAAAGGTGCTTGACAAATCTTCTGATTTCCATATAATTATCCGATGTAATTATCTTTGATAACCATTTGCGAAAGGAGTCTTCCATGACCGCCGAACTCATCAAACGGCTGATGGATGCCTGCTACGAGGGCAAGCGTGCGCGCGATTTGCTTCCGCCGCTGCCTGCCGGTGTCCTGCCGTCCTATATCCAATACCTCGACGCCATCCAGCGTCTGGAACAGGAGGGCATCCGTGTCAAGGTGTCCGACATCAGCGGCAAGCTCAACCTGCCCCGGCCCGGCGTGACCCGGACGGTGAAGGAGATGGAGACGAAAGGCTATCTGAAAAAGCTGGCTTCCTCCGAGGATGGCCGTGTCACCTATCTTTCCCTCACCGAGGAGGGGAAAGCCCTCTCCGAGAAGTACGACGCCCAGTATTTCCGCAGCCTGCTCCCCTATTTAGAGGACATTTCCGACGCGGATGCCGAGACCACCATCCGCACCATCGAGACCCTGTACCGGGTCATGTGTGAAAGGAGAAGAGAACTTTGAATTCAAAATCTGATAAGACCGATTTTACACAGGGCAGCATCCTGAAAAAGCTTGCCCTCTTCATGCTCCCCATTCTGGGCGCACTGATTCTGCAGGCCGCCTACGGTGCCGTTGACCTGCTCGTGGTCGGACACTTTGGCACCACGTCCGGCCTTTCCGGCGTTTCCACCGGCAGTCAGGTGCTGAACCTCGTCACCTTCGTCGTCACTCAGCTCGCAATGGGCATCACGGTGCTGATTGCTCGCTACTTGGGCGAGAAAAAGCCCGAACTCATCGGCTCGGTCATCGGCGGTGCCGGTGTCGTGTTCGCCCTCATCTCGCTGGTGCTGTTCGTCGTCATGGTCTTCTTTGCACGGCCCATCTCCATCCTGATGCAGGCCCCTGCCGAGGCTGTCGACCTGACCGCAAGCTACGTCCGCATCTGCGGCGGCGGCATCTTCTTTATCGTCGCCTACAACCTGCTCTCGGCCATCTTCCGTGGACTGGGCGACAGCAAATCGCCGCTGTTGTTCGTTCTGGTGGCCTGCATCGTCAACATCTTCGGCGACCTGCTCTTCGTTGCCGGGTTCAAGATGGATGCCGCCGGTGCCGCCATCGCTACCGTCATGGCACAGGCCGTCAGCGTCGTCTGCGCCATCGTGATGCTCCTCAAGAAAGACCTGCCCTTCAAGATCCGCAAGTCGGATTTCCGCCTGAACCTCCAGTGCAAAAAGTTCCTCGGCATCGGTCTGCCGCTGGCATTGCAGGAGTTTCTGACTCAGCTCTCCTTCCTTGCCCTCTGCGCCTTCGTCAACCGTCTGGGTCTGGAAGCTTCTTCTGGCTACGGCGTGGCATGTAAGATCGTCAACTTCGCGATGCTCATTCCCAGCTCGCTGATGCAGTCGATGGCATCCTTCGTCTCCCAGAACATCGGCGCAGGCAACACCAAGCGCGCGAAAAAGTCCATGTTCACCGGCATCGGCGTCGGCCTGGTCTTCGGCGTGGCGGTCTTCTGCCTTGTCCTGTTCAAGGGCGACCTGCTTTCCAGCATCTTCACGACCGACCCGGCTGTCATCCAGAACGCTTTCGACTACCTGAAAGGCTTTGCGCTCGAGACCATCGGAACCGCCATCCTCTTCACGATGCTGGGTTACTTCAACGGCACCGAACAGACCCTCTTCGTCATGGCGCAGGGCATCATCCAGACCCTGCTGGTGCGCCTGCCGCTGGCCTACTTCATGAGCATCCAGCCCAACACTAACCTGACGAAAATCGGCCTTGCCGCTCCTATCTCCACGGCCGTCGGTGTCCTCATGAGCGTGTGCTATTATCTCTACATGAATAAGAAGGCTCAAACCAAACAGTAATTCTCTATAACAAAAGCAATAGCCCTGCGGACTGGATTCAGAAGCATCTGAACCTCGTCAGCAGGGCTATCTTGTTTTATCTTTTTTCGAAGCTTTGTGCGTTTATCACAGACTGCGCCGATTTGCCAATGGCTCCCCCTCTGGGGGAGCTGTCACCGCAGGTGACTGAGAGGGCTATTACAGCGATGCCACAGCCGCCTTCAGCTCTTCCACGCGGTCGGTGTTCTCCCACTTCACGCCCAGATCCTCGCGGCCCATGTGGCCGTAAGCAGCGAGCTTGCGGTAGATGGGCTTGCGCAGGTCGAGGTCACGGATGATGGCAGCCGGGGTCAGGTCAAAGACCTTCTCGACAGCCTGCTCGATCTTCTCATCCTCCACGGTGCCGGTGCCAAAGGTATCGACCATGATGGAGACGGGCTTGGCCACGCCGATGGCGTAAGCGACCTGAACCTCACACTGCTTTGCCAGACCGGCAGCAACGATGTTCTTTGCGACCCAACGGGTAGCGTAAGCTGCGCTGCGGTCGACCTTGCTGGGGTCCTTGCCGGAGAACGCGCCGCCGCCGTGACGAGCGTAGCCGCCGTAGGTGTCGACAATGATCTTGCGGCCGGTCAGACCGGTATCACCCTGAGGGCCGCCCACGACGAAGCGGCCGGTGGGGTTGATGTAATACTTGGTGTTCTCGTCCAGCAGCTCTGCCGGGATGGTCGCCTTGATGACCTTTTCCATCACGTCAGCACGGAGTTTCTCCATGTCAACGCTATCGCTGTGCTGGCTGGAAATGACGACTGCATCGACACGGGCAGGCTTGCCGTCGATGTACTCAACGGTGACCTGACTCTTGCCGTCCGGACGCAGGTAATCCATCTCGCCGCTCTTGCGCACTTCGGTCAGACGCTTTGCCAGCTTGTGTGCCAGACTGATGGGCATGGGCATCAGTTCGGGGGTCTCGTCGCAGGCATAACCGAACATCATGCCCTGATCGCCAGCACCGCCGACCTGATCGTTGGTACCCAGAGCGATATCGGGGCTCTGGCCGTCGATGTTGGAGATGACCGCGCAGGTGTCAGCGTCGAAGCCGAACTTTGCACGGGTGTAGCCGATGTCTGCCACGACCTCACGGACGATCTTCTGGAAATCGACGTAGCAGTTGGTGGTGATCTCGCCCATGATGTGGACCAGACCGGTGGATGCGCAGGTCTCACATGCAACACGCGCGTCGGGGTCGTGGGTCAGGATCTCGTCGAGGATAGCGTCCGAGATCTGGTCGCAGATTTTGTCGGGATGTCCCTCGGTAACAGACTCCGAGGTAAACAGATGATGCTTTGCCATAGTAGCAAACCTCCTTGGTTTTGGGTGTGTGTATCTTGCCAGCTTCATACCCGTCCATCAAGATTTTGCGCAATAAAAACGCCCAGAACCGAAGTTCTGAGCGTTGCACTCTTATCTTCCGGTTTCCCGCAGGATTTGGCACCTTATGCTTTCGCACAGGTTGTCGGGCTTCACAGGGCCTGTCCCCTCAGCCGCTCTTGATAAGTCGGTATTCAGTTGTTTTCGAGAGATATCTTATCATCCCTTCGTCCAATTGTCAAGAAGAGTATCACTCTTTTTAGACAAGGTTCATAAATTGATAAGGCGATATCTCCCACATTGCTGTCGCCTCTGTGGTGGTGTTATCTGATAAAGTGACACTTTTTCATCATTGCTACGTTCAGAAAGTCACTTTATCAAGGTGATAAAGTGAGCACCTGCTGATAAAGTGAGTCAGTTTATCAATCACTGTCACTTTCGCAAACTGATAAAGTGGCTATATTTAACGTATATAAGCTACTATTTTGTCACTTTATCACTTGATTCTCCACAGTGGGCAGCACAGGCCGGGCTTAGTAGCCCTTTGCCTGCTCGCCGTTCAGAATTTTAACAGCGCGAGAGGTGCCGAGGCGGTCTGCGCCCAGAGCGAGGAACTGCTCCATATCGTCAACGGTGGAGATGCCGCCGGCAGCCTTGACCTTGCAGCGGCCATGCACGCCCTTGACCATCAGCTCCACGTCGTGGAAGTTCGCGCCTGCGGTGGAGAATCCGGTGCTGGTCTTGATGTAGTCCGCGCCAGCCTCGCAGACGATGTCGCACATCTTTTCCTTCTCTGCGTCGGTCAGCAGGCAGGTCTCGATGATGACCTTCAAAATCTTGTCGCCCACGGCCTGCTTGACGGCACGGATGTCCTCACGCACTGCGTCGTACTCGCCGTTCTTCAGGCGGCCGATGTTGATGACCATATCGACCTCAGATGCGCCGTTCTCGATGGCAGTCTTGGCCTCAAATGCCTTGCTTGCGGTGTCCATTGCACCCAGAGGGAAGCCGACCACGCAGCAGACCGGGATACGGCCAGCCATATACTCGACGGCCTGCTTGACGTAGCAGGTGTTGATGCAGACAGACGCGGTGTGGTTGGCGATGGCCTCATCGCACAGGGTCTGGATCTGCGGCCAGGTAGCTTCCGGCTTGAGCAGGGTGTGGTCTACATGAGACAGGATCTCTTCACGAGTCATTGTTTTTTCCTCCTGTAATGGTTCAGTTCTTGCTGGCATGGCGGACTTTTGCCATACCCACCGCACTCAGTGCGATCGCAGTTGTCGAAACCGTTGCGCCGATGATGCCCAGAACCAGACCGGAAACCAGAAATGCGAAGCCTTTCAAACCACGTTTCATAAAACTGTACCTCCAAATATTTTTCAGGCGGCTGCTCTGCCTGCGGCAGGTCAGTCATCCTTCTTACGGGTAAACACAAACACCTTACTGAACAGGTAGTTCAGCACGATGACGGCCACGTTCGAGACGAACTTGACGCCGAGACCCCAGATTTCCTGTGCGGTGATGCGGCTCGTCACGAAGACTGCCGTGGGGCCGTCCACGCTGCTGATGACAGAGATGCCGAAGACACCGCCAGTCAGCTTTTCGATCAGAGCCGCGCCGGGAGCCGCCAGCAGATTTCCGCCCACGACCATGATAACAGCGTCAAGTATCATCGTACCCAGACGGCAGACGAAAAACTTGCCGAATTCGGCGAACGCCTCTTTGCCCTTCGTTTTGCTGGCGAAGACGAACGTCCGGTTGGTGGCGTAGGCGAACAGGATGCAGAGGAAATTATCCAGCACGTTGCCCCAGCTGTTCGCGGCCTCGTAGCCGAAGAGCTTGTTGAACAGCGCGTACAGCACGATGTTCAGCAGGGTCGTCATCACCCCGAAAAACAGGTAGGACAGCACTTCCCAGCGTTCTTTGATCCACTTTATCATAACTTTCGTCCTCGCTTTCATTAAACGCAAGGCCCACTATTTTGCGTTTGCGCTTTACTTGCCCGGCCTGCCAAAGGCTCTCCCTCTGGGAGAGCTGGACGCGAAGCGGCCTGAGAGGGCTATTAAAAAAACAGCCCCACCGCCGTTACCCGGCAACGGGGCTGTTCTGATTGCATTGTGTCCGGCGTTTGCCTTACAAGCGAGAAAGATTAGTCCTCGTTGTTCAGCAGAGCCTTCATGGACAGGCTGATGCGCTTCTTGTCGAAGTCAACATCCAGCAGCTTGACGTCGACCATATCGCCGACCTTCAGTGCATCGGAGACCTTCTCAACGCGGTCATTGCTGATCTCGCTGATGTGGACCAGACCGTCAACACCCGGCAGGATGCGGACGAATGCACCGAACTTGGTCAGAGACACGACCGGAGCATGGAAGGTGCTGCCGATGGGGTAGTTGTTCTTCAGCTGCTCCCAGGGGTTGTCCTCAGCCTTCTTGTAGCCCAGAGAGACCTTGTGGTTCTCACGGTCGATATCCTTCACATACACCTCGATGGTGTCGCCCACAGAGACGACCTCAGAGGGATGCTTGATGCGGTTCCAGCTCAGCTCGCTGATGTGGCACAGGCCGTCCACACCGCCGATATCGACGAATGCACCGTAAGAGGTCAGGCTCTTGACAACGCCGGTGTAGGTCTTGCCCACCTCGACATTTGCCCAGAACTCCTCACGCTTTGCCTTGTTCTGCTCAGCGGTGACCTTGTTGATGCTGCCGACGATCTTGCGGCCGGAGCACTCGGTGACGACCAGCTGAACGTGCTGGCCGACCAGAGCAGTGTAGTCCTCGTCGCGGCGCATAGTAGCCTGAGAACGGGGAACGAACACCTTGACGCCCTTGACATTGACGACAACGCCGCCCTTGTTGAACTCGGTGACATCGCCCTCGACGACTTCACCGGACTCAGCTGCCTTGGCGATCTCTTCCATGCCCTTGCGAGATGCGAGCTTCTTGCGGGAGAGCTGGATGACGCCGTCCTGATCCATAACCTTCTCGACGATGAGGTCCAGCTCATCGCCAACCTTCACCAGGTCTTCGACCTTGGCGGAGGAATCATCGGTCAGCTCGCTCAGCTTGACAAAGCCGGTCTGCTTCGCACCGATATCCACCTGGATCTCGTTGGCAGAGATGCTGGTCACGATTCCTTTCACAATACTGCCTGCATGAACACGCTTTTCCTCGGATGCGTTCAGCATCTCCTCAAAGCTCATGCTGTCATTGATTTCTGCGCTCATACTGTTAAGTACCTCCTCAATAATAGACGATGGCGTTGAAGCCCCGGCTGTCACGCCCGCCATTTTTACATCTGCAAACCATTCCGGCCGAAGTTCGCTCGCTGTCTCGACCGTTACGGCACGCGTGTGTTTTGCGGCGACCTGTACCAGCTTTTGGGTATTGGAAGAATGATGACCGCCAATGACAACAACAATGTCGCATTGTTGGCTGAGGTCTTCCGCTTCCTGTTGCCTCGCCCACGTCGCATTACATATTGTATCAAAAATTCGGGCGTTTGTATAGGCTTTTTTGAGAAACTCCGAACTTTCTTGCCATTTTGTTACCTGAAATGTTGTCTGTGCAACCGCAAAAATGGGCTTTTGGGGGTCAGAAGGGCCTTTCCACGCCTTCAATTCGTCCAGATTGCTGAAGACGAATACCTCCCCCCGGGTATGTCCGACGATGCCCTGCACCTCCGGGTGGGATGCGTCGCCTGCCACCAGAAGGACGGCACCCTCGGCTTCGGCCTTGGCCGCGATGTTCTGGATCTTCTTCACGAAGGGGCAGGTGGCGTCGTGGTAAGTGACCCCACGCTCGTCAAGAATGTCGTAGATGCTGCGCGGCACGCCGTGGCTCCGGATGATGACTTCGTATCCGTCGGGGATGTCCTCCACCGTGTCGGCGACCAGCGCGCCCTTCTTCTTCATGTCCTCGACCGCCTGCGGATTGTGGATGAGCGGCCCCAGCGTGGCCACCTTGTGGCCGTCTTTCAGCAGGCCGTAGGTCAGCTCGACTGCCCGGTTGACACCAAAGCAGAAACCAGCCGTTTTCGCAAGACGAATTTCCATGTTGTTCTCCTTTAACCCAGCTCAGTCCACTTATCTAGCAAGAGCTGCTTATTCTCTCTCAGCTTCTTCGTATCCCTGCGGCCCTCCATGGCGAACTGTGCCGCCGGGATGGGCTCGCCGTAAACGACCGTCACCTTGCAGAAGAGCTTCATCTTCCCGTCCGGGGTGTCGTAAATAATACGGGCCGGGATGACATCCACGCCGGCCTGCGCCGCAATGACGAACAGGCCGCTCTTGGGCTGCATCAGCTTACCCTCTTTTTCCCGGGTGCCTTCCGGGAAGATGAGAAGGGTGCCGCCGTTCTGGCAGTGTTTCACGGCGTCCTCAATGACGCCCAGCTCTTCCTTGGTGCCGCGGACGCAGACCGCACCGGCACAGCGGAAGAACCAGCTCAGGAAAGCGTTGATCTCGAACAGCTCTTTTTTGGCGAAGACCACCATCCGGCTCCCCCAGAAACGGGTGATGCCCACAAACACCGGGTCGATGGCGGAGACGTGGTTCGGCGCAATGATGCAGCCCTTGGTTCCGATTTTTTTCAGGTTCTCGCGGCCAACGCACCGCACCCGGAACCCGATGTGAAAGACCAGCCACGCCAGCGGAAGCAGAATATAATATAGTACCATCCGCGCTTCCTCAGCCGACTTTCTTTGCGATGATGGCCTTCATCGCGTCAAGGCTCTGCTCAAAGTTCATCTCCGAGGTATCCAGCAGGACGGCATCTTCCGCCTGCTTGAGGGGAGCGGCTGCCCGGTGGGTATCTTGATAGTCGCGCTGCTTGACGTCCTCGAGGACTGCTTCATACGGGGTATCGTCGCCCTTCGCAACGTTCTCTTTCCAGCGGCGCGTCGCACGGGCTTCCGGCGTTGCGGTCAGGAAAATTTTGACGGTCGCATCGGGCAGAACGACGGTGCCGATGTCACGGCCATCCATCAGGATGTTCTGGGTCTTTGCCATGTTCCGCTGCAAGTCCAGCAGGAACGCGCGGACAGCCGGGTTTGCGCCGACCGCCGAAGCTGCCATACTTACCTCGTTGGTGCGGATGGCCGTGCTGACGTCCTCATCCTTTAAATAGATGTGCTGCTCGCCGTCAATGGATGCCAGATGCAGTTCGATCTCGGGCAGCAGGGCGTTCACCGCCTCGTTGTCCTTGGGGTCTTTGCCTGCGCGGAGGGCATACAGGCCGATGGTGCGGTACATGGCACCGGTGTCCACATAGATATAACCCAGCTCCGACGCCAGACGCCGTGCCAGAGTCGATTTGCCTGCACCGGCAGGCCCATCAATTGCAACAGAAATCATTTTGGGTTCTCCTTTATAAATTATTTGCAAATCCTTGTGCCGTGCAGAACGCGATCTGCAAATTATAGCCGCCGGTATAGGCGTCCACATCCAGCACTTCGCCTGCAAAATACAGTCCTTCGGCCTTTTTGCTCTGCATGGTCTTGGGGTCAACTTCCTTCACCGAGACGCCGCCTGCCGTGATGACGGCATGGGCGAGGTCGCCGCGCGCGTCGATGGGAACCTTCCAGTGCTTGCACAGCTGCACCAGCTCCCGTTTCTGCTCCCGGGTGATCTGGTTCGCCTTGGTCGCCGGGTCGATGCCCCAGCGTGCCACCATGACCGGCTGCATACTGGACGGCAGCAGCTTCACCAGCGCGCCCTGTGCCGCATGGTTTGCCAGCAGACCGAAATCCCGGGTGATGCGATCGTAGAGCTGTTCCTCGCTCAGAGCCGGTTTCAGGTCGATCTCGGCATGGTAGCGGTGCTTTTTCATGTCGCCCAGATGGCTCGACGCGCTCAGGGTCAGAGGGCCGCTGATGCCGAAATGGGTGAACAGCATCTCACCCTGTTCGTCAAAGATCGCCTTGTTGTCCTCGAAGAGGGTCAGGGTGACGTTTTTCAGGGCAAGGCCCATCATCTTTTTGCAGTCCGGGTCATGGCTGACGAGGCTGACGAGGCTCGGCACCGGGTCCACGATGGTATGACCGGCCTGCTTTGCCAGCTGGTAGCCATCGCCGGTCGAGCCGGTGGTGGGGTAGCTCAGGCCGCCGGTCGCCACCAGAACGGCATCCGCCCGGTACTCTCTGCCCGAGGTTCCCCGGACGCCCACACAGCGGTACGCCGGGCCAGCCTTTTTCTTCTTGGGGTGGCGCGGATTCTCCGGCTTTGCAGGCTCTTCGGGTTCCGGCTGTGCCAGCGGCTCCAGCAGCAGCTTTTTCGCCCCGTCGTGGACGATATCGACATCCTGCGCATACCGCAGCAACGCCTGACGAATCTCCTCCGCCTTGTCCGACACCGGGAAGACGCGTCTTCCGCGCTCGACCTTCAGCTCTACGCCCAGCGACTCGAACAGCTCCATCGTCTTGGCCGGAGGGAACGCGCCCAGCGACGAGTACAGGAAGCGCGGATTCGTCCGGACGTGATGCAGGAACTCTTCCGCCGTGCAGTCGTTCGTCACGTTGCAGCGGCCCTTTCCGGTCACCAGAATTTTTTGTGCTGGTCTCTCGGTATGTTCCAGCACCGTCACCTGATGCCCCTGCCGTGCCGCCGCACCTGCCGCCATCAATCCGGCCGCACCTGCGCCGATAATCAAAACTTTCGCCATCCGCTTTCCTCCGCACACTTCAAACTTCTTTTAATTTTCATTCTATCGTATCATACCAGAATCTCTCTTCGATTGCAATCCGGCAAGTGTTTCCTTGAGTCGGTCGATGCTGACCGGTTTTGCCACAAAGGCGTCCATTCCGGCATCCAGAGCCTTCTGCTTGTCCTCGTCAAAGGCGTTGGCGGTCATCGCGACGACGGCGATGTTCCGCTTCGCCGGGTCTTCCAGCTTCCGGATGGCCTGTGTCGCCTGATAGCCGTTCATCACCGGCATCTGGATGTCCATCAGAATCACGTTGTAATATCCAGCTTCTGCCTGTGTCAGCTTGTCCACGCAGGTTTCGCCGTTCTCGGCACGGTCGACTTCGTACCCGGACATGGTGAGCAGCTCCATCGCAATTTCCGCGTTCAGGTCGTTGTCCTCGGCCAGCAGGATGCGTCCGCCGGTCTGTCTGGTTTCCTGCACCGCTGTTGTCTCCGGAACGGCCGGTTTCTCAGCGTCCGGCGCGACACGGTATTTCAGCCGGACGGTCACCTTGGTTCCCCTGCCCAGCTCGCTCTCGATTTTGATGGTGCCGCCCAGCTGGTCGACATTCTTCTTGACGATGGCCATGCCGAGGCCGGTGCCCTGGATGCCCGATTCGGTGGTGTTCCGCTCCCGTTCAAACTGATCGAAGATGTGGGGCAGAAACTCCTTTGAGATGCCGATGCCGGTATCCTCGACCACCGTCTCATATAGCGCAACGCCTTCCTGCCCGATGTCGTATTCGTGGGCGGTGACGGTGATGGTTCCGCCGTCCGGTGTGTACTTGACCGCGTTCGAGATGATATTCATGAACACCTGCCGTACCTTCGTGATGTCCATCCAGACGCGCTGGTGCTGGATGTCTATCTCGATTTTTCGGGTCTGATGCCGCCGGTTCGTCTCGCCCTCAAACGAGACGAGAATCGACCGGCTCAGCTCGTGCAGGTCGCAGATGCTCTCGCTCACGGCCGACTCGCCGCTCTCGATTTTGGACATGGTAAGCACGTTGTCGATGAGGTCAAGCAGGTTGTCACCCGAGCGGCTGATCTTGCTCAGGTAGTCTTCCAGCTTTTTCCGGTCGTCCAGATTCCGCTCTGCCAGCTGGGTAAAGCCCAGAATGGCGTTCATCGGCGTCCGGATGTCGTGCGACATATTAAATAAGAACTCGCTCTTGGCGCGGCTGGCGGCTTCTTCCCGTTTGATGGCCCGTTCCAGCTGCTCGTTCTTCTGCTGTAAGCTCTCGGCGTAGGCCAGCCGCTCGTCGGCCAGTTCCTGCGCGTTTTTCCGGTTCCGGGAGATGAAGATGATAGCCGCCGTGAACCCGGCGATGCCGAACAGCAGCGTCACGGTATAGAGCGGATTGTTCTGCAAAAAGCCCAGCAGGGTGATCTGTTCCGCGTGGTAGTCGGTATACTTTTTCACCAGCGCGTTCAGCCGCTTGGAGTTGTCCGCCTTGAGGCACTTGTTCAGGATGCTGACAAGCTCGTGGTCTGTCGTGTTGCGGACATAGATGTACTCATCATACGCTGGCTCGTTCAGGATGTTGTAGATCAGGCTGCCGTCAGTATCCTGATTGACGAACTTTTCCGCCATGTAGGTATACACATAGCAGGCGTCCGCCTTGCCATCCTTGACGGCCTGCAACGCCTCTTCCCGGCTGGGGTACTCGATATGCGTTGCACCATCGGCCCGGTCACCGTTCACCTCATCCTGCCCGGAGACGGTCGCCACCGTCCGGATCTTTCCGGTGAAGTTCCGTCGGACGACCCGTGCCGTCGTCATCTGCATATAGGATTCCGTTGCAACACCCCGTTGGAAGTTGGGCGTGACGCCGCTGGTGTAGCAGCAGTCCATGATGACATCGGTCGTGTTGTTGTATGTCCATTCTTCCAGCTGCTGCCGGTTCTCCGGCACCACAAAGGTATAGGGCAGACCGGCCATCTGCATCAGCTCATCAAAGTATTCCGGGATGATGCCGGTCAGCGTGCCGTTCTCGCTGAAGGAATAGGGGTCGCGGTCGGGCTGTCCGGTGACAGTGATGGTCTTTTCGCCGTTCTGCACGGCTTCGATGTAGGCGCGCTCCCGTTTGTTGAAGGTCAGCTGTTCCGACTCGCCGTCTACATAGTTTTCCGCCCGGAGACGGCTCGTCCAGTCGCCCTCATTGATGTCCATCTGCTCGATGCCATAGTTGATCTCGTCCAGAAGCTCGGTGTCACCCTTCCGCACCATGGCATAGAAGGGTTCCTCGGCGAACTCCGCCACGACCCGTTCGTTGTAACCCTTCCGGATGGAGGTCGTGATGATGGCATCCACGTCGCCGTTCTGCAATGCTTCCGTCATCTGCTTTTCGTTGGCGTAGCTCTTTGTCCGGTAGACGAAGCCCTGCTCCACCGCGAACTTTGCCAGATCCTGATTCCGTGTGTTCCCCAGCATCTGGCCGATGGTCTTGGCGTTCAGCGCAAAATAATCCCGTTCCTCAAAACGGTCATCGTCGGCACGGACGCAGATCTGTGCGCGTGCGGTTCCGATGGGTTCCGAGAAGTCGAAGTCCTCTGACCGGCTGGTGGTCTTCCGGGCCGAGGTCACCATGTCGATCTCGCCATTCTGGAGCATGTCCAGCATGTCCGCCCAGCTTTTCTCATAGCCGATGTATTCATAGTTCAGGTTGGCATACCGCTGCAGCAGGGTCAGAAACTCCACGCCGTATCCGGCATAGCTGCCGTCCGCAGTGATCTCATGATACCCCGGGTACTGGAAAAAGCCGACCCTGACCGTCCGGACATTCGTTCCGGTGGTCGTGTAGTTTCCTCCCTGCTCCGCATCCGCTGCCACGCCCAGCAAACTGCTTGTCATCAACAGTACGACGGCCATCAGCGCAGCTGCTATCTGCCACACTTTCTTTCGCATCTGCTCTCGCCTCCAAGCTCTGCCCGTCTTTGGCCTGTTTTGATATACAGTATCATTGTAGCATAGCTGCTCTGTGGAAATCAACCGATTCCGCCACCATTTCCCCGTTTTTTGTCGCTGTGTGACAAACAGAAAAAGCGATGGAACCGGCTGGCCCCATCGCTCTCTCCTGTTCTTTTTAATCCACCACTTTCGCCGGGTCGAGGTATTTGCCGTCCTGTTTGACTTCCAGATGAACATGGCTTTCCTCGGCGCACTCACAGCTGACGCTGCCGACCTTGCCGAGGTTGTCGCCGACTTCCACGGTATCGCCGGGCTTCACTTTGGCGTCGGTCACGCCGCAGAGCCGCCAGAGACGGCCTGCGCTGTCTTCCACTTCCACCACCGGGCCCCAGTTGCCATCCATTCCGGCGGTCACGACCTTGCCCGAGGCAGGCGACGAGACGGTGCTGCCCTTTTCGCAGGCGTAGTCGATGCCGTTATGGGTGCGCCAGTCGCCCAGCGTCTTGTTATACACCAGCTCATCGCCGCTGTAACCGTTCAAGACACGCCCCGAGACGGGCTGCGTGGAGGCAGGTGCTGCTGAGCTGCTGGCAGGTTCGGAGTCGGTGCGCAGTGCGGAGGGTTCGCGCACCGAACCAGAGCCAGACGCCGCACCAGAAGAGGACGAAGCCACACTTTGCGGCGCGGACGAGACGCTGGGTGCGGTCTTGGGTACATTGGAGACGCTGTTTGCCGCCTCGGTGGTTTCCTGCTGCCATTCGTATTCCTCCTCCGGCACGATTTTTATTCCCTCGTCGATTCCCGGCGCGGTGCTGGCTGGGTCTTTCGTCTCGGTCAGGCTCTTTTTCAATTCATCGCGGACGGTGCGGACAGCCCATACTCCGGCCGCCGCTGCTGCCAGCAGACAGGCGAGCAGAGCCAGAGCAAAGCCTTTCTCTCGCAGAAACCTTCTGATCTGTTCCATCGTTGTTACTCCAATCCATCGTTTGTGTATGTTCATTCTCTGGTTGTAGTGTGCGATGGTGCAGAAAGATTTATTCAGCCCGGAACACAAAAAAAGAGCCTCCCGTTTTGATATGTACCCGTTTTTCTGGACACCGGTTCAAAAATGAATAATTAGGTTTCCATCATGGATGCTTCCCTGAA